>NC_015656.1:3875000-4599093 GCF_000177615.2 Candidatus Protofrankia datiscae | reverse complement strand
GGACGTCGGTCATCGGCCTGAGCCCCCCTCTCAACCATGGGCGGCTGGCGCCGCAGCTACACCGTAGTACCGCGCCATATGTTGTTCAACATTGAGAATCACTCGACGCGTAGTCGTTCGGAGCCGGTTCGTCGCCAAGTTGTGGGTACGGTCGCCGAGAGCCACCATGAGCGCTGTGACCCCCTCCCCGGACCCGGCGGAGCGCAATCCGCGGTACACCGTCGCCGCGGTTGCCCGACGGCTGGGTATCGCGCCCGCGACCCTGCGTACCTGGAACCGCCGGTACGGGCTCGGTCCGGCCGACCATGTTTCCGGTACCCGTCGCAGGTACGACCCACACGACCTGGCCCGGCTGGAGTTCATGTGCCGTCTCACCCAGGCCGGGATCGCGCCGGCGGAGGCGGCCCGCATGGCCAGGAGCGCGCTTCCCGAGGACCTGCCGGAACCGCGGTGGCCGGCGCCACTGCGACAGGTCGAAAGTGAGACACGTTCCGTAGCCGGCGCCGATCAGCCGGACGGGCCTGACGTCCAGGAAGCCGGTCAGCCGCGTACCGGCCGGCCGGTCGTGATCTCGATCTCCTCCGGCGACGGCCGTGGCACCGTCGGGAACATCTCCGCGCCCGCCGTCATCGCCGGGCCGGCTGCGAATGCTGTCGGCCCGGCGGCAGACGGCCCGGTGGCGGACCTGGTCGGGTCCGACCGCGTGGCCGAGGCGGGCGTGGCCGAGGCGGGCATGGCCGAAGCGAGAGGGTCGGGTGGCCGGGTGCTGTCGCTGGCGGGTGCCGGCATCGCAGCCCGCGGCCTCGCCCGCGCGGCCATGGCGCTCGACTCGTCCGCGGTGACCCGCATCCTGGCCCAGGCGGTCGAGACCGACGGTGTGGTCGCGGCCTGGCAGGACCTGGCGTGCCCGGTGCTCGCCGCCGTCGGCCGACGATGGGAGCTACGCGGTGACGCGGTCGACGTCGAGCATCTGCTCAGCGAGTGCGTCGCGACGGTTTTCCGCCGGGTGGCAGACCGTGACATGGACGCCCACGCCCGTCCGGTGCTGCTCGCGTGCGCTCCGGACGAGCGGCACAGCCTTGCCCTCAACGCGGTCGCGGCCGGGCTGGCCGAACGGGGGATACCCGCCCGTGTCCTCGGTGCCGCTGTACCGGCCGCCGCGCTGCGGACCGCGGTCGTACGTACCGGTCCGGCCGCGGTGTTCCTCTGGTCCCAGCGCCGAGCCTCGGCGGACGCTCAGGTGTGGCGCGACTTACCGACGACCCGGCCGTCGACGTCGATCGTGGTGGGGGGCCCCGGCTGGCGCGGGGCGATCGTCGCGCCGCAGGTCCGCTGCGCGCAGTCCCTGCCCGAAGCGCTCGATCTCCTCACTCCTTCCCTGGGATGAAGAAGCGGTCCTGGGACGAACGAAGCGGTCCTGGGACGGAGAAGTGGCCCTGGGACGAATGACGCGGTTCCCTGGGTGAGGAAGCGCTTCCCCGGTGTGAAGAAGCAGACCTGGTTGTGAAGAAGCAGAACGCCCACTGGTTCTGCCGCTGCCGCGTCCTCTGATCGGCGGTTTTGGAGGGCGGGCCGGCTGTTGGCGGGCACGGCGGGCAGACGTGAGCAAGGATGCGGATCCGATGCCGTTCCGGCAGCGACAGGCTCAGATCGTTGCGAGCGCTCTCATGCCTGGGCGGAAGCGCGTCGAAAGAAGGCCAGGGGAGAAGGGGCGGGGGCGGTCAGCGGGAGTCGGCTTCCGATGCCTCGCTCGTCTCGTAGACACCGTCGGCGTAGCCGCGCGCGTAGTCCCAACTGACGTAGCAGGAGGGATCCGGGGCGTAGGCGGGTTCGTGCACTCGGGTGCGGCCCTCGTCGAGCAGATGGCGCAGATTGCCGGTGAGAAGATCCCAGCTGAAGAAGTGCGGTTCCGCGCATCCTTCGCAGTCGACGACGAGACCGCGGTAGCCGCGGGGTTCCAGCAGGGTCCGGAAAACGTCGAGATCGCCGAGTTCGGCGAGCACCTCCTCGCGTTCCTGCGGCGACAGAGGCTCCAGCAGATCGCTGTCCTCGACCGGGTCCAGACGGGCGAGTTCTGCGGTCGGATCCTCGGGGTCGCCCCCGAAGGGGTCGAGAGGCTCGTTGCTCACGCCGACCACGCTACGCCGGACTGGGCCCCTTAGTGGTCCCGATCGGCGACCCCAGGCGCTGGTGTGTGCCCGTATCGCCTCTTTACCGCGGCTACGGACCGTTTCGGGTACGCCGTATCGCGAGCCGGTTCCGAAGAATGATCAGTGCGCTGTGTGGCAGCCCGCGGCCGTGCGGCCTTTGGCCGGAGCACGTTCCTGACGTCTTCGGACACGTGAAAAATCATGATCGAGTGTTCTTTGGCCTAGCATGTAGAGCTTGAAGCTCGTACTGATGGCCTGCCGCTCCGGGCGGCCCGCTGGTCGCGCCGGTCGCGGCGCTGCGGGTCGGCGCCGGTGGTTGCGGCGTGGGGCCTGGTGGGAGCCGGTCGGTACGGGCCGGCCACGGCAGGGTCGGTCCACGGAGCCGGGCTACGGAGCCGAGCCACGCCGGCTGGCGCCGCGGCCGAGTGGGCTGTCACGCCAGGGCCGGGAAGGCCAGGCCGAGAAGATGACGGCCGGGAGAGCTATGGCCGGGCGGACGGCGGCTGGGAAGGCAACGGCCGCCGAGAAGGCAACGGCAACGGCCGGGAAGGCCTGGGAAGGCGCGGTCGGGAGTGCCGTGCGGGTGCGGTGCCGGCACGGCGAACAACAAAGGGTGAACGGAAGGTGTCATGAACAGTCCCATTGTCCGGCCGGCCGTGTCTGATCCGGAGTCGGTGCTGCCAACGAAGCTGGCCACGCTGGGGCTGACCTTCGACGACGTACTGCTGCTCCCGGCGGAATCGGACATCATGCCGTCGGAGGCGGACACGTCCACGTGGTTGTCCCGCCATATCCGGCTTGCCATTCCGATGCTGTCCTCGGCGATGGACACCGTCACCGAGTCGCGGATGGCGATCGCGATGGCCCGCCAGGGCGGAGTGGGCGTGCTGCACCGGAATCTTTCCGTGGACGACCAGGCGCAGCAGGTCGACATGGTGAAGCGTTCCGAATCGGGAATGATCACCTCTCCGATCACCTGCGGCCCGGACGCCACCATCGACGAGGCCAACGAGTTGATGGCTCGTTACCGGATATCCGGCGTTCCGGTGACCGAGTCCGACGGCCGGCTCCTCGGCATCGTGACCAACCGTGACATCCGGTTCGAGCGGGACCATTCCCGGTCGGTGCGTGACGTGATGACGCCGATGCCGCTCGTCACGGCGCCGGTGGGTGTGTCGGCCGACGACGCGCTGGCTCTGCTGCGGCGGCACAAGATCGAAAAACTTCCCCTGGTGGACGACCGGGGCCGCCTGCGCGGTCTGATCACCGTCAAGGACTTCACCAAGCGCGAGCAGTACCCGCGGGCGACCAAGGACGCCGACGGCCGGCTGGTGGTCGGCGCCGCCATCGGGGTGGGGGAGGACGCCTACAAGCGCGCCCAGGCCCTGGTGCGCGCGGCGGTCGACTTCCTGGTCGTCGACACCGCCCACGGCCATTCCCGGGCGGTGCTGGACATGGTGCGCTGCATCAAGGCCGACCTGCCGACCAGGGCCGACGGCAGCCCCCTCGACGTCATCGCCGGCAACGTCGCGACCGCGGACGGCGCCCGCGCGCTGGTGGAGGCGGGCGCCGACGCCATCAAGGTGGGGGTCGGGCCCGGCTCGATCTGCACCACGCGGGTGGTGGCCGGGGTCGGCGTGCCGCAGATCACCGCGATCTACGAGTGCGCACAGGTCGCCCGGGAGCACGGCATCCCGGTGATCGGCGACGGTGGGATGCAGTACTCCGGGGACATCGCCAAGGCGATCGCGGTCGGGGCGGACACGGTGATGCTCGGCAGCCTGCTGGCCGGCGTCGACGAGAGCCCCGGCGAGCTGATCTTCATCAACGGCAAGCAGTACAAGGCATACCGCGGGATGGGGTCGCTGGGCGCGATGCGCAGCCGGGGCACCACCACCTCCTACTCGAAGGACCGCTACTTCCAGGACGATGTCCTCTCCGACGACAAGCTCGTGCCGGAGGGCATCGAGGGGCAGGTCCCGTACCGGGGGCCGCTGGCCGCGGTGGCCCATCAGCTCGTCGGCGGCCTGCGGGCGGCCATGGGGTACACCGGCTCGCCGACGATCGCCGCCCTGCAACGGGACGCCCGGCTCGTGCGCATCACCGCCGCGGGCCTGAAGGAGAGCCACCCGCACGACATCCAGATGACCGTCGAAGCACCGAACTACAACTCGCGGTGACGCACGCGCCGTCCCGAGGAGCGGGCCGGTGGTCCCGCCCTTCGGGACGGGCCGGCTGCGCCCCGCTGGGAGGGCACCACCGGTGATGCCACTGGGAGGATGCCATCGATGACGCCGGTGGACCGATGACGTCGGTGGGAGGATGTTGCCGGTGGAGGGACCCGGTGGCACCGGTGAGAGGACACAGTGGCTGAGGTCGAGATCGGTATCGGTAAGAGCGGTCGGGTCGGCTTCGGCCTGGACGCCCTGGGCATCGTGCCGTCGAGGCGCACGCGCGACCCCGCGGACGTCTCGCTGGCCTGGGAGATCGACGCCTACCGTTTCGACCTGCCGGTGGTGGGCGCGCCCGCGGACGCGGTGACCTCACCGGCCACCGCCGTCGAGCTGGGCAACATCGGCGGCCTCGGCATCGTCCACGTCGAAGGGCTGTGGAGCCGGCACGAGGAGCCGGAGCCGCTGCTGGCGGAGATCGCCACCCTCGGCCCGGACGCGGCCGGCCGGCGGCTGCGGGAGCTCTACACCGCGCCGATCCGGCCCGAACTGGTCGTCAAACGGCTGACGGAGATCCGGGGCGCCGGTGTGGTCGCGGCCGCCGCGCTGCGCCCGCAACGGGTCGACACGCTGTACCCGTTCCTGCTCGAGGCCGGGGTCGACCTGCTCGTCATCCACGCGACGGCGGTATCGGCCGAGCACCAGTCGAAACGGAGTGAGCCGCTGAACCTCAAACGGTTCATCGGCGAGATCGACGTGCCCGTGCTGGTGGGCGGCTGCGCGTCCTTCTCGACCGCCCTGCACCTGATGCGCACCGGGGCCGCCGGTGTGATCGTCGGGGTCGGCCCCGGCGGCGCGGACACGACCAGGGCGGTGCTCGGGGTCGGCGTCCCGATGGCAACCGCGATCGCGGACGCGGCCGGCGCGCGCATGCGCTACCTGGACGAGTCCGGCGGCCGGTACGTCCACGTCATCGCGCACGGAGGTGTGCGCACCGGCGGGGATATCGCCAAGGCCATCGCCTGCGGGGCCGACGCGGTCATGCTCGACAAGCCGCTGGCCGCCGCCGCCGAGGCGCCCGGGCGCGGCGGCTACTGGTCCATGGACCTGCTGCACTCCCGCCTGCCGCGAGGCACCTGGGAGCCGGTCGCGGTCGCCGGAACGCTGCGGGAGATCCTGCTGGGCCCCGCGTCGGTGAACCCCGGCACGCTCAACCTCGCCGGGGCGCTGCGGACCGCGATGGCGACGACCGGCTACGCGACGCTCAAGGAACTGCAGAAGGCCGACGTGCTGGTCACCGGGTCACCCTGCTGATCCGCTGCCGGCCTCTCCCGCGTCTGTGACGTCCACCGGTGGTCGGAACTATCGAACTACCATGGACATTTCGGACCGGTCCCGAATTCGGGTGAAGTCCGCTTCCGACGGCATGATGGCCGTCTTCGGGCCCACCTGGAAAATCCTCGCGACCTCCGGTGAAGATCGCTACGGGCAGCATGGCACCCTGGAACCGTCTGTTCTGGTCCGAAGGATGACACATGCGCATCGACGAGCACGGTCGCTGGGTCAGCGATGATGGTTCGTACGTCTGGGACGAGGCAGCCCAGACGTGGCAGCTGTCAGCGGCGTATCCCACCGAGTCCACGATTACCGGTTCCGATACCGGTTCGGGCGATGCCGGTGTCACCGGCGGCACCGCCATCGGTGGCGATGCCGCGGTCACCACGACCGGGGAGTTCGCGCCGGGATATCTGGCGCTGGACACGTCGGGCTGGTCCGTCCTGGACGGGACGCTGTCGCCGGGCGCGGCCCACTTGGAGTCGGGGCCAGGGCCGGTGCGGGACGGCACCCCGCAGAGCACGCAGACGGTCGTCGACCTCCCGCAGCCGGGTGGGTTGGACAGCTGGCTGCTTCCGGGCGATGACATCTCGTCGCAGGGCGCTGACATCCTGGCCAACACGGGTGGGCTGGACATCGCGGCCGCCCACGGGGCCGCCTGGCAGAGCTATCCGCTCGGGCCCGCCGACCCGGGAACGGGGCCGGTAACGGCCGTCGGCACCGTCGTCGCCCCGAGCACAGGGGAGATCGCGCCGTCCGGGGCCAGCGTCCGAGGGCTGTCCGAGCCGTTCGGTGTGGTGGACGTCATCGCGCTCGGGCCCGCCCGGGACGGCGCTCTGCCCGGCACCGACACCGGTGCCATCGCCCTGGGATCCCATCCGCGGGCCTCGACCGGCGCGCACCGGCAGCACCGCAAGCGCCGGGCCGGTGGCCGGGCATCGACACCTCGGCCCGAGGCGGACGGCGACAGTGCCGTCCCGGGGCCGGACCGGCCGCTGACCCGGCGCCTGTCGTCCGTCGCGGCGTTACCGCGTCGCGTGCTGATCGCCGCCGCGGTGGTGGTGCTGCTCCTGGTCGGCGTCGGTGGCTACCTGGCCCTGGGCGGCGACGACGGGGACGCTGTGACCAACGCGCCCGTCAACACCGTCGAGGGCGCTTCGCCGGATACGGTGGCCGCCCGGCCCGCACAGTACAGCGAGGCGCTGCGCGCGGACTATCTGCGGGAGTGCATGCAGGTCAGCCACGGGCTGCAGGCCTACTGCACGTGCACGCTGGAGAAGCTGGAGGCCAACTATCCGCAGGATCAGTACGAACAGTTCAACAAGAGCGTGAACTCGCCGGAGACGACCAGGATCGTCCAGGAGATCTCCGACCAGTGCGTGAGCGTCTGATGACGGCGAGCTGTGGTGTAGGCTGCATTCGTCCATATTTCCAGTGTTTCATGGCGTGCGGGCTTTCGTGGGCACCTGGCTCGTGGGTGCCTGGTTCGTGGGCACCTGGGCCGTCTCTGATGGATGTTGATCGATGCGGACGGTGATCCAGGTAGCCTCCGGCGGGGTGGAGAGCAGTGGCGTCCCTGCGGGGATCCCCGTGCGGCGCGAAACAGCGGATGGGGGGCGTGCAATAGCGGAGCTATTGGTGACGATGACAACACGGCGAGTGTTTGTCTGGGTGTCGCCCGTGCGGGCGAGCATCCATCGGGCACGGCCTACGCCCTTTACCCGGACGACTACCTGGACCTGGGGGGCAGGACATGCCCACCCACGGGCTCGGGGCGAGCGACGATGACGCGTGGGCGTGGGACGCCGTCGCCGGGGCGTGGCGTCCATCGACGGCAGCCGGTGACGCGGGCGGCCCGGTGACCGGCCCCGCGGACCGTTCCGGAGCGTCGGGCCGGCGTGCGGACGACTTCTTCGCGGTCGAGCGGGTCGGGGAGGCTGACGACCGCTCCGAGCCGTCCTTCCCGCCGGTTCCGGACAGGTCCGGCGCCCAGGATCCAACCGGCCAGGGGTGGCGCGATCGTCCCTTCCCCGCTCCTGACCCGTTCGACGTCTCCGCCAGTCATGAGCGGCCGGCCCTGCCCGCCTACCCGTTCCAGCCGGCTTCTCCGTTCCAACCGCCCCCGCCCGACCACCCGCGGCCCGGCTGGCTGCCGGGCGGTGATGATTCTGCGATGGGCACGACGACCGGCGGCTACGGCGGTGGGCGCTGGGGGCTGTCCGTGGATGGCAGCGATCGTGCCGGCGCCGCCCAGCGCGACACCGGCCCGCCCGTCGCCGCGGACGGATTCGCCGGTTATGGCGGCCCCGCCGGCCAGAGCCCCGCCGGTCAGGGCCAGAGCCCCACCGGCCAGGGTCCGGTGGGCCAGAGCCCCGCGGGTCAGGGCGCAGGTCATCCCTGGCAGTCCGCTCCGGGGCCGGCGAACGGGAACGGCACCGGGCCGGACGGCTATCAGCCTGGCGTCCTGCGCGGTTTCGCTCCGCATTACCCCGATGCCCGTGGTTCCACCGACGGTTATCGGACCCGTCCGCGTGACGACGGGCCCGCCTCCCCGCCCGCGGGTGGCGCTTTCTCCTTTGGTGGTCAGTCCGACCAGCGTCTGTTCGACACGGGCGCCCCCGGGCCGGACGGCCGTCGGCCCGGGGGCCCGCAGCCGTTGCCCGGCCGGGCGTCACCGGCCGCCCTACCACCGGCCGCCCTGCCGCCGGCGGGTATGCCGTCGGCGGGTATGCCGTCGGACGACGGTTTCGGGGGGAGCGCCGGTTCCCCGCCGGCCCGTGGCCCGGCCGGGTACGGCGCCCCTGGCTCCGCCGGTAACGGCGTGCCGAACCCCAACGGCGTTGGGGACCGTTACGGAAGCGACCATCCGGCGAACGGTTACGGGTTGGCGGGCCACCAGGCCGGCTACCCACCGCTCATGGGCACTGATCGTGAGCTTCCGGCCCGTCAACCGGACACCACCGGGCCGGGAGACGGATCGACTTCCTACCTGATGGGCGGCTCGTTCAGGGCGGCACAGCCCCGTGATCGCGGACGGGTACCTCCCGCTGGGCCGAACCCGCCGCCTCCCGATCGGGCCGGCCCCCCGGACGCAGGGCCGGCCGCGACAGCCGGCAGCCCGGCTCCGAGCGGCTACGGGGCAGGCGGATATCCCGGTTCCGGGGCCGCCAGAGCCCTCGTTCGTGGTGCCGGCGTGAACGACGATGCACCGGTTGCTCCTGGCACATCCCGGCCAACTGCCGGGAGAGTGGACGGCGGCAACGACCGGGCCGTGCTTCTCCCGCCGACCTACCGGGACCCGGCCGCGGCCACCACGGCCGAGTCGTCCGTTCCCGCCCGGCCGCACCCACGTACCGCTCCCAGGCCGCCGTCGGCGATACCCGGGGCCAGGACGCCCGGGGGCGGTCTGCCGGGCGAGGCGGCCTTCGCGGACCCGGCCGCCGCGGCGTCCTCCGCCGCCGGATCGATGGAGCGCACCGACATCGTGCCACGGGTCACCGACGCCGCACGGCCGAGGACGTCGCGTGACGGTATGCCGTCATCTCCGGCCGTGCCGCCCGGGGTGCTGGGACAGTCGCTGGCGGAGATGACCGCGACGCTGTCGAGGATCGGGTCCGTGCCGGACACCGGCTCGCGTGATGCCGGCTCGCGTGATGCCGGCTCGCGTGATGCCGGCTCGCGTGATGCCGGCTCGCGTGATGCCGGCTCGCGTGACATCGGCTCGCGTGATGCCGGCTCGCGTGATGCCGGCTCGCGTGACATCGGCTCGCGTGACATCGGCTCGCGTGATGCCGGCTCGCGTGACACCGGTCCCGATGACGACGACGGGGGCTGGAAGCCGTCCACTTCTGTCCGTAAGAAGGTGGGCCGGCCGGGTACGGCGACGGCGCGGGTTCCCTCCCCGGGTGGTGCTTCCACGGACACCGGGGCGCGGGGGCCGGAGCAGCACTCGACGGCGTCCGGGGCCGCGAAACGGCCGGCCGTCCGACTGTCCAGCCGGCCGGACAGCCGGCGCGGTGGGCCGGATCCCGGTGACGACATCGACGATGTGGACGACGTCGACGACGTCGACGACGTCGACGACGACGGCAGCGGCGGCCCCGGCTCGGGGCTGCTGGCGCGTTATCGGCGTGGGTGGACCGGCCCGTTGATTGTCGCGGTGCTGGTGTCCCTGGTCGCGGTCGGGCTGTACGCCCTGCTGTCGGGCGGGGCGGAGGATCTTCCCGTGGGGGCTCCGGAGGACCCGGCGGATCCCGGCGTCACCGCCGCGGCGTCCTCGGCCGGGGGCGCGCCGACGCCGGCCACGAGCAATCCGGACGCCGCGGCCGGTCGGGCGCTGGTCGACGGCACCTACCGCTGCTATCGGACGGCCGACGGCGACCAGCCGGCCGACGGGGCTGCCTCGGCCGACAACCGGAATTCCCAGGCGTCCGCGGCACTGCCGAACAAGTTCGTCGTGCCACGCGAGAGCGGTAGCTACCGCTGGGATGACCAGCAGGGTACCTACTCGATCACAAAGAACAGTCTGAGTACCGATACCGTGATTTTTACCGACGTCCGGTTCGCCGACGGTCCGCTCAAGGACATCAAGGCGCTGTTCATCAACCGGGTGGGCGCTGGCGACGCCGGGAAGGACGGCGCTTTCCTGACCTTCAAGGACGGATCGAACCGGTGGTGTGCGATCAATTAGGCTCCGAGCCCGGGAAAAATAGTGATCATGTGTTCGCCGACTGGCCTGGAGAACGCCGGCCGGCGTTCTCCAGCCGGTATCCCGGGCCGGCGGAGCCTGCTCCCGCCGGCTTCAGCCGGTGGGCCGAACAGGAACCTTCCGTTCCCGATCTGGTCTGCTGCGTGTCGACCGGGACCCAGCGCCCGGGTTTGAACCGGCGTGCGGCAGGATCAGGACCCATGCTCCACTCTGACCGCCCGACACGTACTGGACGGGGACGACCTGGCGTCGACGGCCCCGAAGCGACCGGCCCGGGCAGGCCGTTTCCCGCGGCCCGGGGATGCGAGCCTTCCGGGCCCGGTGAGTTTTCCGGGCCTTCCGGACCTTCCGGATCACTCGTCGGGCCTCCCGTACCGGTTCCGCTGCCGTGGCAGGAATCCCGGACGCGGGCGGCGGAGCCCGGCGCGGGGAAGAAACCGGACCAGATTGCCCACCAGATGCCCCAGCAGGTTCCTCCCGGCGCCGTGGACCGTTCCGGTGATGCCGGTGGGCGTTTCCTTAGCCGCCGCACACTGCTGACCCTGGCTGGCGTGGCGACCGCCGGGGTACCCCTTGCCGCCTGTGGCGGCTCCGGGAGCGGGTCGAAGGCGAACCGGGTCATCAGGATCGGCTATGTGAGCCCGCAGACGGGGGCGCTGTCCGCCTTCGGCGCCGCGGACAGGTACGTCACCGACACCATCCGGGCCTTCTTCGACCGCCAGGGCGGAATGACCATCGGCGCGCGCACCTATCCGGTTGAGATCATCGTCCGGGACAGCCAGTCCGACCAGAACCGTGCGGCCCAGGCCGCCGGCGACCTGATTTACACCGACCGGGTGGACATCATCCTCGTCGCCTCCACACCGGAGACCACCAACCCGGTCTCGGACCAGTGCGAGGCGAACGAGATGCCGTGCATTTCCACGGCCGCTCCCTGGCAGTCGTGGTTCAACGGACGTGGTGGCGACCCGGCCCGCCCGTTCAAGTGGACCTATCACTTCTTCTGGGGCCTTGAGGACGTGACCAGGGTCTACCGGAACATGTGGGGCCAGTTGCCCAGCAACAAGAAGGTCGGTGCGCTCTGGCCGGACGACTCCGACGGCAGGACGTTCGCCGACGGCACCATCGGGTTTCCGCCCGTGATAGCCACCGCGGGCTACACGCTCGTGAAGCCTCCGGTCTTTCCCACCGGGACGTCGGACTTCGGCCCCCAGCTGAGGGTGTTCAAGCAGGCGGGCGTGGACATCCTGACCGGTGTGCTGACACCGGGCGACTTCCAGATCTTCTGGAAGCAGGCGGTGTCGATGGACTTCAGCCCGAAGATCGTCACGGTCGCCAAGGGGCTGCTGTTCCCGCGCTCCGTCCAGGCCCTCGGCCAGGACGGCAACAACCTCGGCACCGAGGTCTGGTGGTCGCCCTACCACCGGTTCAAAAGCTCGTTGACGGGGGCCACTCCGGAGACGCTCGCCAAGGACTTCACGGACAGGACCGGCACCCCCTGGGTGCAGACCCTCGGCTTCGTGCACGCCCTCTACGAACTCGCCACGGAGGCGTTGGCCCAGGTCGGCTCGCCCGACGACCGGGCGGGCCTGGCGGCGGCGATCGGGAAGCTGCGTACCAACACGATCGTGGGGGAGATCGGCTTCGGCGGCTCGGCCGACATCCCCAAGAACGTGGCGAAGACGCCGCTGGTCGGGGGACAGTGGCGGACGGAGGGCACCGGCTACAGCCTGGTCATCGTCGGCGACGATTCGATCAAGAACATTGCCGTGCAGCCAGGCAGGCTGCTGCCATACACCAGGGCCGTCCAGGGGACCTGAGAACAGCTCCCGTCCGCTCGACCGCCTCCTGGCGGGGACAGCCGGACGCGGTGAACCGGGCCGATCGGTGAACCGGGCCGATACTGTCGGCCCGGTTCACCGCGAGGACGATATGCGCGCGCCGGGCCGGTGCCGCCCGAGCGGCGGATCAGGTCCTGGCCACCGCTCGTGACATCGTGTGCTCGACCACCGCGATCAGTGCGCTTTTCGTCGAGTAACGGTTACGCGCGTCGCAGGTGATGATCGGTATGCTCGGGTTGATCTGCAGAGCTTCCCGGACGTCGTCTATGGAATGCCGCAGGATTCCGTCGAAACAGTTCACTCCGACGACGAATGGCAACTGTCGCTGTTCGAAGTAGTCCACGGCCGCGAAACAGTCGGCGAGCCGCCGGGTGTCGGCGAGAACGATGGCACCGATAGCGCCCCGCACGATGTCGTCCCACATGAACCAGAACCGGTACTGTCCCGGCGTGCCGAACAGATAGAGGATCAGATCCTCGTCCAGGGAGACCCGGCCGAAGTCCATTGCGACCGTGGTCGTCGTCTTGTCGGCGAGGTGGGTCAGGTCGTCGACGTGTGCCCCGGCCTCGGTCATGACCGCCTCGGTCCGCAGGGGTACGATCTCGGACACCGAACCGACAAAAGTCGTCTTGCCGGCGCCGAAACCACCAGCAACGACGATCTTGACCGAAGTAGTGGCGACGGAGGAGTTGACCCGTCTGCGGTCAGAGCTTGCGAAGGCCACTGAGCACCCTTTCGAGCAGCGCGAGGTCCGGCGCCTCATCGCGGTCGGGTTGTTGGTGTACCCGGACGTAACCTTCGTCCGCCATGTCACCGACCAGCACCCTGGCGACTCCGAGGGGAACCCGCAGGCCGGCGGCGATCTCCGCAACTGATCGCACCTGCCGGCACATGGCGGCGATTGTCTGTTGTTCCAGGGCAAGTTGGATTGCCCGTTCCTCACCAAAGGACGTTGTGACGACAAGCGCCTCGATGGCGAGTTCGTATCGTGAACGCGTCCGACCACCGGTCATCGCGTAGGGACGGACAACCGGTCCCGGGGTATTCGCGGGATCGGTACTCACCCTGACCCCCTGTGCTCCTGTCGGTTCACCGCGGAAGGATCCCCTGTAGTTCGGCTCGTAGGGCAGGGGTGAGCACATCCGTGGTCCGGGTCACCAGCAGTGCCATCTCGTACCCCACAAGTCCGATGTCACATGACGGTGCGGCGAGAACCGCCATACTTGCCCCATCGCTGATCGCCATGATGAACAGGAACCCATGTTCCATCTCGACGACCGTCTGTGTCACGTTGCCTGCTTCAAAAACCCGGGCGGCGCCCTGGGTCAGGCTGACCAGACCCGACGCGACAGCGGCCAGTTGGTCCGCCCGGTCGCGTGGGAAACCGTCCGAGACCGCCAGCAGCAGGCCGTCCGCGGAAACCACCACGGTGTGCGCGACACCGGGAACTCTTTCGACGAAATTGTTGATCAACCAGTTGAGGTTCTGTGCGTCTGAGCTCATGGGCGTCACACTTCCTCCTGGGCGTTCCGACGAGAGCTGTGGGGGGTGTCCCTGACGACATCACGGGCCTGCCGAACACCCTGGTAGAAGCTGGCAAGCCGGCCACCGACCGCTTCGGGAGAGCGGGACGACCCCTCCGGCTGACGCCTTGGCGTGGTTTCAGCGCTGCCAGGTACCAGGTGTGTCATCGGGACACGCAATGGAAGACCGGCCCTGGTCGTCCCAGCGGGAGACGGCTGGCGGGCCGCTTCCGCGGCACGCCACCCGGCGTCAGCCGCGGACGACCATGATACGGATCCGGAATCCGGCGCGGCGGGCGCCGGACGGCTCGCCAACGGAACGGACTGGATGTCGGCGGGGCCGGCCGCGGCGGCCGGCAGCGGGGGTTCTCCCGGGACGGGCGACCAGCCGGGCACAGGGATGTCGGCGGGTGCCGGACCCTGAGGCCCGGGCCGGCCGGCTGGCGCCGGGTAGGGCGACGGCGGCCGGCCGATGTCACCGCTGGCGCTGACGTCGACCGGCCGAGCGGGCCGGCCGGCGGGCTCCGGTGGCCGCAAGTCACCACGCAGGCTGGCCGGGCCGCGGTGCGGGGCTGGTCCGGGACGGCCCAGCGGGGCAGCCGCCCTCGGTCGGCTCGGCAGCGAGTGCGGGGACGTCGGGGCGTGGCGTTGGAACCACGCGGAGACCGAATCGAAGATCGGGGTCGTGTCGTTGTCCTCGCCGTCCCGGTCGGCGGCTGCTTCCTCGGCCCCGTCGGTACGGGACGCCCGGTCGGCACCGTCGCCATAGGAGACGTCATCGCGATAGGACACATCGTCGCGATAAGAAACGTCGTCGCGGTAGGAAACGTCGTCGCGCGCGGCGGGCGCCCGCTCCGTCCTGAAGTCGGGACGGACGCCGCCGCCCGACGGGATGACCGTCGGCAGTTCTCCGGCCTGACCGCCGCCGGTGGGCTGGGAGTAGGCGGTGGGCGGGGGGGACAGCCGGTTGAACGGGGTCGTGTCGGGGCTGGGCGCGGCCGGTGCGCTGTCCGTGGCGGTCCGGCCTGTCGGTCCGGGCGGGGCCGCTCCGGTCAGGTCGATGCCGCCGGTGTCCAGGGAAGCCGAGCCGGCCGGATCCAGGTGCGCCGGGCCGGTGCGGCCGGCGAGGTCCAGGTAGGTCGCGCCGGTGTCCGGGCCGGTGGGGCCCGCCGCGCCCGGTCCCCGGGGGATCTCGTAGCCGCCGGTCTGGGGCTCACTCGGGAAGGGCGGATCGGCATTCGGCTGGCGGGCCGTGGTTCTGGGGATCTCCAGCGGGCCGGTGCCGGCGCCGAAGCCGCCACCGACGTCCGGCTGCTCCAGCCTGAACTCGTCGGGGCTGGTGGACCGCTCGTCCGCCGTGGTGCGGCCCGGGCCGCTTCCGTTCATGCCCGGTACGGGCAGGGACGGAGGTGCTTCGGAGCCATTGCGCGAACCGGGCGGATACGAGCCGTTGCCCTTTGGCAGGCTGTTTCCGTCGACGAACGTGTGGCCGTTGGACTCGCCGCGTGACATGCCGTTCGCCAGGGACATCCCGTCGAACCCCACCGTGCGGCCGTTGGACAGCGCCGGTGGCAGACCGTTGTCGAGCGCGGACCGGCCGACCGGGGGACGTCCGGTGGTCAGCGGCGCCGGGGGGCGTGCCGGCGTGCTCGGGGTCGCCTCACTGGCGACGACCTTGGCTGGCAGCCTTATCACGGCGGTGATCCCGCCGGAGGTCGATTCGCGGAGCTGGACGCGGATGCTGTGTCGGACGGCCAGCCGACCGACCGCGAACAGACCCATCGTGCGGGACACCGACACGTCGATGACGGGTGGGTTGGCCAGCCGTTCGTTGATGCGTTCGAGATCCTTGGCCGGCATTCCGATGCCGCGGTCCTCGATCTCGACTATCGCTCCGGCGCCAGGCCCCAGGGAGCGGCTGGCGACCTGTACCTCGGTCGCCGGCGGGGAGAAGGAGGTGGCGTTCTCCAACAGTTCGGCGATGAGGTGCACGACGTCGCTGACGGCGTTCCCGGTGATCGACACCGCGGCCGCCGCCATCTGCTTGACCCTCGTGTACTGCTCGACCTCGGAGATCGCGGCGAGGACGACCTCGTTGAGGGGGACGGGGTGGGTCCACCTGCGGGCCGTGTCGGTGCTGGCGAGCACCAGGAGGCTTTCGTTGTTCCGGCGCATACGGGTTGCCAGGTGGTCGAGCTTGAACAGGTTGGAGAGCTGGTCCGGGTCCTGCTCCCGGTTCTCCAGATCGTCGATGAGCCGCAGTTGCCGTTCGACCAGTCCCTGGCTGCGCCGGGACAGGTTGACGAACATGGCGTTGACGTTGTTCCGCAGCACGGCCTGTTCGGACGCGAGGCGGACGGCCTCCCGGTGGACCTCGTCGAACGCGCGGGCGACTTCACCGATTTCCTCGTCGGTGTTGATACCGACCGGTTCGACCTCGGTCTCGATGTCCTGTTCGGTGGAGTCGCGCAGCCGGCGGACCGACTCGGGCAGCCGGCGGCCGGCGACGTCGAGCGCGGCCGCGCGCAGCCCGAGCAGGGGGCGTACCAGGGAGCGGGCAACGATCATGGCGGCGAGCAGGGCGGCCGTCAGGATGAAGACGATGAGCAGACCGGAGAGCAGCGCCCGGCGTTGGATACCCGACCGCAGCGTCTCGACGCGGTCCTCGGTGTTGTTGTACAGGGAGTCGACGATCCTGCTGTTGAGGTCCATCGTGGCCTGGGTCGACTGCAGCCATTTCAGGTTGTCGAGCTCGAGCGACTGCCCGACCCGTCCTGTCAGGACGCCCTGTACCTCGTTGCTGGTCTCCGCGACGTCCTGACCGACGAGCGTCTCCCGGTACACCCTGGCCTGGTCCGGGTTGGCCACCGCCTCGAAACGGGAGATCTGGGTTTCGCGTTCCGTGCTCAGACCGACGAACAGCCGGTAGTCGGTGCTGTCGAAACGTCCCTGCTGGATGGTGCCGTGGATGAGGGACTGCTGGGCGGCCAGGCGTTCCCGCGCGCGGATGACGGCGTCGAGGGCCTCCACGTCGGCGTTCAGCGCGGCGTCGTCCTGGCCCTGCGGGATGAGCGACACCAGGCTGACGAGGCTGTTGATCATCCCGGTGTAGGCCACCTGGACGGAGCTCGACGAGGCCAGCGTCAACGCGGTCTCGCGCACGTTCGTCCGGTGCGACAGCCGGTCCGTGATCGACTGGAGTACCGTCCGGGTCTGCTCGGTGAAGGCGTTCTGCTGGCCCCGGACACTCTGCTCGTACTGCCGGGCCGCCTCGTCAACCTGTGTCCGCACCGTTTTGATGCGCTCGGGGGAGCGGAAGCCCGACAGGGGCGTGCCGCGTGAGGCGATATAGCCGACCGTATAGGTGCGTTCCTGTTCCAATGCGGACACCAGTGCCGTGGCGGCGCGGCTTATCTTCACCATGTCCTGGGCACGGTTGACGTCCCGGGTGCTGGTCAGCACGCTGTTGGCGCCCATCGCGGCGTTGGCCAGGATCGCGATGATCGGGACCGCGAGAATCGCGATCAGCTTGGTACGGACCCGCCAGTTCGCCGGCGCACCGAGCAGCGCTCTTATGCGTCGTATACCGCCTGGGTCCCGTGACGTGATGGCTGGGGCGTCGACGCGGGGCCCGCCGTCATCGGCGGACCGCTCCGGCTCCTGCGGTGTGACCTCGCCCGCCGGGGGAGCGTCGATGCCCGTGCCGGCTATCGGTTGTCTGCGCACGTACCTTCGCAACCTCTCCGCCAGCCTCCCGGAACATAACGTGCCGGGATGGCCCGGTATCGGGCCCGGATGTCCCTCGATAGGCACCATAGCGGTATGGCCAGACATCCCGACACGCGCCTGGCCTAAACTAGATGTCCACTTCCGATCCCGTCTGTTCGGCCCGTTCTCGGGCCATCCGGACGTATGCCCGCAGGATGGACGGAAGTCCGGGCGGGTCGGCCGCCTGTTGCCTGTCGCGCAGGTACTTTCCGGTGCCGCGTCAGGTATCGCGCCCGTTCTCCGCGGGTCTGACACCTTCTGACAGCTTCTCTATGGGCCCGCACCGTCCTGGCCTGTTCTTCGTGGGCTTGGCTCTCCGTGGGCCTGGCATCTTCTCCGTAGGCTTGGCGTCGTGGACACCGCCATCTCGAAGCCGGCCGCGGGCCCGACGGGCAACGGCCGAGGATCCGACGCGCCGGCCGCCCCCGCCTCCGCGTCTCCACCCGCGCCCGCGTGGGCGGCGTCCGACGCGCCCGGGGCGTCCGACGCGCCTGGGGCCTCCCGCCCGGCTCACGACACGGTTCTGGTCGTCGACTTCGGTGCCCAGTACGCCCAGCTCATCGCCAGGCGGGTGCGGGAGTGCCACGTCTACTCGGAGATCGTGCCCTGGGACATCTCGGTCGAGGAGATCCTCGCCCGGCGTCCCGCCGCGGTGATCCTCTCGGGTGGGCCGAAGTCGGTCTACTCGCCGGGCGCCCCGGAGGTGGACCCCGCGCTCTTCCGTGCCGGGGTGCCGGTGCTGGGCATCTGCTACGGACACCAGGTGATGGCGCACGCGCTGGCCGGGACGGTGGCCCGCACAGGTGTCGCGGAGTACGGCGCGACCCGCCTGACCGTCACCGCCGGCGGCGGTGTCCTGTTCGCGGGTCTGCCCACCAGCCAGCAGGTGTGGATGTCCCACGGCGACTCGGTGACAGCGGCGCCACCGGGGTTCGTGGTCACCGCGTCGACGCCGTCGACCCCGGTCGCGGCCTTCGAGGACGTCGCGCGCGGGCTGTTCGGCGTGCAGTTCCACCCGGAGGTGGTGCACAGCGACCGCGGCCTGGACGTCCTGCGGCGTTTCCTGTTCGCCGGCGCCGGCTGCCGGCCCAACTGGACGATGGTCAACATCGCGGACGAGGCGGTCGCGGCGGTCCGGGCCCAGCTCGGCGACGCGCGCGCGATCTGCGGGCTGTCCGGCGGGGTGGACTCGGCGGTGGCCGCGGCGGTCGTTCACCGCGCCGTGGGCGACAGGCTGACCTGCGTGTTCGTCGATCACGGCCTGTTGCGCGCGGGCGAGGCGGAGCAGGTGGAGAAGGACTTCGTCGCCTCGACCGGGGTCGAGTTGGTGCACGTCAAGGCCGCCGACCGGTTCGCCGCGGCACTCGCCGGCGTCAGCGACCCGGAGCGCAAGCGCAAGATAATAGGACGGGAGTTCATCCGGGTGTTCGAGGCCGCCGCCCGCGAGCTGGAGGCTCAGGCCGAGGCGGAGGGCTCCCGGATCGAGTTCCTGGTGCAGGGCACCTTGTATCCGGACGTCATCGAGTCCGGCTCGCCGACCGCGGCGAAGATCAAGTCGCATCACAACGTCGGCGGGCTCCCCGAGGATCTGCAGTTCTCTCTGGTGGAGCCGTTGCGCACTCTGTTCAAGGATGAGGTGCGCCGGCTCGGCGAGGAGCTCGGGCTGCCGGAGGAGATCGTCTGGCGGCAGCCCTTCCCGGGGCCTGGCCTGGCTGTCCGGATCATCGGTGAGGTCACCCCGCAGCGGCTGGCGACGCTGCGGGCCGCCGACGCGATCGTCCGCGAGGAGATCCGCCGGGCCGGGCTGGACCGCGAGATCTGGCAGGTGTTCGCGGTGCTGCTGGCGGACGTCCGCTCGGTGGGGGTCCAGGGGGACGAGCGCACCTACGGGCATCCGGTCGTGCTGCGCGCGGTCACCAGCGAGGACGCGATGACCGCCGACTGGGCCCGGCTGCCCTACGACCTGCTCGAACGCATCTCGAACCGGGTGGTCAACGAGGTCGGGCAGGTCAACCGGGTGGTGTACGACATCACCTCGAAGCCGCCGGGCACCATCGAGTGGGAGTGACCCGGGCCGGACGCGGGCCGGCGGGCCGGCGGGCTGGCGCGAGCAGGGGAGGGTGTGCAGAGGAGAGCGGAGCGGTAACCAGGCGTCACGCGGCGGGGATGCCCAGGGGACCGGCGGCCAGCGCGCGGACGCGGCCGGCGGTGACCGGGTCGATGTTGCCGCCGGAGAGGACCACCGCGGTCGGGCCCTGCGCGAGCTCGGGATGACGCAGCAGCGCCGCCGTCCCCGCTGCCCCGGCGGGCTCCACCGTCTGGCCGTCGGCGCACAGCAGCGCCACCATCGCCTCCCACAGCGCGTCCTCGTCGACCGTGATCACATCGTCCACCAGGGCGGTGGCGAGCGCCAGGGTCAGCGTGCCCGGGGTCCGTACGGCTATGCCGTCGGCGATGGTGGCCGCCGGGACGCGCACCGGCCGTCCGGCGCGCCAGGACAGGGCGAAGGCGGGCGCGCCCGCGGCCTGGACGCCGATCACCCGCACGTCGCGCCGCCGCTGTCTGATCGCCGCCGCTATCCCGCTGATCAGGCCACCGCCGCCGATGCCTACCAGGACGGTCCGCAGGCCGGGGATCTGCTCGGTGAGCTCGAGCCCGATCGTGCCCTGCCCGGCGATCACGGTCGGATCGTCGAAGGGATGCACCAGCAGCCCGCCGTGTCCGCGCACAGTGGCCTCGGCGGCCAGCAGGGCGGCGTCGATCCCGCCGTGGACGTGCTCGACCCGCGCGCCGAGGCGGCGGGTGCGCGCGACCTTGACCGGGCTCGCGCCGGCCGGGACGAAGATCGTGGCTGGGACGCCGAAGTGGGCCGCCGCGTACGCGACGCCCTGGGCGTGGTTGCCGGCGCTGGCGGCGACCACGCCCAGGGCCCGTACGGCGGGGTCGGCGAGCGCGAGTCGGGCGAACGCGCCACGTAGCTTGAACGACGCGGTGCGTTGCTCGTTCTCGCACTTCAGCCACACCGGCACGCCGGTCAGCCGGGACAGATGGGAGCTGGGCGTGACCCTGGTCCGCCGAAGCACCGGCGCGAGGACGACCGCGGCCGCGGTGACGTCGATCGCGTCGCAGCCGACGGCCCACGCGCCGTCAGCGCCGCCGGCGCTGCCCGCGGCCGCCGCGGGCGTGACGGATCTGGGCGGGACGTCGTTGTCGTCCTTACCGGTGGCACATGCCGTACCGGCGGCGGGACAGGCGGCACCGGTCTTACCTGTTCTGGTCTTACCTGTCTTACCTGTGGTTTCTGTTTTGTCGCTGGTGGTACATGTCGGGTTTTCGGTTGGCTGGCGCATCATCGTGCTCCCGGTAGCTCGGCGGCCACCTCCGACGTGACCGCGGCAACAAAAAAGCCCCCCGCCGAACTGGCAGGAGGGCGAGGCGCGCTGACCCGTCGGTATTGTTTCGAAAGCATGTCGGCCCGAAAGCCTGCTTCGAAAGCGAGGTCGCGCGCCTAACTAATGATCATAATGTGCTGCGGCACCTTCTCAGTTTGCTCTTGGACATCGGCGGCCGTCAAACCCACCGGCTCGCCCCGTGCCGGATGTTTGTCACACCCGGTGGCGGGATCGCGGCTACCGTGCGGCCCTCCCACGGGCCACGGCGCGGGCCGTGACCGCCCTGGCGGGGATGCGCGGTCGTGGCGCGCGTCGGGGCCTCGTAGGGTGAGAGCCATGTACCGCTGTCGGACCAGCCGGGCGTCGAACGTATGATCGGCTTCCTATGAGCGCGCTTCCCGGTGGCCCGTACCCCGGCTTCGGCCCGTACCCGGGCTTCGACGACGCCGACGACCGCGACGAGCCGGGGTCGCCAACGGCGGAGGGCATACCGGGCAGCCGCCCCGCCACGCCCCGGCTCGATCCCGACGCGCTGCTCGACGGCCTGAACCCGCAGCAGCGGGCGGCGGTCGTCCACACGGGCTCGCCGTTGCTCGTCGTCGCGGGCGCGGGCTCCGGCAAGACGCGGGTGCTGACGAACCGGATCGCCTACCTGCTCGCCGCGCGCGGGGTCCGCGCCGGCGAGATCCTGGCGATCACGTTCACCAACAAGGCCGCGAACGAGATGAAGGAGCGGGTCGCCGCGCTCGTCGGCGCCCGCACCCGGGCGATGTGGGTGAGCACCTTTCACTCCGCCTGCGTGCGCATCCTGCGGTCGCACGCCAAGCGCATCGGGTTCACCAGCGGCTTCTCGATCTACGACGCGGCGGACGCCCAGCGTCTGATCACGCTGGTCGCGCGCGACCTGGACATCGACCCCAAGCGGTATCCGGCACGCGCGCTCGCCACCGGTATCAGCAACCTGAAGAACGAGCTGGTCGACTGGGAGACCGCCATGAGCCGGGCGACCGGCCATGTCGAACGTGCCGTCGCCGAGGTCTACGGGCTCTACCAGCGCCGGCTGGCCGAGTCGAACGCGTTCGACTTCGACGACCTGATCATGACGACGGTGAACCTGCTGCAGGCATTCCCGGACGTCGCCGAGCACTACCGGCGCCGGTTCCGGCACGTCCTCATCGACGAGTATCAGGACACCAACCACGCCCAGTACGTCCTGGTGCGGGAACTGGTGGGGCAGGCGTCCCGGCTGACCGTCGACGGCGAGCCGGTACGGCCGGATCCGGTGCCGCTGGGCGCCGACGCCGACGAGCCCGCGGTGGAGCCGGCCGAGCTGTGCGTGGTCGGCGACGCCGACCAGTCGATCTACGCCTTCCGGGGCGCGAACATCCGTAACATCGTCGAGTTCGAGCAGGACTACCCCGACGCCACCGTGATCCTGCTGGAGCAGAACTACCGCTCCACGCAGACGATCCTCTCCGCGGCGAACGCGGTGATAGCCCGTAACGCCCGGCGCAAGCCCAAGCGGCTGTGGTCGGACGCCGGGGACGGCGAGAAGATCGTCGGCTGTGTCGCGGACAACGAGCACGGCGAGGCCGCCTTCGTCGCCGCCGAGGTCGACCGGCTCTCCGACGCCGAGCTGGCGCGCCCTGGCGAGGTCGCGATCTTCTACCGCACCAACGCCCAGAGCCGGGTTTTTGAAGAGATCTTCATCCGAGTTGGCCTGCCCTACCGGGTGATCGGCGGGGTGCGCTTCTACGAGCGCCGTGAGGTCCGGGACCTGCTCGCCTACCTGCGGGTGCTGGTGAACCCGGCGGACACGGTGAACCTGCGGCGCATCCTCAACGTGCCCAAGCGGGGGATCGGCGACCGGGCCGAGGCGATGCTCGCGGCCTTTGCCGAACGCGAGCGTGTCCCCTTCGCCGACGCCCTGAACCGGGTGGACGAGGTCCCGGGCCTGACCGCCCGGTCGGCGAACGCGGTCCGTGGTTTCGCCACCCTGCTGGCCGAGCTGCGCGCGGCCGTGGCCGACGGCCCGGTCGCGGCGCTGGAGACGGTGCTGGAGCGGACCGGCTACCTCGCCGAACTGGCAGCCGCGGACACCCTCGAGGCCGAGGGACGGGTGGAGAACCTCCAGGAGCTGGTCAGCGTCGCCCGGGAGTTCAGCGAACAGTTCCCGCAGGGCTCGCTCGCGGACTTCCTCGAGCAGGTCTCCCTGGTCGCCGACGCCGACCAGGTGCCCGACCCCGAGGACGGCGCGGATGGCGAGGGCGGTGCCGCCGGGGCCGTCACCCTGATGACGCTGCACAGCGCCAAGGGGCTGGAGTTCCCGGTGGTCTTCCTCACCGGCTTGGAGGACGGCGTCTTCCCGCACCTGCGCACGCTCGGTGACTCCACCGAACTCGAGGAGGAACGCAGGCTCGCCTACGTCGGCATAACCCGGGCGCGCGCCCGGCTGTACCTGACCCGGGCGGAGGTCCGCAGCGCCTGGGGCCAGCCGACGTACAACCCGCCGTCGCGGTTCCTCGAGGAGGTGCCGGCCGAACTGGTCGACTGGCAGGGGAACACACAGTCGGCGCCGGCCGCCGCCCACCCGCGGACGAGCGCGTGGGGCTCGGCGCCCGCGGGGCCGTCCAGCGCGCGGGCCGGCGGGCTGCCGGGGCGTCGGCCCGCGCCCGCGCCGCGCGAGATCCCCGACCTGTCCCTGGGGGACCGGGTCAACCACGACACCTTCGGGCTCGGTCAGGTCGTCGCGGTGGCCGGCACCGGGGACAACCGCGAGGCGAGCATCGACTTCGGCGAGGGGACCGGCACCAAACGCCTGCTCCTGCGCTACGCCCCCTTCGAGAAGCTGTGAGCGTCCCGCGCACCCGCGTCCGGCAGGTCTGACAGGCACGGCGGCCAGCGGTAGCGGTAGCGGTGGTCAATAGTAGACGTTGTGTTTGGCGAGCCACGCGAGTGGGTCGACCTTGGTGCCGTTCTGGCCGCCCAGCCGGACCTCGAAGTGCAGGTGCGGCCCGGTGGAGAACCCGGTCGACCCCTCCAGGCCCACCTGCTGACCGGTGGCGACCTGCTGACCGACCCGGACGCTGATCCGGGACAGGTGGGCGTAGCAGGTGACGACGTTGTTCGCGTGCCGGACCTGGACGAAGTTGCCGTAGCCGGACTCCCACCCCGCGTAGATGACGGTGCCGCCGTAAGCGGCGACGACCTGGGTCCCCATCGGTGCGCCGAGATCGATGCCGGGGTGGCCGTTCGCGCCGCCGAAGCGCTGGGTGATCCGGGCCTGTATCGGGCGGACCCAGCGCAGCTCGTCCTGCCGACGTACGGCCTCCGCGGCCGTGGTCCGTTGCTGGAGGAGCAGGATGGACATCTGGGCCAGTGCCTCGTCCCGGTCGACGCGGTCGGCCTGGGCCTGGCGTCGTGCGGCGTCGCCGTCGCGTTGCCGCTCGAGCAGGGCAGGGTCGCTCAGCCCGTCGGTGGCGGCGTCCGTCACGCCACCGGATGCGGGGTCGAAGATCGTCCCAGCGGTGCGCAGGCCGGAAATGACCGCCGGATCGGAGTGGGCGATACCGGTTGTGTTGATCATAACGATGCCGAGGGTGGAGACCACGGCGGTGGCGATGCCGGTACGGCGGATCTGCGCTGCCGATGCCGTCCGGCGAGCGGAGCCGGACGAGCCGCTGTGGCCCGTGGCCCTGCCATGGCCGCGATGCCGCCCTGAGTCACGGGCTGAGGGCTGCGACAACCCGAACTCACGCTCCCGTTGCTCGACAAGACTCCCGCCGTGTCACGGCATGCCATGACACGGCGTGTTACGTCACGGCATGTCACGGTACGACGGGAGGAAAAGCCTGCAAACCGGATCGAACGCTACACCGTCCCAAAGCGGGCTTTGACACCACCCCCGCCCACGGCGGGCGTGATGCGTGAAGCGGCGCAATTATTGCTTTTTCGTCATTGTGAGTGATGAAGATTTCGATCATGTTGGAAGTCGTCGGCCGCTGAACGGCCCTCCGCCCATGACGCGCGGTCGGAACGGGCGTCGCGGAGGGATCTCGGCGCCTCCGCCGGCGTCTCGGCCTGCTCCGCTTCCGCGGCCTCCTCCGCACCGCCGGGGCCGGTGCGTCCGGTGTCAGGGCCGGTGCGTTCGCCGCCCGGGGCGGTGTGTTCGACGTCGTCCAGATGCGCGAGCGTGGTCGCGATCTGGTGGACGACGTCGATGTTGAACGGCAGCGAGTGGTGACCGACGCCGGGAACCCGCAGGTTGCGGACGATCAGGTCCGGATGGCGGACCAGCGCCGCCTCGGTCGGACGAATGATCGTGTCCAGGTCCCCGGAGAAGGCCACGAACCTGGTCCGGCAGTTCGGTGCGGGTTCGGCCAGCTCACGGATCACGTCCGAGTCCGGGAAGAGCTGGCGCAGCAGGGTGTACGGCACCATCGGGGGGAGCAGCCGTGCCAGGCGGGTGCCCTCGTGCGGTGTGCCCAGCGTCACCAGGGTGTGCACGCGGGCGTCGCCGTCGAGTTTCTGTACGTAGTAGCGGGCAACCAGACCGCCAAGGGAGTGCCCGACGATGTGTATGCGCGGGTAGCCCGTCTGCTCGCACATCGTCTCGACCACCGTGGCCAGCTTGCGGGCCGCGGTCGGGACGTCCGCGGTGAACAGCGGCAGGTTCACGGTGGCGACCCGCCCGAAGCCTCGCCGGCGCAGCGAACGACGTAGCCGAGTGAAGATCGACCTGTTGTCGATCAGGCCGTGGACCAGCAGGATCGGCGTGCCCGCGGCTTCGATGTCGCCGACGAGCAGCCCACGCCGCAGCGGGGAAAGGCCGTCGAGGGTGTAGCGGTCGGCCGGTTCGCGCAGCCGTTCCGAGACGACCCCGATCGGATAGAAGGCGATATGGGTTGCCAGCCAGGTGGCTTCCGCGGCCATTCCACGGATCGCCGCCGGTGTCTCAAGCAGGCCGCGGGTCATTTGCGTGCCCCGACGGGCCGCGGATGCGCTCATGGATCGGGTGGCTCTGCCTGCCGCCGCCCCCACCGGCCCCAGTTGACGCTTTCCGATTGCCCTGCTCCCGTCCGTGCTCGGACAGTTGTCCGAAGAACCAGTCGGCCGCACGAACTGGCCAGCCGAAGGCAGCGCGATCATCGGCCTGCTCGCGCGGCCGCGGGTCCGGGTTTCCCGCGCGGGGATGGACCCGGGAACGGCACGATACTCGCAGGCGCGTAGCCCCTGGACGTTGCCCGGATGTCGCACCCGACCACGCCGGGTCCGACGGATCGTCGACCGCGTGGGCGGCACCCAGCCGGCCGACGCCTACCGGACACGGCCCAGCCGTTTCACACCAGACGGACCTGGCGCGGTCCGGGAGGCGTCACTGGGAACCGCCACGACGTCTACCATTACTGAGAGTATAAAAAGAGTGGGTGGATGTCGACTGTTGGTTTCTCGCCGTGACTGCCGGCCGGGATGGCGGCGGCTGTGATCCCGCCGGGCAACAGCGTGCTTCCGCCGGTGCGTCCGGCTAGGGTCTACGGAGAGATCGGGCCACGGAACGCCATGTACGGGGCACCGCGTCAGGGAAGCGACGTCCCCGGCTGATGGTGTCAGGGAACGCGAGGAGGCCGCGTGAGCGAGACCGGTGAACGTATCCGGGTGGTGGTCGCCAAACCCGGCCTTGACGGCCACGATCGCGGCGCCAAGGTTATTGCGCGGGCCCTGCGGGACGCGGGTATGGAGGTCGTCTACACCGGTCTGCACCAGACGCCCGAGCAGATTGTCGAGACCGCTATCCAGGAGGACGCCGACTGCATCGGCCTGTCGGTGCTCTCGGGCGCACACATGACCCTTTTCGCGCGTCTGATGGAGCTGCTGCGGGAGCGCGGCGCCACCGACATCGTGGTAACCGGTGGCGGGATCATACCGGATGCTGACATTCCGCAGTTGAAGGCGCTCGGCGTCGCCGAGATATTCACGCCCGGGGCGACCACGGGCGAAATCGTCGAATGGATCCGGTCGAGCGTGGCCGCGGCCCATGCGCCCGGCCCCAGTGCGGTTTCCGCGGGCTGAGTCTTCCGGGGTCTTTCGGGTACCTTCCGGGCCCACCGGTTTCGTCTCCCGGGTCACCGGCTTTCCGGCCCGCTCGAGCGGGCCGGCGGACGACCCGGGACGGAGGGCCTTTCGGGTACACGAGCCGAGGGCCGGACCGCGACCGGGTCCCGGTCGGGGAACGCACGCCGGCGCCGAAGCCCGCACGGGTGCGTGGGGCTACCCCGGCCGGGGTTTCGAGAGATCGCTCATAGGGGCGGATCCGGGAGGTCTCGCGGGTAGGTGGGCCGGGGCCGCCGGCCGGCCAGGTACGTGCCCGGTACGCCACGGGGCCCGCTCGTCGTGTCCACTCCGTCCGGACACGGGGCACCGCCGGGCGGGACGCCGGCACTCCGCACCGGCCGTGTCCGCCGGCCGTGCCCGCCGGCTCTGTTCACCGGTCGTGTCCTGTCGCCGGTCCGCCGGGTGGGCACGGGCATGCACCGAGGATGCGCTGAACATGTGCCGGGCATGCTTGTCTTCGTTGTTTGTTCGCCGTTGTCCATCCGCCGTTGTTGTGACATCGGGTGTCACAGGCGCTTGTAGTTGTTCCGCCGTTCCCGTTCGGCCGGCGGTGCACGGCTTGTGGCCGGATCCGGGTACGCAGTGAGCGAGGTAACGCGGCCGTCGCCGTAGCGGGCGCCGAGATCGTGCCGGGTTCGATCGGAATAGTGGGTATTGCGATCACTGTGATCGCGGTGTCGACCACCACAAAAGCAGGCGTCCGGCACCGGATCCGGGTGATGATGGTGGCTGACCCCGGACATACGAGACCGGCCGCCGCGGCAGGAGCAGCCTCCACCGGGACGGGCGTCTTCAGTAGGCTCGGGGCGGCTTCCCTTTTCTTCGAACTTACGAACGTTCGACCCTGACCACCGATCTCATATCCGACTGGACGGACTGTGGATCTCTTCGAGTATCAGGCGAAGAAGCTGTTCGCCGACCACGGCGTGCCTGTGCCCAGCGGCAAGGTCGCCACGACCCCCGACGAGGCACGCGGCATCGCAACTGATCTTGGTGGGCGTGTCGTCGTCAAAGCGCAGGTCAAGACCGGCGGCCGCGGCAAGGCTGGTGGCGTGAAGGTCGCCGACGGCCCGGACGACGCCACCGCCAGGGCATCGGCAATCCTCGGGATGGACATCAAGGGCCACACGGTCCACTCGGTCCTCGTGGAGCAGGCGAGTGACATCGCCGAGGAGTACTACGCCTCCTTCCTGCTGGACCGGGCGAACCGGACCTTCCTCGCCATGTGTTCCCGCGAGGGCGGGATGGAGATCGAGGAGGTCGCCGCGACCAAGCCGGAGGCGCTCGCCCGCATCCCGATCGACCCGCTCGTCGGGGTCGACGCCACCATTGCCCGCCAGATCGCGGTGGCGGCGAAGCTCCCCGAGGCGGCCCTCGACGGTGCCACCGAGCTGCTGGTGAAGCTGTGGGAGGTCTTCGTCCGCGCCGACGCCACCCTGGTGGAGGTCAACCCGCTGATCCTCACCGGCGACGGCCGCGTGGTCGCGCTGGACGGCAAGGTCAGCCTGGACGAGAACGCCTCCTTCCGCCACTCCGACCACGCCGCGTTCGTGGACGTCGCCGCGGTGGACCCGCTGGAGCAGCGGGCCAAGGAGAAGGACCTCAACTACGTCAAGCTCTCCGGGCAGGTCGGCATCATCGGTAACGGTGCCGGTCTGGTCATGTCGACCCTCGACGTGGTGACATACGCCGGTGAGGAGTTCGGTGGGCAGCGCCCGGCGAACTTCCTCGACATCGGTGGCGGGGCGTCCGCGGAGGTGATGGCGGACGGTCTGTCGATCATTCTGAGTGACCCGGCGGTGAAGAGTGTGTTCGTGAACATCTTCGGCGGGATCACCGCCTGTGACGCCGTGGCCAACGGCATCGTACAGGCGTTGAAGATCGTCGGCGACATCACCACCCCGCTGGTCGTGCGGCTCGACGGCAACAACGCCGAGGAGGGCCGGCGGATCCTGCGCGAGGCCAACCTCGACGTGGTCAAGCCGGTGGACACCATGGACGGCGCGGCGCGGCTCGCCGCCGAGCTCGCCGCGGCCGCGGCCTGAGCGGACGGGAAGAGGCTTCCGACAATGGCAATCTGGCTGGACGAGACGTCCAAGATCCTGGTTCAGGGCATCACCGGCTCCGAGGGACGCAAGCACACCGCCCGGATGCTGCGCGCCGGCTCGAAGATCGTCGGCGGCACCAACCCGAAGAAGGCGGGCACCGAGGTCGAGGGTGTGCCGGTCTTCGCGACGGTGGCCGAGACGATCGAGAAGACCGGCGCCGACGTCTCGGTGGTGTACGTCCCGCCGGCCGGGACCAAGGCGGCCGTCATCGAGGCGATCGACGCGGGCATCCCGCTCGTCGTGGTCATCACCGAGGGCGTGCCGGTGCACGACACCACCGACTTCTGGGCGTACGCGAAGTCCAGGGGCAACAGCACGCGGATCATCGGGCCGAACTGCCCCGGGATCATCAGCCCGGGCCGGTCGAACGCGGGCATCATCCCGGCCGACATCACCCCGCAGGGCCGCATCGGCCTGGTCAGCAAGAGCGGCACCCTGACCTACCAGATGATGTACGAGCTGCGTGACTTCGGCTTCTCCACCTGTGTGGGCATCGGCGGTGACCCGGTCATCGGCACCACCCACATCGACGCGCTCGCCGCGTTCGAGACCGACCCCGACACCGACGCGATCGTGATGATCGGTGAGATCGGTGGTGACGCCGAGGAGCGGGCCGCCGCCTACATCGAGGAGCACGTCACCAAGCCGGTCGTCGGCTACGTCGCGGGCTTCACCGCGCCGGAGGGCAAGACGATGGGCCACGCGGGAGCGATCGTGTCCGGTTCGTCCGGGACAGCGCTCGCCAAGAAGGAGGCTCTGGAAAAGGCGGGGGTGCGGGTCGGCAAGACCCCGTCCGAGACCGCCCGGCTCATGGCCGACGTCGTGCGTTCCCTGTAGCCGCTCGCGGAACCTGCCCCGCGGGGGATCCCGCTTCGAATGATCTTGTTTCCGCTGGTTGTCGTTCCTGGCGTCGTATGACGGCGGGCCCGTTGCGGCGGCATCGTTTCCGGACCGGGTGTGGCGAGTCGTTTCCGACGGTCGGCCACGCCCGGTTGTCTTTTGTGCACCCCCTGCGTTGTTGGTGGCGAGCGGCTCTGTGCCGTGGATATTTTCAGGGTCCTTTCCCGGACATGATCGCGTTGTTTCGGCGGCCAGGGGCTACGGTGTCAGGGATGAGTCCGTCAGGTCACCGCTGATCGCTGAAGTGGGGTCGTCCCGTGACACGTATAGCCGGCCGAGACATACCGAACAACGACCTTGGCATCCTGGCTGCCGGCGTCGTCCTGTTCATCGCGTCGTTATTCAACTGGTTCTCGGCCAGTGGGTTCGGCGTCACCCGTGGAGAGAACGCGTGGGGCGTCGGCTTCCTCGCCTACGGCGGCGTCGAACTCGGGCTGCTCGCCGCCGCCCTGGTGGCGGTGCGGGTCTTCACCCGGGTCCAGCTGCCGGCGGTGGGCGCTGACTGGTCTCTGATCATCGCGGGTGTCGCCGGCCTCGGCACGATCCTGATTTTCTTCAAGGTGGCGCTGGGGATCGACGGTCTCGACCGGGCGATCGGGCTGTGGCTCGGGTTTGTCGCGTCCATCGCCATCACGGTCTTCGCCGTCCTGACCGCCGTCGCCGGCGGGCACGCGCTGCCGCGCGGCGGCCACCGGGACCGCTCGCCCAACCCGATACCTCCCGCTCCCGGGTACGACGCGTACGGCCAGCCACTCTCGGGCGGTTACGGCCAGCCAGGCTCCTACGGTCAGCCGCCGCAGGCCGGTGGGTACGGGGGGCAGCCGGGTGGCTACGGCCAGCCGCCGCAGGCCGGGGACTACGGGCAGCAGGCCTACGGCCAGCCGGGCTCCTACGGCGGCCAGCCGCCGCAGCCCGGTGAGGGCCAGCCGCCCTACGGCCAGCCCGGCCGGTAAGGCCCGCTCCGCCCCCTGGCCCCGGCCCCGCGGACGGGCCGGCTGCCCGCCACACCCGGAAATGTCCGACCTCTCCACTAGAATTCGAACACATGTTCGTCGACGGGGAGGTCGTCATGGCTGTCAGCACCGCGTGGTTGCGGGCCGAGTCCAGACGTCTGCGGGCGCTCGGGTGGTCCTATCGGCGGATCGCGCTGGAGTGGCAGCGCCGGTATCGGCTCAACGCCCGGGTCGCCTTCCGGCTCGCCCACGGCTGGACGCAGGAGGAGGCGGCCCGGCGCTGGAACGCCCGCTGGCCCGGCGACGACGCGCTGAAGACGGGCAAGTCCTTCTCCTACTGGGAGGTCTGGCCCGCCCGCGGTGGCCGGGCCCCGTCGACCCGAACGCTCCATCGGCTGGCCGAGCTCTACCTGTGCCGTCCCGGCGATCTTCTTGACGGGGATGATTTCGGCCGTCTCGACACGGGCCGCGACGAGGCCGTGCGTGGGCACGCGAGCGCGCGTGGGCACGAGGCCGCCCCGGCGCGCTCCGGCCGGCTGATCCACGCCCCGCGCGAACACCGCGCCGGGCCGGCGACATCGGGTGGCGACTGCGACCCGTGTGTCGGCCACCCGGCCCGCCGGTCCTCCCGTCACCCCGTCTGAGCAGGCGCTATGCCCTGATCAACGGTGCTCTCGACGGATGCGCACAGGCCGCCTGAGGTCAGTACAGTCGGAGCGGAACGGTCCCTGGCCGCTGACCATGCCGTCGGCTTCGACGGCGCGTTGCCGGCCACCTGCTTCTCCGGGGAGTCCCGTGTCCGCTCGACTGGTTGTTCTCGCCTCCGGGGTGGGCACCACCTTGCAGGCTGTGCTGGACGCCTGCCGGGATCCGTCCTTCGGCGCCGAGGTCGTTGCCGTGGGCACGGACCGTTTCGGCACTGGCGCGCAGGAACGGGCGGTGGCTGCTGGTATCCCAGTCTTCACTGTCCGTCTTGAGGACTTCCCGCGCCGGGAGACGTTCGACGAGGCCACAGCGGAGCGGATCGCCACCTGTGATCCGGATCTGCTGGTGCTCGCCGGCTACATGAAGATCCTTGGAAAGCAGGTCATCGGACGTTTCCGAACGGTGAACACCCATCCGTCGCTGCTGCCCGCGTTTCCCGGCGCCCACGCCATCCGGGACGCGCTCGCGCACGGTGTGAAGGTCAGCGGGGTCACGGTTCACTGGGTCGACGAAGGAGTCGATACCGGGCCGATCCTTGCGCAGGCGGCGGTGGACGTGGAAGCGTCCGACACGGAAGAAACGCTGCGTAGCCGTATCCAGGCAGTGGAACGTGTCCTGTACGTACAGACGATCGGCCGGATCGTCCGGTCGGAGGAGGGGACATGACATCCGCACAGGTCCCGCGGGAGTCCTCACCCAACGAGCCGGTGGCGGGAGCGCAGGGTTCCCCGCCTACCGACGCGGCCTCGTCCGGCGGTGGCGAACTGGTCGCCACGGGGCGGCGCCCCATCCGGCGGGTACTGGTCAGCGTCTACGACAAGACCGGTCTGGCCGAACTGGCGGCCGTGTTCACCGAGGCCGAGGTGGAGGTCGTCTCCACCGGTTCGACCGCGGAGGTCCTCGCCCGGCACGGCCTGGCCGTCACACCGATCAGCACCCTCACCGGGTTCCCCGAGATCCTCGGCGGGCGGGTGAAGACGCTGCACCCGCGGGTGCACGCCGGCCTGCTCGCGGACCTGCGCAACGTCGAGCACGCCGAGACGCTCGCTGAACTCGACATCGAGCCGTTCGACCTCGTCGTGTCCAACCTCTACCCCTTCCGGGAGACGGTGGCCGGCGGGGCTCCCGAGGACGAGGTGATCGAGCAGATCGACATCGGTGGCCCGGCGATGATCCGTGCCGCCGCGAAGAACCACCCCACCGTGGCCGTGGTGGTCTCCCCGGCGGACTATCCGGAGCTGGTCGCCGCGATCCGGGCCGGTGGTTTCGACCTGGCCGCCCGCCGCCGACTCGCCGCCCGCGCCTTCGCCCACACCGCCGCCTACGACGTCGCGGTCGCGTCCTGGTTCGCCAGCGTCGGCGCACCCGACCAGGTCGCCCGCGAGTCCGGCTGGCCGGACACGGTCGCCGCGGTGTGGCGCCGCGCCGAGGTGCTGCGCTATGGCGAGAACCCGCACCAGCGGGCCGCGCTGTACGCCGCCGAGAACGAGGAGCCGGGGCTCGCCGGTGCCCGGCAGCTACACGGCAAACCGATGTCGTTCAACAACTTCACCGACGCGGAGGCGGCCCGCTCCGCCGTGGCCGACTTCAGCGAGCCGGCCGTGGCCGTGATCAAGCATGCCAACCCCTGTGGTCTGGCGATCGGCCGCGACATCGCCGACGCGCACCGCAAGGCGCACGCCACCGATCCGGTGTCCGCCTTCGGCGGGGTCATCGCGACGAACCGTCCGGTCAGCGTCGCCCTGGCCGAGCAGATCGCGGAGATCTTCACCGAGGTCGTGGTGGCGCCCGGCTACGACGGCGGGGCGGTGGAGATCCTGGCCCGCAAACCCTCGATCCGCCTGCTGGAGAGCCCCCTGCCGCCGCACTCGCACGGCGTGCAGATACGTCAGATCTCCGGTGGGCTGCTGCTGCAGTCCCGCGACGCGCTGGACGCCGCCGGCGACGATCCTTCGGGCTGGACGCTGGAAGCCGGCTCGCCCGCGGACGAGGGCACCCTGGCCGATCTCGCCTTCGCCTGGAAGGCAGTCCGGTCGGTGAAGTCGAACGCGATCCTCGTCGCCACCGACGGCGCCACGGTCGGTGTCGGCATGGGCCAGGTGAACCGGGTGGACGCCGCGCGACTCGCGGTGGCCCGTGGGGGTGACCGCGTGAAGGGGGCGGTGGCCGCCAGCGATGCCTACTTCCCGTTCCCGGACGGGCTGCAGGTGCTCATCGACGCCGGGGTCCGCGCGGTTGTCGAACCGGGCGGATCCGTCCGCGACGAGCAGGTCGTGGCGGCCGCGCGGGATGCCGGGATCACCCTCTACTTCACCGGCGTCCGGCATTTCACGCACTGACAGTCACGTACTGACGGTAGCCAGCGGAAGTGCCCGAAGCCTTTCGGGGCTGCTGGACGTGCTGCTTACTGACAGTGCTCAGCGGAGACGGCGTCCGAATCCGCCACGGCCTGACCAGGGCGCGGCGGCCGGTGGGGCCGGGTCGATGTCGGGGTCACGGGCAGGCATCCGCCGCGCGGCCGGCGTTTCGGTGACGACGGTGTCATCGGTTCGGCCGTCGTCCCGCCGCGGTGACGCGCGTACCTGGTCGTTGGTGCCGTCCGGATCCGCATGTGGCGGCCGGACGGCACCGACGCTTCATGAGATGGACGCGGACTCCGCCGCTGCCGCCCCACGCCGCGACGTGCTGGTGGTGGTGCCGTTCGAGGACGCCGGGATGGCCCCACCGGGCGTGTCGTTGGTGGGAACGTAACGCTGCGCCACCCAGTCCAGGGCTTCCCGCCAGTTCGCGCCGTACAGGACCGAGATCCTGTCCGCCGTCTGCCGCGCGAGCGCCTGTACGAACACCCGGTCGTCGCTGTCCAGGTGCCGGGCGTCTCCGAAGGTCTCCCAAGCTCGGAACATCAGTTCCTGCAACTTCTTGCTGTGTGGTGATTCGTCTGTCACGGCCCACTCCCTCCCCCTCCGGTGGCTGCGGCGGAAGTGTCCCCTAGTCCCGTGCGGAGGGTTCACCCGGGGTCTAAAAAATTGCGATTCGATGGATGATCGCGGATTTTTGCGATTGCCGGCGCGGTGCTGGGCGATCCGCCCACTTAAAGATCAAAAACGCCTCGGAGCTGCCCGGACAGGGCAGCTGGCGTGGTCGGAAGGCCCCGGCGAGCGCTGGGGCGCGGCGTGACCGCGGGGCCACCGCGACCGGCACCGCCTCCGGACGCCCATCCTCAACAACTCCAACGACTGTCGCGGCCGGGAGGTCGCCTTCCGGTGGGCCGCTGCGGCCGGGAGGCCGCCTTCCGGTGGACGTAGACTGCTCTGCGTGGTCGGAGTGAGTGGCCGGGGGATCGAGTCCGGACAGGGGCTGTCGGTTCCGGTCGACCGTCCGGCCGGTGGGGCGTGGACATGTCGGTGACTGTGTGGTGTCGGTGACTCTACGGTGAACGCCGGTCGCCGTCAGCGTCTGGCCCGGAGACGCTCGTCGCCGGGCTGGGACCCGGTGCTCACGGTCGTGCTGGGTGCGGCGATCATCGCTCTGGTGTTCGTGTCACAGGACCACTGGCGACGCGGGCTGCTCGGGCTGGGCGTGGTCCTGCTCGCCGGGGCCGTCCTGCGGCTGGTCCTGCCGACCCGGCGGGCCGGGTTGCTCGCCGTCCGGAGCCGGGTTTTCGATGTCGCGACACTCGTGGCCCTCGGCATGACGATCGTCGCGGTGACGCTGGCGGTACCGGCCCCGGGGTCGTGAGGGCCGCGCGGACGCGGCCGTCATCCCTGAAGGGCGCGCGGCGGCGGGGCCCGCTGCCGACGGATATCCGGTGGCGGAGCGTCCGCTGCCGTGATCCCGGTGGCCTCCCGGGAGGCTCGGCCGGCCCGGGGCGAGGAGTCCGCCGCCCATCTCGAAGGCGATCGCGGTAACCTCACGATATCCGGAACATTTCTAAACATCATCCGAATATCGTGTTCAGATGAGCGGGGCGAACAGTACACATGCCGACCCACCGCGTCCCCCTGATCCCCGGTGACGGGAGCGGGCCTGGGCACACCGAGGCGGCCACCCGGGTGCCCGGGGCGGCTGCCTCGGCCGTGGGCTGCGGTTTCGGCGTCATCTACGATCTGAGGCCGAACCGTATCGACCCGGCCGCCGGCGGGACGGCGGAATACACCGACACCATCACCGAAAAACTGAGGGGCTGACACCGATGGGTGGGAAGGTAACCGTTGTCGGAGCTGGTTTCTATGGTTCCACGACCGCGCAACGTCTTGCCGAGTACGACATTTTCGACACGGTCGTCCTCACCGACATCATCGAGGGCAAACCGCAGGGGCTCGCTCTCGACCTGAACCAGTCGCGGCCGATCGAGGGTTTCGAGACCACGGTTGTCGGGACGAACGACTACGCCGACACCGAGGGGTCGGACGTCGTCGTCATCACCGCCGGTCTGCCGCGCAAGCCGGGCATGAGCCGGCTGGACCTGATCGAGGTCAACGCGAAGATCGTTCGTCAGGTGTCGGAGAACATCGCGAAAACCTCGCCCGAGGCCGTCGTCATCGTGGTGTCCAATCCGTTGGACGAGATGACCGCGCTCGCCTCGAACGTCCTCGGCTTCCCCCGCAGCCGGGTCATCGGCCAGGCTGGCCTGCTCGACACCGCCCGTTTCACCAACTTCGTCGCGGTGGAACTCGGCGTGCCGGTGAAGTCGGTCCGCACGCTCACTCTGGGTTCGCACGGCGACACCATGGTCCCGGTGCCCTCACACTCCACGGTGGACGGCAAGCCGCTCGCCGACCTGCTCCCCGCGGACAAGATCGAGGAGCTGGTGACCCGTACCCGCAACGGCGGGGCCGAGGTGGTCGCGCTGCTCAAGACCGGGTCGGCGTACTACGCGCCGTCCGCCGCCGCCGCCCGGATGGTCAAGGCCGTGGCCGAGGACTCCGGCGCGGTGATACCGGCGTGCGCGTGGGTGGATGGCGAGTTCGGTATTGCCGGTGTCTATCTCGGTGTGCCCGCCGAGATCGGCCGTGGTGGCGTGAAGAAGGTCGTGGAGATCGACCTGTCCGACCAGGAGAAGGCCGCGCTGGTCACCGCCGCCGAGGCCGTCCGGGCCAAGCAGGCCGACGTCGCCAACCTGTAACGGCCTGTAGTAACGGTCTGTAACGGCTGCCGGCTGTGACGGCGCGTTGCCGTAGCGGACCATGGCCGGTCGATGGTTGGTCAATGGTTGGTCGATCGTCCCATGGCCGTACCACCGGCCATGGGACGAAACCGGCCCGCGGGACGAGCCGGGAGCGGCACGGCCGGGCGGAGCGGCTGGCATCGGCGGCATGAGGGCATCGGCCGGCTGGCGAGCCCATCGCCCGCCCCGGCCGGTGCGCTCACCGCCAGCCGGCCACCAGCTTGCGCACGGCCAGCCGGGCCAGCGACGCGGTGGGGATCGTCCCGCGTCCCAGGCCGATCTCCAGCAGGGTGTCGAAGAGTTCGGTGCGGTGGCTCGCGGCCGCGACAGCGGCGTCCATCAGGGTGCGATGCCGGCCGGCGAGCCCGGCCAGCAGGGTGATGTGGCGCAGGTGCCGCCCGAGCTCACGCTCGAGGGCGTGCCGGTAGGCCGCGCCGGCCGCGCCCGGCGCAGCGGTGACAGCGGCCTGGCCGGCGAGCGAACCTGACAGCAGGGCGTAGTAAATGCCCTCGCCGGTGAGCGGATTGATCAGCGACGCGGCGTCTCCGGCGAGCAGCACCGGGCCGTCGGGCTGGCGGGGCCGCCAGGTCGACAGGGGCAGGTGGTGGGCGCGCAGCGTCCCGGGATACGCGGGCTGGTCGGCAAGCATCCGGGCCAGGGTGCCGTGCAGGACGGCCCGACCACCACCGTCGTCGTCGCCGTGCAGCTCGTCGAGCTTGGAACGCAGCATCCCGTAGCCGATGTTGGCGCGGCCGTCCCCGATCGGGAACGACCAGGCGTAGGCCGGCCAGCCCTCGTCGGTCATCTCGATGAGCTGCTCGGGCGGGCGGTCGGCGGACGGCGCGTCGGCGTACCCGCGCACGGCGATGGCCAGCGCCTCCGGTGGGTTCGGCCCGATGCCCAGGGCCCGCCGGGTGGCCGAGTTCGCCCCGTCCGCCCCGATCACCACCCGGGCTCGCAGGTGGCCGTTGACCACCACCGGCTCGCCCGCGCCGCCGCCCGCCGCCACCGAGCGCACCCGCTCGCGCCGCAGGACGGCTCCGCGCTCGCGGGCGGCGGCGACCAGGCGCGCGTCGAAGATCTTGCGTGGCACCACGTAGTTCGCCCGTGGGCACGGGGTCGCCACCTGCGCGCCGCCCGGCGCGCGCAGCCGCATCCGGTCCACCGGCGTGAACCCGGCGGCCGCGTCCGGCACGCCGAGCGCGCGCAGAACGTCCAGGCCGTGCGGGGCGATGCCGTCACCGCAGGCCTTGTCCCGGGGGAAGTCCGCGGCGTCGAGCAGCACGACGCGGGTGCGTGGCCGCAGCTGCAGCGCGCGCAGGGCGGCGGCGCAGCCGGCCGGGCCGGCGCCGACGACGAGCAGGTCGATGGTCCCGGCCGGGCCGGCCGTGGACGCCGTCCCGGACGCCGCCGTGCGGGCCGCCGCGGAAGCCGCGGTGGAGGCGCCGGTGGAGGCTCCGGTGGAGGCCGCCGGAGAGACGGTCGCGGACGTGCTCATGCTGTCGGGAGATGTCGGTGTTGCCACATCGGCCCAGTGTCCCAGTGCGTTGGGCGCACACCCGCGTGAGGAGGTTCGTACAGTTCATCAGGTGGATGCCCTTGCGCAGGTGGACGCCTGGCCGGTGGAGAACGCGGCCGTCGCGGTGCTGCTCTCCGGAGGTTCCGCGGATCCCGGCGGTCCTGCCGGTTCCAGCACGGCCGCCGGCACCGGCGATGCCCTCGGCGCGGTCACGGTCGCCGGGTCGGTCGGGGACGCGGACAGGCTGTTCCGGCTGGCGTCGGTGTCGAAGCTGCTGTCCGCCTACGCGGTGCTGATCGCCGTGGAGGAAGGGGTCTTCGCTCTCGACGATCCGGCGGGCCCGCCGGGTTCGACCGTCGCGCACATGCTCGCCCACACCTCGGGTCTGGAGTTCGCCGGCAGCCGGCTGCTGGCCGAGCCCGGGGCGCGACGGGTCTACTCGAACACCGGTTTCGAGATCCTCGGGGAGACGCTCGAGAAGGCGTCCGGGATCGCCTTCCCCGACTACCTGGCCGAGTCCGTGTTCGCGCCGTTGGGGATGGGCTCCTCCGAGCTACGGGGTTCGCCCGCACACGCGGTGTGGTCGAACCTGCACGACATGATCCGTTTCGCCGCCGAGTTGCTGGCGCCGCGCCTGCTGGCCCCCGCCACCTTCGCGCTGGCGACGTCGGTGGCCTTCCCCGGTCTCATCGGTGTGCTGCCGGGCTTCGGCGCGCAGAAGCCGAACGACTGGGGGCTCGGTTTCGAGATCCGCGGCGGGAAGCAGCCGCACTGGACGGGCAGCACCAACTCGCCCGCCACGTTCGGCCACTTCGGCCGGAGCGGGACGTTCCTGTGGGTGGATCCCGCGCCGCGAGCGGCCTGCGTGGCCCTGACCGACCGCGAGTTCGGCACCTGGGCGGCGCAGGCGTGGCCGGTGCTGTCCGACGACGTGGTGGCCGCCGTCCGCGCGGCGGGTGTTCCGCGCTGAGCGTGTTACCCGTGTCGGCACTGCCCCGCGCCCGCCGGGAGGACGGGCGCCGAGCGGACGGCGCCGCCCGGCCGATATGACGGGCGTGCCGGGCGTGACGGCGCCGGGATCGTGGGTAGTTAGCAACTGATGGCTAATCCGATCAGCGCCTTCCGTTCCGGGGCGCGGAAGGCGTCCGACGCCGCGGGTTCCGTGCGCCGCAGAAGACCCTTCGTTGACCATGCCGTACGCGGCTACCGCCGGTATGCCGAGGACGGCGGTGACCGGCTCGCGGCGGCTGCCACGTATTTCGCCTTCCTGTCCTTCTTCCCGCTGGTGGCGCTGGCCTTCTCGATCACGGGGTTCGTGGTCGACGCGTATCCGAACGTCCAGCAGGGACTGGCCAACCAGATCAACAGTTATCTGCCGGGGATGGCGGACAAGCTCGACATCGCCAGTATCGGCAACTCGAAGGTCGGGGTCGGCCTGATCGGTCTGGCCGCTCTGCTGCTGGCCGGGCTGGCCTGGATCAACGCGCTGCGGGACGCCATCCGGATCATCTGGCACCAGAGCGTGGACGTCGGCAACGCGCTGGTGCGCCGGCTGCGGGACCTCGGCGTCCTCGTCGGGCTCGGGCTGATCGTGTTCGCGTCCATCGCGGTGACCAGCGTCATCACCTCGGTGTCGGGGACGTTCCTGGAGGGGATCGGCCTGTCCGGGAGCACCGCGGCGACGGTGCTGACCACGCTGCTCGCCCTCGGCATCGCGCTGGCGCTGGACGTGACGGTCTTCCTGTGCCTGTTCCTCTGGCTGCCGTCGATCACCGACCGTCGCCGAGCGGTGCGCGGAGCTCTGCTCGGCGCCGTCGGCGTGGAGAGCCTCAAACTGCTCGGCACCTGGCTGGTCGGGATGACGACCGACAACCCCGTGTACGGGACGTTCGCGGTGATCGTCGGTCTGCTCATCTGGATCAACATCGTGCTGCGCTGGACCCTCCTGGTCGCGGCGTGGACGGTGACCGCCCCCTACGACTCCGACGTCGTCCCGTCCGGCACCGCCGCGACTGCCCCGGATGACGGTGCCGCCGAGCCTGTTGACGCCGTCTTGGACGGCGGTGCCGGGGCCGCCGGGAGAGCGGCCGAACCGCCCGGTGAGCCGGCGCCCGCCGGCTCGTCGGCTGCCGGATCATCCGCTGGTGCCGTTGCGGGCTCCGTCGGTGACCGGGTGGACGCGCCAGCGCCCTGGCCGGGGCCGTCGGCGCCGTCACCGCGCGGTTGAGGCACGAGCCGGACGAGCCCGGTCCGCGATGCCGTGCCCGCGGCCACGGACGCGGGCGGATCCCGCGTCACCGCAGGCCGCGCCGCCGTCCCGGGCCGCGTGCCGATGCCCGGGGATGGCTGCCGCGCACGATGCCGCCGGCGCAGGGTCAGCACCATGGCGAGCAGCGTCACCGCGATGGCGATCCAGGTGACCAGGCCGACGGTGTGACCGCCGCTGGACGCCTCCGCCGTGCCATGTCCGTCCGTGTTGGCCTCGTACGGGCCCGCTTCGTTCTGGCCGGCGCCCCTGCTGCGACCGGCACCTGCCCGTGCCGGCTCGCTGGCGGTCGCGTGGGCCACGTGGGCCGCGGGTTCGGCGCGTACCGCCGTGTCGGCCCTGCCCGTCAGCTGCCCGACCGCGGCGATCGAGCCGACGTGTGCGAACCCCCAGTCGAACAGGGCGCGGGCGTCGCCGGCGTACGCGGGCGCAGCCCGCAACATGGTGACGATGAGTGTGTGGTTGCCGCGCCGGACCGCGCCGATGTAGGTGGCGCCCGCCGCGACGGTGTAGCCGTTCTTGACGCCGATCGTCCCCGGGTAGGAACCGAGCAGGTCGTTGTGGTTCTGGATCTCGAAGGACACGCCGCCCCGGCCACGGACCGTCGCCCGCGGGATCGTCAGGAACCCCTTCACCGCGGGGCTGGTGAGAGCGGCCCGGCCCAACAGGGCAAGATCGTATGCTGATGTGGCCTGGCCGGGGGCGTCCAGGCCGGTGGGATCCCCGGCGCGGGTGGCGCGCGCGCCCAGATCCGCGGCGATCCGGTTCATCAGCGTGACCGTGGCCGCGGTACCGCCGGCGGCCTCGGCGAGCGCGGTGGCCGCGTCGTTGCCACTTGCGACGATCATGGCGGTGGCCAGCTCGGCGACGCTGTAGGTCATGCCCGGCACGAGGCCGACCCGGGTCCCGTCGACCCGCGCGGCCGCGTCGCTGACCGTCACCTGCTGGGCCAGTGGCAGCCGAGGCAGCACGGCGAGCGCGGTCAGGATCTTCAGTGTGCTTGCCGGCGGGTACTGGCCGTGCGCGTCCCGCGCCGCGAGCACCGCGCCGCTGTCGGCGTCGGCGACGAGCCAGGCGGCGGCCGCGACCTGCGGGGGAGGCGGCAGCGCCTGCGGACTGACCACCACACCGCGACTGTCGAGCGCCGGGCCACCGAGAGTGTCCGGCGGGGATGCCGGAGGCGGCGGTGCGGGCAGTGAGGAGGGTGCGGGAGGCGGTGGGGACGGTGGGGGTGCCGGTGCCGGGGGGGTCGGTGGCGGCGCCACCGCGGTTGCGGCAACCGGCCCGGCGGCCGGGACTCCGACGATCAGCCACCCCGCCAGGGCCGCCACCAGGATCACCACCAGGGGCGGGAAAGCCGGCAGGCGGATGGGCTGGACCAGGGCCAGGCGGCCCGTCGCTGGCGTCCTGAAGCGTCGGCGAGTCCGAAGCATCCAGTCAAGTTACTGTCGGTCACTCCACCGGGGCCGCAGAAGCCCCGCCGTGTCGCCCTCCAACCACTGCCACAGCGCCCACATACCATGATCCACGTACCATGCTCCACATACCTTGGTCGACGTGTGCCGCCCGCTGGACGTGATCCCCCCTTTGGGTGTCGGCGCGGGTGGGTTGTCGTTTCGCTATAGGGTGTGTTGATGTCAACGGAGGAGTCCGGGGTGAGCGGGCCCCGGTCCGGTTATCGCACCGACTCGGTGGCCGCCGGCGCCAGGGAGGCGCCTGACGGCACCCCTGTCCGCCTCGCCGGCAGAGTGGTGCTCTGGCGTCGGATGGGTGGTCTGATCTTCGGGCACATCCAGGACCGCAGCGGGCGTGTCCAGGTCTCCCTGTCCAGGGATGAGCTGGGCGCGGACACCATCAGGGAGTGGTCCCGCGCGCTGAAGATCGGCGACTTCGTCGGGGTCGCCGGCCGTCTCTACACCACCCGTCGTGGTGAGCGGACGGTAGCGGTATCCGATCTCACCGTGCTCAACCGGACGGCGCGCGCGTTGCCGGACAAATGGCAGGGCCTGTCGAACGTGGAGGCCCGCTACCGCCGCCGCTATCTCGACCTGCTGGTCAACGACGAGTCCCGGGCGCGGTTCCGGACCAGGACGAAGGCGATCCAGCGGATCCGCCGGTTCCTCGACGACAACGACTTCCTCGAGGTCGAGACGCCGATCCTGCAGGAGGCGGCCTCCGGCGCCGCCGCCCGGCCGTTCGTCACCCACCACAACGCGCTCGACGAGGACTTCTACCTGCGGATCTCACCGGAGACGTTCCTCAAGCGCGTCGTCGTTGGCTCCTTCGACCGTGTCTACGAGCTCGGCCGCAACTTCCGCAACGAAGGCATGGACTCCTCCCACCTCCAGGAGTTCACGATGCTGGAGTGGTACGCCGCCTACTGGGACTACCGCGACAACATGGCCTTCGTCCGCGAGCTGATCCTGGCGGTGCTCGACGACGTCCTCGGCACCCGTACCGTCACCTACGAGGGTGTGAAGCTGGACTTCGGCGCCGACTGGCCGGAGCTGGACTACCGGGTCGAGGTCGCCCGGCGCACCGGCATCGACCTCGCCGTGGTGCGCGACCTGCCGACCCTGCGGGAGCGGGTCGCCGGCCTCGGGCTGGACGTCGAGAACGCGCCGTCGTACGCGGCACTCGTCGACCTGCTGTACAAGAAGACGGTCCGGCCCGAGCTCGTCCAGCCGTGCTTCCTGGTGCACCACCCGGCGGAGCTGGTGCCGCTGGCCCGGCGCAGCGACGACGACCCCACCCGGCTCGACATGTTCCAGGTCGTGGTGAACGGTTGGGAGATCGTCAAGGCGTACTCGGAGCTGGTCGACCCGGCCGAGCAGCGAACCCGGCTGGAGGAGCAGGCCGAACTGCGCGAGGCCGGCGACGACGAGACGATGATGCTGGAGGAGGACTTCATCGAGGCGATGGAGTACGGGATGCCACCGATGTCCGGCCTCGGCCTCGGCATCGACCGGTTCACCGCCCTGCTCACCGATGCGCCCACCCTGCGCGACGTCGTCCTCTTCCCTACCATGCGCGGCGCCAGAAAAGGCCAGCACGCCCCCGACGACCAGGCTGCTCCCGACGCCGACGCCTGACCAGGGCCAGGCCTGGCTTCGGCTCCCGGCCCGGCGAACGGACGTGTCACCAGGCGCCGGCCACCGGAGAAGATCGTCGAAAGTTTGTCGTTGTGTACGCTTTTTCGCCTGAAAAGCGTACACAACGACAAACTCGTTCAGATCATGGCCCGTGTGGGCGGCCGCGGGCAGGAGCCACGCCGGCTGACTGAGAACGCCGGTCGGGCAATGTCCCAGGTCGGGGGTCCCAGGTCGGGGGTCCCAGGTCAGGAGTCCTAGGTCAGGGCGCCGAGGGCGTCGTCGAGGCCTTCCAGGTCGCTCAGGGGGATTGGCGTCCAGCGGTGTTCGCCGGCTCCCGGCGCGACGGCAGCCCGGCCGCCGGCCGCCGTGTCAGCCGTGTCGACATCATCGCGGCTGGCGTTCTCGCCATCCCTGCGCGTGTTGTCCGTGGGGATGTCGTCCGTGGGGATGTTGCCCCCGGGCACGTCGTCCGCCGGTGTACCCGGACGGGGCGGTGCCGGCTGCGATCCGTGACCGGCTCCGGCCGGATCGACGGGGGCGGTGCCGCCCCGGGCGGTACGGGCCGCGTGCGGCGCCACCGGTGTCACGCCGACGGCGGTCAGGGCCGGCCACAGGGAGGCGAGCGAGGCGTCCGGGTCGATCTCGAACTCCGACTGGCGGATCCGCCAGAAGCGCCAGCCGGCCCGGCGCAGCTCCCGCTCGCGGGCGAACTCGTGGGCGATCCGCTCGGGCGGCACGGCGGTGTCCGCGTCGCACTCGACCGCGAGGCGGGCGCGTCCGCCGGCCACCACCAGGTCGACGCGCCGACCGTTCACCTCGACCTGGGGCCACACCAGATAGCCGCGTTCGCGCAGGGCACGGAAGACCCGTTGCTCGAAGAGGGTGTCGAAGCGAGGGTGCGGGATGTCCGGGCGGACGTCGCGCGGCACGGGAACGGACGTGGACACGGCGGGGGCCGGGCCGGCGTCCACCCCGACGGTGACGGACGGCCGCACGGACGTCTGTGACAGTATGTAACTGAGATAGTTGTGCCGCAGGTCGGTCGGCTCCAGGTCGCCCGTGGTCACCGAGTGGAACAGCCACACCTGGTCGCGGGCACGGGAGGTGGCCACGTTGAACCTGCGCTGGTACTCCAGCCGGGTCAGCGACGGCGTGGGGGTGTCGGGCGCGACGACCATCGACAGGAACACCACGTCCCGTTCGTCGCCCTGGAAGTCCGGCGGGGTCCCGACGCGCAGCCGCCGGCGCTGCTGCTCGGCCGGGGACATCCGGCTGATCAGTTTGCCGCGGATCAGCTCCGCCTGGGCGCTGCCCTGCAGCACGACGACGCCGAAGGTCAGCCCGTCGTAGCGGGGGTCGTCGGCGCAGGCCAGCACCTGGGTCACCAGCGCCTCGGCCTCGGCCGCGTTGCGCAGCCCGCCGGCGACACCGGAGGTGACCGCACCCGGGACGTGGCACGACCGCAGCGGCGGCAGCCGGTCCGCGCCGAACTGGCGCAGTGGCACCAGCGGGGCGTCCCGGTAGAACAGCGCGGACGACCACTCGATGATCTCCGGCATACAGCGGAAGTGCTCGCGCAGCCGGATGACCTCGCCGAACCTCGTCCGCAGCAGGGTGAACAGGCTGGACCGGGGGGTGAACGCGATGCGCAGCCAGCCCGGCACGTCGGGCAGCAGCGTGTCGAGACGCTGGAAGACCGGTTCCAGCTCCTCGAAACTCGCCTCCGCCGGGGTGCACTGCCGGTCGTCGCCGACCACGATCACGCGGGGCGCCAGCCACAGCAGGAACAGGCTGTCCAGCCCCGCCTGGCTGCCCTCGTCCACGATCACCACGTCGAAGCAGTCCCGGACGGCCGGAATGGTCGACAGCACCTCACCGATCGGCATGATCCAGGCGGGGACGGCGGTCTGGGCGACCCGCATCGCCTCCCGGGCGGCCTGCCGGTACCGCTGCGCGTAGCGGCCGGTGAACTTGCCGCCCGCGGCGACCGCGTCGGCGTAGGAACGCAGCGCCGCGGACTGCTCGGCGCCCATCCGCCCAAGGCAGTGCTTCCAGGCGAGCGCGCCGGCGAGTTCGGCGGTGGCGGCGGCGAGGGCGTCCTCGGCGGCGTCGAGTTCGGCCTCGACATCGGTCTCACCAGCCGCCGTCCGCGAGCGTTCCAGCCAGGTCGCCGCGCAGGCCCACGCCCATGCCGCGGGGAAGGAGACGATCCGCCGATCCCACTCGGCCGCGTCCGCGCCGCCCGGACGGCTGCCGGCTGCCGCCTCGGCGTTACGGAGCATATCTACCGTTCCGGCATCCGATGTCCCGGCCGCAGCCTTGGCGCCGTCGGCCGTACCCGGCGCCAGGCCCTCCAGCAGGACGGCCAAGGCCGGGTGCGCGTCCCGTACGCGCGCCAGCAGAGTCACGCAGCGCCGCTCCGCGTCCCGTTCGCTGTCAGCCGCCTCAAGCGCGACCCGGGCGGCCTCGTAGGCGGTGACGTCGCGGGCGGCCAGCGCGTCCGCGAGCGTGCCCAGCTCCGGCGCGGCCGTCCCGGTCCTGGCCGCCGCCAGGTAACGGCTGTGGATACGGCTGAGACCCGCGGTGGCGGCGGTGGCATGTTGACGTAGCCGGACATCCTCGACCGCGGCGGCGAGATCCCGGCAGGCCCTGGTACCGGTGAGCGTGACGCCGAGGGAGCCGCCGGCGGTGGTCAGAGCGCCCGTGCCGGCAGCACCCGGGACGTCCGGCGTGCCGGGGGTGCCGGGGACGCCGAAGGAGGCCAGGACACCAAGGAGGCGGTCGCGCGCGCCACGGGCCCGGTCGACCGCGGCGAGGGCGTCGGCCAGATCGTGCAGGCGGGCCAGGCGCACCTCGACAGCGGCGTCCGGGTCGATGTGTACGTCCACCAGCGCCCAGGCGTTGCTCGCCGTCTCCAGGCAGACCTGTGCGGTCAGCCGGGCGAGCACCGCGTCGAGCAGGTCGGGGGTGCGCGGGGGGACGCCGTCGACGGTCGCCTCCGTGAGCAGCAGGGCCGCGTTCTTCTGGGCCTTCGGCGGGAAGACGGCGCGCAGACCGTGGCCGGCCGCCAGGTGGGCCCGCAGCGCCTCGCCGTGGGCGAGCAGCACCTGCGCGTTCGCGGGCCCCCGTTCGGTCAGCGCGGGCAGGACGACCGTGCGCAGCCCGACCCGCTCGAGCGCGCTGGCGGCCTGCTCGACGGCCGGCGCGGTCGAAGCGATCTTTGTCCACAGCACGGTGTCACGGCCGGCGAGGGCGTCGTCGAGCGCCGTCCGCACCCACGCCCAGCGGCTCTGGTGGCCCGCCATCAGGGCCAGCGCGTCGGTCAGCTCCGCGGCGACCGCCCGCAGGGCGTCCACCTGCGCCGGAGACAGCCCGGCAAGCCGGTCGGCGAGGGCGGCCCGACCGGCTCGGCAAGGGTGACCGTGCTGTCGTGGGCGACCGAGGAGGCGGCCCGTTCGGCGGCCAGCAGCTGGCGGATCGTGCCGGTCGGGACCAGCAGATCCGGATCGGTCGGGCCCTGGGCGAGCCGGCGAGCCCGGGCAGGCGTGCGGGAGCGCAGCACGGCGAGCAACTCGGCCGCCTCGGCGGCGTCCAGGGGCACCGGCGGCGGCCCGCCGCGCTCGCCATGGCTGCCGCGTCCACCGTGATCGTCGCTGGCAGGTACCGGGCCGCGCCCGCCGGCAGCACCGCCGCCGCCGTATCCCCTGTCACTTTCGGTGACATGACCGCCAGGGCTGGCGCTGTCCTGGCCACCGCCGATGGCGGGCCAGGGCACGGGGGTGGGGAGCCAGCCGTGGGCGGCGCGCTCGTCCCGGACCCGCGCCGCGATTCGGGCCAGGGTGCCCTCCCAGCCCGGCGCCACCTGCGAGCCGTCATGGTGGGCACCTTCGGCCGCGCGCAGCCGCTGGATCAGTTCGGCCAGTTCGGCCCGGCGGGCGGCGGCGTCGTCCCGCCGGGAGCGCAGCCGCGCGATCCGCCGGTCGTGGTCGTCCGGCCGGAAGGCGGCCTTCTCCGCCGCGAGCGCGCTGATGCTCACCGCGAGCTCGGTCGAACCGGTGTCGTCGAGGTCGGTGAGTGACACGCACAGCCGTTGCAGCTCCGGGGGCATCTTCTCCCGCAGCACCCGCAGCGCCTGCGCCTTCTGGCTGGTGACCAGCACCCGCTTGCCCTCGGCGAGCAGCGCGGACATCAGGTTGGCGATCGTGTGGGTCTTGCCCGTCCCGGGCGGGCCTTCCACCACGACACCGTTGTCCCGGCGCAGACGTTCCATCACGTGGGCCTGCTCCGGGTTCGCCGGCAGCGGGAACAGCGGCGCGGTGTCGCCCGGGCCGTCCCGGCCGGGCGCCGCGTCCCCGGCAGGCAGCACGTCTCCGGCGGGCACCGTGCCCGCGGCCAGCCAGGCCAGGCGTTCGTCGGCCTCCAGCGTCTCGACCAGCTGTACCAGGCCGAGCGGCGGCGGGCCGTCGCCGCGCAGCGCGTCCAGCATCTGGTCGTAGTAGTTCAGCAGCGCCGCCCGGCCGCGGGCGCGCAGCACCAGTGCCGGGGCGAAGGTCACCTGCGGGCGTGGGCCGGCCGGCCGCGCCGCCGGCTGCCAGGACGGCGAGTAGCCGTCGGTGGACACGTCCACGGCAAGGGTCAGCCAGTCCCGCAGCGCCCGCTCGTCCTCGGAGCCGAGGGGGACCGCGGGGCGGCCGCGCAGCCGCTCGTGCAGCGCGTTGGTCCGTTCCGGCCGGAACGCCGCCACCCCGTCGAGCAGGCTGCTGTCCTCCAGCGGGGTCGTGGCCTCGGCGGGCAGCCGCAGGCGGATGGCGGAGCTGGTCGTGTCGATCTCCACCAGCAGCCTGGTCGCGAGCAGATGATGGCGGACCTCGACGGCAGCGGGCGGCGGGCCGCCTGTCGCGGGCGGGCGTGCCGCCGCCGGGCCGAGCGGGGGTCGGCCCGGCATCGTCGCCGATGTGATCGCTGTCGACGTGCCGAGCGAGGGCATGCCGGTGGTGGACGGGCCGGGTGCGGCGGACGGGCGCGCCGTGGACGCCGATGCTGATGCTGATGTCGGGGTCGGGGCGTGCCAGGACAGCAGGCCGGTGCAGAGCACCAGCTCGAGCGCGTCGCCCTCCTGCGCCAGGCGCTGCGCCACCGCGTGCAGGACGTTGTGCAGGGCCCACCGGTCGGCGTCCGCGCGGGCCCTGGTCGCCCAGATCCGCCAGGCCGGCAGCCACTGCGCGTAGGCGGCCTGGACCTCGGGCGCGTCCGCGAGCCGGATGGTTTCGGTGATCTCACGCTGGATGCCGTCCGGTCGCAGCTCGACGCGGGTCCGCGGGCCGATCTCGCGCAGCGGCGGGAACTCCTCGACCGGCTCGCCCGGTTCGGCCATGACGACCCAGCCGGTGAGCTGGCCGGGCAGCGCCGGCGGCGGTGGCAGAGCCGCCGCGGCGGGAGCGGACAGCAGCACCTCGCCGGGGCTGGCCTGCTCGAACAGGGACAGGCCGTCCGGAAGGTTGTCGAGCCACACCACGACGGGATGCTCGTCGACCGTGGTGACCCGCGGCGCCTGGGCCAGGGCGATCTCCCGCAGGAACCGGACCAGGCGATGGCACCGGTCGGTCAGCGCGGCCCGGCGCCGGTCGTCGAGGCGGCGTCCCGCGTGGGCCGCCGGCCCGCCAGCGCTTTCCCCGCCGGGCTGTCCCGCACCGAACCGTTCCTCGCCGTGCTGCCCCGCTCGCCCCTCACGACGCCGCCCGTCGCCGGGTCGCTCGTCGTGATGAGGCTCGTCGTGATGGCGTGGCTGGCGGACAGCCGTTTGTTCGGTCATAGTCCTCTCCGGACGCGACAGCCCCACGGGCTCCTCCGATGGCCGGATGCGCACACCGGCGGACACACCCCGTTGCGGCAATGCCCATAATGACCCGTCCCGCCAGGAGGCGGTCATGCCGGGTGGCGTCGCGGGCGGGCGGTGGCGGGGGCCAGCCGAAGAACGCCGGTGGCCAGGCCCGGCAGGCCGCCGTGTGTGCGAGCGCGCGGGTGCGACAACATACCCAGCTGTGAGCTCACGGTTTCTTGCGGACCTGCACATCCACTCCAAGTACTCACGGGCCTGTAGCCGTGACTGCGACCTGGAGCATCTTGCCTGGTGGGCGGCGCGCAAGGGGATCCAGGTGATCGGCACCGGCGACTTCACCCACCCGGCCTGGTCGCAGGAGATCGCCACCAAGCTCGTGCCGGCCGAACCCGGCCTGTTCCGGCTGCGTCCCGACCTCGAGGCGGACGTGCTGCGGACCCTGCCCGCGTCCTGCCGGGTGGCGACCCGGTTCATGCTCTCCACGGAGATCTCCACGATCTACAAGCGGGGGGAGCGGACCCGTAAGGTCCACCATCTTCTCTACGCCCCGAGCACCGACGCCGCGGCCCGGATCACCGCGAGCCTGGCGAAGATCGGCAATCTCGCCGCGGACGGGCGTCCCATCCTGGGACTGGACTCGCGTGACCTGCTGGAGATCACCCTCGGCGCGGGCGACGGCTGCTATCTGATACCGGCCCACGTGTGGACGCCGTGGTTCGCGGTGCTGGGCTCCAAGTCCGGTTTCGACGCGGTCGAGGACTGCTACGTCGATCTGGCCGACCACATCTTCGCGCTGGAGACCGGCCTGTCCGCGGACCCGCCGATGTTCTGGCGGCTGTCCGGGCTCGACCGGTTCCGCCTGGTCAGCAACTCCGACGCGCACTCCCCGCCCATGCTCGGCCGGGAGGCGACCGCGTTCACCTGCGACGTCGACTACTTCGCCATGCTCGCGGCGCTGCGCACCGGGGACGGGTTCGCCGGCACGATCGAGTTCTTCCCCGAGGAGGGCAAGTACCATCTCGACGGTCACCGCAAGTGCAACATCCGCTACGAGCCGAGTCAGACCCGGCAGGCGGACGGGCGCTGCCCGCAGTGCGGACGGGCGCTGACCGTCGGCGTCCTGCACCGGGTGGACACGCTGGCCGACCGGACCGAGGGGTTGCGGCCGCCGACTGCGGGCGAGATGCGCTCGCTGGTGGCGCTGCCCGAGGTCGTGGGGGAGATCCTCGGGGTCGGGCCGAAGAGCAAGGCGGTGGCCGCGCAGGTCACGACGCTGACCACCCGGCTCGGCCCGGAGCTGGGGATCCTCGCTGAGGTCCCGCTGGACGCGATCGCCGAGGTCGGTTCGTCCGCGCTGGTGGAGGCGATCCGCCGGCTGCGGAACGAGGAGGTGATCCGCGAGGCCGGTTTCGACGGCGAGTACGGCGTCATCCGCCTCTTCCGCCCGGAGGAACTCAGCTCGGACGCGGGCACGCTGTTCGACCTCGCCGCCACCACGGCAACACCGACCGGCACGGCAACACCGACCGGCACGGCAACACCGACCGGCACGGCAACACCGACCGGCACGGCAACACCGACCGGCACGGCAACACCGACCGGCACGGCAACACCGACCGGCACGGCAACACCGACCACCACGGCAACACCGACCACCACGGCAACACCGACCACCACGGCAACACCGACCGGCACGGCAACACCGACCGGCACGGCAACACCGACCGGCACGGCAACACCGACCACCACGGCAACACCGACCGGCACGGCAACACCGACCGGCACGGCAACGGCCCCGGGCAGCTCCCGGGCCCGCACCGCCCGCCGGGGCAGCCGCGCAGTCCGTACCGCGCTGGCACCGTCCACGGCCGCGTCCTCGCCGACGTCCTCCCCGGCATCGCCGTCCGTCCGATCCGGCGCCTTATCCGCGGCCCCGCCCGCGGTGGACAGCCCCACAGGCCTGACGAGTCCGGTGTATCCGACGCAGCCGGCTCCCGGGCAGCGTGTCCCCACCGCTGACGCGCTCCCCGGCGGACCATCCTCCTGGTCGCCATCTCCCGACGGGCCCGCCGCCGACGCGTGTCCCTTTGACGGGCCCGCCGCCGACGTGGTGGATGTGCCGCCGCAGGGCGTGCCGTCCGAGGTGCCCGGCGTGTCCGTCCTGGCCGCTCTCGACGCCGAGCAGCGCGCCGCGGCAGCGGTCACGAACGGCCCGCTGTTGATCGTCGCCGGGCCGGGGACCGGCAAGACCCGCACCCTCGTCCACTCGATCGCGTACCGGGTGCGGGAGTGCGCGGTGCCGGCCGAGCGGTGCCTGGCGGTGACCTTCACCCGGCGGGCCGCGGCCGAACTGCGCGAACGGCTCGACGCGCTCATCCCGCAGCAGGCGTCGCGCGTTTTCGCGACCACCTTCCACGGCCTGGGGCTGCGGATGGTCCAGGAGCAGCACGCGCGCCTCGGCCTGGGGCCGGATGTCGCGGTCGCGGACGAGGCGGTGCGCACGCAGATCCTGCGGGAGGCGCTGGCCGGTACGGCGTCGGGGACGCGCAACCTGGAGCGACTGCGGCGCGCGCTGGCCGGGCTGCGCCGCGCCCGCGCGCTCGGGGAGCCCACCGACGGGCACGAGCTGGCCGTGGTGGCGCGGGGGTACGAGCGTGAGCTGCGCGCGCGCAACCTGGTCGACCTCGACGACCTCGTCCAACTGCCCGTGCTGGCGATGCGGGAGCATCCCGAGATCGCCGACGAGTACCGGGCGCGCTGGCAGCACGTCTGGGTCGACGAGTACCAGGACGTCGACGAGTTGCAGTACATCCTGCTGACCATGCTGGCCGGGCGCTTCGGCGACGCCTCGCCCGCCTGTCCACCGGAACCCGTGCCGGCGGCGAACCTGTGTGCGATCGGCGACCCGGACCAGGCCATCTACTCCTTCCGCGGTTCCGACGTGGGCTTCTTCCTGCGTTTCCGGGACGACTTCCGGGACGCGAAGGTGGTGTCGCTGACCCGCAACTACCGCTCCACCCCCGTGATCGTCGAGGCGGCCGTCCGCCTGATCGAACCGGCCACTCTGGTGCCCGGCCGGACCCTGGGCGCGGTCGGGGAGCATCCGCACAGCGCTCCGGTACTGCTGCGCCGCACCGCCGACGAGGCTGACGAGGCATCGGTTGTCGTGGGCCTCATCGAGGAGGCCCTGGGCGGCACGTCCTTCCATGCGCTCGACACCGGGGTGGACGGGACGGGGCAGGCCCGGCTGTCCTTCTCCGACATCGCGGTGCTCTACCGCACCGCCCGCCAGGCGCGGCCGGTGATGGACGCCCTCGACCGGCAGGGGTTCCCCTTCCAGCGCCGGTCCCACAACCGGTTCGCGGACACCCCGGGCGTCGCGTACCTGCTGGAGCTCGTCGGCGACGACACGCCGGCCGACGGGATCCCCGCAGCCCCCGTGCTCCCAGCGGACACGGTGCCGGCGCGGGGCCGCGGTGTTCTCGCACGGCTGCGGGCGGCGGCCCAGATCGCCCTCGACAGCGCCGCCGGCCTGCCCGGCCGCGGCGGCCCGGCATCCTCCGGCAGCCTGCCCGGGACAGCGCCGGACGCCCGGAGCGGGCCGGTGTCACCGGCCGGGCCCGCATCGCCGACGCCTCCGGCCGGACCGCCGAACGAGGCCGAGATCCGGTACGCGCTGGACGTCCTGACCTCGCTGGCCACCGAGTGCGGCGACGATCTGGAGCGTTTCCGTTCTGAGATCGCGCTCGGCGCGGAGGTCGACACCTTCGACCCCCGGGCGGACCGGATCTCCCTGCTGACGCTGCACGCCGCCAAGGGACTGGAGTTCGGGTTCGTCGTCATCATCGGCTGCGAGGACGGCCTGCTGCCGTTGCGGTGGGCGGGCGCGTCCCCGGCCGGCAGCGGTGCCGGTGCGGGCGCGGCCGCCGGACTCACCGGGCGTGATGACGGCAGTGACGACGGTGACGAGGAGGAGCGGCGGCTGCTGTTCGTGGGCATGACCCGGGCCCGGGAGCAGCTTGTGCTCACCCATGCGGCCCGCCGTGGCCGGCAGGTGTCCGAGGTGCGGCCCTCGCCCTTTCTGGACAGCCTGGGCGCGCCGCTGCTCGAACGCCGTTCCGGCCCGCCCCGGCCCCGCCGGGCCCGCCCGAACCAGGGCCGCCAGCTCCGGCTGATCTGACCGCTGCCCACCGTCCCGGGAGCGTTGATCGCGGACGCGCGAAGAGCTGCGAAGGGCCGCGGAGAGCCTGGTCGCGGTGCCGGCGGCCGGTCAGCGCCGGCGGAAGACCATGGCGAGGTTCCAGGTGACGACCTCCCGGACACCCGGCACCCGCAGGATCGGCCTGGTCCACGCCGGCAGGTAGCGCGGCATGGCGGCCACGACGTCGATGCCGTGATGGCCGTGGGCCCAGGCCAGGGCGTCGGCCACCGACACCGCGAACAGGCTGCTGCCGTAGCGGTTCTTCGGCGGGGTCCCGGTGCGGCGCTCGTAGCGCCGAGCCGCGCGGTGGCCGCCGAGGTAGTGCCAGGGCGCGGTTTCATGCCCGCCCCAGGGCGAGAGCCAGTTGGTGAAGCTCAGGAAGATCACCCCGCCGGGTCGGGTGACCCGCACCATCTCCTCGCACATCCGCCACGGGTCCGGCACGTGCTCCAGGACGTTCGACGAGTAACAGATGTCCACCGAGGCGGTGGCGAACGGCATGTCCAACGCGCTGCCGAGCACCCGGCCCGGCTCCACGATGCCACCGGCGCTCAGCTCGGAGATGTCCGGCTCGACCCAGACGTAGTGGGCGCCGGCCTGCTGGAAGGCGCTGCGGAAGTAGCCGGGGCCGCCACCGACGTCCAGGACGAGCGAGCCGGCCAGCGTGGTGAAGTGGCTGAGCTGGTGCACGGAGTCGGCGGCGAGCAGCGAGTAGAAGCCGGCCGGGTCGACCGGTTCGCGCCGGGCGGCGCGGAAGAGCCGGACGGACCGCCCGATCGAGGTGCTGGCGATCGGCGCCGGCGCGCTGCCTGTGGGCGTCGCTCCAGAGCGTGGCGCCCGTGCCGGGGCTGTCGGTGCCGTCTCCGGGGTTTCCGTTGTCCCGCCGCCGGCGGTGGCGTGCGCATCTGGGATGGATGGGGATTCGCGCGGGGCGGACACCGTCTCGGCCATGCCGGGACACTAACACCCCTGACCGGGGTCGAAATGTGATCTTTTCGGACGTCTTTGCCCGAATCAGGAAGACTCTTCGATCATCGTCCGGATGTCGGATGTCGGATGTCGGATGTCGGATGTCGGATGTCGGCACCGGCACCGGCGTCGGCGCCGTTCGGCCGGGACGATACGTGACACTTGTTCGTCCTTGTAAGAGCGATCGAGGTAAGAGCGATCGAGAGCGCGCTGGTGACCCGGACGGCCCGGCCCTCGGCCGGCCGCCGTGACCCACCTGCTCGGACTACTCGGAGTGATCATGATTGAGCTGGTCGCCGGTGCCAACCGGTCGTTGCCGGACGGCGCGCTGTCCGTTCACGTGGCCGGGCCGTTCGACCTGTCGCTCCTGATCACCAGCGGGAACGGGAAGGTCGCCGGGGACGGCGACTTCGTCTTCTACAACCAGCCGTCCGCGCCCGGGGCTCGGCTGACCGGTGACGGCGCCAGCATCGACCCGCCTCGGCTGCGTCCCGCGGCAACCAGGGTGGTCGTTGTCGTGAGCCCGGCCGACACCGGTGCGACGCTCGGGCAACTGCCGCCGCCGGTCCTGAACGTCCGTGGCCGGGGCGGCACCCCCGTCGCGCGCTTCACCCCGCCGCGGCCACGGCAGGAGACCGTTCTGCTGCTCGCGGAGATCTACCAGCGTGGGGCCGGGTGGAAGATCCGAGCGCTCGGCCAGGGCTATTCCGACGGCCTCGCCGGGCTGGTCCGCGACTTCGGCGTTCAGGTCAACGACGACGACGGCGCCGCGCCGGCGGGCCCACCGATGACCCCGCCACCGCCACCGCCACCGGCGCCGGCACGGCCGGCCGCCTCGTCCGCCGCCGGTGCGGCCGTCGGCGGGGGCACCAGGGGAGCCGATACCGGAGGAGACATCGTCTCGCAGGTCGTGGCATTGGTGAACGTCGAACGGGGCAGGCTGGGCCAGCGTCCGCTCACCGTGGACGTCTGCCTGCTCCTAGTGTCCTGAGTCGTTGATTCGTGTGCAGATAGAATGGGCTGGTGCCTGGCCCGAGCGCGGATCCCATCGAGTTGTCGTCTGCTGAGCGTGCGGTGCTGGAGGGCTGGGCCCGACGGCGGAAGACCGCGCAGGCGCTGGCGTTGCGCTCGCGGATCGTGCTGGCCTGCGCGGACGGTGGGACGAACTCGGGGGTCGCGGCCGAGCTCGGGATCACCCGGGGAACGGTCGCGAAATGGCGGGAGCGGTTCGCGGTCGACCGGCTGGAGGGCCTGTCAGACGAGGCACGTCCGGGAGCGCCTCGGAAGGTCACCGACGCCCAGGTCGAGGCGGTGATCGCGAGGACGTTGGAGGAGAAGCCACCGAACGGCGATACCCATTGGACATCGCGGTCGATGGCGAGGGCCAGTGGGCTGTCGCAGTCGACGGTGTCACGGATGTGGCGGGCGTTCGGGTTGAAGCCGCATCTGGTCGAGACGTGGAAGCTGTCCACCGACCCGCTGTTCGTGGACAAGGTCCGTGACGTGGTCGGGGTCTACCTCGACCCGCCGGAGAAGGCGATCGTGCTCTGCGTCGACGAAAAGTCGCAGGTGCAAGCTTTGGATCGCACGGCACCGGTGCTGCCCCTGATGCCGGGTACCCCGCAGCGGATGACCCACGACTACGTCCGCCATGGCACGACCAGCCTGTTCGCCGCGCTCGACCCGACGTCCGGGTCGGTGATCGCGCAGACCTTCCGGCGGCACCGTCACCAGGAGTTCCTGCGCTTCCTCAAGCTGATCGACTCCTCGGTCCCGAAGGGCTACGACCTGCACCTGGTCCTGGACAACTACGCCACCCACAAGACCCCGGCGGTGAAGAACTGGCTGCTGCGCCACCCCCGCTTCCACCTGCACTTCACCCCGACCTCGGCGTCGTGGATGAACCTGGTCGAGCGCTGGTTCGCGGAGCTGACCACCCGCAAGCTGCGCCGATCGACGCACCGCTCGGTCGTCGAACTCGAAGCCGACATCCGCCGATGGATCAACGCCTGGAACAAGGACCCGAAGCCGTTCGTCTGGGCCAAGACCGCCGACGAGATCCTCGAGACCCTCGCCGCCTACTGCCAGCGAATCAACGACTCAGGACACTAGCGGCGCAGCGGCACAGCGAGGACATGGCGGCGAACAGCTACATGGACCATGTCAGCCTGGACGGCCGGACGATGACCGACCGTGCGACCGCGTCCGGTTACCGTTACCGGATGCTGGGTGAGAACGTCGCGGCCGGTCAGAACAGCCCGGCGGAGGTGATGGACGGCTGGATGAACAGCCCCGGCCACCGTCGGAACATCCTCAACGGGGAGTTCACCCAGATCGGGGTCGGCTACGCGCGTGGCGGTAGTTACGGCATCTACTGGACTCAGGTTTTCGGCACGCCCGCCTGACAGGGAAACCGCGGGGGAAATGCAGGCTGTCGGAGCGGTCTGTCGAGTCTGCCGGTCACCGCGGCCGGTGCGGATTGACCGGTGGCGGTGACCGGTCGATCCGGCAACCCGTGCCGGCTCGGCAGGGCTGTGGCCCATGGGGCCTGTCGGCGGTTATGGGGCCTGCTGGTAGATGTGGACGTAGTCGATGTCGACGCTGCTGGGGAACTGAGTGGCGCTGTTGGGCGCACCGCCCCAGCTGGAGGAGCCGCCCACGTCCAGGTTCACCATCAGGTACATCTTTTCCGAAGGAACCAGGCTCGTCAGGTGACCGGTCTGCACGCCGTCGATGTAGAAGGTCAGCGATCCTGGCTCCCACCTGACGGCGAAGTTGTGATAGTCGGCGCTCCAGTCCGAGTGCCTGGTCTTGAACTGGTTCTCACTGCCGTGCCTGGTGTGCAGTGTCTGGAAGATGGTCGTCTGGTCCTCACCGATGAATTCCATGATGTCGATCTCATCGAGTGTGTAGGCCGGGTTGTACAGCCAGATCGCGGGCCAGAACCCCTTGCCCTTCGGCAACTTGGCGCGGACATCCACATAACCGTAGGTGAAGAAGTACCGCTGGTCGCTGTTTATGATGCCGCTGGTGTACGGAAACGTCCTGCCCTTGAAGTTGTAGGGAGCCCTGCTCGCGGTCAGGTGCGCCTTGCCGTCGCTCTGCGTCACCGCGGACGGCGAATAGCAGTTCTGCGAGCCGTGGTTGCCGGAGTTGGCCCCGCACTGGGCGCCCTGCCAGACGTTGGTGACCCACTTGGCGGTGTCCAGCACAGGTGCGTCGAACTCGTCGCCGAACACCAGGCGCCAGCTGTCGTCGAGCCCTGGTGGCCGCGTGGCGGGAGCGGGCGCGAGCAGCGGGAGAAGCGGATTCACCGCCGGCGGGGCCGGGGCCGGGGCTTGGGCCTGGGCCTGTGTGGGCGCTGCCTGCTGTGCCGGCCCCGCCGTGGGCGGTGCTGACTGAGCCGGCTGATCGCCCGCGGCCGCGGACGCGGACGCGCCGGGCGACGGATGCGCTGCCAGGTAGGCCTTGGCGGCCTGCTGCCCGATAGACGAAACAGACGGGGAGGACTCCGGTGACGTGGACGTGCGAGGAGCCTGGCAGCCCGCCAGGGCGACACCCACTGGTAGTGTCAACGTCATCGCCAGGAGCCGCCACCGAGTCCTGAATCTGGACTTGGTCGGTGCGGAGGACTGAAGTCTGGGCAACACGAGTCCTTACATGTCCGGTCCCCTCCGGCGGAGGGCAGCGTAACACGCCCCTGTGCGCACACCTAGCGCCGACAAGCGACGTTCCAGCATCCTAACAGGAGTAGATCTATTTTTAGGATGATATGTCATGATGGGCCCGTTTCTCCGCCGCCGGCCATCGTGTCTGGTCGCCGCGTCTGTTGGTAGCCGTCGTCCAGTACCGGATCCCCGATTTCGGGGAGCTCAGTTTCGCGTGGCGTAGCGCACAACGCCGTCCCCGGCGGTGGCCGCGACCAGTTGGTCGTGCTCCACCAGCAGGTCGAGGTGCGCCTCGATCTCGAGGACGGCCAGCGTCTGACTGGTCGTGTCGAGTTCGTCCAGTCGGCGTTCCCGGCGGGTCCAGCGCATCGCCGCCGCGACCTGGAACGCCGTTTCGGCACCCGCGCGAACATTGCGGGCGGCGGTGTCCAGACGGGCCTCGTGATGGGCCAGCAGCTCCTCGACCCGCCGGTGCACACTGGTGGTGACCGGGCCATGCGCGGGCAGCAGCAGTGTGTCGGGCAGACCGCCCATCAGCCGCAGCGACTGCAGGAAGCTGCGCAGCGGCGACGGTTCGGGCGCCCACTCGAACCCCAGCGACGGGGTGATGTGCGGTAACACATGGTCGCCGGCGAACAGCAGGCCGTTGGTGCTGTCACGGAGCACCACATGGCCGCGGGTGTGCCCCGGGGTGGCGAGGACGTCGAGCTTGCGCTCCGCCAGGCCGACGACATCGCCGTCGTCGAGCCAGCTGTCGGGGGGACCCCACGGCGCGTTCTGCGAGTGGTCCGTCTCGTGCACCAGGTATCGGGCGTAGCGTTCGGCCAGCTCGGGGGCACCGCAGCGCAGCAGCATCGCGATCTGCGGGCGGGTGAGGACCTCGGATTTCTCACCGGCGAGTATCGAGTGGTGCTCCCCCCAGCCGATGCTGACCTTCGTCCCGAACCGCGCGCGCAGGGCGAGGGCCTGGGTGTAGTGGTCGTGGTGCGCGTGGGTCACCATCACGCGGGAGACGTCGTCGAGCTGGTAGCCGAGCGTGCTCAGAGCGGTGGCCAGCGCGGATTCGGTGGACGGCATGGCCCACCCGGAGTCCACCACGACCAGGCCGTCGACGTCCGGCACGACGTAGACGTTCACCGCGCGCAGACCGCTGTACGGCAGCGGGAGCGGGATGCGGTAGACCCCGGCCGCCACCGGGTGTGCGCCGGGCTCCGTCCAGTCGTCGGGTTGTTCGTTCGGCGGCGGTGGCACGCACGTCTCCTCGATTGGTTCTTCGGCTGGTGGTCGCGGCGTTTTCGATCTGTCTAAAGATAATTGGAATTAATACGATTTTACTGTGCTGATCGGTCACCTGCCTCCCGATCGCGCCAGTTTCGCCGGCAGCACGCGAATGACCCAGGACGCGAATAGGCCGTGATGCCCCGCCCGGTGGCCGGTTCGTTGTCGACGACGGACATGCCCGCGACGCTCCCGGCCGGATCGAGCCGCCGCCAGTGTCCGCCGCCGGCCGCGCTGCTCTCAGCCTCCGCCGTAGGTGGATTCCGTCGTGATGACAGCGCTTTCCACCTACAGGCGCGGAAGCCGTAGGTGGAAAGCGTCGCGATGGCAGCGGTTTCCACCTACAGCCGGCGGCTACCGGCCAACGCGGGTATCGGGCAGCCGGGGCGGTGACAGACAGCTGTCCGCGCGTCGGGTTCGACGTCGGAACGCAAGAGCCCGCCCCCGACCGGCGCGCGGCCGGGGGCGGGCTCTGGGAGGCCGGGCCGTGGGGGCCAGGCAGCCAGCCCGTCACCACGGCGGCGGGCCGCGGGCGACGGGCTGTGGGTGGGGGACGCGGGTGACGGGGCATGGATCCGGTCAGGCCCACTTGCCGGCGACGACACCGGCCATGTGGTTGAGGAGCAGATGGGCCGCGAGCTGGGAGATCTGGTCGAGGCGGTCCAGCGGGGGACTCACCTCGTTGATGTCGATGCCCACCACGGGGACGGCGCCGCTGATCTCGAAGACGGCGTCCGCCACCTCGTGGGTGAGCAGACCGCTGCCGTTCGGGACGCTGGTGCCGGGTGCGAACGCCTGGTCCAGGCAGTCGATGTCGACGGAGATGTACACGCCGTCGGTGTCCCGGGACACATGGCTGATCGCTTCTTCCAGAGTCTCCCACCAGCCACGCCGACGGATCTCGTAGGGCGTGCGGACGAGCACCCCCTGCTCCTCCGCGGAACGCATGTAGTACTCGGAGTAGATGGGGGCGCTGATGCCGGGCTGGGCGGTCACCGAGTAGTCGATGACATCTTCCAGGGTCTTCATCCAGTGGCCCGAGTGTTCCTTCCTGGGGATCGGCGGGCGGGCGTCGAAATGGGCGTCGAAAACGATCAGTCCGAATCGCCGGCCCGGGTTCCGCCGGAGCAGGCCGCGGAAAATCGGGTCGGCGATCGAGTGGTCACCACCGAGAAAGACCGGATGCTGTTCCGGGGGAATTCCGGCCACGGCTTCGGTGATATTCGCGTAGGTTTCCGGCAGCGAGTGGACGACGTCGACCCGGCCGAGGTCGACCAGTCGGACGTGGTCCAGCGAGACTCTTTTATCGGTGCAGTAGAGGGAGAACCCGTTGAACGCGGTCCGAATGCCCTCGGGCCCGAAACGGGTTCCCGGTCGATGGCTCACCGCGTAGTCGAACGGGATCCGCAGGAACGAGAAGACGGCGTCGTCCGGCGTGGTCTGGTCGACCCAGCTGTCGGCGACCCAGCATATTGTCGGGTCGTCGACGACCTTCGTGTGCATCGTGCGTTCTTCCTCTCGCCGGTATCTTCTCGCCTACGGCTTCGCGGGCGCCTGCGCGGGCAGCGTGTCGGCGGGGCGGGCGCCCGCCGGCAGGATTTCCACGTCGACCGCCCGGCTGCGGGCACCCCGCCGGTGGATCTCGACCTGTGAGATCTCGTCCAGCGCGTTCTCCATCACCGGGTCGGCTTCGTGCCGGTTACGCCAGTGCAGGTACTGCTCGGTCTTGCGGTCCATCGGCCCGAGATCGACGCCCCGCCACTGGCGTTCGCGCAGCAGGCAGAAGCCGTTCTGGTCGGGCTGGCGCACGCGCCGGGCATAGGTCGACTGCCAGATGTCGGCCAGGCTGTCGTGGCGCAGATGGCCCAGCAGGCGGCCGAGGCCGTTGCAGTCGTACACCTCGCCGAAGAGGTTCACGAACAGGCCCACGTTGACCTGGCGGCACCGGTAACCGCCCCCCATGGGCCGGCTGGGAACGTATTCCAGGCCGTATTCCTCGCGGTCGATCCGGGTCATGAACTCGATGAGCTCGTCGGCCCGCCGCTTCTCGAAGAGAACCTGCCGGTGGTCGGCCATACCCTCGGGAATGAGGGTCATGATGTAGTTGTGCACGTTGTTGTCGCGGCACCAGCGGAAGATCGTGTCGATCTCCTCCATGTCCTGGAAATGCAGGGTCACGACCATGTCGATGGCCATGCGGGTGGGTATCGTCGAGGCGAATCCCCGTTCGACGAGCAGGTGTAGCGCCCTGGTGGCGACCCTGCCGTAGCCCTTGACGCCGACCATCTTGTCCTGCACCCGTGGGTCGTCGGAGTTGTGCTTGATGAAGATGGTTGCGCCGAGCCGGTACAGCCGGTCGATCGTCAGCTCGTTGAGATGCCAGCCGCTGGTGAAGACGACCGGGATCATGCCGTTGTCGTGGATGTACTCCAGAATCTCCCAGAAACCGGGATCGATCATCGGTTCGCCCGCCCCGGGGAACTCGATGGTGGTGGCTCCGAGTTCCCTGGCCTGGCGGATGATGTCCTTGTGCTGTTCGGTCGTCAGCTCGGTGCGGTTCGGCACGTCGCTGTAGCGGTCCGGGGTGCGGTCGCAGTAGAAGCACTTGAGCTGGCACTCGCCGGTGAAGTCCATGTCCAGGTGCAGCATGCGTGCATGCGCCTGTGCCTCGGCTACCGTGCTTTCGCAGTAGTCGGTGCCCCTGGCCCAGAGATCCTCAATTCGCTGGCGGGCCGCGACGATGTGCGGCAGGTTCTTCCGATCGGCCACGGTGATGCTCTTGCCCATGGGTTCTCACGCCCTTTCTCCGGTGGATCCGGCGCGGCACCAGAACGGTTGACGCCCGGTCCGCCGGTCAGTTCACGACGGCCTCTTCCCGTTGCCCGGTTCCCGCCGGTTCGCCGGGACGTTCCCGAAGCAGGAAACGCTCGTTGCAGTGCATGTGGACGAGGGCGACCAGGAGCAGTGCGATACCGGCGAGCTGGGGGAGCGCAAGTCGTTCGTCGACGAGCAGATACGCGGCGAGCCCCGCGACGACGGGATCGAGCATGCCGATGACCGTCGCCGGGAACGCGTCCACCTGTCGCAGTCCGCGCAACAGCAGCCAGTACGGCACGACCGTGGCGAAGACCCCGATAAAGAGGATGTAGGCAACGGTGGACGGTCGATAGTCGATCCGGTCGAGCGGGAGGACGGGGACGAGTACGAGCCAGCCGACCGCCGACATCACGAAGGTGTGAAAAGTGAGGGTCGTTGTCTCAAGGTCGAGTCGTCGTGCCCGGTTGCCGGCCATGTTGTAAAGGGCGAAGGCGAGCCCGCACAGCAGCCCGGCCGCGAGCCCCAACCGGTTGGCCCGGAAGATGTCGGCGTCGTACGCGCCCGTGAGCAGATAGCAGCCGAGGACGCTCATACCGAGCACGGTGACGCTAGCCCGGTTGAGCAGATGAGTGCCCTGGCCCAGCCCGATCAGGATGACGAAGACCGGTGCCGTGTACTCGAGCATGATGGCGACGGCCACGTCGGTCCTGCTGATGGCTATGTAGAATGTCAGGTTCACCATGATCAACAGGATCGTCATGATGCCGAGATGCCCGAGCTGGGCCCGATTCACCGGGAGGATTCTGGCGCGCGCGAACACGATGACCGGGACAAGCGCGACGGCCGCGCAGAAAGAGCGCAGAGCGGTCAGCGAAACCGCGGACATATTGTCGTTGAACAGCACCTTCGCGACCGCGCCTGCGAGCCCGAAGAGCGCCGACGCCGCGGATATGCACAGATAACCCGACAGCGTCCGCTGAGATTTCTCCACGCCCGCACGTGTCATGTCTGGGCGTCTCCTCGCCATCAAATAATGCGAGGGGAACGGCAGCGCGTAACAGGTTAGGAGCAGAGCCGTGTTCGGGTCAAGGAATCCTAATCATGATCTTGCCGAGTGATGCCGGCGAGAATGGTTCGACCTGTCCGCGGGAACGTGCTTGACGCTGGCTGGCGTAAATTTCCGATACTTTCCTGGTGATCTTGAAGAGATCTCCGGGTGGGTGCGGCCTCCACAGGAAAGTACCTGACCGGCGGTGGACGCTCGCCACAAGGACGCCACAAGACTGGCATAAGACTGGCATAAAACCGACGCAGGACCGGAGCGGGAACAGCGCAGGGGCGAACGCGGCCGGACGTGCGTGTACGCGCCCGGTACAGGCTGGCGCGGGGCCGACACCGCGGCTGGGGCGGGCAGCGCGGACGGCGTCCCGCGCCGCCCAGGCGGGGCCTCCTGCATCCCTCCCGCATCCCTCGCGCCGCTGTCCCCGCGCTTCCTACGTAGTGGTCAGGTCACGGCGCAGAAACGAGGCGAGCGCGCCGAGGCCGGCGAGCAGCCCGATGCCGACCATGACGGCTGCCGCGACCGGCCGGAACGGCTGGGCCGGCACGAGGCCGACGTGGGCGAAGGGAGTGAGGTCGAGCAGCCACCGCGGTGGGCTGAGCAGAGAGCCGACGAGCTGCCAGAGGAAGGTGACCGCGACCAGACCGTAGGCGATGCCGCTGGCGGCCCGGGGCACGAGCGCGTAGCCAAGGGCGCCGAGGCCGAGGAACAGGCCGGCGGTGGGAAGGGTGTTGGCACCGGCTTCGAGCAGGCTCGGCAGCGCGACGCGCACACCGGAGGCGGCGGCGCCGGCCCAGGCGGCCAGGCCGGCGGTCAGGGCGATGGCGGTGGCGGCAACGCCGGCGAGCACGAACCGTCCGGCGAGCCAGCCCCCGCGGGAGAGCGGCTGCGCGAGCAGGGTTTCCAGATGCTGTGCCTCGTCCTGACGCAGGACGCCGATCTGGACGCAGGCGAACAGGCTGACCGCCAGGGTGACGAACAGGAACAGGAACGCGAGGTAGCCGGTGGGCGTGAGGATCGACCCGGAGCCCAGTTTGGCGATCTCGCGCTGCACGTTCTGCGGCACGTCGGCGCTGGAGATGCTGTGCGAGACCGTGCCGAGGACGAACATGAAGATCGCTACCGTGCCCAGCCACGCGGCGAGGACGCCGCCCTGGCCACGCAGCGCCTGCGACGTGGTCGACCGCAGCAGGTGCAGCCAGGGGTCGGCGCTGTCGCGGCTGGGCAGCAGCCCGGCGCCGATGTCGCGTCCGCGGACCAGGCGGGTCGCCACGGCCAGCAGCACGCCAGTGACGACCACCGGCAGGAGCAGGACCAGCGGCCGGGCCCCGGTGAGGGGACGCAGCTGCTCGGCCCACCCCAGCGGGGTCAGCCAGCGCAGCCAGCCGAGCCCGGCGACGGTGTCGGCGAGGACGCGCAGGAGCAGCAGCACGCCGGTCACGGCACCGCCGAGGGCAAGCGCGGCGCGCCGGGACGCGGCGAGCTGGCCGGCCAGCGCGCCGATACCGGCGCAGGTCACCGCGACCGACGCGGCCGCCGTGGCCAGGCAGGCCGAGCCTGCGACGGGGAGCCCGGTGACGACAAGGCCGGCGAACTCCGCGAGCCACAGCGCCCCGACACCGGCGGCGATCGCCGTGTAGGCGGCGGTGTACAGGACGCGGCGGGAGACCGGGCCGGCGAGCAGGTGGTCGGTTCGGCCGCTGTCCTCCTCGGCGCGCGTCGCCCGCACGGCGGCGAGCAGCCCGAACACGGCGGCGGCGATCGCGAGCACGCCGCCGACCCGCCAGGCGGCGTAGCCGGCGATGGTCTGGATCTGGTGGGGCTGCCCGTAGAGCAGCCGTAGGCCGGTGTTGTCGGCGAAGCCGCGGGCGAACGCCAGCCGGTCGGCGGTCTCGGGATAGGTGTGCCGGTATCCGACCGGTTGGACGTAGGAGTAGACGGCGAAGAGGTAGGCGAACACGACGGTGCGGGTCCGGGCGTCACGTAGGGCCCGCCCGGCCAGCGGGACCATCACGCCACCACCGCGTCCGCGTCCGGGTCCCGGCCAGGAGCGGGGTGCCGCCGGCACGGCCGGCGGGGCCGTCACGGTGGGGTCAGTCATCGATCCTGCCCCGGGCCGGGTCGGCGTAGTGGTGCAGGAAGATCTCCTCCAGGGAGGGCTCCTGGCTGGTCAGGGTCGCGACCGGGTGCCCGGCGAGCGCCGCGATGACCGGGCCCACACCCCCGGTGGTCCGCAGCCGCAGGCCGCTCGGGCCGACCGGCTGCACCTGCACACCGGGCAACGGCGGCAGCTGGGGCGCCGGGCCGGTGAAGGTGACCTCGACGGTCTGGGCGTGCAGGTGCCGCAGCTGGGCCAGGGTGCCCTCGTCGACCAGCCGGCCGCGGCGCAGGATGCCGACCCGGTCGCAGAGGGCCTCGACCTCGCTGAGGATGTGCGAGGAGAGCAGGATCGTCTGGCCGCGTGACCTGGCCTCCTCGGCGCAGTGGCGGAACTCCACCTCCATCAGCGGGTCCAGGCCGCTGGTCGGCTCGTCAAAGATGAGCAGATCGGCGCGGGTGGCCAGGGCCGCGATCAACTGGACCTTCTGCCGGTTGCCCTTCGACAGCGCACGTACCTTCTTGCGCGGGTCGAGCTCGAAGCGGCTGACCAGTTCGTCGCGGTAGGCCACGTCCACCCCACCGTGCAGGTGAGCCAGAAACTCCAGTGTTTCCGTCCCGGTCAGTGACGGCCACAGCGCCGGTTCGCCGGCGACGTAGGCCACCCGCCGGTGCGCGGCGACCGGCTCCGCCCAGGCGTCGATCCCGAACAGGCGGGCCCGGCCGGCCGTCGGGCGGTGCAGCCCGAGCAGCAGCCGGATCGTCGTGGTCTTGCCTGCGCCGTTCGGGCCGAGGTAGCCGTATGCCTCACCGGGCGCGATCGCCAGGTCGAGCCGGTCGAGGGCGACGGTGTCGCCGTAGTGCTTGGTCAGGCCCTCGGTGTAGATTGCATACATGATCTTTACATTCTACGGAACTTTCACGATTTTATGAACATAGTGAAGGCGGCGAAGTGAAGGCAGCTGAAGGACGCCGGCCGGAGGGGGATCCGCGAGCGGTGGAGCGGTTCGTCGAACGCTTCGCCGGAGCGCTCGTGGACGCCGGCATGCCGCGGATGCCCGCGCTCGTGTTCGCGGCGTTGCTGGCCACCGACGACGCCCGGCTCACCGCCGAGGAACTCGTCGACCAGCTGCGGATCAGCCGGGCCGCCGTCTCCGCGGCCGTGCGCTATCTGACCGGTCTGGGCATCCTGCGCCGTGAACGCCAGCCGGGCTCCCGCCGGGAGCACTACGTCTTCGAGGACGACAGCTGGTACGAGATGGTCGCCCGCCGCGAGCAGGTGCTCGACCGGTGGATCGTCACCGCCCGGGCCGGTATCGACGCGGTCGGGGCCGCCAGCCCGGCCGGCACGCGGCTGGCCGAGTCGCTCGCGTTCTTCGAGTTCCTGCAGGCCGAAATGCCAGCCCTGCTAGCCCGCTGGCGCCGCCAACAGGCCCGCCCAAGCTAGTGGTACTTCGTCCGCCACGGCAAATATCCGGCCCAACAGCGTGGGCGTCGAGGATCAGGCCCGGTCAGTGGGTGCGGGGGAACAGGCGGGCGGGGAAGGGGTCGGCCCGCCCAACGGAGCCGCTGGCGAGGCGGGTGCCGTACCCGCCGGAGGGGGCGACCCGCCGGGAACCGGAAAAACCCGGGTTCGAACCTGCGTAACCCGACGAGGAATCTTTGCCTGACTTGGGTGACAGAATCGAACTCAGAACCAGCGAAAGGCAGTCGACCTGTGCCCCAAAATAGCTAGTCTGAGTGAGAAGCACTCGATTTATGAACTCTCTATAACTAAGATACTACGCTGTGTGCCCCCGGCAGGATTCGAACCTGCGCACCTGCCTCCGGAGGGCAGTGCTCTATCCCCTGAGCTACGGGGGCTCCAGGACGACGGGTCTTACCGTACCAGGCCCGTGGGGGTAGTCATCCGGCCAGGTGGCCGTAAGCTCCGGATGTGTACTGCGAAGCCCCGCGCGTCCTCGTCGTCGACGACGACGCTGTGATCCGCCAGCTTGTGGTGGTCAACCTCGAGCTGGAGGGCTTCGAGGTGTACACCGCGGTCGACGGCTTCGACTGTCTGGAGCGGGTCCGGGCCGTCGCGCCGCATGTGATCACGTTGGACGTCATGATGCCGCACCTGGACGGCTGGGACGTGGTCGCCCGCCTGCGCGAGGATCCCGCCACGGCGGACATCGCGGTGATCCTGCTGTCCGCGCGCGCCCAGGCCGCGGACCTCAGGCGTGGGGAGCGGCTGGGGGTGGACTACTACCTCACCAAGCCCTTCGATCCGGACGAGCTGATCGGGGTCGTGCGCCGCCTCGCCGCCGGCCGTGACCAGCCGGTCTGAGGCCACGGCCGGCCTGTCCGAGGTTCGGTAGCCCGGCCGGGACCGTTGCGCGCCGATAGCATCACGCCATGACCCCGGCCGATCTCGCGGAAACCCTCCGGGCCATCGTCTGCGATCTTGTCGCCGACGATGAGCTCGACGTGGAGGCACCCACGATGGTGCCGGTCGAACGTCCCAGGATCGCCGGCCATGGTGACTACACCACCGCGATCGCCCTCCGGCTCGCCCGGCCGGCGCGGCGGCCACCGCGGGAGATCGCGGAAGCGGTCGCGGCCCGGCTTCGGCTGGATCAGGCGGTGTCCGGCGTCGATGTCGCCGCTGGCGGCTTCCTGAACATCCGGCTGGCGAGTGACGCCCGCGGAGAGATCGCCCGGATGATCGTGCGGGCGGGCGACGGCTATGTCCGTGACACCGCGGCCCGTGACACCGCGGCCCGCGGCGTCACGCCCGGTCGCCCGTGGCCGGATGGCGATAATGATCACGCCGGCCGCCGTGACGGCGACGATCACGCTGGCGGCGTGCGCGCCGTAACCGGTTCGACGGCCGACCCGACCGACCTGGCTGACACTGGCCTGGCTGACCTGGCCGATCTGGTGAGCACGGTCGGAACGGACGCGGCCCGTTATTCGCTTGCCCGCCTCCCACCGGGCAGCGCCGGCGCGCGCGATATCGACCTCATCGACCTCGATGTCATTACCAGGCAGGCCAACGGCAATCCGGTTTTCCGCGTCCAGTACGCTCATACTCGGATTTGTCTGCTGCTGCGTAATGCCGGGCAGTTGGGGCTGGGGGTGGATGTCGAGGGCGCGGACGTGTCCCTGCTGACCCATCCGCGTGAGGGCGATCTGCTGCGGGCGCTGGGTGATCTGCCGAGGGCCGTCGCGGCCGCGGCTGAGCTGTGGGCACCGTACCGGGTCGCGCGTTACCTCGAAGAGCTTGCCGATACCTACCATCGTTTCCACGGGGTATGCGAGGTGCTGCCCCGTGGAAACGACGCGGCAGGGGCGCTCACCGGGGCGCGGCTGCTACTCGCCGACGCGACCAGGATCGTGCTTGCCGGGGGTCTCCACCTGCTGGGCGTGTCGGCTCCGACGAGGATGTGACTGTCGTGCGTGACCAGGCCCGTTCACCCGTCCGCCAGCCGGCGCCCACCGGCGGCTGTGCCAGCGCGTCCGTCGGCGCCACGAGGTGTCTTGTCCCCACGTCGGCGCGGCCGGCGCCGACGCTCCCGACGGGAGCGACGCACGGTGGGCATGGTCATGGTGGGGCAGGCCATGGTGAGAAATCCGGTGAGGAATCCGCGATGAGGAACCGGCGATGATGAGGATTGCGCTGCTGGGGTGTGGTGTGGTCGGCAGCGACGTCGTCCGGCTGCTGCACACCCATGCCGAGGATCTCGCCGCCCGGGTGGGCGCGCCGCTGGAACTGGCCGGCGTGGCCGTCCGCCGCCCGTCCATCGCGCGCGACATCCCAGTCGATCCAGCGGTTTTCACCGGGGACGCGGCGGCGCTGGCGACCCGGGACGACATCGACATCGTCGTGGAGGTGGTCGGCGGCATCGAACCGGCCCGCGGCTGGCTGCTCGCCGCGCTGCGCGCGGGAAAGTCGGTGGTGACGGCGAACAAGGCGCTGCTGGCCACCCACGGCGCGGCCCTGTACGACGCCGCCGCCGCGCACGGCGTGGACCTCTACTACGAGGCGGCGGTCGCCGGCGCGATCCCGTTGCTGCGCCCGCTGCGGGAGAGCCTCGCCGGTGACCGGGTCCGCCGGGTGCTCGGCATCGTCAACGGCACCACCAACTACATCCTCACCCGGATGGACGAGACCGGCGCAGGCTTCACCGAGGCCCTTGAGGAGGCGACCGCGCTCGGATACGCCGAGGCCGACCCGAGCGCGGACATCGACGGCTTCGACGCCGCCGCGAAGGCGGCGATCATCGCGCAGCTGGCGTTCCACACCCGGGTGACCCTGGACGACGTCCACCGGGAGGGCATCGGCGACGTCACCGCCGCGGACATCGCCAGCGCCCGCGCCATGGGCTGCACGGTGAAGGCGCTCGCCATCGCCGAACGGTCGGTGGAGGCACCTGGAGTAAGCGTGCGCGTGCATCCGGCGATGATCCCGCGGGCGCATCCGCTGGCGGCGGTCCGGGACGCGTTCAACGCGGTGTTCGTCGAGGCGGAGGCGGCCGGCCAGCTGATGTTCTACGGTCGTGGGGCCGGTGGCTCGCCCACGGCGTCCGCGGTGCTCGGCGACCTGGTCGCGGTGGCGCGCAACCGGCTGGCCGGCCGGCGTGGCCCGGGGGAGTCCGCCTACGCGGCCCTGCCCGTCCTGCCGATGGGCGCGACCGTGACGCGCTACCACATCAACCTGGACGTGACGGACAAGACCGGGGTGCTCGCCTCGGTCGCCGCCGCGTTCGCGCGCCAGGACGTGTCCATCCAGAGCGTCCGCCAGGACGGTCACGGCGACGACGCGAGTCTGGTCCTGATCACGCATGCGGCCACCGACGCGGCCCTGGCCGCGACCGTCGAGGAGCTGCGGGAACTGGACGTCGTCCGCGCCGTCGCGAGCGTGATGCGGGTCGAGGGAGGTGAGCTGTGACGACAACATCGCGCGCGGCGACAGCGCCGACGACATCCCCAGAAGGGACGGTGCCGACCGAGTCGCGTGCCGCGACGGCGCCGACAACGGCACGAGCGACCGTGGCGGCACTCGCGGCCGGGGAGGCAGGGGCCGCCGGAGGAGCGCACGCCCCCGAGGCGCCCCCGGCCGCCAGGACGCGACGGGTGTGGCGGGGAGTGATCGAGGAGTACCGTGATCGGCTTCCGGTCTCCCCGGACACGCCGGTTGTCTCCCTCCGGGAGGGCGGGACCCCGCTGCTGCCCGCGGCTCACCTGTCCGACCTGACCGGCTGTGATGTTCATCTCAAGATCGAGGGTGCCAACCCGACCGGTTCGTTCAAGGACCGCGGGATGACGATGGCCATCAGCCGTGCGGTCGAGGCGGGTTCCCAGGCGGTGATCTGCGCGTCCACCGGCAACACCAGTGCCAGCGCCGCCGCGTACGCCGCTCGTGCCGGGCTGACCTGCGCCGTGCTGGTGCCGAACGGCAAGATCGCGCTGGGGAAGCTGGCGCAGGCCCTCGTCCACGGGGCTCGCCTGCTACAGCTCGACGGCTCCTTCGACGACTGCCTGCGGGTCGCCCGCGAACTCGCGGACACCTTCCCGGTCACCCTTGTCAACTCGGTGAACCCGTTCCGCCTGGAGGGGCAGAAGACCGCCTCCTTCGAGATCGTCGAAGATCTGGGCTCGGCTCCCGACGTCCACTGCCTGCCTGTCGGAAATGCGGGAAATATAACAGCTTACTGGCGCGGCTACGTCGAGGAGGACGCGCGCAGCGGCGCCGGCCGGCCTCGCATGCACGGTTTCCAGGCGGCCGGTGCCGCCCCCATCGTGCGCGGCAGCGTGGTGGACCGTCCGCAGACGATCGCCACCGCGATCCGGATCGGCAATCCCGCGTCGTGGGACCTTGCCGTGCGGGCCCGGGACGACTCCGGCGGCGGGATCGACGCGGTGACCGACCGGCAGATCCTCGCGGCCTACCGGCTGCTCGCGCACCGCGAGGGCGTCTTCGTCGAGCCCTCCAGCGCGGCGAGCGTCGCCGGGCTGTTGCAGGCCCGGGCAGCGGGCCGGGTCGAGGCCGGCGAGCGGGTGGTGTGCACCGTGACGGGCAACGGGCTGAAGGACCCCGAGTGGGCGATCAGCGGGGCGGCCAGGCCGGTGACCATACCGGCGACGGTGGCGGCCGCGGCCACGGCGCTCGACCTGCACGGGTCGTGAACCGCCCGGCGGCCGCGCCACTCCTGGCCGCGTCCCGGACGGCCCAGGCGGCCCGGGTGCGGGTACCGGCGACCAGCGCCAACCTCGGCCCGGGCTTCGACGCCTGCGGCCTCGCGCTCGGCCTGTACGACGAGCTCACCGTCACCGTCACCGGTGCCGGCCTGTCGATCGAGGTGACCGGTGAGGACGACGGCGTCCGTGACGAGACCCATCTGGTCGTCCGTGCCCTGCGGGCCGGTTTCGCCGCGGCCGGCATCACCCCGGCCGGGATCCGGCTGAACTGCGTCAACCGCATCCCGCACGGCCGTGGCCTGGGCTCGTCGGCCGCGGCGATCGTGGGCGGCCTGCTCGCGGCGAGCGCGCTGGGCGGCGGCCGCCCGGACATCCCGGAGGTCTTCACGCTCGCCTGCCGGCTCGAGGGGCACCCGGACAACGTCGCCGCCGCCCTCTACGGCGGTTTCACCATCGCCTGGCACGACAGCGACGGCCCGCCGCGGGTGGCCCGTACCGACCCTCCCGAGGATCTGCGACCGGTCGTGTTCGTGCCCACCCGCCGTCAGTCGACGGCACAGTCACGGGTGGCCCTGCCGGCGGGGGTGCCCCACGCGGACGCAGCGATGAGCGCCGGGCGGGCCGCGCTGCTGGCGATGGCGATGTCGGGAGGCCCGCGGCCCCGCTCCGGCGGAGCCGGTACCGCCGCGGTGGCCTCCCCGGGGACGCCCGGGCCGGAGAACAACGACCGCGCCGCTGCCGGCCCGGGGAACGGCCGTCGGCGTGGCGACGGACAGAACGGTTACGCCGGCCTCGCCGACGACCGGCTGGCCGGCTTCTCCGCGGGGAGGCCGGCCGGCAGCCAGACTGGGAAGCAGGTCGGGAATCAACACGTCCGGCCGGGCGCTGTGTCCTGGCGGGACGCGTTGCTGGCGGCCGTCGATGACCGGCTACACCAGCCCTATCGGCTGCCGTCCATGCCCGAGACCAGCGATCTGCTCGCCCGGCTGCGGGCGGCGGGGCTGGCGGCCGTCCTGTCGGGTTCCGGACCGACGGTGCTGGCACTGGCCGTCGACCAGGACCAGGCCGCCCTCGCGCGGACCTGCGCCGGCAGCGATTTCAGCGTGTTCGACCTGCCCGTCGACCGAGACGGGGCGCGGGTCGAGCTCGTCGTCGGCTGACAGCGCCGCCGCTGCCTCCACCGCCGCCGGTGCCTGGCCGGCGGGCGGCGTCACGACCGGTGACCGCCGCGGCGGGGGGAATCCTCCACAGCTCCCCGGGCGGTAGGCGCGGGCGTGTCCGTTCCGCGCCCGGTGCGCCTGTCCGGCATGTCCCGTAAGTCCGGTGGACGCTCCTCGCGAGTACGGCACGCTGGCTGAAATGGCCCCGGCCCGGGTGGGAAACGGATGACTCCGAAGCAATACGTCGGCAAGGATGTTGCCCAGGTGACTGCGTCTGGATAGTCTGATGACTGCACCCGCTGCCGCCGCGGCGCGTGCTCGCCCGCCGGTGCCACCGGCTCCTCGTAGCCGGAACCTGGTACCGGACTTGGTGCCTCAGCCTCGTCATCGAAGCCTCGGCCAGCACCGGTCAAGTCCTCAGCGGGACAGACGAGTTCGCACGCGGTACTCAGCCGTTGGCGCCGTTATGGGCGCTCTGCCTGCCCACCGGCGCTGAACATCGTTTCCATGTGGGATGCCCAGGCGAAGAAGGTCAACAAGTATCACCCGGCTCCCGTAAGCCGGTCCCTTCAGGGAAGGAACATCTTGAGCGACACCACCGACGTGCTGCCTGACAGCGCACGTGAGTCTGCGGGGTCACAGACACCGACGTCGTCCGTGGACACCGGCTCCACACGACGCCGGCGCTCCGGCACCGGCCTTTCGGCCATGCTGCTACCGGAGTTGCAGGCCATGGCGGCTTCGTTGGGTATCCAGGGCGTGGGACGTCTGCGAAAGGGGCAGCTCATCGCGGCGATCCAGAACGTGCAGGCTCCCAACAGCGCGGCCGGCGGCGAGGCCTCGGCCGTGACGTCGTCCGCCGCGGCTGTTCCCGCCGCGCAGCCGGAGCCGGCCGCGTCGGCACTCGACACCGCGCCGGTCACCGGCGCGCCAGCAGCGGCCGCGCCGACCGAGGCACCCACGCGTGGCCGCAGCCGCCGGGCCGCCTCCCGCGGGTCGGGCAGCCCGTCCGTCGCCCCGGCCGAGCAGGCGACCCTGACCGACGCCCTGGCCGGCCCCGGACAGGGCCAGCCCGCTGCCGTGGCCGCCTCCGATGCGACGAGCAGCGCCGACAGCCCGCGAGCCGCCGGCACGCTGGAAGCCGTCGTGGCACCGGCTGTGGCACCGGCTACGGCCGAGCCCGCCGCCGTGACGGACAACGTGCCCACCAAATCACTACCCAGCGTGAAGGATGCGCCGGTGACCGCCGTGCCGGCGGAGACGGTGGTGGCTGAACCGGCCAGCCTTCCCCGCCCGTCGGAGAACGGTAACGGCCGGGCCCGCGAGGACAGGCGTGACCGTCAGCAGCCCGATAGCGACCGTTCGTCAGCCGAACGTCCCGCGTCCAGTGAACGTCAGGGGCGCCAGCAGGGCGACCGCCCGGCGAACGACCGCCAGGGGCGTGGTTCTTCCGATCGCGGCCAGTCCGATCGCGGCCAGTCTGATCGTGGGCAGTCCGATCGTGGTTCTTCCGATCGTGGTTCTTCCGATCGCGGCCAGTCCGATCGTGGGCAGTCCGATCGTGGTTCTTCCGACCGTGGCCAGACCGAGCGGGCTCAGCCCGACCGGGGTGAGGCAGGCCGCGACGACGACTTCAGTGGGGGGAACCGGCGTAACCGGGGCCGCTTCCGGGAGCGTGGCCGTAACCGTGGACGCCAGGGCGGCGGCTTCACCGAGTCGGAGCCGGTGGTCCGCGAGGACGACGTGCTCGTGCCGGTCGCCGGCATCCTCGACGTCCTCGACAACTACGCGTTCGTGCGTACCAGCGGTTACCTGACCGGCCCGACCGACGTCTACGTGAGCCTGGCCCAGGTCCGCCGGCACGGTCTGCGCCGCGGTGACGCGATCACCGGGGTGGTCCGGGCACCGCAGGAGGGCGAGCAGCGGCGGGACAAGTACAACGCGCTGGTCCGGCTGGACACGGTCAACGGCCTGGAGCCGGAGGAGGCGCGCAGCCGCCCCGAGTTCACCAAGCTCACCCCGCTCTACCCGCAGGAGCGGCTGCGCCTGGAGACCGAGCCGCAGCTGCTGACGACCCGGGTCATCGACCTGGTGATGCCGCTCGGCAAGGGCCAGCGCGCGTTGATCGTCAGCCCGCCCAAGGCAGGCAAGACGATGGTGCTCCAGGCCATCGCGAACGCGATCACCACGAACAATCCGGAATGCCACCTGATGGTCGTTCTCGTCGACGAACGTCCCGAAGAGGTGACCGACATGCAGCGGTCGGTCAAGGGCGAGGTGATCGCCTCGACGTTCGACCGGCCGCCGTCCGACCACACCAGCGTCGCCGAACTGTCCATCGAGCGGGCCAAGAGGCTGGTGGAGCTGGGCGAGGACGTCGTCGTCCTGCTCGACTCGATCACCCGTCTCGGTCGGGCGTACAACCTGGCCGCGCCGGCGTCCGGCCGGATCCTGTCCGGTGGTGTGGACTCCACCGCGCTCTACCCGCCGAAGCGGTTCCTCGGCGCCGCCAGGAACATCGAGAACGGCGGCTCGTTGACCATTATCGCCACGGCGCTGGTGGAGACGGGCTCGACGATGGACACAGTGATCTTCGAGGAGTTCAAGGGCACCGGCAACGCCGAGCTCAAGCTCGACCGTAAGATCGCTGACAAGCGGGTCTTCCCCGCGATCGACGTCAACCCCTCCGGAACCCGTCGGGAGGAGATCCTCCTCGCACCCGACGAGCTGGTGATCATGCACAAGCTGCGTCGAGTCCTGCACACCCTGGAGTCCCAGCAGGCGTTGGATCTTCTGTTGGACAGGTTGAAGCAGACGCGGACGAACTACGAGTTCCTGATGCAGATCGCGAAGACCACCCCGGGCCAGGACTGAACCAGGACGGGGGCCGAGCCGGGACCGATCGTCCAGGGTTCCCGCGACACCCCCCGCGGGATGCCCGCCCCGAGGGCGCGCCCGGCTCTGGCAGACTGGAGCGTCGACACCCGGCACCGGTTCACGCCCTCGTTCAGGGGACAGGGCGACCCGGCGGCCATTTCGGGAAGAAGGATCATGAGGGCTGACATTCACCCGACGTACCACGAGACCACGGTCGTCTGTACCTGTGGCTCCACGTTCACTACCCGTAGCACCAAGTCGGACGCTGTGATCCACGCAGAGGTGTGCTCGCAGTGCCACCCGTTCTACACCGGCAAGCAGAAGATTCTTGACGTTGGTGGTCGGGTCGAGAAGTTCGAACGGCGTTTCGGTCGCCGCCGTCCCGGTGACAAGCCGGGCACGACGGCCAAATAGCACGCCGCGGCCAGACAACACGCCGCGGCCGGCCAGACAGCACGCGCCCGTGCCGTAGCGGTGACGGCACGGGCGCACTCGTCCCGGCTGCGGCTCGTCCCGGCTGCGGCTTGGCCCGGCCGGGCCTACAGTTCGACGTTGGGAGCACCCGGGAACAGCGCCGTCCGGCTCGTGACGCCCGGCGCCGCCCGCTGATCGAACGTCCCAGGACCAGGAGACGCCCGAAATGACCACTCCGCTCGACGCTCTGCTCACCGAGCACGCCGAGTTGGAGAGCCGGCTCGCCGACCCGTCGGTGCACGCCGACCCGGCGCTGGCCCGCAGCCTCGGCCGCCGGTACGCGGAGCTGACCCCGGCCGTGGAGACCGCCCGCGAGCTGGACCGGGTGGCCGCGGATCTGGCGACGGCCCGCGAGTTCGCCGCCGAGGACACCTCGTTCCGCGCGGAGGTCGCGGAACTGGAGGCCGAGCAGGAGACACTGCGTAACAGACTGCGCGCCCATCTGGTACCCACCGACCCGGACGACGCCCGGGACGCGATCCTGGAGATCAAGGCGGGCGCCGGCGGTGAGGAGTCGGCCCTGTTCGCGGGCGACCTGCTGCGGATGTACCTGCGCTACGCCGAACGCCGCGGCTGGCGAACCGAGATCCTCGACGCGAACCCCAGCGACCTCGGCGGCTACCGGGACGTGAGCGTGGCGGTGAAGGCCGGCCGAGGCGCCTCCGAGGGGGTCTTCGGGCGGCTGCGCTTCGAGGGCGGGGTCCACCGGGTGCAGCGGGTGCCGGTCACCGAGTCGGCTGGCCGCATCCACACCTCGGCGGCCGGCGTCTTGGTGCTGCCCGAGGCGGCGGATGTCGAGGTCGACATCGACCCCAACGACCTGCGGATAGACGTGTACCGCTCCTCCGGCCCCGGTGGGCAGAGCGTGAACACGACGGACTCGGCGGTGCGGATCACCCACCTGCCCAGCGGGCTGGTGGTGTCCTGCCAGAACGAGAAGAGCCAGCTGCAGAACAAGGAGTCGGCCCTGCGCATCCTGCGGGCCCGGCTGCTGTCGGTGGCCCGCGAGCGGGCGCAGGCCGAGGCGTCGGCGGCGCGGGCGAGCCAGGTCCGCACGGTGGACCGCTCCGAACGCGTCCGTACCTACAACTTCGCCGAGAACCGGATCAGTGACCATCGGGTCGGTTACAAGGCGTACAACCTCGACCAGGTGCTCGACGGTGAGCTCGACGACGTCCTCAACGCGCTGATTGCGGCGGACCTCCAGACCAGGCTGTCGGTCGAGGTGGCGACGTGACCTCCGCCGCGGCCGGGCCGGACCGGGCCGGCGCACGGGTACGGACACCCTCGGCGCACTCTCAGCACGCTCCGCACTCTCAGCACTCTCAGCACGCTCCGCGCACTCCGCACGCTCCGGGTTGGCGCCCGGGCGCTGAGCCGGGCCCGGACCTGCGGGCCGAGATCGACGCGGCGGCCGCCGTGCTGTCCGCGGCCGGGGTGGCCAGCCCCCGGGCGGACGCGGAGCAGCTTGCCGCCCACGCCACCGGCGAGCCCCGCTGGCGGCTGGCGCTGGCGGGCGCGATGACTCCGGCCGAGCGGGAACTCCTCCACGGCCTGGTGGCCCGCCGGGCCGCCAGGGTGCCGCTGCAGCACCTGGTGGGCACGGTCGGGTTCCGCTATCTCACCCTGACCGTCGGCCCCGGTGTGTTCGTGCCCCGGCCGGAGACCGAGACGGTGGTCGGCTGGGCCATCGACACCGTCCGCGCGGCCGGGTGGGACAGGCCGGTCTGCGTGGACCTGTGCACTGGCTCCGGGGCGATCGCCCTCGCGCTCGCCGACGAGCTGCCGGGGGCCCGGGTGTACGCCGTCGACAGCGATCCGGACGCGCTGCTGTGGGCGAAGCGTAATGTCGTACTCACCGGAAGAGCGATAACCGTGCACCACGCCGACGTGGGGATCGACCTGTCCGGCGGCGCCGCGTCCCGGCATGGCGGCACGCCGGGCGCCGCGGGCGTGATGGCCGCCACCGAGGTGCTGGCTGACCTGCTCGGCCGGGTCGACCTGGTGGTGAGCAACCCTCCGTACCTGTGCGACGACGAACGGGGCACGCTCGAGCCGGAGGTCGGCGATCACGACCCGCCGGCCGCCCTGTGGGGCGGGCCGGACGGCCTGGCCGGCGTGCGCGCCGTCGCGGCGGTGGCGGCCGACCTGCTCCGTGACGGTGGCCGGCTGGTGATCGAACATGCCGACCGGCACGGCTCGGCGGCCCCTGCCCTGCTGCGGACGCACGGTCGCTGGGATGATGTCCACGACCACCAGGACCTGACCGGACGGGACCGGTTCGTCACGGCAACCTGCCGGCCCCGTGGTGGGCCGGGCCCGGCCCGGGGGGCAGCGGGGACAGCAGGGGAGGAGCGGTGAGCAGACGCTACGACTGCACGGACTCCGAGGTACGGGTGGCCGGGCTCGAGGCGGCCACCCGCGCGGTCCGTCACGGTGGCCTGGTGGTGTTACCCACCGACACGCTGTACGGCATCGGGGCCGACGCCTTCGACCAGGTCGCGGTCCGGGCCCTGCTGACGGCCAAGGGCCGTGGGCCGGAGATGCCCGTGCCCGTGCTGATCGGTTCGTGGCGCACCCTTGACGGCCTGGTGGAGCGGGTGACCGAGCAGGTCCGTGACCTGGTACGGGCGTTCTGGCCGGGCGGGCTCACCCTGATCGTGCGGCACGCGCCGTCGCTGAGCTGGGATCTCGGCGACGCCCGGGGCACGGTCGCGGTACGGATGCCGCTGCACCCGGTGGCGATCGAACTGCTCGGCCGGACCGGCCCGATGGCGGTGTCCAGCGCCAACATCAGCGGCCGGCCGCCGGCGACCACGGCCGACGACGCGTTCGCCCAGCTCGGCGACTCCGTCGAGGTGTACCTGGACGGCGGGCCCTGCGCGCTCGGCGTCGCCTCGACGATCGTCGACTGCACCGATGACGTCCCGCGGGTTCTGCGGGTCGGCGCCGTCGACCTGGCGGCGCTGCGCGCGGTCGTCCCATCACTTCGGGTACCCGCCGCGGTGAACTGACGCAGCACAGTGAACTGACGCAGCAGGAGAGGCAGCTTATGAGCACCCCGTTCTGGGGCCCGGACTTCGACCAGCTCCACGCCGAGGATCCCGAGATCGCTGGTGTCCTCCTGGACGAACTGGACCGGCTGCGAGGCGGGCTCCAGCTCATCGCCAGCGAGAACTTCACCTCACCGGCGGTGCTGGCGGCCCTCGGGTCGACGTTGTCGAACAAGTACGCCGAGGGATATCCCGGCCGCCGGTACTACGGCGGATGCCAGGTCGTGGACCGTGCGGAGGAGATCGGCATCGCCCGGGCGAAGGAGCTCTTCGGCGCCGAGCACGCCAACCTGCAGCCGCATTCGGGGGCGCAGGCCAATTTCGCGGTGTACGCGGCGCTGCTGGTGCCCGGTGACACCGTGTTGGCGATGTCCCTCCCACACGGCGGCCACCTCACCCACGGTAGCCGGGTCAACTTCAGTGGCAAGTGGTTCAACGTCGCCGCGTACGGGGTGCGCGAGGACAACGAGCTGATTGACTACGACGAGGTGCGCGACCTCGCCCGTCAGCACCAGCCCAAAATGATTATCTGTGGCGCCACCGCCTACCCGCGGCTGATCGACTTCGCCGCCTTCCGGTCGATCGCGGACGAGGTCGGGGCCTGGCTGATGGTGGACGCCGCCCACTTCATCGGCCTGGTCGCGGGCGGGGCCATCCCGAGCCCGGTGCCCTACGCCGACGTCGTCAGCTTCACCACCCACAAGGTGCTGCGCGGCCCGCGGGGCGGGATGATCCTCTGCCGGGAGGAGCTCGCCCAGCGCATCGACAAGGCGGTCTTCCCCTTCAGTCAGGGCGGCCCGCTCATGCACGCGGTCGCGGCCAAGGCGGTCGCCCTGCGGGAGGCCGCCACCCCCGCCTACCAGGACTACGCCCAGCAGGTGATCCGCAACGCCCAGGCGCTCGCGGACGCGCTCGCCGCCGAAGGGGTGCGCCCGGTCGCCGGCGGAACCGACACCCACCTCGCCCTGCTCGACCTGCGCGCGCTCGGGGTCACCGGCAAGGAGGCGGAGGCCCGCTGCGACGCCGCCCGCATCACCCTGAACAAGAACGCAATCCCGTACGACCCGCAGCCACCCGCGGTCTCCTCCGGGATCCGGGTGGGTACGCCGGCGGTGACCACCCAGGGTATGAAGGAGGGCGAGATGAAGGACATCGCCGCGCTCATCGCCCGCGTCGTCAGTGACCCCGACGCGGCCGCCGACGTGGCCGCCAGCGTCGCCGCCCTGACAGCCCGACACCCCGCCTACCCCCGGTGACCGTACTCGCGATGGCCGCACCCACGGTGACACGACGGACGCGCCCGGAGGCGGGCGCGTCGGCGTCGGCAAGCGGTGGACGCCCCAAGAAGCGGGTGCGTTAGAAGATTGCGGGAGTATCTGCTCGTCTTCGCGGTGTCGGCGGCGATCACGTTCCTGTGCACGCCGGTCGCACGGTGTTTCGCGGTCCGGGTCGGAGCGGTCGCCGGTGTCCGGGACCGTGACGTCCATGCGGTCCCGACGCCACGGCTGGGCGGTCTGGCCATGCTCGCCGGGCTGGCAGCCGGGCTGCTCGTCGCCGACCAGCTCCCGTTCCTCTCCGCGGTCTCCGAGGACTGGGCCGAGCCGCACGCGGTGCTGATCGCCGGCGCGCTGATCTGCCTGCTCGGCGTCGTGGACGACCGGTGGCCGCTGGACGCGGTGACAAAGCTCGCGGGCCAGGTCGTGGCCGCCGGGGTGATGGTGCTGCTGGGCATCCAGTGGTCCTTCGCGGTGAACCCGGACAGCGACACGACCTTCAGCCTCGGGCCGGAGACGGCCGTGCCACTGTCGATCCTCGCCACGGTGATCCTGGTCAACGCCATGAACTTCATCGACGGGCTGGACGGTCTGGCCGCCGGGGTCGCGGCCATCGCGGCGGGCTCCACGTTCTACTTCGCCTACGAGGTCGCTGTTATCAACCACTTCTCCCGGGCCGCGCCGGCCGCGCTGCTGGCCGCGGTCACCGCCGGTGTGTGCGTCGGCTTCCTGCCGCACAACTTCAACCCGGCGAGGCTGTTCATGGGGGACTCCGGCTCGATGCTGGTCGGCCTGCTCTCCGCCGCATCCATGATCTCGGTGACGGGCCAGGTGGCCTATGGCGGATATGCTGGGCCGTCCCGGTCCCTGCCGTCCCTGATCCCGTTGGCCATCCCGTTGGCGGTGCTCGCCGTGCCCTTCATCGACCTGGGGCTGGCGGTGGTCCGCCGGACCAGAGCCGGCCGGTCCCCGTTCGCCCCGGACAAGATGCACCTGCACCACCGGATGCTGGAAATCGGGAAATCCCACGTCCGGGCCGTGCTCATCATGTACTTCTGGGCGGCGCTGCTTGGTTTCGGCGGGGTCGCCGCGTCCTTTTCCCGGCAGCCGCTGCCGATCCTCGCCGGTGTTGTGGGCCTTGGTCTCGCGGGGCTGCTGGTGCTGTTGCTGGCCGGTCAACGATCCGTGCGGCGCGCATGATCACCGCTGCTGGGCGGACGGTCAGAACCGGTCTGCTGGTGCTCGCCGCCGTCGCGGTCCCGGCACTGCCGATCGCCGGCTTCGCCCGTGGCGCGGATGGGCTCGCCGCCGTTGCCGCCGGTCTCGTTCTCGTCGCGTTGTTCTTTACGGCGAGCAAGGTCGCGGTGAGCGTGGTCGCCCGCCGGATGCGGGCGATGGTGCTGCCCGCGGCGCTGGGCACCTATCTGATGAAGACCATCATTCTGGGTGTTCTGCTGGTGACCCTGGAGGGCTCCGACAGCGTCGACCTGATCGCCTTCTCCTGGGCCGTCCTGGTGGGTGTTCTCGGCTGGGTCGGTGCCGAGCTGTGGGTGGCCACCCACACCCGGGTCCCGTTCTACGACCCGGACGCCTTCCGCGCGCGGGGCGACTCCCCACATGACACCCTGAACACGTGAGCGACGCCGAACACACCCCCGGGGACGCTGGAAACAGCTCCGGTACGGGTGGTGGGCCGCGTCGCCCGTACCGGCCCGGCCTGATCTCCGGCGAGATGTGGAGCGCGTTCGGCACGCTGCTCGCCGGTACCGGCTTCTGGGGGCTGGTCGGCTACGGGATCGACCGTGTCACCGGGATCGGCACGGTCTTCCTGCCGGTGGGCGTTGTCGTCGGGATGGGGGCCGCGCTCTATCTTGTGATCTACCGGGCGATGCGGCGCCAGTGACCCGGGCCGGTGGCCCGCGGCCCGGCGGTGCCGTGCGGATGGTTCCCGGGTGTACACCGATCATGATCGATAGTCTTTTGGCCCGTTGGGCAGGCGCGGACTGTTGCGCTGTGTGATCGCATGGTCTCGAAGCGTCTATCCTGGGGCAACGGCAGGAAACTTTTGGGTGCCGTTTGTGTGAACGGGCGAGTGAGCAACCTCTGCTCGGCCCGGACTTGATGCCGATGGCGTCGGGGTGTGGATAGTATCGCCAGTACCGAGTGTCGGCTCGCTGACATCCGGTGTGAGTCGTATCTCTTGGTGGTCTTGTCAGTTCATGATCATAGGGTATCGATAGATGGTCATGCCTGGCGGCCGGCTGTGTCCGGTGATCGTCATGTCTGGTATGCCAGGTGCGCGAGTGGGATGCGGCCTGCGCCGGGCATGGCTGTTCGCTTGGACCAGATAGGGTGAGTCCACGCCGCCGCTGGTACGGCTGCGTCTCTTTTCCGCTGGTGAGAGTATATTTTGATCATGGAGGTGTACGTCGTGCCGGTCCCCCCGGTCCTCGCGGACGAGGGCTTCCACGGCCCGACCAAGGAGGTGTTCCAGACACCCCACTGGTTCGACGTCGAGCTCGGATCGGTCGACTTCTACCTGAACAAGGCGACCGCTCTGGGGATCTTCGCCGCGCTCGTCGTCGGCGTGGTCTTCTGGCTGGGTTTCCGGCGCGCGACGGTTGTGCCACGCGGGGTGCAGAACGTCTGTGAGTCCATCTACGACTTCATCGACACCTCGATCGCCCGGGACGTCATCGGAGAGCAGGGCCGGAAGTACACGCCCTACCTGGTGGTGCTGTTCACCTTCGTACTGGTCTCCAACGTGCTTGCGATCATCCCCGGCGCACAGTTCCCGCCGACCTCGCGGATAGCGATTCCGATCGTTCTCTCCGCCATCACCTACGTGCTGTTCAACCGCGCCGGGATCAGGGCTGTCGGCGCCCGCGCGTATTTCGGCCACATGGTCAATCCGGCGCCGACGGCGCCCTTCCCCGTCAAGCTGCTGCTCGGGCCGATCGAGCTTCTGTCGACTCTGATCGTGCGCCCGTTCACGCTGGCGGTTCGGTTGTTCGCGAACATGTTCGCCGGCCATATCCTGTTGCTGGTGTTCTCGCTCGGTGCGGACTACCTGCTGCCGAAGCCGCCCTTCGTCTTCGGTGTCGCCTCGTTGCTCATGACGATCGTGCTGACCGGTTTCGAGCTCGTCATCGACTTCTTGCAGGCGTACATCATCACTATTCTCACGGCCGCCTTCATCGGCGGCGCGCTTGAGGAGCATGGGGACGAGCACGACAGCTCGCACTCGGTCGACCAGGTGCCCGCCGTCAGCGGCGCATCCGCCGCGGCACACGCATAAGGTTCGGACACCCCGATCAGCACCGCGGCAGGTCGCGGTGCCCGACTGGAAAAGGAATAATGACATGGCAGACACCTCTTTGGTGCTTGCTGCTGCCGACCAGGTGAGCGGCTCTCTCGGCGCGGTGGCCTACGGCCTCGCGGCCATCGGGCCCGGCATCGGTATCGGCCTTATCTTCGGGCTCGGTGTGCAGGCCATCGCCCGGCAGCCAGAAGCGGAGCAGGTCGCTTTCCGATACATGATCATCGGCTTCGCGCTCGCGGAAGCACTGGCCCTGATCGGTTTCGTCGTCCCGTTCGTCTTCCCCTAGGCCGGGGGAGACACCGTGGCTATCTCGACACTGCTGCTCGCGGCCGAGGAGGGTGGTGGGCACTCGGACGAAAACGTCCTTGTCCCGCCGGTGAGCGAGCTGCTCATCGGTATCCTGGCCTTCGGTCTGCTGGTGGCCTTCTTCTTCTGGAAGGTCTACCCGCAGATCAGACGGACGTACGCCGAGCGCAGCGACCGTATCGAGGGCAACCTGGCACGCGCCGAGCGCACCCAGCGAGAGGCCGAGGACCTGCTCGTCTCCTACCGCCGGCAGCTCGCCGAGGCCCAGGACGAGGCGGGGCGCATCCGTCAGGACGCCCGTGAGCAGGGGCAACAGATTCTCGACTCGCTACGCGCGCAGGCCGGCGAAGAGGTTGCCGAGATCAAGGCCCGTGGCGAGGCTCAGCTCGCCGCCGAGCGGGCCCAGGTCGTCGCCCAGATCCGACGTGAGATCGGCGAGATCGCGCTCGAACTCGCCACCAAGATCGTCGGTCATGAGCTGCAGCGGGACGACCGCCAGCGGCAGCTCATCGACGACTTCATCGCCGGGCTGGACCGTCCGGCGGACGGCACGACGGTCCCGGCACCGGCCGGCCCGGGGGGCTGAGGCGTGGACGGATCCAGCCGTCGTTCACTGGCGGTGGCGCGGGCTCGGCTCGACGAGCTGACCGCGCTCCCGCCGCCGGGTACCACGACCCCGCGGCCCGCCGCCAACCTCGCCCGGCTCGCGGACGACCTCGACGGGGTGGTGGACCTGCTCGACCGCGAGCTGGTCGTCCGCCGCGCGCTGACTGATCCGGGTGTGCCCGGATCGGCCCGTTCCGAGCTCGCTGCCAGGCTGTTCGGCTCGAAGATCTCGCCAACGGCACTGGAGATCGTGCAGGTCGCGGTCACCGGGCGCTGGGCTCGGCCGCTGGACCTCCAGCAGGCGTTGGCCGAGCTCGCCGTCGAGGTCCTGCTCGCGCAGGCGCAGCGCAACAACGTCCTCGACGACGTCGAGGACGAGCTGTTCAGGTTCGGCCGGCTGCTCAACCGGACGCCGGAGCTGTCGCTGGCCCTGAGCGCCCCGGCCGCCCCGGTGTCGGCCAAGCAGGCGCTGGTAGCCAGGTTGCTGGACGGCAAGGCCCACCCCGTAACCGTCCGGCTCGTCCAGCGTGCGGTTACCGAACGTTACCACGGTGACCTCGAGCGCCGGCTCGAACAGCTCACCACGATCGCCGCGGCCCGGCGCAACCGTCTGGTCGCGGTGGTGCTGAGCGCCGTCCCACTCGCGGGCGACCAGATCTACCGGCTGCGGACGGCGATCAGCCGTTATTTTGGCCGTGATGTGCAGCTCCAGGTGGACGTCGACCCCGCTGTTCTCGGGGGCGTCGTCGTGCGGGTCGGTGACGAGGTGGTCGATGGCAGTGTCCTGCGCCGCCTCACCGACGCACGTCGGCGACTGCTGCGGTAGGGCGCTCCCGTGGACATCCAGATCTCGCCGCCCGATCTGCGGGACGTGCCCGCACCATCTGCTGAAGGACCAAAGCGATGACTGAGCTCTCCATCCGACCGGAGGAAATCCGCGCCGCCCTCCGGGACTACGTCGACTCCTACCAGGCATCCGCCGGAGAGCGCGAGGAGGTCGGCCGGGTCGTCGTCGCGGGCGACGGCATCGCGCGGGTCGAGGGTCTGCCGCACGCCATGACCAACGAGCTGCTGGAGTTCCACGGCGGGGTGCTCGGCCTCGCGCTCAACCTGGACGTGGGCGAGATCGGCTGCGTTCTGCTGGGTGAGTCCGAGCACATCGAGGAGGGGCAGGAGGTCCGCCGCACCGGCGAGATCCTCTCCGTCCCGGTCGGGGACGGCTTCCTCGGCCGGGTCGTCGACCCTCTCGGCCGCCCGATCGACGGCCTCGGGGAGATCGTCTCGACCGAGAGCCGGGCCCTTGAGCTGCAGGCGCCCACGGTCGTGCAGCGCCAGCCGGTCAAGGAGCCGTTGCAGACCGGCATCAAGGCCATCGACGCGATGACCGCCATCGGGCGTGGCCAGCGCCAGCTCATCATCGGCGACCGGCAGACCGGCAAGAGCTCGGTCGCCCTCGACACGATCATCAACCAGCGCGAGAACTGGGCGACCGGGGACCCGAAGCTCCAGGTCAAGTGCGTCTATGTGGCGATCGGCCAGAAGAAGTCGACGATCCGGGACGTTCTGAACACCCTGGAGGAGACCGGCGCGCTGGCCTACACGACCATTGTCGCCGCTCCCGCCGACCAGCCGGCCGGTTTCAAGTACCTTGCGCCCTACACCGGTTCCGCGATCGGCCAGCACTGGATGTACAACGGCCAGCACGGCCTGATCGTCTTCGACGACCTGTCCAAGCAGGCCGAGGCATACCGGGCCATCTCGCTGCTGCTGCGTCGCCCGCCGGGCCGTGAGGCCTACCCCGGCGACGTCTTCTACCTGCACTCCCGGCTGCTCGAGCGTTGCGCGAAGCTCTCGGACGAGCTCGGTGGCGGGTCGCTGACCGGTCTGCCGATCATCGAGACCAAGGGCAACGACATCTCCGCCTACATCCCGACGAACGTCATCTCCATCACCGACGGGCAGATCTTCCTCGAGACCGACCTGTTCAACCAGGGTGTCCGGCCGGCCATCAACGTCGGTACCTCGGTTTCCCGGGTCGGTGGCAGCGCCCAGGTCAAGGCGATGAAGTCCGTCGCCGGCCGACTGCGTCTCGACCTTGCCCAGTACCGCGAGCTGGAGGCGTTCTCGGCGTTCGGCTCCGACCTGGACAAGGCGTCGCGCGCCCAGCTCGACCGGGGCGCGCGCCTGGTCGAGCTGCTCAAGCAGCCGCAGTTCCAGCCGTTCTCGGTCGAGCGCGAGGTCGTCTCGATCTGGGCGGGGACGACCGGCCACCTCGACGAGGTGCCGATCGGCGACATCCGCCGGTTCGAAAGCGAGTTCCTCGAGTTCGTCGAGCGGACCCAGCCAGGGCTGTTCAAGACGATCCGCGAGACCGGCAAGCTCGACGACGACACCCTTGCCGCGCTCGAGCATCTGATCGCGAAGTTCAAGACCGAGTTCGCGCTCTCCGGCGGTCAGCCCCTGATCAACGAGCCGGTGCCCGACACCCTGGACCCCGCCGAGGTGGAGCAGGAGTCGATCAAGGTGCACCAGCCGAAGCCGCGGGACGAGGACTAAGCCATGGCCGGTCAGCTCCGCGAATACCGGCGCCGCATCCGGTCGGTACAGTCGACCAAGAAGATCACTCGGGCGATGGAGCTCATCGCGGCGTCCCGGATCGTCAAGGCCAAGGCAAGGGTGGCCGCGTCCCGGCCGTACGCCGACGAGATCACCCGGGTGATCTCCGCGGTCGCGTCGCAGACCACGGTCCGCCACCCCCTGACGACCGAGCACCCCGAGGCTCGCCGCGCGGCGGTTCTCGTGATCACCAGCGATCGTGGTCTTGCTGGCGGCTACAACGCCAACGTGCTGCGTCGCACCGGTGAGCTGCTGGAACTGCTGCGCGCCGAGGGCAAGGAACCGGTCCTGTACGCGGTCGGCCGCAAGGCCGTCACCTACTACCGGTTCCGTGGCAGGGAACTGGCCGGGGAGTTCACCGGCTTCTCCGAGCAGCCCGGTTACGACAACGCCAAGGAAGTCGCCGACGCGCTCATCGCGCGGTTCGTCGAGTCGAGTGAGGCCGCTGGCGTGGACGAGATCCACCTGGTTTTCACCGAGTACGTGAACACGCTGACGCAACGGCCGGTTGCCCACCGCATCCTTCCACTGGTGCTGGAGAAGACCACCGAGCCCCCGCCCGGTGGCCCGCTCCCGCAGTACGAGTTCGAGCCGTCCGCCGAAGGTGTCCTGGACGCCCTGCTGCCGCGGTACGTCGAAAGCCGGCTGTACGCGTCCCTGCTGGAGTCTGCGGCATCCGAGTCGGCGGCGCGGCAGCGGGCGATGAAGTCCGCGACCGACAACGCGGGTGAGCTGATCAAGACCTACACCCGGCGGGCCAACGCGGCCCGTCAGGACGCGATCACGCAGGAGATATCGGAAATTGTCGGAGGCGCCAACGCACTCGCTCAGGCCTCCTAAGCTGGCTCAGGCAGGGCAGCGGAGCTGAAGGCGGCGCGGCCATGCCTCTGGCGTGGGCGGGTCCCGAGGGAAGCACCGGCATCGACGACCATCATAGCCAAGAAGATCAACCAGACCTGATGTTGCGGGCATCCACACGGAGTGGCCGGTGGCTTCAGGGCACAAGTGAAACTGCCCGAAGCCACCGGCATCCTTCAGGTAGCGGCCGGTGACTTCAGGGCACAAGTGAAACTGAGGACGCCATGACCGTCACCACCACCTCGCCCGCCGCGGCGGAGGGCAAGGCCCCTGGGATCGGCCGGGTCGCCCGTGTAATCGGCCCGGTCGTCGATGTGGAGTTCGCGCCCGAGGAGATCCCCGAGATCTACCGCGCGCTGCGCGTCGACCGCACCATCAACGGACAGACCGCGACTCTCACCCTCGAGGTCGCGCAGCACATCGGTGAGAACACCGTACGGACGATCTCCATGCAGCAGACCGACGGTCTGGTCCGTGGGGCGCCCGTCCAGGACACCGGTTCGCCGATCACCGTCCCCGTCGGCAACGCCACCCGAGGGCACGTGTTCAACGTGCTCGGCGAGCCGCTGGACGTCCCCAGTGTCGACACCGACGTGCGCCGGTCGATCCACGCCACGGCGCCCGCCTTCGACCAGCTCGAGTCGAAGACGGAGATGTTCCCGACCGGGATCAAGGTCATCGACCTGCTGGCGCCCTACGTCCGCGGTGGGAAGATCGGCCTGTTCGGCGGCGCGGGCGTGGGCAAGACGGTCGTCATCCAGGAGATGATCAACCGTGTTGCCAAGCAGTTCAGCGGTGTCTCGGTGTTCGCCGGGGTCGGGGAGCGTACCCGTGAGGGCAACGACCTGTTCCTGGAGATGACCGAGGCCGGCGTCATCAACGACACCGCGCTGGTCTTCGGCCAGATGGACGAGCCGCCCGGCACCCGGCTGCGGATCGCGCTCGCGGCGCTGACCATGGCGGAGTACTTCCGCGACGTCCAGAAGCAGGACGTGCTGCTGTTCATCGACAACATCTTCCGGTTCACCCAGGCCGGCTCGGAGGTCTCCACCCTGCTCGGACGGATGCCGAGCGCGGTGGGCTACCAGCCGACGCTGGCTGACGAGATGGGCGTCCTGCAGGAGCGGATCACCTCGACGCGCGGCCACTCGATCACCTCGCTCCAGGCGATCTACGTCCCCGCGGACGACATCACCGACCCGGCGCCGCACACCACCTTCACCCACCTCGACGCCACCACGGTGCTCTCACGGGCCATCTCCGACCTGGGGATCTACCCCGCCGTCGACCCGCTGGACTCCAGCTCCCGCATCCTCGACGCCCGCTACCTCGGGCAGGAGCACTACGACGTCGCCCGCGAGGTGCAGCGCATCCTGCAGCGCTACAAGGACCTGCAGGACATCATCGCCATTCTCGGTATCGACGAGCTGTCCGAGGAGGACAAGATTCTCGTCAACCGGGCGCGGCGCATCCAGCGCTTCCTGTCGCAGCCGTTCTTCGTCGCCGAGCAGTTCACCGGTATCCCGGGCACCTTCGTCCCGCTCGAAGAGACGATCAAGTCCTTCAAGAAACTGACCGAAGGCGACTACGACCACCTCCCCGAGCAGGCGTTCTTCATGTGCGGCGGTATCGAGGACGCCGAGAAGAAGGCCAAGGAACTCCTCTAACGCGAACGTTGTGATGTGACGGCAGGAAGGACGGCAACGCGATGCCGATACGGGTGGCGATCGTCTCGCCGGAGCGGGAGGTGTGGTCAGGGGATGCCGACATGGTCATCGCTCGGACCACGGAGGGTGAGATCGGGGTGCTGCCCAGGCACGTCCCGTTGCTCGGGGTTCTCGTCCAGGGCGGTGAGGTGCGGATCAAGATCGGTAGCGAGACCCTGACCGTCGCGGTGGACGGCGGTTTTCTGTCCGTGACCGACCAGGGCGTGAGCATCCTCGCCGAGCACGCGACCCTGTCGACCCCCACCACCTGACCCGGACCAGCGGCACCGAGAAGGCCGGTGGCGACGCGGAGAACCACAACCGCGTCGCCACCGGCCTTTGTTGCGTTGTCAGCTGCTGGGTTGTCAGCGGCCCGCGCCGGGCTGCCAGAGGACGTCGCCGCCGGGGTTGGCGACACGGGAGAGGATGAACAGCAGGTCCGAAAGCCGGTTGAGATAGCGGACGGGCAGGGGGCTGGTGCGGTCCGGATCGTCTTCCAGCAGCGCCCAGGCCGAGCGTTCCGCGCGGCGGGCCACCGTCCGCGAGACATGCAGCAGGGCGGCGCCGGGTGAACCGCCCGGCAGGATGAACGAGTTCAGCTTGGGCAGACGCTCGTTGTACCGGTCGCAGGCTTCCTCAAGGCGGTCGATGTAGGCCTGGCTCACCCGCAGCGGAGGGAACGACGGGCTGTCCACGATCGGTGTGCACAGGTCGGCGCCGAGGTCGAAGAGGTCGTTCTGCACCTGGGCAAGTAACGCCCGAACGTCCTCGCTGAGGGCGCCGAGGGCCAGCGCCACACCGATGGTGGCGTTCGTCTCGTCCACGTCCGCGTACGCGGCCAGCCGCGGGTCGGTCTTGCGGACTCGGGAGGTGTCGCCGAGCGCGGTCGTACCGTCGTCCCCGGTCCGCGTATAGATCCGGGTCAGGTGGATGGCCATGTCGCCACACTGTAGGCGCTCCGCCGGTTCTCACGCGCGCGAGTTCCTGTGATCGCGGCTTGCCGGCCGGCCCGCGTTTCGGTGCTGGTGCCGCCAGGTGGGGTGGCCCCGGCGGCCACCCGGGTCCCGTATCAGTACTTGAGCGGATTTTTCTCGGTGGCAAAAACTTCCCGCACGGGAATGGCGGTCACGGGATTTTCGCGGTGGGCCGAGACAGACGGGGCTTTTCTCGCGAGTCGGCCGGTTGGCCCTGCTGGGGACGGGCGGGGCGGGCCGGCCGGGTGCCGATCCGGCCTTGCCGTGCCGGTGGGCCGACCCCGGACAGCGGCCGACAAGGCCCTACCATCGACTTCCGTGGAACGGTTCGTCGCCACGGGCGGCTGTCAGCTGGTCGGCGGGGTGGATGTCCCGGGAGCGAAGAACTCCGTGCTCAAGCTGATGGCCGCGAGCCTGCTGGCGTGCGGCCGCACGACTCTTCGCTCGGTACCCGACATTCTTGACGTGAACGTCATGGCCGACGTCCTGCGCGCGCTCGGGGCGAGCGTCGAGCGGGACGTTGCCGAGGGCTCACTGTCGATCGACGTGCCGGAGCGGCCCACCGCCGCGGCCGACAGCGATCTCGTCCGGCGGATCCGGGCGTCGGTGGTGGTGCTCGGGCCGCTGGTCGCCCGGTGCGGCGAGGCACGGGTGGCGCTTCCCGGTGGGGACGCCATCGGCGCGCGCGCGCTCGACATGCACGTCAGCGGGCTGGCCAAGCTCGGCGCCGTGGTGGACGTCGAGTCCGGGATCCTGGTGGCCCGTTCGTCCGGCCGTCTGCAGGGGGCGTCGATCTGGCTGGACTTCCCCAGCGTCGGCGCCACCGAGAACCTGCTGATGGCCGGGGTGCTCGCCAAGGGCACCACGGTGATCGACAATGCCGCCCGGGAGCCCGAGATCGCCGATCTGTGCGCGATGCTGGTCTCCATGGGCGCGCGTCTCGACGGCGCGGGCACGTCCACGCTGGTCATCGAGGGGGTCGACGAGCTGCGGCCGACCACGCACGACACCGTCGCGGACCGGATCGTCGCCGGCACGTTCGCCATCGGCGCGCTCATGACCGGCGGCGACGTGCTGGTCCGGGGCGGCCGCGCCGACCATCTGGAGATCGTGCTCGACAAGCTGACGACGGCCGGCGCCACCGTGGACACCCGGCCGGACGGCTTCCGGGTCCGCGCGGAGCGCCCGCCGCGTTCGATCGACGTGGTGACCCTGCCCTACCCGGGCTTCCCGACGGATCTCCTGCCGCAGACCATTGCCCTGGAGGCGGTCAGCGAGGGCGTCTCCCTGATCACCGAGAACGTCTTCGACAGCCGCTTCGTGTTCTGCCGTGAGCTGAGCAAGCTCGGCGCGGACCTGCGCACCGACGGCCACCATGTCGTGGTGCGCCGCAGCGACCGCCTGGTCGGTACGCACGTGGCGGCCTCGGACGTGCGGGCGGGGGCCGGGCTCGTGCTGGCCGGCCTGGTGGCCGAGGGGATCACCAGCGTCAGCGAGGTCCATCACATCGACCGTGGCTACGCCGCCTTTGCCGAGCAGCTGCGCCTGCTCGGCGCGGACATCCGGCGGGAGCCACGCGGTGGGCCGGACGCACGGCGGGACGATCGCTGAGCGGGCCGGCCGTCGAGCAGGCTGGCCCGGGCCCAGCGGGCACGGGCGTGGACCGGGCACGGGGCGGACGCGGGCCCGGCTGTTGTCAGGCCCGGTCCTGTCCGTCAGGCCCAGTCCCGTTCCGTGCCAGCCACCACCGCGCGGGCTCGCATGGAGTCCTCGGGAAACACCATGACGTGCCAGGCGGCGGTGTGGTGGCGCCGTAGCTTCCCGTCGGCGTTCACCTGGATCGGGCCGAGTGCGGCCGTGCCCGAGGTCGACCGGATCCCGTGCTGGCGCAGGAGCTGGCGCAGCCGGTCCGCGTCCGATGATGTGCGCAGCGTGGCCACAGGTACCAGCATGCCGAAGTCGGCATGCTGGAAGGGGACGTCCGGGTTGCCGCGCGTCCGGGTCGGTGTGAAGACCCATCTGCACACCGCCACGAGTACGGCGGTGGCGGCGACGGCGATGGCCGGACCGATCGTGTAGTGCAGGCTGTTCAGTGGCACCGTCACCTCCCGGCTGTCCGGGCCGGCGGGCCGGACGGTCTTCATCGTCTCAGCGCCGCCGGCCGCGCGCAGGCGTTCGCGCGTGGGTCGCGTCGCAGTCGTAAGCGTAATCTTGGGTAAACATAGCGTTATAGTTGTTCGTGTTGCGTGTTTATATTCCTGTCAAGTTGCGGTACTTCCGTGCGTGACAATCCTGCCGTTGTACACATCAGCCCATCTGAACGGCCACTCTGCGACCATGGATACTGGCATTACAGATGAGGCGTCACACGCTTCGCCGCTGACGTGACACGGATCGAAACGGAGGGTATGGAAACCGTCGGCCGAGATACACGGCCGGCCACGTCCGACAACCTCTGATCGCCGGGCATGCCCTGGCCGGCCTTCAGGTGACACGAACGCAGCTTCGCCCGTGTCGCCGGAAGGAAGGCCCCGGGTGCTTGCGGATGCCCGACCGGTCAGGGCGTGGATCAGGGGGGACGGGGGGACGGGAGGCCTGATGGGCAAAAACGTGACGTTTCGTAACGACGGCGGCAGGGAGTTGCAGACTGTGCGCCTGCACGGCCGGGTCGACGTGCGGACGGTCGGTGATCTGCGGCTGCGCCTGCACACCGCGATCGACTGCGGCCGGGGGCGGCTGCGGGTGAACGTGGCCGGTCTGGAGCTCGCCGACCAGGCGGCGCTCGGCGTGCTGCTCGGCGGGGTGCGGCGGGCCCGGCGTTCCGGGCGGTCGATGGTGCTCGTGGACGTACCCGACGATCTGGGCCGGCTGCTGTCGGCGAACCGTCTCGGACGTTTCCTCCAGGTCGAGGACGCCGACCTGTTCCATGTCGGTCATGCCTGATCCGCGGTAACCGGCCGCTACGCGGCGACCGGCCGGCACGTCGGATCGGCCGGTGTGGTGGGCTGTGGCCGACCAGCGTGAACGGCGGTGCCCCGGTGACGGGGCGCGGCCGTGCACCATGGGATGATGGAGCCGGCCGGGGAGGAACATGCTCGACGTCGATGCGCAGCGGCTGAACCCAGCGGATGGTCCCGCGTACCGCGCAGGCGGTGGCCAGCCCACCGACCCGCGCCGCCCGCTGGTCATCGCGGGCGCGTTCGCCGCCGCGATCGGTCTGGGAGCGGCCATCGGCCTGGCCACGGCACCGACGAAGACACCCGCCCCCCGGCCGGCGCCCACGGTCGCGCCTCCGGCTGAGGCGCAGCCGCCGCTGGAACCGTCCGCCTGGGAGGGCAGCCGCCAGCCGGGCGCGGCCCACCAGATGCGGGTGCGGCTGGTGGACAGGCGGGCCTTCAGCGCGAGCCTCGCGTACGCCCTGCGGGAAGGCGGCATCGCGGGGGTGGCCACTGACGACGTCGTCATACCGCAGGGAAAGCTCTTCTACGGGGCTGTCGAGGGTGTCGACAGCCCCGCCGACGAGTACTGGGCCGTGGGCCTCGCGCAGGTCGCGGGCGTCACCCCGGCCCCGCCGAACCCGCAGGTGTGGAAGCGGACGGGTAACGGCCCGTGGCAGCGGATCGCGCAGGGCCCCGGCGCCTGCGACGGCCTGCCCACCGGCCTGTTCACCGTGTGGCAGGGTCGCCCTCCGCTCTGTTCGGGCGGCTGACGACCCGCGCCGGTACGCTTCTGGACGTCCGACAATCCCTTCGGGAACGGGTGCGGCGATGGCGGATGCGGCACGGCAGGACCTCACCGAGCAGGCTCGTCCCCAGCGGGACCGACCGTGGATCATCCGGACCTACGCGGGGCACTCCAGCCCGGCCGAGACCAACGCCCTCTACCGCCGGAACCTGGCCAAGGGGCAGACCGGGCTCTCGGTCGCCTTCGACCTGCCGACCCAGACCGGCTACGACCCCGACCACGAGCTCGCCCGCGGCGAGGTGGGCAAGGTCGGCGTGCCGATCGCCCACGTCGGCGACATGCGCGCGCTGTTCCACGACATCCCGCTAAACCGGATGAACACCTCGATGACGATCAACGCGACGGCCATGTGGCTGCTCGCGCTCTACCAGGTCGTCGCACAGGAGCAGGGCGCGGACGTCGCCGCGCTCACCGGCACCACCCAGAACGACATCATCAAGGAGTACCTCTCCCGCGGGACGTACGTGTTCCCGCCCGCGCCATCGCTGCGGCTGATCACAGACATGATCGCCTACACGGTGACCGAGATCCCCAGATGGAACCCGATCAACATCTGCAGTTACCACCTGCAGGAGGCGGGTGCCACCCCCGTCCAGGAGATCGCCTACTCGATGTGCACGGCCATCGCCGTGCTCGACGCCGTGGTCGCCTCCGGGCAGGTGCCGGCGGAACGCACCGGCGAGGTGTGCGCCCGGATCTCCTTCTTCGTCAACGCCGGCGTCCGCTTCGTCGAGGAGCTGTGCAAGATGCGGGCGTTCACGCGGCTGTGGGACACCCTGCTGCGGACCCGCTACGGCGTCGAGGACCCGCGGCACCGGCGGTTCCGCTACGGCGTCCAGGTCAACTCCCTCGGCCTGACCGAGGCGCAGCCGGAGAACAACGTCATCCGGATCGTGCTGGAAGCCCTCGGCGTGACGCTGTCGAAGGACGCCCGCTGCCGGGCGCTGCAGCTGCCGGCCTGGAACGAGGCGCTCGGCCTACCCCGGCCCTGGGACCAGCAGTGGTCCCTGCGCATCCAGCAGATCCTCGCCCACGAGACCGACCTGTTGGAGTACCCCGACCTGTTCGAGGGCTCCGTCGTCGTGGAGCGCCGGGTGGCCGAGCTCGCCGAGGCCGCCCAGGCCGAGATCGACCGGGTGCAGGCCATGGGCGGCGCGGTTGCCGCGGTCGAAAGCGGCTACATGAAGTCCGAGCTCGTCCGTTCGCACGCGACCCGCCGGGTGCGTATCGAGTCGGGCGAGGACGTGGTGGTGGGCGTCAACGCCTTCACCACCACCGAGCCGAACCCGCTGCTCGCCGACCTGACCACGGCCATCCAGACGGTGGACCCGGCCGTGGAGGAGGCCGCCCGCACCGACATTGCGGCATGGCGGGCCGGCCGCGACGCGCGCGCCGTCGACGAGGCCCTCCAGAACCTGCGGGACACGGCGAAGACCGACGCGAACCTGATGCCGGCCACCCTCGCCTGCGCCCGTGTGGGCGTCACCACCGGTGAGTGGGCCGGTGCCCTGCGGGAGGTGTTCGGCGAGTACCGGGCCCCCACCGGGGTGTCCGCCGCGTCCTCGGTGCACGCGGGCGGCCGGCAGCTCTCCGACGTGCGGGAACGGGTCGTGGCGACCGGGAAGGAGCTTGGCCGCCGGCTGAAGTTCCTCGTCGGCAAACCCGGCCTGGACGGGCACTCCAACGGTGCCGAACAGATCGCCGTGCGCGCCCGGGACGCCGGTTTCGAAGTGGTCTACCAGGGCATCCGGCTCACGCCCGCGCAGATCGTCGCCGCCGCCGTGGAGGAGGACGTCCACGTCGTGGGCCTGTCGGTGCTCTCCGGCTCGCACATGGAACTGGTGCCCCTGGTACTCGACGGGCTGCGCGCGGCCGGCGTCGGGGAGGTGCCCGTGGTCGTCGGCGGCATCATCCCGCCGGCGGACGCCGAGCGGCTGAAGGCCCTCGGCGTCGCCGAGGTGTACACGCCGAAGGACTACGGCCTCACCGAGATCATGGACAGCGTGGTCGACGTCATCCGGGTCGCCAACGGCCTGGGCCGATCACAGCCCGCCAGCTGACCCGGTTGGACTCCGAGACGCTGACTTCGCGGAGAGTAGTCGTCGCGGAAAGTAACTGATGCCTGGTGAGAGCCTCAAAGGCCTGGTGAGAGATGTTTCGCCGGCTCGGGACCGATGTGCGAGGTGGCCGGCGGGCGCGTAGCGTGCCCAGGATGGTCTCCGACACTCCGTCCTTGGACGACGCGGTGGCCCTGGCCACCCGAGCCCATACCGGCCAGCTTGACAAGATCGGCGAGGGGTATATCGGCCATCCGCTGCGGGTCATGCGGGCGGTTGCCGCCATCGCGGACGGCGTCGGGGCCGACCATGAGCACGCGCAGATGGCGGCGGTGCTCCACGACGTCGTCGAGGACTCCGCGATCACCCTGGACGATCTGGTCGCGCTTGGTTACCCGCCCGCGGTCGTGGCGGCGGTCGACGCGCTCAGCCACCGCCCGGGGGAGCCGGTGGAGGACTACCTCGCCCGGGTCGCCGCCGACGATCTCGCCGTCGCCGTGAAGCGGGCGGACATGGCCGACAACGGCGACCCGGCGCGGCTGATCAGGCTGCCCGCGGAGCGGGCGGACCGTTACCGGCAGCGTTACGCCGACCGGACGCGCCTGCTCGACGACCTTGTCGCCGCCCGGCGGGCCGCTGGGAAGGCGGCCGGAACTGGGGAAGCCGCTGAGGCAGCCGACGCGGACGCCCACCGGAAGCCCGCCGAAGAAGCCGGGGAAGCCAGCGGCACCGAGGGCGTCGGCGGAACCGAGGGCGTCGGCGGAGGAGACGCCAAGCGGGCTGGCGGAAGAGCGGCCGCGCGGGGGAGCGGCCCGCCGGTCGCGTCCACCCCCTGACGCCAGGCGGCCGGCGATGCCCACCCGCCCGGACGCCCCCCGAGACGCTGCCCCCCGAGACGCTGCCCCACAGGACAGCGCTCCACAGAGCGGCGCTTCGCCGGGCGGTGTTCCGCGGTGCGGTGCCCCGCAGGACAGTGCCTCACAGAGCGGCGCCCCGCGGGGCAGTGCCCCGCGGAACAGAGCGCCATGGGAGGACGTCCCGCTGGAGGATGCTCCGGAGCCGCGGGCCAGGCGGCTGGAGCGGAACTGGAGCGAACTGCTTCAGGAGATCCGGGTGGCGCAGGCCGGCGTGCAGATCCTCTTCGCCTTCCTGCTGACCCTCCCCTTCACCCAGCGCTGGAACCAGGTCACCGACTTCCAACGGGCGCTCTACCTGGCCACGCTGCTGCTGGTCGCCGCCGCGTCCGCGCTGCTGATCGGCCCGGTGGCCTACCACCGGATCATGTTCCGCCGGGGTGCCCGCGCCCGGCTGGTCGCCGCGGCCAACACCATGGCGCTGGCCGGGCTGGTCATGCTGGGCGCGGGGATCAACGGCGCCGTCCTGCTCGTCGTCGACGTGCTGATGGGCCCGCTCGCCACCGTCCTGATCTGCTCGGCGACCGCGGCGTTCTTCGTCGCGCTGTGGTGGGCCCTGCCGCAACTGACCCGCTGGGAGCTGACAGCCATCCACGAGGACGCCCAGGATTCGCGACCACCCGCCCCCGGTGCGCCCGACGCTGGTGCGCCCGACGCCGGACCGCCCCACCCTGGACCGCCTGGGGCTGGCACGCGGTAAGGTGCGCAACCGTGCGTCTTGTGATAGCCCGGTGCAGCGTCGACTATGTGGGCCGACTGACGGCACACTTGCCCAGCGCCGTCCGCCTGCTGCTGGTGAAGGCTGACGGATCGGTGTCCATCCACGCGGACGGGCGGGCCTACAAGCCGCTGAACTGGATGAGCCCGCCCTGTGCGATAGCCGAGGCGGACGGCGTCTGGCAGGTGACCAACCGCGCGGACGAGCAGCTCGTCATCACCATCGAGGAGATCCTGCACGACTCCTCGCACGAGCTCGGCGTGGATCCCGGCCTGCAGAAGGACGGCGTCGAGGCACACCTGCAGGTCCTGCTCGCCGATCGGCCGGACGCGATCCAGGAGGGCCTCACCCTGGTACGCCGCGAGTACGAGACCGGCATCGGCCCGGTCGACCTGCTCTGCCGGGATCCCGACGGCGCCAGCGTCGCGGTCGAGGTGAAACGCAAAGGCGAGATCGATGGCGTCGAACAGCTCACTCGCTATCTCGCCCGGCTGCAGGACGATCCTTTCCTGCCGCACCCGGTACGCGGCATCCTGGTGGCCCAGTCGATCACCCCACAGGCCCGCCTGCTCGCCGCGGACCGCGGCCTGGCCTGCGTCACCGTCGACTACGACGCCCTGCGTGGCCTGGCCCCCGCCATCCCCACCCTGTTCTGACCCTCTTTCGCGCTGGACGGCCCGATTCCGGCGCGGCGGCGCGGGCGAAAGTCGAAGGATGTGAATCCGCTGCCGCGATAACAGCACCGCATTCACATCCTTCGAACCCCTCTCTTTCGTGCCGTGACTGGTGGTAACGTGCCAGGTGCCGGGTGGAGCGCCTGGCTCTGTCGGAGAGCGGACGTTCACGACCAGCATCGTGATGAGCTGATGCAATGATGACTGCGTACGACGATCGACCTTTCTGATGATCTTCATCGGCAGGCGCTGTCGATTGCCAGGGGCACCCGACGGACCCTGAGCGACACGGTTGCCGACCTCATACGTCGTGGGCTGGGGCAGAGTGGAGCGGCGGAGGTGTCCCGCAGCGAACGGACCGGCCTCCCGGTGGTGCGTCTCGGCACCGTCATCACGAGCGAGGACGTCCGCGCCATGGACGACGACCAGTGGCCACTCTCCTGGACGCCAACGTACTGATCACACTCATTGTCACCGATCACGTCCACCACGACGCGGCCGAAGCATGGCTTGCCGGCACCGCCGGCCGCTTCGCGACCTGCCCGATAACCGAGGGCAGCCTGGTGCGCCTGCTCATACGTGAAGGCCAGTCGGCGCAGACGGCAACGGCGGTCGTGTCGGCGATAGCCGGTGACTCCCGCCATGAGTTCTGGCCGGACGAAGTTTCATACAGCGCTGTGTCGATGACGGGAGTTATCGGGCATCGACAGGTGACGGACGCATATCTCGCGTATCTCGCCCGAACGCACAACGGGCGTCTGGCGAGTTTCAACCAAGGTCTGGCCAAGCTGCACGACGACATCGTCGACCTGATCCCTACATAATCCGCTCTCGACGACCCGCTCTCGCCCGGGGCCCGGCCGAGCGTTCCGTTCCCGGCCGAAGCCGGTTACCCGATCGCCCGATTTCATAATAATTATACGATTTTCGGGCTGATGCGACGTGAAGTGGTGGTTGTGGGGCCGCGTGCCGAGGACCTGGTGGAGTATCCGCGCGTCGCTGGTGGGCACAACGACGACAGCGACGACGAGAGGGGCGGTCCGGGATGGCTGGGGACTTCACGAGGGTCGGCGTGGTGGGGCTCGGCACCATGGGCGCGGGAATCGCCGAGGTGCTGGCGCGCGCCGGTATCGAGGTGGTGGGCGTCGAACACGACGACAGGGCGCTGGCACGGGGGCTCGGCCGGATCCGCCACTCGACCGACCGGGCGGTCGACGGCGGCAAGCTGACCGGAGCCGACCGGGACGCGCTGTTCACCCGGATCCGCGCCGGCACCGACCTGTCGGCGGTGGCGGACTGCCGGCTGGTCATCGAGGCGGTGCCCGAGCGGCTCGAGGACAAGCGGGCCGTCCTCGCCGACCTGGACGCACTGTGCCCGTCCGGGACCATCATCGCGACGAACACCAGCTCGCTGTCCATCACCGAACTGGCCACCGGGACCTCCCGGTCGTCCCGGGTCGTCGGCACCCACTGGTTCAACCCGGCACCGGTCATGGGGCTGGTCGAGATCGTCCGTACGGTCGTCACCGACGCCACCGTGCTGGCGGACGTCGAAGCCCTCGTCACGAAGGTCGGCAAGACCGCGGTGATCGCCGCGGACCGGGCCGGTTTCATCGTCGACGCCCTGCTGTTCGGCTACCTCAACAGCGCCGTGGGGATGCTGGAGGCGCACTACGCCACCCGTGAGGACATCGACGCGGCCATGCGTCTGGGCTGCGGGCATCCGATCGGCCCGCTCGCGCTGCTCGACCTGATCGGGCTCGACTCGGCCTACGAGATCCTGGACTCGATCCACCGCACCTCCCACGACCACCTGCACGCTCCGGCGCCGCTGCTGCGGCAGCTGGTCGCGGCCGGGATGCTCGGCCGCAAGACCGGGCGTGGCTTCTACACCTACGCCGCCCCCGACACGTCCGAGATCGTCGACGTGGTGCCGGCGGCCGCTACCACGGCTGGCACCGTGACCGGTGCCACGCCCCGGCCGGTGCGCACGGCGGGCATCGTCGGCAGCGGGACGATGGCCGCCGGGATCGTCGAGGTCTGCGCCCGGTACGGCTACGACGTGGTGTTCCACGCCCGCGGCGAGGAGAAGGTCGCCGCTGTCCGCAAGAAGCTGGAAAGCTCGCTCGAGCGGGGCGTCGAGAAGGGGAAGATCTCCCTGGACGACCGGGCCGCCGCCCTGTCCCGGGTGCGGGGCAGCACCGACCTGGCCGCCCTCGCCGGCTGCGACCTCGTCATCGAGGCGATCGTGGAGGACCTCGCGGTCAAGCGTGCCCTGTTCGCGGCCCTCGACGCGGTGGTGCGCCCCGGGGCGGTGCTGGCGACGACCACGTCGTCCCTGCCGGTGATCGAGTGCGCGGCCGCCACCGCCCGCCCGCGGGACGTGGTGGGGATGCACTGGTTCAACCCGGCGCAGGTGATGCGGCTGGTGGAGATCGTGCCCACCGTCCTGACCGCGGACGACGTCACCGCCACGGCCTTCGAGGTGGCGCGGGCGGTGGGCAAGCATCCGGTGCGCTGTGGCGACCGGGCCGGTTTCATCGTCAACGCCCTGCTGTTCCCCTACCTCAACGACGCGGTGAAGATGCTGGCGGACCACTACGCGGACATCGACGCCATCGACACGGCGATGACGGTTGGCTGCGGGCATCCGATGGGGCCGTTCGCGCTCGTCGACGTCGTTGGCCTGGATGTGACGCTTGCCATCCAGCGCGCTCTGTACCAGGAGTTCCGGGAGCCTGGCCACGCTCCGGCTCCGCTGCTCGAACACCTTGTCAGAGCGGGTTATCTCGGCCGCAAGACCCGCCGCGGGTTCCGGATCCACTGATCAGGCATGCCGGTCGTTGGGCGGCTGGGGTGTCGGCACCGTCGCCTACGATGGCGCCGTACGGCGTGATTCGTCACCGACACGCCGGCTCCCGTTGCCACCTCCGGAGGATGCCGCGATGATCCCGCTGGACAAGCTGGACAAGGATGCCGCCCGGGATCTGGGCCGCGAGATCGTGACGTTCGTGCCCGACTTCGTGGTGATGCTCAGGAAGGTCCTGGCCGATCCGCGAGTCTCCCAGTCGGCCAAGCTTGAGGCGGCCGGGGCGCTGGCGTATTTGCTGTCCCCGAAGAACCGGCTGACGAACCTGATCCCGTTGGTGGGCCAGCTCGACGATGTCGCGATCGTGGCCTTCGCGTTCCGCAGGCTGGAGATCGGCGCGGGTGAGGCCGTGCTGCGGGAGCACTGGCGCGGCAGCGACCGGGCCTTCCAGCTTCTGCTGGGTGCCTCCGCGGCCTTCTCGTCGCCGCGGGGGGTGCTCCGGAAGGCGAAGCTGGTGAAGACGATCGCCACGTCGACCGCCAACCGGATCGGTGTTTCCCGGCGTCATCCGGCGGGCGGGGCGGACCCACATCGGGTCATCGAAGGTGAGGTCGTCGACCGGACGTCGGCGACGCACCCACAATGACCCGGAGCCGGTCCCGGCGGGCGCGAGCGCAGGGGCGGGCACAGACGCCGCGGGCACCCGTAATCGTCGGATCCGAGACGACCGAACAGCATCCGGACGGCGACTGGGTCGTCCGTCGGGTCAGCGGCGCGGCCGCGTGGAAGCACTACCGCTGCCCCGGCTGTGAGCAGGAGATAGTCCCGGCCACCCCGCACGTGGTGTGCTGGCCTGACGACCAGGTCGCTGACCGCAGGCACTGGCACACGATCTGCTGGACCCACCGCGGCCGCCGGAATCCGCCGGGCCGGTCGCGGCCGGGCGGCTGATCCGGCCCGGCTCGCGATCCCGGTCCGCGTACGGCCGCGGGCCCGTGCCCCCAGGGCAGGGGCGGGGTCAGGAGCGGACGGCCGTGGGCCGTTCGGCGTCCGCCGGCTCCGGATCCACGCTGAGGTCCAGGGGGGCCATCGCCGCGGCCAGCCGGTCGCGCAACTGACCGAGCTGGGCGGTCACCTGGTCGCGTTGCCGACCGAGGTCGGCCAGCCGACGCCGCGAGTCGTTCTCGGCCGTTTCGGCTGCCTCACGGGCGTCGGCGACGATCCGCTGTGCCTGCGCCTCCGCGGTAGCGATGGTCTCCTGAGCCTTTGTCTCGGCCTCCCGGACCGTTCGTTCGCGGGTGCGCTGCGCGTCGGCGTGGGTCTGCTGGGCCTCCTCCAGCGCGACCTCGGCTTCCCGAGTCCGTTCGGCGCGGACGACGGCGGCCTCTTCCTCGGCAAGCTGGAGGATCTTGGTGATCCGCTCGCCGAACTCCTCCCAGGCCGGCCGGTTGGCGGCCAGATCATCACGCAGCGTGGCGGCCTCGGTGGCGGCCTCCGAAGCCGCGGCCTCGGCCGCGGCCCGATGCGACTCGGCTTCCCGCAACTGTTCGACAAGCCAGTTGACGTGCGCCCGGACCTGATGCGGGTCGTAGCCGCGACGAACCAGATCGAACTCCGGCGAGGCATCCCCACCGCCGGACATCGGGATGAGATCGGTTTGTTCGGTCATGGGACATCAGCGTGCCAGACCACTGTCATGGTTGACCTCCTCGGGGCCGGTGAACCGACGTACATCGAGTCTCCCGGAAAATGCGCCGATCGCCAGGTTTGTGCTCGAGAAACCCGGCGTTGCGGGTACCCGGCATCCAATACCCCTACACCCCGCGGAAGCGGTTGATCTGGGTGAGGTGACGTTCGCGTGTCGCCTGGTCGCGGACGCCGAGGCCTTCCGCGGGGGCGAGGCAGAGCACCCCGACCTTGCCCTGGTGGAGGTTGCGGTGGACGTCGTAGGCGGCCTGCCCGGTCTCGGTCAGCGGATACACCCGGGAGAGGGTCGGATGGATCAGGCCCTTGGCGATCAGCCGGTTGGCCTCCCATGCCTCGCGGTAGTTCGCGAAATGCGACCCGACCACGCGCTTGAGGTTCATCCACAGGTAGCGGTTGTCATAGGAGTGCATGAAACCGCTGGTGGAGGCACAGGTCACGATCGTCCCGCCGCGCCGGGCGACGTAGACGGAGGCGCCGAAGGTCTCCCGTCCGGGATGCTCGAAGACGATGTCGGGGTCCTCGCCGCCGGTGAGCTCCCGGATCCTCCGGCCGAACCGCTGCCATTCCTTCGGGTCCTGGTTGTGTTCGTCCTTCCAGAACCGGTAGCCCTCCGCGGCCCGGTCGATCACCAGCTCGGCACCCATCCGGCGGACGATCTCGGCCTTGTGAGCGGAGGAGACGACACAGACCGGGATCGCGCCGCCGTTGAGTGCCATCTGCGTGGCATAGGAGCCGAGACCGCCGCTGGCACCCCAGATCAGCACCACGTCGCCCTGCTTCATGTTCGCGCCGTTGCGTGACACCAGCTGGCGGTAGGCGGTGGAGTTCACCAGGCCGGGGGAGGCGGCCTCCTCCCAGGTCAGATGCGCGGGTTTCGGCATGAGCTGGTTCGCCTTGACCAGGGCGAGCTCGGCCAGCCCCCCGAAGTTGGTCTCGAAGCCCCAGATGCGCTGCTCCGGGTCGAGCATCGTGTCGTCGTGGCCCTCGGGACGCTCCAGCTCGACCGACAGGCAGTGGGCCACCACCTCGTCGCCGGGCGCCCAGGCGTGCACCCCGGGGCCGGCGCGCAGGACGACTCCGGCGAGGTCGGAGCCGACTACGTGGTACGGCAGGTCGTGGCGTTTGCCGAGCGGGGAGACCCGGCCGTAGCGCTCCAGGAAGCCGAACGTCGGGAGCGGTTCGAAGATCGACGTCCACACGGTGTTGTAGTTGATCGCGGAGGCCATGACCGCGACCAGCGCCTCGCCCGGGCCGAGCTCGGGAGTGGCGACCTCGTCGACGTACAGGGCACGTCGGGGGTCCTTCTCCTGGGAGGTGAGTCCGGCGAAGATGTTGACGTCCGCCTTGCGGACCACCGCCGCCCGGTAGCGCTCGGGTATGCGAAGGTCCGCGAACTCCTTCCGGGGGGTGTCACCGGCAAGAATCGCCTCAGCAATTTCCTTCACGATCGACCTCCCATGCGTCATGTGTGACGTGGGCCAAGATGCTACCGGCGGGTATGCCTAGTAGTCGTCCAGTTAGGGGTGTGCGTAGGGGCCGGAAGCGATACAACGTGAGATGAGAGCAACCATTGGGGGTGGGAGCGCGTCTGATCTGTTGTGACCGCGCCCATGACAGTCGTGGAGGGGTGGCGGCCCGTGCCTGCGCGGAGCGACGCCGCCCGTAGCGAGGTCGCACGGGACGCCGACACCGCTCTCACCGTTTTGTACTCGGAACATTACCGGTCGCTTGTCCGTCTCGCCGCTCTCCTGCTCGACGATCTCGGCCTGTGCGAGGAGGTCGTCCAGGACGCCTACATCCGTGTGCACGCGGCCTGGGGCCGTCTGCAGGACCGCGAGAAAGCGCTCGCCTACCTGCGGCAGACCGTCGTCAACCTCGCGCGTTCGACGCTGCGGCGCCGGCTGGTGGCCCTCAAGCACGCGCCCAAGCCGATGCCGCACGCGGCCAGCGCGGAGGAGGGCGCCTACGCCCTGGTCGAGCGGGCCGCCGTCGTGCAGGCCCTGCGCGAGCTGCCGCGCCGTCAGCGGGAGGCGGTGGTCCTGCGCTACTATGCCGATCTTTCCGAGGCGGATACCGCGGCGGTCATGCGCTGCAGCGTCGGATCGGTGAAGGCGTACACGTCCCGCGGGCTGGCCGCGCTGGGTAGCAAGCTGGAGGGCCTGCGGTGACCGGGCTCGAACCCGACGAGCTACGCCGGCGCCTTGCCGAGGCGGTCGAACCACTGCAGACGTCGCCGGACGCGTACGCGCGGATCCGCGCCGGGGCGCTGCGCCGGCGCCGGATGCGGGTGCCGGCCGCGGCCTTCGGCGGGCTGGCGCTGGCGGGCGTGATCGGTGTCGCCTACGTGGTGAGCGAGCCCCGCGACTCCACCACCCTGGTCGAACCGGCCGCGCCGCCGTTGACGCAGACGGCCGGCGCGACGGCCGCACGCACCCCGACCTCGTCGGCCGCCCACGGCGGCGGCGGCGGAGGCGGCCCGGTCCGCGGGACCATCACCGCGCAGCCCTCGTCGCTGTCCACCTCGCCGGTCACGGAAATCAGCCCGCTGCCGTCCCCGAGCGCGACGGCCGGGCGGCCCAGCGTCTCGCCCAGCAACATCAACTCCCCGCCCCTGCCGCAGCCGGTGTCCCGGCCGGCGAAAAAGGGCGATGTCGACGGCGACGGCACGGACGACACGACGCAACTGTCTGGCAACACCCTCATGGTCACGCTCAGCCGGTTCGGGCCGGCCACGCTGGCGCTGTCGGAGGTGGTGTCGCCGCCGACCATATCGATCATCGACATTGACGCCGACGGCTACGGTGAGCTGATCGTCCAGACCGCTGGTAACGCCGACACCAGGACGTTCACCGTGATCAAACTGATCGCGGCCAGACAGCTACGGCAGGTGAGCGGGTCGCCGCTGCCGCTGTCGGCAGGTCTCTCGGGCACCCACGGTGATGGCTTCACCTGCGACGGCCCAACGCCCGGGACCGTGGTCGTTGCCACTGGCAACGCCACCGGCAACGCCGCCAGCGACCGGACGTACTCGGTCACGTACACGACGTGGCGTCTGTCCGGCGAGAGCTTCCAGGCGGTCGGCTCACCTACGTCCTCAACGGTGGACCTGAACACGACCGCGTCGCCCTTCACCGCCGGCTGCGGGGTTTAGCCCCGGATTTCCGCTTTGCGAAAATCCGGGGACCCCTACTCTCTGGGGTTGGCCGTCGAGGGTGGTTTCTGGATCATCTGGTGATGATCCAGAAAAGTAAGGACCTTGCGGTGTGTCCGCTTTGCGAAAATCCGGGGACGGTGGCCGCGGGAAAAATGTGGGTGGTGGTGGTCGGGGGCGAAAAAGGATGTGGATCCGGTGTTGTCCGAACAGCGGCGGATCCACATCCTTCAGGCCCTTCCGGGGTATTTTGTTCCGTGGGGGTCGTTGTCGGTGGTTCTCGGACCACTCGGCCGTCGTTTTCGGGATTTTCGGTCATCTGGTGACGGCTGACACCAGTGATGGTCGACAGCGGGAGCTGTGGCGCTGGTCGGCGGGAAGCCGCCGGGGAAGGGCCCGCGAGATCCGTTGGTCGGGGCCATCGTCTGGAGCCGCCAGTTCGCCGGTCGGGGTCACCAGGTGAGGCCACCGGCTGGGCCGGTGTGGGGGATCAGCGTTTGGCGGCCTGGACCAGCTCGGTGAGGACGCCGCCGGTGTCCTTCGGGTGCAGGAAGGCGATGCTGGCGCCCATGGAGCCGTGCCGGGGTCGTTTGTCGACCAGCCGGACCCCCGTGGCGCCGATCGAGGCCAGCGCATTCTCGACATCGTCGACGCCGTAGCCGATGTGATGGACTCCCTCGCCGTTGCGGGCGAGGAACTTGCCGACCGGCGAGTCCGGTCGGATCGGCTCCAGCAGCTGTACATAGGAGCTGCCCGCGGGGCCGTCGGCGACGAACAGCATGGCTTCACGCACCCCCTGTTCCTCGTTGATCTCCTGGGACGCTACCGTGAGGCCGAACGTCGTCTCGTACCAGGAGATGGACTTCTCCAGGTCACGGACGGCGATGCCGACATGGTCGATTCTGGTGAACATCGCGGTCTCTGCCTCTCTTTCGTGGTCGTTGCGGTTGCCAGGATTTTCATGATCATTATGATTACCGTGATCGTCGCGGTGGCGTGGACGAAGGAGATGTGGGGAGCGCGGAAGTCTCGCCGACATGCCGGCCCATCCTCCTGGGATCGTTCCGGGATGCTGCCACACCTGACCGCCACCGGCGCGGATACGCGGGTCGCCCCTGCTGGTCCGGCATGTTAGCCATGATCACGTTATGGTTACCAAAGACGCTGTCGTACCTGCGGGAGGCCCACTCATGCCTGGTTCCGTCATCGTGGCCGGTGCGCGGACGCCGATCGGCAAACTGTCCGGTTCGCTGAAGAACTTCTCCGCCGTCGAGCTGGGTGGGTTCGCGATCAAAGCCGCGTTGTCACGGGCCGGGATCAGTGGCGACCAGGTCGATTACGTGATCGTTGGGCATGTGATCCAGGCGGGTCAGGGTCAGATCACCTCCCGGCAGGCGGCGGCCAGGGGCGGAATCCCGCTGAGCGTTCCCGCGCTCACCGTGAACAAGGTCTGCCTCTCCGGCCTGGACGCGATCGCGCTGGCCGACACCTACATCGCCAGCGGCGAGTTCGACATCGTCGTCGCCGGTGGGATGGAGTCGATGACACACGGCCCGCACCTGTTGCGGTCCCTGCGCGCGGGCGTCCGCTACGGCAGCGCCGAGCTGGTGGACGCAACCGCACACGACGCTCTGACCTGTGCGTTCGACCAGGTGGCGATGGGGGAGGGCACCGAGCGGGGCAACTCGACGCGGGGTATCGGCCGGGCCGAGCAGGACGAGTTCTCCGCCCGGTCGCACCAGCGGGCCGCCGCCGCGATCAAGAACGGCCTGTTCGACGAGGAGATCGTCCCGGTCGAGGTGCCGCAGCGCCGCGGCGACCCGATACTGATCAGCCAGGACGAGGGCGTTCGCGGTGAGACCACCGCCGACTCGCTGGCGAAGCTGCGTCCCGCCTTCGCCGCCGACGGCACGATCACGGCCGGTTCGGCGTCGCAGATCTCCGACGGTGCCGCGGCCGTCGTGGTCACCAGCCGGGCCAAGGCGGCCGAGCTCGGCCTGCCCGTGCTCGCCGAGGTCGGCCACCACGGTTTCGTCGCCGGCCCGGACCCGTCCCTGCACTCCCAGCCGTCGAACGCGATCCTGGCGGCGTTGCGCAAGGAGGGGCTGACCCCCGCGGACGTGGACCTCTACGAGATCAACGAGGCGTTCGCGGCGGTGGGCGTCCAGTCCATGCGCGATCTCGGTATCGGCCCGGAGGTCACCAACGTCAACGGGGGCGCGATAGCGCTCGGGCACCCGGTCGGCATGTCCGGTACCCGGATCGCCCTCACGCTCGCCTACGAGCTGCGTCGCCGGGGCGGCGGTATCGGTGCTGCCGGCCTGTGCGGTGGTGGTGGTCAGGGCGACGCGCTCGTGCTGCGCGTCCCGGCGTGAGCTCGACCCCGGTGGCGCTCCCGGCGCCCGGGCCGGTCCGGACGCGCTCCGTCGCCCCGGCCGACCTGGTGGACGCCGCCGTTGCCGGCTCCCCACGGGCGCTCGCCCGGCTGATCTCCCTGGTGGAGGACGCCTCCCCGCAGCTGCGGGAGATCATGACCCTGCTGGCGCCACGCGCCGGGCGGGCGCAGGTGATCGGCCTCACCGGCTCCCCCGGGGTGGGCAAGTCGACCTCGACGTCCGCTCTTGTCGGCGCGTTCCGCGCCCGTGACCTGCGGGTCGGCGTCCTGGCCATCGACCCGTCGTCCCCGTTCAGCGGCGGCGCGCTGCTCGGGGACCGGGTGCGCATGCAGCAGCACGCCACCGACCCCGGCGTCTACATCCGCTCGCTGGCCTCCCGAGGGCATCTCGGTGGGCTGTCCTGGGCGACCCCGCAGGCGCTGCGCGTGCTGGACGCGGCCGGCTTCGACGTGGTGCTCGTCGAGACGGTGGGGGTGGGCCAGGCCGAGGTCGACATCGCCTCGCTGGCCGACACCACGCTGGTGCTGCTGGCACCGGGGATGGGCGACGGCGTCCAGGCGGCCAAGGCCGGCATCCTGGAGATCGCCGACGTGTTCGTGGTCAACAAGGCCGACCGGGACGGCGCGGAGCACACCTACCGGGAGCTCAAACACATGATCGCCCTGGCCGGGCCGGCCGGCGACCAGCGGTGGCAGCCGCCGGTGGTCAGGACCGTCGCGTCCCGTGCGGAGGGTGTCGACGAGATCGTGGACGCGATCGCCGAACACCGTGCGTGGATGCTCCAGCAGGGTGTGCTGAACGCCCGCCGGCGTCGGCGGGCCGCCGACGAGATCGAACAGATCGCCCTCACCGAGCTGCGGGCCCGCATGGGCGGCCTGCGGGACGCGACCCTGCTGGACGCGCTCGCGGGCGAGGTCGTCGCGGGCGCGCTCGACCCCTACACGGCCGCCGAGCGCGTGATCGCCGGTGTGACCGGCCGCGGGGCGACCAGCGGCGGGACGGCCGGTACCGGAGCGATCATCGGCTGATTCGGCCGGTTCCCGCCGGGCCGGCCGGCCCGGGTGCCGGGCCGGCGCTACTGGTGTGCGGCCTGGCGCCGTCCGCCGTTGCGCACCGCCAGGTGGCCGGCCGCCGCGATCACCGCGTTGACGTCGAGGGGCGCGCCGACGACACCTACCGCGCCGGCCTGCCGCAGCTTGGTCAGATCCCGCGGGTCGTCGTCCGTGGTGAGGACGACAGCGGGGACCTGCCCGGCGGTGGCGTCCGCCGCGAGCACCCGCAGCAGTTCCTCGACCGGCGCGTCGGGCAGGATCCGGTCCAGCAGCACCAGCGCCGGCCGGGAGCGCCGCACGGCGTCCAGCGCGAGGGCGGCGCGCGGGACGCAGACCGTGTCCGCTCCCAGCGAGCTGCGCAGCACATGGGTGACCATCGCCCGGGTCGCCGGGTCACCGCTGACGTGCACGACCCGCAGGCGGCTGTCGACCGGCTCCGTCCCCGGCACTGATCCCGCCGACGGCCGGTCCGTGACGGCCGGCACCGGCGCGAACCCGTCATCGTCGTCCGGGTCGCCGTAGGCGTCGTCGAAACGGACGTCGATGGTGTCCAGGACCACGGCGAACACGCTGCCCACCCGGTAGCGGCTGGCCGCGGTGAGAACACCGCCCATGGCCGTGACCAGGGCGTGGGACAGCGCCAGCCCCAGCCCACTACCCTCGACGCCGCTCCGTTCGGCTCCGAGCCGTTCAAACGGCCGGAACAGCCTGTTCATGGCCTCGGGGGGCAGGCCGTTGCCGTCGTCCTCGACCTCGATCCGCACCCGGCCCCCGGTGACGGGCACGATCCCGACGCGGACGGTGCCGCCCTCACGGCCGTACTTCAGGGCGTTGCCGACCAGGTTGAGCAGGACCTGCCACAGCCGCCGCCGGTCGGCGTCGGCGACCAGGGGTTCGGCCGGTGAGATGACCCGCCGGATCCCGCGCTGCGCGGCCAGCGGCTCGACCAGCTCGACGACGCCCTGAACGATCTCCAGGACGTTGACGGGCCCCTTGTTGATGTCCCCTCGCCCGGCCCGCAGCCGGGCGAGGTCGAGCACGTCGTCGATGAGGGCCTGCATATGCCGGCCACCGGTGATGATCCGTTCGACGTCGTCGTGCAGCTCCGGCGCCAGCGGCTCGAGCTCCAGCAGCTGGGCGAAGCCGAGGACCGCGTTGAGGGGGGTGCGCAGCTCGTGGCCGAGCCGGGCGACGAACTCGTCCTTCGCCCGGGACTCCCGTTCGGCCGCCTCCCGGGCCCGGATGTCCTCGGTGTCCTGGGCGGCGATCACGAAGCCGCCGTCGGGATCGGCCCGTACCGACACTAGATAGGGCGCCGGGTTGCCCGCGGTGTCGACGAGATCGACGGTTCCGCGCCACTGGCCGGTACGGCTGAGCGCCCGGGGTACGACATCGCGCAGCCGGACCCGCGAGGACGGCTCCACCACGTCGATCAGGTCCCGTAGATGGATCGTCCCGGCCAGCCGTTCGCCGAGAAAGGTCCTCGCGGCCGCGCCCGCGTCGAGCACGCGGCCGTCCGCGCCGACGAGTACGACCAGGCTTGTCAGCGCGTCGAGGAGGGTCCGTGGAACCACCTATGCCTCGTCGTCCCGTGCCTCGTCATCCCGGTCATTGCGCATCGTCCACTCCACGGCGGGCAATAGTAGGGCGTGCCGTCGAAGAGCGTTGTCTCGGGTTTGGTCGAGTGTCCGTTTATGCCGTCCCAGGGATGGAACCTGCACAGAAGGTAGCATCCGGCGGCTGGTCGTCGCCAATGCTGGCACACTCACCAATCCCGGCAGGCTCACCGATACCGGCACGAAGGTGGTGGCAGCCATGGTAGATCTTGAACCATGCTCGTAGCGTTCAGCGTGACCCCGATCGGCACCGGCGAGGACGTCGGCGACCTGGTCGCCGAGGCGGTGCGGGTGGTCCGCGCCAGCGGCCTGCCCAACGAGACGTCGGCGATGTTCACGACGGTCGAGGGGGAGTGGGACGAGGTCATCGACGTCGTGCGCCGGGCGGTCGAGGCCGTGGGCGCGAGGTCCGGACGGGTGAGCCTGGTACTCAAGGCCGACATCCGCCAGGGGGTCACCGACGCGATACACGCCAAGGTCGCCTCGATCGAACGGCGCCTGGCCCAACAGTGACCCAACAGTGACCGCTGCCCGGCCAGGTTGGCCAACCTGGCCGGGTTGGACGGATTTCGTCTGGTCCGTGATGGCTGCCGAGCTGGTTGCGGGCTGGCCGGAGGCGCGATGCCGACCGGCCGTGGGCGCCCGGTACACCGAGGCGCTGTCCGGTTTCGCTGCTCGGATGCAACGATGGAGTCATGCCACGGAGGTCACCCATGTCGTCCGGGCCCCGATCGTCAGGACCAGGGCCCGCCAGATCGCGAAACGCCTCGCCCTCAGATCCACGGCTTTCTGACGAACTCGCCGGCCTCCGCTTCGCCGGCGCGGTCCCGCTTGACCCCAAGCCCGCGCCCACCCGGCCGGCGGCCACCGCCGCGGGTGCGGCGCGAACCGCCCAGGCGGGCCCGGGCGCCCCGGCGCAACCCGTCGTCGTGGACGTCAGCGAGGCCACGTTCGCCACGGAGGTCCTGCAGCGGTCCATGCAGGTCCCGGTGGTGGTCGACTTCTGGGCCAGCTGGTGCGGCCCGTGCAAGCAGCTCAGCCCCATCCTCGAGCGGCTGGCGGAAGCCGACGGTGGACGCTGGGTCCTCGCCAAGATCGATGTGGACGCGAACCCGCAGCTCGCCCAGGCCGCGGCCGTCCAGGGCATTCCCGCGGTCAAGGCGATCATCGGTGGGCGGATCATCGGCGAGTTCACCGGCGCCCTGCCCGAACGCGAGGTGCGGGCCTGGCTCGACCAGCTGCTCGCGCTCGTCGACGAGGCCACCGACGGCCTGCCCAGCGGGCCGGACGCGGCCGCCGCCGACCCGCACCATGCCGCCGCGCAGGAGGCGCTCGCCCGCGGTGACCTCGACGCCGCCGCGGCGGCCTACCGCGCCCGGCTCGCCGAGGCCCCCGGTGACCAGGACGCGGTGCTGGGGCTTTCCCGTGTCGAGCTCTTCCAGCGGGTGGCGACGATCGACGCGACCGCGTTGCGCGCCCGGCTGGCGGCCGACCCCGACGACGTCGAGGCGGCCATCATGCTGGCCGACGTCCTGGTCGCCAAGGGCGAGATCGAGACAGGCCTGACCCGGCTGGTCGGCGTCGTCCGGCGGACCACCGGCGACGAGCGGGAGCGCGTCCGGGCCCACCTTGTCGACCTGTTCCAGGCGCTGGGGGACGGCGAGCCGGCGGTCGCCCCGGCCCGCCGAGCCCTCGCCGCCGCCCTGTTCTAGGCATTTTCCGGGGTTCTGCTCCCGGCGTTCTAGGCGTTTTCCACCTGGTTCCATCTGGTCGAGCGCCCCTGACCGGCCCGGCGAGCCTCGCCGGGCCGGCAGCACGGGGCGTCCGGCCGGCTGGTCGGTCCCGGTTGGCCCGTTTCCGGCTGGCCCGTGCCCCGTCAGCTGGTCAGTTCTGGGCGGCGCCCTCGTAGCACAGCCACAGGGTGCTCAGGGCGGGCAGGGTGAGCGTCACCGACGCCGGCTGGTTGTGGCGGGCGGCCTCCACAGCGAGCACGGAACCCAGGTTCCCCAGCCCGCTGCCGGCGTACTCGGTGGCGTCGGTGTTGATGAGCTCACGCCAGCGGCCGGCGAACGGCAGCCCGAGCTGGTAGCCGGTGTGGGGGACACCGGAGAAGTTGGTGACGCAGGCGATTACCCGCCCGCCCGTCGCGGCACCGCCAGCCGGGCCGCCAGCCGGGCCGGTGGAGGCCCACCGCAGGAACGAGAACACGTTGTTCTCGGCGTCGTTCGCGTCGATCCAGGAGAACCCCTCCGGGGAGATGTCTCGTTCCCAGAGGGCGGGGGTGGCCCGGTAGGCACCGTTGAGGTCCTTCAGCAGCGTGGCCACACCCCGGTGGTCCGGGTCGTCCAGGTGCCACCAGTCCAGCGACCGGGCCTCGGACCACTCGGCCTCCTGGGCGAACTCCCCGCCCATGAACAGCAGCTGCTTGCCCGGGTGCGCCCACATGTAGCCGTAGAGCGCGCGCAGGTTGGCCAGCTGCTGCCAGCGGTCACCGGGCATCTTGCGCAGCAGCGAGCCCTTCCCGTGCACCACCTCGTCGTGGCTGAGCGGGAGGACGAAGTTCTCCGAGTACGCGTACATCATGGAGAAGGTCATCTGATGGTGGTGGTACACGCGGAACACCGGCGCCCGGGAGAGGTAGTCGAGCGTGTCGTGCATCCAGCCCATGTTCCACTTGAAACCGAAGCCCAGACCCCCCAGATGCGTCGGGCGGGTCACCCCCGGCCAGGCCGTCGACTCCTCGGCGATCATCATCACCCCCGGGACGCGCCGGTAGACCGTGGCGTTGGTCTCCTGCAGGAACGACACCGCGTCCAGGTTCTCCCGGCCACCGTGGATGTTGGGGATCCACTCGCCCTCGGCCCTGGAGTAGTCCAGGTAGAGCATGGAGGCGACGGCGTCCACCCGCAGCCCGTCGATGTGGAACTCCTCGAACCAGTACACCGCGTTCGCGACCAGGAAGTTGCGCACCTCGGGACGCCCGAAGTCGAACACGTACGTCCCCCAGTCGGGCTGTTCGCCGCGGCGGGGGTCGGGGTGCTCGTACAGCGGGGTGCCGTCGAAGCGGCCCAGCGCCCAGACGTCCCGGGGGAAGTGCGCCGGCACCCAGTCGACGATCACACCGATGCCGGCCTGGTGGAGCTGGTCGACGAGGTAGCGGAAGTCGTCGGGGTCGCCGAACCGCGACGTCGGGGCGTAGTAGGCCGACACCTGGTAGCCCCACGAACCACCGAAGGGATGCTCGGCCACGGGCAGCAACTCGACGTGGGTGAAGCCCATCTCCCGCACGTGGGCGACGAGCTCGGTGGCGAGTTGGCGGTACGACAGCCCTCGGCGCCAGGAACCCAGGTGCACCTCGTAGACCGAGATCGGCATGGCGTGCCACGCGGTGCGCCTGCGCCGCGCCAGCCACGCCTCGTCACTCCAGGTGTAGTCGGACTCGAAGACGACGCTCGCCGTGGCCGGCGGGTTCTCGGTGTGCAGCGCGAGCGGGTCGGCCTTCTGCCGCCAGACACCGTCGAAGCCGAGGATCTCGTACTTGTACCGGCAGCCGGCGCCGATGCCGGGTACGAACAGCTCCCAGACGCCGGTCGCTCCCAGCGAGCGCATCGGGTAGGCCCGGCCGTCCCAGAAGTCGAAGTCGCCGACCACCCGCACCCCGCGGGCGTTCGGCGCCCACACGGCGAAACCGACCCCGCTGACCTCGGCTGTGCCGGTGCTGTCCGGGTAGCGGCGCACCCGTGCGCCGAGTGCCTTCCACAGCTGTTCGTGGCGGCCCTCACCGATGAGGTGGAGGTCCATCTCCCCGAGGGTGGGCAGGTGGCGGTAGGGGTCGTCGACGACGTGCGTGGCGTCGCAGTACTGGACCTCCAGCCGGTAGCCGGGGACGGCGCCGGTCGGCAGCGCCACGGCGAACACCCCGGCCGTGTGCAGCCGGGTGCACTCGAACCGCTCGTTCTCGGTGATGACGACCACGCCCACCGCGTCCGGCCGCAGGGCCCGCACGATCGTCCAGTCGCCGTGGGGATGGGCGCCGAGGATGTGATGCGGATCGTGGTGCGAGCCGTTCACCAGCCGCTCGAGTTCGGCGGTGTCGACGAGCAGGGACGGGGGGGACGACGCCGGGGCGTCCTGGCCGCCGGCGTCCCGCTCCGCCCCGCTCTGCCCGGTCGTGCCCCGTTCCGCCCTGTCGTGCTGGGCCGCGGTGTGCTCGCCGCGGTCGCGTCCGCCGTCCCGGTAGGCCGTTTCGGGATATCCGCCGCCCTCGGAATACCTGGCGTCGTCATATCCGGCGTCGTCGTGGTCGTTGCCCCGGCGGCCGCCGCCGTGTCCGGCCATGGCCATGGCCGGCAGCGGGGAACGGGCGAGCCCGGAGCTGGCGTCACTCGGAGGACCGCTGGCGTCGCGACGACAACTGCCTGGCTGGCCCTCGTCGACTCCACCTGCCGCGCCGTCAGGACCGATCATGGACAACACGCCATCCTTAGAACGTAGTCATCAGTCCGTGGAGGTCAGCCGTTCGACCGAACCGAGCGGGATCGGCAGCCACGATGGACGGTGACGGGCCTCGTAGACGACTTCGTACACAGCCTTGTCGAGCTCGGACGCTCGCAACAGGGCAGCTTCCTCGCGTGGGTCGTGCCCGCGGACGCTGGCGTACCCGGCGCAGAAGGCGTCACGGTTGCGAGTCGCCCATTCCTGCGCGCGATATCTGAGTCCGGACTCGTCCTCCCGTTCCACCAACAGCGACCGTTCCAACAACAACGACTGGGCTGCGTAGTCGAATGATCGGAGCATGCCGGCGACATCACGATGGACGGACTGTAGCGCTGTGCGTTCTGCCAGCGGACGTGCCGGTTCGCCTTCGAAGTCGAAGAGTACCCACCCCGAGTCGACCCGTAGCACCTGACCCAGATGGTAGTCGCCGTGCACGCGCTGCAGGGCGACCGGTGATGTCTGACGGGCGAGCTCGTCGTAGGCGGCGCGCAGCCCCGTCTCGAAGGCCCGCAACTGCTCGACGGCCCTGATCGCGGCGTCCAGCCGGCTGTGCATCCCGGTGGCCTGCGCCCGCAGGGTCTCGGCGTCGCCGACAGCCGTGGGAAGCGTCTCGGCGATGATGCGGTGCACGTCCGCGGTGGCCGCGCCCAGCCGCTCGGACTCGGCCGCGAAGTCGCCGCCGACCTCGTCGGCGTGCAGGTCCGCCTCCGCGTAGAGGTCCCGCACGCTGGCGAGGGCGAGCCGCCAGCCTTCGGTACCGCTGCGGAGGAACTCCTGCATGAACGCGAACGTGGTGCGCTGGCCGTCGAGAACACCGTCCAGCCAGGCCAGCGGCCGGGCCACGCTGGGGCTGCCCGCGTCGGCGAGCGCGCGGGTCATCTCCAGATCCGGGTTCGTCCCCGGCCACAGCCGCCGGAAGACCTTCAGGATGTAGGCGTCGCCGTACACGACCGAGGTGTTGGACTGCTCCGCGCCGATCACATGGGCGGGGAAGAGCTCCAACTCCTCCAGCGTGTACGGCACGAGCCCGTCGTGGGCCGTCCGGCCACGGATGAACGCCAGCAGGGCGGCGCTGCCGTCCGGATCGTGCAGCCCGTCGTAGACCAGCCCGTCGGCGGACTTGCCGACGAAGAAGGCCTCGTGCCCGTAGGGCGCGTCCGGCCGTACCACCAGGGGTATCTGGTAATGGTCGGCCAGCCCGCCGTCGGCATAGCGGACCTCGACGACGAAGTGGTGCAGCAGGTCGGACAGCCGCACGTTGCGGACGACACGCAGGCCGGCCCAGGGCCGGCCCTTGCCGGCGAACCAGCGCTGCCGCGGCAGCCAGGAGGTCAGGAGGGCGACCAGATCAGAATTGCCGCCCACCATCGTCGACCTCCTCGCGCGCCACCATCTGGCGACCATCCTCGGACGTGTACGCCCTACCCTGCCGTATGTCTGACCGGTCGGTACGTCCCGGCCCGTCAGGAGCCCAGTTCCCCCGCCCGAGTGAGCGCGAACCAGTAGTGTCCGTGCCCGGCCAGAGTCAACAGGTACGGCAGTTCCCCGATCGGCGGGAAGCGCACCCCGCCGAGCAGTTCAACCGGCACCATTCCGGTGAACCTGCGGAGGTCGAGCTCCACCGGCTGAGCGAAACGTGACAGGTTGGCCACGCAGAGCACTCGGTCGTCGCCGAACTCCCGGACAAAGGCGAAAACGGACGGATTGGACGCCGGGAACTCCTCGAAACTGCCGAGGCCGAAGACCGGATGCCGCTTGCGCACCTCGATCATCCGCCGGGTCCAGGCCAGAAAGGACGTCGGCATCCGCTGCCCGGCCTCGACATTCAGCGCCTGGTACCCGTACACCGGATCCATGATGGGTGGCAGGTAGAGCCGGGCCGGATCGCTCGTGGAAAAACCGGCATTGCGGTCCGGGGACCACTGCATCGGCGTCCGCACACCGTCCCGGTCACCCAGGTAGATGTTGTCACCCATGCCGATCTCGTCGCCGTAGTAGATCACCGGTGAACCGGGCAGCGAGAGCAGCAGCGCGGTGAAGAGTTCCATCTGGTCACGGCTGTTCTCCAGCAGCGGGGCGAGCCGTCGGCGTATTCCGATGTTCGCCTTCATGCGCGGGTCCTTCGCGTACTCGGCGTACATGTAGTCGCGTTCCTCGTCGGTGACCATCTCCAGGGTCAGTTCGTCGTGGTTGCGCAGGAAGATGCCCCACTGGCAGTTCGGCGGGATCGCCGGTGTCTGCGCCAGGATCTCCGAGATGGGGTAACGGGACTCCCGGCGGACCGCCATGAAGATCCGTGGCATCAACGGGAAATGGAACGCCATATGACACTCGTCGTCGTCGCCGAAGTACTGGACGACGTCGGACGGCCACTGGTTCGCCTCGGCCAGCAGCACCCGGTCGGCGTATTTCGCGTCGAACTCCTTACGGATTCGACGCAGATATTCGTGGGTCTCCGGCAGGTTCTCGCCGTTGGTTTCCTCCCGTACGTAGAGGTACGGGACGGCGTCCAGCCGGAATCCGTCGATACCGAGGTCCAGCCAGAAGCGCAGCACCTCGATCATGGCTTCCTGGACGTCCGGATTATCATAGTTGAGGTCGGGCTGGTGGGAGAAGAAACGGTGCCAGTAGTACTGGCCGCGCACCGGGTCCCAGGTCCAGTTCGACTTCTCCGTGTCGACGAAGATGATCCGGGCGTCGAGGAACTTCTGGTCCGTGTCCGACCACACGTAGAAGTCGCCGTACGGGCCGTCCGGGTCGCTGCGAGAGGCCAGGAACCACGGGTGCTGGTCGGAGGTGTGGTTCATGACCAGGTCCGCGATGATCCGGATGCCCCGGCGGTGGGCCTCGTCCACCAGGTTGACGAAGTCCCCGAGGTCACCGAATTCCGGCAGGATCTGGAAGTAGTCGGAGATGTCGTACCCGCCGTCCCGCAGCGGTGATTCGTAGATCGGCAGCAGCCACAGGCAGTCGACCCCGAGCCAGCTCAGGTAGTCGAGTTTGCTGGTGAGCCCGCGCAGGTCGCCCGTGCCGTCGCCGTTGGAGTCGGCAAAGCCGCGGATGAGGACCTCGTAGAAGACCGCCCGCTTGAACCACAGCGGGTCGCGGGACAGTTCGTCGGCCGACGGTGGCCTGGCGTCGCCGGCCGACGGCCTGCTTTCGGCGCTCCTGGTGTCCCCGGCGCCGCTGGCTCCCTCGGCGCCTCTGTCGTCTTCGGTGGTTCCGGTGTCCCTGGCACTCATGCCCTGCGCCGGACGTCGAGGATGTGAGCTGGTTCCGTCGCCGGGTCCAGCCGGACGTAATTCTCTTGCCCCCACGTGTAGTCAGCCCCGCTGATCTCGTCGTGAACGTCGAATGTCTCCCGCCACTCGAGACCGAGGGCGGGCATGTCGAGACGGACGGTCGTCTCCCGGGTGTTGTGCGGATCCAGGTTGACGACGACCAGGACGCAGTCGTCGCCCGCTGCCCCCCCGGAGCGCTTGGAGAAGACGAGGAAATCGTCGCCATCGGCATGGTGAAAACGAAGGTTGCGCAGCCAGTGCAGCGCCGGATGTTCCCTGCGTATCCGGTTCAGCCTGGCAAGATATGGTGCGAGCGAGCGTCCGGCGTTTTCGGCGCCGGCCCAGTCCCGCGGTCGGTACTGGTATTTCTCGGAGTCCAGGTACTCCTCGCCGCCAGCTCGTACAGGAGCGTTCTCGAACAGCTCGTAGCCCGCGTAGACTCCCCACGACGGCGACATCATCGATGCCAGCACCGCGCGAATCCTGAATGCCGCCTCACCACCCTCCTGCAGGTAGCCGGGCAGAATGTCGGGGGTGTTGACGAAGAAATTGGGACGCATGTAGTGTGCGGTTTCGAGCAGCTCCCGGCCGTATGTCTCCAGCTCCGACTTCGTGTTGCGCCAGGTGAAGTAGGTGTATGACTGGGTGAAACCGGCCTGCGCCAGCGCCCGCATCATGGGCGGCCGGGTGAACGCCTCGGACAGGAAGAGCACGTCCGGCTCGACCGACTTCACCTCGGCGATGAGCCACTCCCAGAACTGGACCGGCTTGGTGTGGGGATTGTCGACCCGGAATATCCGTACCCCGTGCGAGGTCCAGTACCTGACCACGCGCAGCACCTCGTGGTAGAGCCCGACCGGGTCGCTGTCGAAGTTGAGCGGGTAGATGTCCTGGTACTTCTTCGGCGGGTTCTCCGCGTACGCGATGGAGCCGTCGCTGCGCACAGTGAACCATTCCGGGTGGACCTTGGCCCACGGGTGGTCGGGCGCGCACTGCAGGGCCAGGTCGAGGGCGATCTCCATGCCCAGGGCGCGGGCCCTGGCGACGAAGTCGTCGAAGTCGTCGATCGTCCCCAGGTCCGGGTGGACGGCGTCGTGGCCGCCGGCGTCACTGCCGATCGCCCACGGCGAGCCCGGGTCGTCGGGGCCCGTGACCAGGGTGTTGTTCGGGCCCTTGCGGTTGACCTCCCCGATGGGGTGGATCGGCGGTAGGTAGACCACGTCGAAACCCATCGCGGCGACGGCGGGCAGCCGCTCGGCCGCGGTCGCGAACGTGCCCGACCGCGGCGGGTGAAGGCTCGCTCCCTCGGAACGGGGAAAGAACTCGTACCAGCTGCCGAACAGGGCCCGGGGCCGGTCCACCCAGATCCGGTACAGGGGCGAGCGGGTGATGAGCTCCCGCAGCGGGCACCGGGTGAGCAGGTCGACCAGCGCCGGGTCGCACGCCGCCGCGATCCGCGCGCGCGGATCCGTCAGCGTGTCGTCGCGCAGGACGTCGACGGCGTGCCGGACCGCCGCCCGCCGGCCTTCGGGGATCCCGGGCAGGGCGCGCAGCAGGAGCCGGGCGCCGTCCTCGAAGTCCACCGACAGTTCGTCCGTGCTCTGGCCAGCGGCCGTCTTGACCTCGACAGCGTGCCGCCAGGTGGCCACCGGGTCGGCCCACGCCTCGACGCGGAAGCCCCACAGGCCCTCCGAATCGACCCGGACCTCGGCTTCGTAACGATCGGTGCCCGCTGTGACCTGCCGCATCCGGGTGAACGGGTTCCCGCGACCGTCCGGACCTGACAGTGCCACGTTGGCACCGATCAGATCATGCCCGTCACAGAATACCGTCGCGGCGACGGTGAGGGTCTCACCCTCGACTGCCCGCGACGGCCACTGCCCACAGGATACGGCGGGGCTGACGTCAGAGATGACAACCCGGCCTATGGAACGTCCGATCATCGCCGCGACCTTATCCAGGTGAACCACCCCTTGATAGTCGGCCTCTCCTGTACCGATTGGTGGCGCCCCAACGTGAACAGCGTGGGACCACCAGGTGGGGACGTGTTGGGGATGCGGAGGTACTCCGCCGGGGGAGGGGGATGTCGGCATCGGATCGAAGTCTCCACGTTGATGCGCGTTCGCGGCCGGACCCGGTGCCGGGCGCGTGCTGGTCCGTCATCGGTCCCGCTCCGGGATACCCGGGCCCGGCGGGCCCACGCGGGTGGGGCGCCACCTGCTCGGCGCGCTTCACCGACGCCCGCCCGCACACGCCGCGCCGGCGGTCGCCAGCTGCCCCGGGGAGCAGTCCCGGACGAGCCTGCGCGTGCGTCCGGGAACCCTGGAGAGGTCCCGTTCGTCCCGCAGAACACAGGCCCCATAACCCCACGTCGCCGTGGGCATGCGTGATCGAGCCCAGTAGGCTGCGTCGCGTTCGGTGCGGGGGGTGGCCAGGGCCCCGAAATACAGCAACAGCCCCGATCGCAATGACAGCAGGAGGAGTAAGTGGGAGTCAGCCTCAGTAAGGGCGGAAACGTTTCGCTGACCAAGGAGGCACCCGGTCTGACCAACATCGTCGTCGGTCTCGGCTGGGATGTCCGCAGCACGACCGGCGCTGATTTCGATCTTGACGCGAGCGCGATTGCCCTCAGATCCGATGGCAAGGTCCTCTCGGACAGCCACTTCGTCTTCTTCAACAATCTCAAGAGCCCGGACGGCGCCATCGAGCATCAGGGCGACAACCTCACCGGTGAGGGAGAAGGTGACGATGAAGCGATCAACGTGAGCCTCGCCAGTCTGCCCGCGGAGGTCGACAAGGTGGTGTTTCCGGTTTCGATCTATGACGCGGATGCACGCCAGCAGAACTTCGGTCAGGTCCGCAATGCGTTCATCAGGATCGTGAACGGGGTGGGGGGCGCCGAGATCGCGCGTTACGATCTCACCGAGGACGCCTCCACCGAAACTGCGATGGTCTTCGGTGAAGTGTACCGGCACGGCGCCGAGTGGAAGTTCCGGGCTGTCGGCCAGGGTTATGCGTCCGGGCTTGCCGGAATCGCCCGGGACTACGGAGTCAATGTCTGATCCCTCCGCGCCGACGCCCGGCCGTCGTGGCTGGCCGGCCCGGGCCGGGTGAAGCGGACCGGGAGCGCCGGTGCCACCGCGCCCGGTGGGCCGCGGGCGGGTCGTTGGATGCCTGGTGACGGCCCACGCTCGGTGCCGGACGCCGATGGTCCCGGTTTGACCGTTACCCGGTGATGTCGGCCCGGCCGGTTACGATGCCCGGGATCGTGGTCTACGGCCGGATGGCCCCCGCAGCTGCGCGGGCGTGGTCAGGGCATGGTTACGACCTGGGCCGCGCCCGCTCCGGGCCGACGTGAGGTCGATGTGATGCCTCGATGCTCCGGACCGGGGTCGAGGCGCGGTGGGTGGTGCTCCCGGTGCCGCGCCAGACCCGGTCCGGAGGAAGGTTGCCTGTCCTCGTGCATGCACTGCGAATTTTTGGTTGGTCGCTGGCGATCACCGTGGCCGGTGTCGCGCTGGCCGGTGTGCTCGACGGCCCGAAGACGGCCGCAATCGTCGCCATCCTGGCCGTGCTGGAAATAAGCCTGTCGTTCGACAACGCGGTCATCAACGCCACGATCCTGCGCCGGATGAACGAGTTCTGGCAGAAGATATTCCTCACCGTCGGCGTCCTGATCGCCGTGTTCGGGATGCGCCTGTTGTTCCCGATCGTCATCGTCGCGCTCACCGCCCATCTCGGCCCCATCGAGGTCTTCGACCTCGCGTTGAACAACCCGGACGAGTACGCGACCCGGCTGCACGACGCGCATCCGGCCATTGCCGCCTTCGGTGGCATCTTCCTCTTCATGATCTTTCTGGATTTCATGTTCGACCCCGAACGTGACGTCCAGTGGCTCCGCTGGATCGAGGAGCCGCTGCGCAGAGCGGGGCAGCTCGACGTGCTGTCGGCCGTGGTCGCGCTCGTCGCGCTGCTCATCGTCGCCGAGGCGTTCTCCGGTGACGCGACCCAGCAGGTGCTCACGGCCGGTGTCGCCGGTATCGCCACCTATCTGGGCGTGCGTGGTCTCGGTGAGTTCTTCGAGGCGCGTGGTGTGGGAGCCGACGACGATGACGCGCAGGAGGCTGAGAAGGACACCGGCGACGCCACCGCGGTGGTGCCCGCGGGAGCCGCGTCCACGGCGGAGGCGACCGGCGGTAAAGGCGGTCCCAACGCGCTGGTCCTCGCGTCGGGAAAGGCCGCGTTCTTCCTGTTCATGTATCTGGAGGTGCTGGACGCGTCGTTCTCCTTCGACGGCGTGGTAGGTGCTTTCGCGATCACGCAGGAGATCTTCGTCATCGCGGCCGGGCTCGGTATCGGCGCCATGTACATCCGGTCGATCACCGTCTACCTCGTCCGCAAGGGCACCCTGCAGGAGTACGTCTATCTGGAGCACGGTGCCCACTACGCCATCGGCGCGCTCGCGGTGATCCTCGCCGTCAGCATCGAGACCGAGGTTCCGGAGATCATCACTGGTCTCGTCGGTGTCGGGTTCATCGGCGTTGCCCTGGTCTCCTCCCTCCGGCGCCGGAACAAGGAGCGGCGTGCCGGCGAGAGCGAGGACGACGGCGACGGCCCGGACGAACGGCAGCGCGAGATCGTTACTGCCCGTTCATGACAGTCGTGCGTCCATGGACAGCGCCGTCCATGGACGGTGGCGTTCACGACAGCGAAGATCCTTGACCGTGTACGTGCCACCACCAGTACGTGCCACCACGGGGGGGTTCGCGGCGATCCGGCAACAGGCCGTCCGGCTTGCTGACACGACCACCACAAGGGAGCGGAACATGTCCATCGACTACACCAAGCGATCTACCGACTCATCCGCCGACTCGTCGTCCGGCTCATCCGCCGGCTCACCGTCCGGCACGCCCGGGGTGTCGCTGAACAAGGTGACCCTGACCAAGAGCTCGCCCTCGGTCTCCCTGAGCAAGCAGGGTGGCGGCGGGCGGCTGCACGTCAACCTCAACTGGAACGCCCAGGGCGCGGCGGGTGCCGGCGGCCGGGGCGGCCTCCTCAAGCGGGTGCTGAGCGCCGGGCAGGGCGGGATCGACCTCGACCTGGCCAGCCTGTACGAGCTCGCCGACGGCCGTAAAGGGGTCGTGCAGGCGCTCGGTAACGCGTTCGGCTCCTTCGAGACACCCCCGTACGTCCAGCTCGACGCCGACGACCGTACCGGTGCCTCCACCGGTGGGGAGAACCTGTTCGTCAACCTCGCCCATGTCTCGGAGATCCGCCGTCTGCTGATCTTCGCTTTCGTCTATTCCGGCGTCCCGAACTTCGACCAGGCCGGCGCGGTGGTGACCCTCACCCCGGCGCGGGGCGTGCCCATCGAGGTCCGGCTGGACGAGCGGGCCGGTAGTGCCCGGATGTGCGCGATCGCGCTGCTGACCAACCAGGGCGGCAACGACCTCATCGTGAACCGGGAGGTGCGCTATGTCGGCGGCCACCAGGAGCTTGACCGGGCCTTCGGCTGGGGTCTGAACTGGACTCCGGGACGTAAGTAGGCGCATATAGACAGCAAACGGTCAACAGGGCCGGGATCAGGGGGGCGAGGGGATGTGGCTGCGCGCGGCCGGGGAGCGGAAGCGGCGGTGACCCGGCCGGTGCCGGTACCGCCCGCGGACGGTGGGCCTGCTTCGACATCCCGACTACGGCACGGGTCGGTGGCCGATACGCCACATCCGGTGCCGCCGGGTGACAACGGCGACGAGGCAGACCCGGGGGAGATCGTGGCCGGCGCCGGAGAGGCCGGGGACGCCGGACGTGACGCCCCGCCGGCCAACCTCCCATCGCTGGAACCGGTCGTGACCGTCGTCGCAGAGCAGCCCCCGACACGGCCCCCCGCGGCTGGTGCCACCGGCAGGCCCGCTGGCGGGCAGGGCGTTGCCAGCGGGCCCGTCGACACCGTCACCTACAGCACTGTCACCGACGGCACTGTCGCCGATGCGACCGTCGCCGAGGAGAAGGCCGCGGCCGAGGGCAAGGTTCCCGCCGAGGGCAAGGCTCCCGCCGAGAACGCCGTCATCGACGGCAGCGCCGATGGTTCCGCGGCCACCGTCGTCGCCGCCCGCCTGGACGACCTGGCCCGGCGGGTCGAGGAGTTGGCCAGGCTCCGGCGTCACGACGCCGACCTGGTGGACCGCCTGCACGCCGAGAACACCCGGTTGCGGGCGGGCGAGCTGACCGAGGCGATGTCGCCGTTGCTGCGGGGCCTGATGCGGCTACACGACCAGATGACGAGCCTGGGTGCGGACGACGGCCAGAGCGTCGCCGGTATCCTGCGTACGCAGTTGTTGCAGATCATGGATGTTGCTGTGGACGTCCGCCCGTACACCGCGGTCGTGGGCATGCCCTTCGATCCGGCCCGGCACGTCGGCGTACGCCGTATCGGTACGGACGACGCCAAGCGCGACCGGACGATCGCCCGAACCGTCAAACCCGGGTTCGTCCGTGGTGAGTCGATCGTGGTGCGTCCAGCCGAGGTGGAGGTCTTTCGGGCACACTAGAGGGCCGACAACAGCAGAAGGCCGACAAAGAGGGTCAACAACCGCGCGGCCATGGTTCCCGGTGCCCGGTTCCCCGCCGAATCCGGGCGCCGGGAACCGGCCTGGCAGGCCCAGGAGGTCTGGTGCCCCTGGCCGACGGGTCGCGGGCAGCGCGATCTGTTCTTCGTGTGCTCGGGCCTTGGGCGGTGGCCGCGGTTTGGCGGAGGGAAGCTACATGACGCGGACGAAGGTGTTCGGGATCGACCTGGGGACGACGTACTCGTGTATCGCCCAGGTGGACGAGTACGGACGCCCGGACGTCATCCGTAACATCGAGTCGCAGCCGACCACACCGTCGGTGGTGCTCTTCGACGAGTCGGCCGACGGCGACGTCAGCTTCGTCGTCGGCACGCAGGCCAAGCGGCAGGCCCGGATCCGTCCGGACGACGTGGCGAGCCTGGTCAAGCGGCACATGGGCGAGGCGGACTGGCGGTTCGTCGTCCACGGCGAGGAGTACAGCGCTTCCGCGGTGTCCAGCCTCGTGCTCAAGGCCCTGGCCGCCGACGCGCGGCGGGTGACCGGGAACCCGGTGACCGACGTGGTCATCACCGTGCCCGCCTACTTCGGCGACGAGGAGCGCAAGGCGACGAAACTCGCCGGGACGCTCGCCGGGCTGAACGTCGTCGACATCATCAACGAGCCGACCGCCGCCGCCTTCGCCTACGGGTTCGCGCGGGGCGGCGCGGCGGAGTCCACCGTGCTGGTCTACGACCTCGGCGGCGGCACCTTCGACACCACGGTCATCCGGCTGTCGGAGAACGAGATCACGGTGGTCGCCACCGACGGCGACCACGAGCTGGGCGGCGCCGACTGGGACGCCGAGCTGGTGCGCTTCCTCGCGCAGAAGTTCGTCGAGGCGCAGCCCGACGCAGGCGACCCGCTCGACGACGTCTACGACGAGCAGGAGCTGCTGACCGCGGCGGAGGAGGCGAAGCTGGCGCTCTCGGGCCGGGAGAGCGTGGACGTGCTGGTGGTCCATGCCGGCCGGCGCACGAGCGTGACCGTCACCCGCGCCGACCTTGAGGAGATCACGGCGCCGTTGCTGCAGCGCACGCTCGACCTGACCGGCTCGGTGCTCGACCGGGCGAAGGAGCGCGGTGTCGACCACGTCGACGTCTGCCTGCTCGTCGGGGGGATGAGCAAGAGCCCCGCCATCACCCGGAAGCTGACCGAGGAGTTCGGCGTGACTCCCCGTCTCGTCGATCCCGATCTTGCGGTGGCCAAGGGCGCGGCGGTGTTCGGGCAGAAGAAGGAGCTGGAACGCCAGGTCATCGACGATCTGGTCGCGAAGGGCAGGCTCGCCGAGGGGGAGGGCCTGGAGGCGGCGGAGCCGGCCGACGTGCGACAGGCGGCGTCCGGGGCGGCCGACAGCTTCGGGCTGGACACCACCGCCGTGGCGGACCTGGTGAAAACGAAGATCGTCAACGTGACCTCGCGCGGTTTCGGGATCTTTGCCGAGGACAGGGGCAAGACGGTCGCCGCGTTCCTGGCGCACCGCAACGACCCGTTGCCGATCGAGGTGACGCGGACCTTCTACACGGTCTCCGACAACCAGGCCGAGGTCGACATCCGCGTGTTCGAGCAGGGCACGAGCGCCGAGTCGCCCGTGCCGGAGGACAACAAGGTGATCGTTGAGGGTGCCATCGCCGGTATCCCGGGTGGCCATCCCCGCGGCACACCCGTCGAGGTCACCTTCTTCATGCGCCCGGACCAGACCATCCGGGTCACCGCCACCCATCCCGGCGCGAAGGAGCCCCTGCTCCTGCAGGTGAAGGCCGGGGTCGGCAGCGAGGCGATGCGGGACGAGGAGGGCAGGAAGGTCACACTGCTCAAGCAGCGCGACTAGGGCGTGGCTGATGGAAGCCGGCCGACGGGGGCGCTGACGCGGATGGCCGGCATCCACCGGACACGTGTCCACGGAGGGTGCCCACCGGCAGGGCCTGGCCTGTGTGGGGCGTCACCAGGAGTGGGCAAGGTGCAGTTCTGGCCGGTACATTGCCTCGTCCAGTACATATGGTGAACGTTCCAGGCTGTCTCCAGGATGGGCACGGGCTGTACAGGCACGGGTTTCACCTGCCCCGCGGCAGGGACGGGACGAAGGTGGGACGGTGAGCGCGGCGTTCGACGGCAGTGGTTATCGCCAGCGCGTGCTGGCGGAGCTGCACCGCCGGTCCTCGTTGGATCTCGACGATCCTTTTTTCGTCGCGGCCCTCGACCCGGATGTCGTCCACACCGACGCGCAGGTACGCGAGCAGTTGGCCGCCGTCATGGCCTTCCTGCAGCGGCAGCGGAACGCGACCCGGTACGCGTCGCTCGCCGCGACGCTGGTGCGGCGGCGGGCGGAGTGGGAGGCGCCGCTGCTGGACGCCGCCACCCGTGACCAGCTCCGGGCCCGGGTGCTGGCGGCCCGCCAGGCCGGGCAGGCCGAACGGCTGGCGAAGGTGGCCCGCAACCTCGCGACCGTGCGTGAGCGTTTCGGCGGGGTGCCGCGTTCCCGGGTGGCCGGGCTGCGCCGGCTGGCGGCGGCCGACGGGGTGACCGCCGAGCAGTTCGACGCGGTCCTCGCCGGTGAGCAGGTGATCGAGGACGGCTGGGGGGACGGGATCGAGCCCCTCGCCGCGGGGGTACGCCGCCAGATCCGGGACCGCCTGGTCGAACTGCGACAGCTACGGGTCGGCAACCGGGCCGCCACCGCCTCCCTGTGGGCCTTCCTGGGCGTTCCGGCCGACTCGCCGCCGGAACGGATCCGGGCGGCCTACGAGATCGCGCTGGAACGCAACCAGCGGCGTCCGCACGACCGTGAGAAGACGGTGATCGCGGATCTGCTCGCGCAGGTGCGCACCAGGCTGCTGAACGGGGATCCGGCCGCCTATACCGCCGGCCTGGTCGCGGACGCCCGGGAGGAGATCCGGGGACGGGTCGAGGAGCACATCGTTCTCGACGGCGAACTGGGACCGGCCGCGTTCGAGGGGCTGGTACGGGAGATCCTGTCGAGTGGGTCGGGCCTGTCCACGGCACAGGCCAAGACCCTGCTGCTCGGCGTCGCCCGGGAGTTGGGCGCGGCCGTGACGACCGGGGTCTTCCTCGACTACGTGGTGTGTGCGCAGTGTTGCCGTCCAGAGCCGGTGGACGGCTCGCGGATCTGCCGTTACTGCGACACCGAGCTGTACACCGCGTGCCCCTCGTGCGGGCGGGAGACCGAGGCCGCCGCGGTGGCCTGCCGCTCCTGCGGGCGGAGCATGCGCCAGGCGCGGGAGGCCGCCGAGGCGGTGTTCGCCATCCGTCGGGCGCTGGACGCCGGCCGGGTTCGCTATGCCGGCGAGCTGCTGGCCGCCGCCCGCCCGGTGCTGGCGCTGCTCGACGGTGCCGCCGCGCGGGAGGCCGAAGAACTCGGCGCGCGGGTGCAGGCGGCGCTGGCCGCCGCCGACGCCGGCTGGCGGGCGCTGGTGGACAACCGTGAGGCCCGGCGCGCGGATGCCGCCACCGACGGGGCACGGTGGCTGGTCTCCCACGCCCGCGACGTGCCCGGCCCGGACGGGCGCACCCCCGAGGAGGTGCTCGCCGAACTCGTCGCCCATCAGGACGTCATCCACCGCCGGGTCGCCGCGGCCCGGGAGCTGCCCGCCCCCGACCAGGAGAACGCCCTGGCCGCGGTGCTCGCCACGGCGGCCGACAGCCGCGAGGCGCTGGCGGCGCTGGCCGCGCTGCCCCTCGAGCCACCCCGGGACCTGACCGCGACCGAGCAGGACGGCGGGGTGGTCCTGCGGTGGCGCGCCTCCCTGTCCAGCGCCGCCCCGGTGTCCTACCGGGTGGTCCGCCTGTTCGGGGACGCGAGCGACCCGGAGCGGGTGGTCGCGCCGGAACACAGCCTGGGCACCACCGGGTCCACGGATCTCGTCGACGCCGGGGTGCCGGTGGGAGTGATGGTCCGCTACGAGGTGACCGCGATCGCCGGCAGCCGACGGTCGGTACCGGTACGCACACCCGGGCTCGTGGTCATGCGGGACGTCACTGAGCTGCGCGCGGAGCAGATCGGTGACGCGGTGAAGCTGTCCTGGCGCCTGGACGGTCCGGTGGACGCGGTCACGATCGAGCGGACCGTGGACGAATCGTCGCCGGTGCGGCTTCCGACGCGGCGGACCAGGGCGAACGCCGGTCAGTACGTCGACTCCGCCGTCCAGGCAGGTGTCACATACCGTTACCAGGTCTACGTCGAGTTCCATGACGCGGACGCTGTTCCCGCGCGTACGGGCGGGGCGTCGACCATGGCGACGGTGATACCGCGTCCACCGGCGATCCGTGATCTGCAGGTCACCACCGCCGCGGGTCGCACCATGCTGCGCTGGAACGCGCCGGCGGGCAGCGAGGTGCGGATCTACGCGGTGCCCCCGAACGACCCGCAGCCGAGCTCGCAGTCGGGTCTGTCGAGCTCGCCGCCGGGTCTGCCGCCAGGGCATCCGCTCGCGGTCGAGGACACCGAGGTGGACCTGGCGCGGATCGCCGATCCGGTCCGGCTGGTCGGGTCCAGTGACAGCGGCCACCTGGTCGATCTGTCGGCGGCCGGCGAGCTGGAGTACGTCCCGGTGACCGTACTGGCCGGCCGGGCCGTGGTCGGCAGGGCGGTACGGCACCTGGTCGTCGGGGAGATCACGGAGCTGCGTGCCGACGACCGCGGCGAGGAGATCGTGCTGTCCTTCCGGATGCCGCTGGGGATCACCGAGGCCCGGGTCCTGTGGCGCCGGGACCAGTTGCCGACCGGGCCCGACGATCCCGAGGCGGACCAGGCGAAGGTCACCAACACGAGCCTGGAGATAAAAGGCGGCTGGCACCTGGCCGCACCGTCGGACGGCTCGGCGTATTTCATCGCCTGCTATCCGCTGGTGCATATCGGCGGGACGCTGACCGCGGTACCGCCGGGAACGGGCATCCTGGCCCGGCCGGCGGTCCGGGCGGAACAGGATGCCCGCCCGGATCCGCCGCTTCGCGTGGACGTCCAGGCCCCGGCAGCCGGTGGCCAGGAGGGCTGGCGGGCCGCACACCCCTCGACATCCGCGGATTCCGCGGATCCAGCGGCTGCCGGAGACCAGCGGGCTGCCGAGGACCGGCAGGCTGTCGGGAGCGCGGAGGCTTCCGCGGACCCGCCGACCGGAGCCAGTTCGCTGGTCCAGCCGGACCAACAGTCACAGCAGGAGCAGCCCTACCAGGAGCAGCCCTACCAGGAGCAGCCCTACCAGGAGCAGCAGCCACACCAGCCGCAACAGGAGCACCAGCCGCAACAGGAGCACCAGCCGCAACAGGAGCACCAGCCGCAACAGGAGCACCAGCCGCAACAGGAGCACCAGCCGCAACAGGAGCACCAGCCGCAACAGCAACAGATACGGGAGGATGCGGCGACGGTCAGTTATATGGTGGCCCGGGTGGGCTGGCGTCGTCGTACGCTGCGTGTACAGGTGCGCGCGGACGGGCTTCTGCCCGAGCTGCTGCTGGTTGTCCGGTCCGGAACGACCCCGCCGCAGACCAGGGAAGACGGGCAGGTGCTCGCCCGGGTACCCGCTCGCGAGGCGGCACACGCACACGGTGAGCACACCGTGGAGGTCCCGCTGGACGGCGCGCGGCTGCCGTGGGGTGTCCGGCTGCTTCCGGGCCCGGAAGCCGCGCAGGTCGTGCTACGGCATCCTCCGGACGACGCCCTGGTGCTTCGCTGAACCCGCCTGCCGGCCTGTCACGTGTACACATCTCGCTATTGCGCGTTGTGCATAACGCGCAATAGCGAATGGATCAGCAGCGAATAGATTACGCGGCGGGTAATCGGATAACGTGCGTCCGGCACGGTATATCGTGCTCACGGTCACCGGCCGGCGGCGTGGTGTATGCGGGCGCTCGGCGTGAGCAGTAGCTGGGCGCGGATGACTGTTTGATCCGCCCCATTGATCCATCGGGCTGGTCGACCTGCCCTGATGTCCTGCCGCGGGCAGCCGGCGGCCCGGCCACCAGCCGGTGGCGATCTCGTTCGCCACGGTCGCGGTTGTGTGAAAACAGGTTGTCCGGTTGATGACAACAGTGTGCGGAATTTCGGAACCAGTGGCTGTGGCTGTAGGTTCTGGCCAGTCTGGCGCCCACAAATGACGACGTGCGGCCGCCCCGATCAGTGAACGGTCCGACGACAGGGGGTTCGACCGGTGCGTCACTTCGGTTTCCTGGCCGCGGACCGGGCGGATGCGCTGTTTCACCGCCTGCCCGAGGAGATCCTGCCGGCCGCGGACCGCCTGTTGGTGGCAACGGCGCTCGGGGCGACCCTTTACGCTCCGGGCACCCGCCCGACACTGGCCGCGGACGTCCGCCGCCAGATGTCCGCCGGGGTGACGTCGATGGTGCTCTGCCTGGAGGACGCCATCGCCGACCACGAGGTCCCCGCGGCCGAGGCGAACATCATTGCTACGCTGCATGACCTGAGTGAGAATCCGCCGGCCAGCGCGGGCGGGCCGCCGTTGCTGTTCGTCCGCGTGCGTGACACCGATCAGATATCGCGCATCATCGCGCGGCTCGACGTCGACGCGTCGGAGATGCTCGGCGGTTTCGTGCTGCCCAAGTTCGATCCCGAGGGCGGCGTGGCGGCGCTGGCCGCGGTCACGCAGGCCTCCGACCGGCTCGGCCGGCCGCTGTGGGCGATGCCCGTGCTGGAAAGTCCTCAGATCATCTTTCGCGAGACCCGGGAGCGGACGCTGCTGGGCGTGCGCGACCTCGTCGACAAGCACGAGGACATCGTTCTTGCCGTGCGTATCGGCGCGACCGATCTCTGCGGCCTGTTCGGGCTGCGCCGGGACCGCGATCTGACCATCTACGACATCGCGGTGGTGCGCGACTGTATTGCCGACATCGTCAACGTGTGCGGCCGCGGTGGGGAGCACGTGGTGAGCGGGCCGGTCTGGGAGTACTTCGCGCAGCCGGAACGGCTCTTCGTCAGCTCGCTGCGGGTCACGCCGTTCGAGGAGGCGGACCTCGTCGACGACAGCGCGGACGGCGCGCGGATGCGGTCCCGGCTCGTCTCCGCCGATCTCGACCGGCTCATCCGCGAAGTCGTGCTCGACAAGGCCAACGGGCTGCTCGGCAAAACGGTGATCCACCCCAGCCATGTGCCCGCTGTACACGCCCTGCACGTAGCCACCCACGAGGAGTACACGGACGCGATGGCGATTCTCGCGGACGACACCGGTGGCGTGCGTCCGAGCCACTATGCGAACAAGATGAACGAGCTGCGGCCCCACCGGGCCTGGGCTGAGGGGGTGCTGCGGCGGGCCCGGGCCTTCGGCGTCCTGCGCGAGGGGCACACGTTCGTCGACGTGCTGGCGGCGACCAGCGCCCTGTGACCGGCCAGGCGTGGACGAGGACCTGGCGGGCGAGTGGCCGGAACCGGTGGAGACCCTGCGGGGAATGCCGGTCGGGATGCTGATGGGAATGCCGGTGAGGACGGAGGTCATGTGAGTCTGGCGGATGCTGCCGCGGTGCCGTCGAACGGTGCGGGATGGCTGTGGGACGAGCTGGGGCTCGATGTTCGCCTGCGGACCGACGTGGTCGGCGGGGGGCTGGACGCGATGGTGGGCCTTGCGCTGCGACGCAATCCGAGGCGGGCCCATCTACTGGTCAGCCGGGTGCTCGGCAAACATCTGCCGGTACGGCCGGCGCGGTCGGTCTCGGCTGGTCACCTGCTGGCCGCGCAGGTCCGTGCCGACCAGCGGGCGACCGGCGGCGACCGCGTGACGGTGGCGCCGCTGGTACTCGGTTACTGCGAGACCGCCACCTCGCTCGGGCACACCGTGGCCGACGGGCTGGACGACTGCGACTACCTGCACACCACACGCCGGGCCGTTCCCGGTGCCACCACGTTGCTGGACTTCGACGAGGCGCACTCGCACGCCACCTTCCACTGGCTGATGCCGGGCGATCCCGAGCTGGTGCGGGCGCCCCGGCCGCTGGTGCTCGTCGACGACGAGTTGTCCACCGGCCGGACCGCCCTGGGCACGATCCGCGCGTTGCACGCGTTCGCGCCCCGGCCGTCGTACACGGTGGCCACCCTTTTCGACGCCCGGCCGGCACCGGCCCGCCGCGCCTTCGACGAGCTCGCGGACCGTCTCGGCGTGCCCGTGCGGGTGGTGTCGCTGCTGGCCGGGGAGGTGACCGTCCCGGACGACGTGACCGCGCGCGCCGAGCGAATACGGGCCCGGTACGGCAGCAGCCCGACGCAGTCGCCCACAGCGCCCGCTCCGGTGCGTTTTGTGACACCTGACTGGCCGGAGGAGCTTCCCGACGGCGCCCGCCATGGCTGGTCGCGGTCGGACCGGGCGCTGCTTGCCGAGGTGGCGCCGCTGGTCGCCAAGGATGTGGCCGCAGCGCTGAACAGGCCCTCAGATCGCGTTCTCGTGCTCGGCACCGAGGAGCTGATGTACACGCCGCTACGTATCGGTGACGCGCTCGACCAGATCATCCCTGGCGAGGTCGTCTACCATTCGACGACCCGTTCACCGGTCCACCCCATCGACGCCGACGGCTACGCGATCCGCTGCGCGCGGACCTTTCCGGCGCCTGACGACCCGGGCCGGGTCAGCCAGGTGTACAACGTCCGGCCCGGTCTGTACGACGACATCGTCGTGGTGGTCGACTCGGCCGCGAACGGGCGGGCCGTCGCCGGGGCGGCCAGGGTGAGCGCGGCGGGGGCAGCCGACGTGTCGGGGATGGTCGGGGCGCTGCGCCGGTGCGCGCCGGTCACCGTGGTCACGATCCCGGCGCGGGGGCCGGCCGGCCGGCCGCTGACCCTGTCGGCCGACAGCACCGGGGGTGCGCGTTGACCGGGAGCGCCGCGAGCACCGGAGGTGCGCCCGGGAGCGCGGTGCGGCCGGTCCTCCCAGGAACGGTGGGTTCGGGCTCCTACGACCCGGCGGATGTCACCTTTCTGTTGAAGGACCTCAGCGACATCCCGCTGGAACGCCCCACCGAGGACCGTGAGGAGGACTTCTCCAAGGGCCGCCACTACTCCGAGGACCTGCCGGTCGAGTACGAGCCGTCGCAGGCCTACCTTGCCCTGTTCGAGGACGCCCTTGCCCGCTCGGCGGTGCGGGTCGCCACCGCGGTCGGGGTGGCCACCGAACTCGTGCTCGCGGCCAGGGCGCGGCCGGTCATCGTGTCGCTGGCGCGGGCCGGCACGCCCGCCGGCATCCTCATGCGGCGCTGGGCCCGCTGGCGGCATGGCCTCGACCTGCCGCACTATTCGGTCTCCATCATCAAGGACCGGGGGCTCGACGAGAACGCGATGCGCTGGATCCTCGCCCGGCACGACCGGCGCAGCCTGCAGTTCGTCGACGGCTGGACGGGCAAGGGCGCCATCCTCAAGGTGCTTGAGGCCGCCGCCGACGGCCTCGGGCTGGACGCGTCCATGGCGGTCATCTCCGACCCCGGCCACTGCACACCTCTGCACGGGACACGGGACGACTTCCTGATCCCGCACAGCTGCCTGAACTCCACGGTCAGCGGCCTGGTGAGCCGGACGGTGCTGAACCGGTCGCTGATCGGCCCGGCCGACTTCCACGGGGCGAAGTACTACCGGCATCTCGCCGACCGGGACTACTCCCGCCGTTACGTGGAGACCGTTGTCGAGGCGTTTCCCGCCGCGTCGGCCGCGGTCGCGGACGGCGTCTCGCGGCCGGCGGAGCGCACCCCGACCTGGGCCGGCTGGCAGGCGGTCGAGACATTGGCGAAGGAGTACGGGATCGACAACATCGGCCTGGTCAAGCCCGGGGTCGGTGAGACCACCAGGGTGCTGTTGCGCCGGGTGCCCTGGAAGGTCGTCGTCACGCCCGAGCGGCTGGCGGAGCTGCCTCATGTCCTGTCCCTGTGCGAGGCCAAGGGCGTACCCGTCGAGGAAAGGGCCGATCTGCCGTACTCGTGTGTCGGGATCATCAAACCGCCCGACGGCGCGCCCGACCGCGCACTGTTCAGCACGCCGTCGTGACAGGGCGCGCCGTCACCGGGAGGTGTGTCGTCACGGCTCGTGGTGACGGGCGCGGGCTGGTCCACCGCCTCCGGGCCGGCTGACGCCGCGCCCGAGCCGCTCAGCACCTGTGCTGCCTCCAGACTGCCCAGCACCTGAAGGATCAGGTTTTTCCGGGGGATCGGCCCACGTGCCCCGGTGGCGGCACGCAGTTCGCCGACCGTGACCAGGCGTTGCCGGACGGCGGACGCGATGATGTCGTACACGGCTTCCGGCCGCCGTGCCCAGCCGGCCATGTCCACGACGGACCGGGCCAGTCTGGTCCGGGGCGGACGCAGGTGCGGGTGCACGGCGTCGGAATCCAGCCGGGCACTGTGGTGAATGACGACGCCCGGCCGCGGGGCGGGATACCGCCCGGCCGGCACGACGATGGTGACGTGTTCGTCGTCGAAGCCGCGCAGGCCGCCCATGGCGGCCGCGGAGGCACCGCCGACAACGGCGTGCGGCCCGATGGATTCGACCGCGCACCACAGCAGCTGCATACGGGTGAGCGGTTGCGGGCGGGTCACGAGCACACCCGCCATGGGGCGCTGCCAGCGTCCGGTCCGTACCTGCCGGTGGATCGTCGAGCGGCTCGTGCCGGCGGCGACGACAGCGCGGACGGCGATGACGCCGCACTGGCTGTCGGCGATCTGTTGCCAGGAGTACTGCTGCTGCCAGGAATGCTGGCCGGGGTCCGGGGCCATGTCTGTCAGGCTCGCAGCCGTGCGGGCCGAATGAAACAGCGCGCGCTGGCCTGTGGACAACCGTCCTCCGCCCGAACGGGCTGTGGACAGACTTCGCTCTGTCCCCTGTCCGGCTTCCGCACCAGAGCGGCTTCCGTGCTCGGGCGGCTTCCGTATCCGGGCAACACGTGTGATTGCGCGGCATCTCGGCCCGCCCGTGGCATACAGTTGGGCAATCAGCACAAGGACGTCCGCGCTGTCCCCGGCCGCGGCCCTGCCGGGCCCGCGCTGGGTCGTCGCCTGTGATCTCGACCAGACGCTGATCTACAGCAGGCGTTCCTTCCGGCTCCCTCCCGGTGCCGTCGAACCCGAACTGGTCACGGTGGAGCACATCGACGGCGAGCCCGCCGCGTTCTGTACCACCGGGGCCGCCGAGCTGATCGCCAAGCTGCACGCGGCGGCGACCCTCGTTCCGGTCACCACCCGTACCCGCGCCCAGTACGAACGGGTCGATCTCGGTGTCCGCCCCCGGTACGCGATCACGACCAACGGCGGCCACCTGCTGGTCGACGGCCGTCCGGACGAGGCCTGGGCGGCCCGGATCCGGGAGCAGATCGCCACCGGTGCCCGCCCGCTCGCCGACGTGCGGGCCATCGCGCAGCGGCTCGCCGCCGACGGCTGGGTCCGGGTGAGCCGGGTCGCCGACGACCTGTTCGTCTACCTCGTCGCCTACGAACGCGACGGTATCCCCGACCTGTCCGGCCTCGCGGCGAGCCTGGCGGCCGACGGATGGGGCCTGTCCGCCCAGGGCCGCAAGGTCTACCTGGTACCGGCCGTGCTGACCAAGGAGGCGGCCCTCGCCGAGGTGATGCGCAGGGCCGGGCCGGCAAGGCTCGCCGCCGCGGGGGACTCGCTGCTGGACGCGGGCATGCTCGCAGGCGCGGATCTCGCCGTCCGTCCCGCCCACGGTGAACTGGACGAGCACCGGTGGACGCACCCGAACCTACGGGTCACCACTGCCCCGGGCCTGCACGGTGGACAGGAACTGCTCGAGATCATCGAAGCTGAACTCGCCACGGGGCACGGCCCCGACCGCTGAGCCGGCCGCGTCAGGCCGAAGATGTCGTGGTCACAATTTTCGCACATAATCGTACTTTTCGTATTTTCTCGGACCGTCAGGCGCGGGCCGTTTCGGCGCCTGCAACACTCTGTCACCGTCGGTCACGCTAGTTCTAATTCAGGTACAGTACGGTACTGTTTTGGAACATGGCCGACGGTGGGAGGGGGGTCACGACCATGATGGTTTCGACGCCCCTGGGCGGTGCCGTGCGTGGGCGTCCCCGCGACGACGCCCGTGAGCAGGCGATCCTGCACGCCGCGCTCGAGCTGCTCACCGAGGTCGGCTACGAGCGCATGAGCATGGTCGCCGTCGCGGCCCGGGCCCGGGCGAGCAAGGCGACGATCTACCGGCGGTGGGCGGGTAAGGACGAACTCGTCGTCGAGGCGATCCGTCGCCAGGCGGTCGACGACATCATCATCGCGGACACCGGCAGCCTGCGCGGCGACATGATCGATATCATTCGCCAGAAGGTCAGGCGCCTGGCCGACGGCGGTGCCGCCCTGATGGCCGGCGTCGTGCTGGCCATGCGCGACTCCGTGGCCCTGGCGTCGGCGCTGCGGGCCCAGATGATCGAGGACGGGCGCGGTCTGGCCGCCCTCATCGTGCAACGGGCCGTCGACCGGGGTGAGCCGTGCTCGCCGACGGCCGCCTGCGTTTTCAACGAACTGGTTCCCGCGGCGGTCTTCTTCCGGCTTCTGATCACTGGAGAAGCCCTGGACGACGTGTTCATTCATCATCTGGTTGACGACATCCTGTTACCGCTGATGACAGTGGAACGCTGATGTTCCCTGACTTCCATGGAACGCCGACGCCACGGCGGGAACATGATCGAAATATTTTCACCGTACCGGGGCCCCGGCGGCGGCGTCGGCCGCGGACGGTGCGCGGGAAACCATGCGCGAAACCGTGAAGGAGACATAAGGAGACATCGTCCGGCCGCCGGTTTCATTCAGGGCGGGGCGGCGTTCAACGTGACATCGGCAACAGTCGGTAAATCGTCAGAAAACACCGGCGGGGCGGCTGCCCTGCCCGGGTTCCGGCCCGGCCGGTCAAGGAGCAGTTGTGACAACGACGACCGAAGAAGACGCCCCACCGCCCACCTACGTGGGGCCGCCGCAGCCTGATCCCCGGCGGTGGTTAGCGCTCAGCGTCATCGCCATTGCGCAGCTGATGATCGTGCTCGACGCGTCCATCGTGAACATTGCCCTACCGCATGCCCAGGCCGACCTGCACATCTCCACGGCCGACCGACAGTGGATCATCACCGCGTACACCCTGTCCTTCGGTGGCCTGCTGTTGCTCGGCGGCCGGATCGCCGACTTCACCGGGCGCAGGCGCGCCTTTGTCGGCGGCCTGCTGGCCTTTGCCGCGGCCTCCGCGCTCGGTGGGGCCGCGCCGAACGCCGAGCTTCTCTTCGCCGCCCGTGCGTTACAGGGAGTATTTGCGGCGGTTCTCGCGCCGGCATCGCTGTCCCTGCTCGCGGTGACCTTCACCGACAGCCGGGAGCGGGCCCGCGCGTTCGGTGTCTACGGCGGGATCTCCGGCGGCGGTGCCGCCATCGGGCTCATCGTCGGCGGTGTGCTCACCGAGTTCACCTCCTGGCGCTGGTGCCTGCTGGTCAACGTCCCGATCGCGCTGCTCGCCGCCGGGGCGGCCGTGCTGGTCGTGCGGGAGAGCAGGGCGTCGGGCAACACCCGTTACGACATTCCGGGGGCACTCACCGTCACCGCCGGGCTCGTCCTGCTGGTCTACGGCTTCACCAGGGCGGCGGAGGACGGCTGGAGCGCGAACGTCACCCTCGGGCTGCTCGCCGCCGCTGTGGCGCTGCTCGTCGCGTTCGTCGTCATCGAGACCCGTAGCGGCGCGCCGCTGCTCCCGCTGCGCGTCCCCCTGGAGCGCAACCGTGGTGCCTCCTACCTGTCGTCCCTGCTCGTCGGCGCCGGCCTGTTCGCCATGTTCCTGTTCCTCACCTACTACTTCCAGGCCAGCCTCGGGTACAGCGCGCTGCGCGCGGGCTTCGCCTTCCTGCCCTTCAGCGTCGGCATCATCGTCTCGGCCGGGATCACGGGCCAGCTCCTGCCCCGGACCGGTCCGAAGATCCTGATGGTGACCGGGAGCCTGATGGCCACGGGTGGGATGCTCCTGTTGACGGGGATCGGGCTCGACACCGGTTACGTCAGTCATGTCCTGCCCTCCGAGGTACTGATGAGCCTCGGGATGGGGCTGGTGTTCGTCCCGCTGACGAGTACCGCGCTCGCCGGTGTCGACGCCCACGACGCCGGGGTCGCCAGCGCTCTGATCAACACCACCCAGCAGGTGGGCGGGTCGCTGGGCACGGCGCTGCTCAACACGATTTTCGCCACCGCCGTGTCGAGTTACGCCGCCGACCACGTTCCCGGCCCGGACACCCAGGCCGAGGCTCTGATCTCCGGTTACACGACCGCGTTCGTGTGGAGCGCGGTAATACTTTTCGCCGCTTTCCTCGTGATCCTCTTCCTGCTGCGCGCCGGCAGGGACGAGCTGCCGGCCGGCGGGCTGCCAGTTCACGCCGGGTAGCGGGCGGCGCAACCGTCGGAAAGCGCCGGAGTACTGACCGCTGTATGCGGCCGGCACTTCGTGGTACACCCAATGCGGACGAGACGACATCGCTTCCGGAGGGCCATGGGTAGCGTGATCGTGTTCTTTTCCGCGCTGCCGGAGGCCCCGTCCCCGGATCATCAGGAGGGCATGTGACCAGCACGGCGGACGGTACCGGTCTGGACGCTGTCGGTACTGACATCGTCGGTACCGACGATGTCAGCTTGGAGCGCGAACTCGACCAACTGCTGGCGGTGGAGCGTTTCGACCCGCCGCCCGACTTCGTCTCCCGCTGGTATCGGCCCGCCGATGCCGCCGCGGCCGCCGCCGACCCGCCGGCTTTCTGGGCGGAGCAGGCCCGCACCCTGCTGGACTGGGACACGCCGTTCACAACCGTGCTGGACGACAGCAACCCGCCCTTTTACCGCTGGTTCACCGACGGCCGGCTCAACGTCTCGGCGAACTGCCTGGACCGGCACGTGGCCGCCGGCCGCGGGGACAAGGTGGCCATCCACTGGGTCGGTGAGGAGGGCGAACGCCGCCGGGTGACCTACTCCGACCTGCTGGCCGACACCCAGCGGCTGGCCAACGGGCTCAAGGAGCTAGGGGTCGGCAAGGGCGACGTCGTGGGGATCTTCCTCCCGATGATCCCCGAGGTCGCGGTGGCCATGCTGGCCTGCGCCCGCATCGGCGCGGTGCACAACGTCGTCTTCGGTGGCTTCGCCCCGTCCGCCGTGCGTGAGCGGATGGAGGTCTCCGACGCCAAGGTTCTGATCACGGTGGACGGAGCCCGCCGCAAGGGCCGCACCGCCCCTGTCAAGGAGGCCGTGGACGCCGAGCTGGGCGATCTGAAGGCCCTGGAGCACATCGTGGTGGTCCGCTCCACCGGGATCGCGGCGCCGATCCGCGAGGGCCGGGACGTCTGGTACCACGAGCTGCTCGAGCGGGCCGACCCGGTGGCCCCGCCGGAGCCGCTGGATGCCGAGCATCCGCTGTTCATCCTGTACAGCTCCGGTTCCACGGCCAAGCCCAAGGGCATCCTGCACACCACCGGGGGGTACCTGACCGGGGCGACCTACACCCACCGGCTGGTCTTCGACCTCGACGCGGACTCCGACGTCTACTGGTGCTCGGCGGACGTCGGCTGGATCACCGGCCACTCCTACATCGTCTACGGGCCGTTGTCCAACGGCGCGACCAGTGTGATGTTCGAGGGTGCCCCGGACTATCCCGACCGGGACATCTGGTGGAAGATCATCGAAGAGTGCAAGGTCACGATCTTCTATACCGCTCCGACCGCCATCCGGACCTGCATCAAGTGGGGCCCGCAGTACCCGGGCCGGCACGACCTCTCCTCGCTGCGGCTGCTCGGCACGGTGGGGGAGCCGATCAACCCCAAGGCGTGGCTGTGGTACCACAAGGTGATCGGCGGCGGCCGTTGCCCCATCGTCGACACCTGGTGGCAGACCGAGACCGGCGCCATCCTGATCTCCCCGTTGCCCGGTGTGACGTCGACCAAGCCGGGTTCGGCCACCACGCCGCTGCCGGGGATCTTCCCCGCCCTGCTGTCCGAGGACGGCCAGCCGGTGACCGAGGGCACCGGCGTCCTGGTGATCACCAAGCCGTGGCCGTCCATGCTGCGCACCCTCTACCGGGACGACGAGCGGTACGTGCAGACGTACTTCTCCCGCTTCGGCCGGGACGTGTACGTCGTCGGCGACGCCGCCCGGCTGGACGCGGACGGCTACTTCTGGATCATCGGCCGGATCGACGACGTGATCAACGTGTCCGGGCACCGGCTGTCGACCGCCGAGGTCGAGTCGGCGATCGTCTCGCACGAGCTGGTGGCGGAGGCCGCGGTCGTCGCCCAGTCCGACGAGCAGACCGGCCAGGCCATCGTGGCCTTCGTCACGCTCACCGGCAACCAGTCCGGGGACGACGCCACCATCGCCGAACTGCGCGAGCACGTCGCCACCCGGATCGGCAAGCTCGCTCGCCCCAAGCGGGTGATCTGGGCGGACGACCTGCCCAAGACCCGGTCCGGGAAGATCATGAGGAGGCTGCTGCGGGACATCGCCGAGGGGCGCGAGCTCGGCGACGTCACGACGCTGCGGGATCCGGACGTGGTGGCCGCCCTGGCAGGCAAGGTTGCCCAGGCCGACGCGGACGAGTGACGGCCCGGCGATCGCCGATCCCGCCTCCGGCCGGATCCGCTGCTTCCGGCCGGAAGCCCCCCGGTGGGAGAAGTCCGTTCGTGCTGTCTAGGCTGACCATTTCGTGAGAGCCCTTCGACGCTTCACCGTCCGCGCGCAGCTCCCCGAGCAGCTTCACCCGCTCGGGGAGCTCGTCCTCAACCTTCGCTGGTCGTGGCACCCGGAGACGCTGGATCTCTTCGAGTCGGTCGATCCCGAGCTGTGGCGCACCTGCAAGGGGGACCCGGTGCGCCTTCTCGGCGAGGTCGACCATGAGCGCCTCGAAAGCCTCGCAGCCGACCGCCGCTTCGTCCGCCGCCTTGACGATGCCGCTGACGACCTGCACGAGTACCTGACCGCGCCGCGCTGGTACCAGTCGCTGCCCGACGGCCCGCGCGCGATCGCCTACTTCTCGCCGGAGTTCGGCATCACCGAGGTGCTGCCGCAGTACTCCGGCGGGCTCGGCATCCTCGCCGGCGACCATCTTAAGACCGCCAGCGACCTGGGCGTGCCGATCGTGGGGGTGGGCCTGCTCTACCGGGCCGGCTACTTCGTCCAGTCGCTGTCCCGGGACGGCTGGCAGCAGGAACGCTATCCCGGCATCGACCCGCACGGCCTGCCGCTGACCCAGCTCACCGACGCTGCCGGCGACCCCGTGAAGATCACGCTCGGGCTGCCGGACGGGCGCACCCTGCACGCCCAGATCTGGAAGGCGCAGGTCGGTCGGGTGCCGCTGCTGCTGCTCGACTCCGACGTCGAGGACAACCAGCCGGCCGAGCGGGGCGTGACCGACCGGCTCTACGGCGGCGGCACCGACCATCGCCTGCTCCAGGAGATGCTGCTGGGCATCGGCGGGGTGCGGGCGCTGCGGGCCTACTCGGCGGTGTCCGGCGCCCCGGAGCCGGAGGTGTTCCACACCAACGAGGGCCATGCCGGCTTCCTCGGCCTGGAGCGCATCCGGGAGCTGACCGCGACCGGCCTGAGCTTCGACGAGGCGTTGGAGGCGACTCGGGCCGGGACGCTGTTCACCACCCACACCCCGGTACCGGCCGGGATCGACCGGTTCCCCCGCGACCTGGTGGCCCGCCACTTCGGCGCGGACAACGTCTGGCCCGGCGTGCCCGTCGAGCGGGTGCTCGAGCTCGGCGCCGAGTCCGACCCGAACGTGTTCAACATGGCGCACATGGGCCTGCGGCTGGCCCAGCGCTCCAACGGGGTCTCCCGGCTGCACGGGATCGTCAGCCGGGAGATGTTCGCCGGCCTGTGGCCGGGCTTCGACCCCGAGGAGGTCGCGATCGGTTCGGTCACCAACGGTGTGCACGCGGCCACCTGGGTGTCCCGAAACGTGATCGAACTGGCCGACCGGGAGCTTGGCCCGTCCCCCCTCGACGACGGGGGCGAGGGCTTCGCCAAGATCTCCCAGATCTCCGACGAGGCGGTCTGGGCAACCCGCCGTGAGCTGCGGGAACGCCTGGTGGCCGAGGTCCGCCGCCGGCTGCGGGAGTCCTGGCTGCAGCGCGGCGCCGCCCCCGGCGAACTGGACTGGGTCGACGGCGTGTTCGACCCGGGTGTCCTCACGATCGGGTTCGCCCGCCGGGTGCCCTCCTACAAGCGGCTGACCCTGATGCTGCACGACTCCGAGCGGCTGACCCGGCTGCTGCTGCACCCCCAGCGCCCGATCCAGATGGTCATCGCCGGCAAGGCGCACCCGGCCGACGACGGCGGCAAGCAACTCGTCCAGCAGATCGTGCAGTTCTCCGACAGCCCGGAGGTCCGCCACCGCATCGTGTTCCTGCCGGACTATGACATCGGCATGGCACGCTTCCTCTACTCCGGGTCGGACGTGTGGCTGAACAACCCGCTGCGCCCGCTGGAGGCATGCGGCACGTCGGGGATGAAGGCCGCGCTCAACGGCTGTCTCAACCTGTCCATCCGGGACGGCTGGTGGGACGAGATGTTCGACGGCCGCAACGGCTGGGCGATCCCCACCGCGGACGGCGTGGAGGACCCCGAGCGCCGGGACGCCATCGAGTCGGCCGCCCTGTACGACCTGCTGGAGAACGCGGTCACCACGCGCTTCTACGACGTCGCCGGCGCGGGCGCGCCCCCACGGCACTGGACGTCGATGGTCAAGCACACCCTGTCGACCCTCGGGCCGCAGGTGCTCGCCACCCGGATGGTGCGCGAGTACGTCGAGCGGTACTACATCCCTGCCGCCGCCTCGGCCCGGGTGGCCTCGGTGGACAGCGCGCACGGGGCCCGCGACCTGGCGGCGTGGCAGGAGCGGGTCCGGGCGGCCTGGCCCGGGGTGCGGGTGGTCAACGTCGACTCGGCCGGTCTCGGTGACACCCCGCAGGTCGGCCAGTCGCTGGTGGTCCGCGCCACGGTCGAGCTCGGCGGCCTGGAGCTGACCGACGTGGAGGTCCAGGCGTCCTACGGGCGCATCGACGAGTCCGACCGGCTGCTGGGCCCGGCCACCCTGCCGCTGGCCCATGTCGGCGCCGGCGAGGGCGGTGGCCTGCGCTTCGAGGGCACCATCCCGCTGCGGCGGACGGGATCCTTCGGCTACACCGTCCGGGTGCTGCCGCGGCATCCTCTGCTTGCCTCACCGGCCGAACTCGGCCTGGTGGCGAACCCGGACTGAACGATCTCCGTCGGCTTCGCAGGCTCCAGCCAGCGGAGCCAGTGAGCGGGCCGGCATGCCGATGCCGGCCCGCTCACTTTCGCCAGATGTGTTCATCCAGCATCCCTACGTGCACATAGCGCCCCGCGGAACATGCCAACAATCCAACAAACATGCTAATTTAAAGATCAATCATCATGTTTGTTGGTGTCGGGCGACCTGGTGTCGGGCCGATGGCGGGCGCATTCGCCTGATTTCGACCATCGTCGCGGCATGGCACCGCGCGACCGCGTCAGCCGGGATGCCAGCCCCGCCGATCTCATCGGGTTCACAAGCCGTACGTCTGGCGCCTTGCTTGTACGGAACGATGGCCTACCGTACGTTCGATCCATGACCATGTCGTCCGAACTGGGCGTGTCCGAGGCTCGGGAGTGCCTGGCCTCGATCATCGACCAGGTCCGTGTCGACCACCAGCCGATCTATCTGTCCCGCCGTGGGCGGCGGGTCGCCGCCGTAGTCGCCGCCGACGATCTGGACCGCATCCTCGCCCTGGCCGAGGACATGACCGACATCCGCGAAGCCGAACGAGTCCACGAGGAGATGACGCTCACCGGCCGGACACCCGTTCCCTGGGACGAGGTGAAGGCCGATCTCGGCCTGGAATGAGATACCCGGCCACCACTGCTCCAGCCGCGTTCCGCGGTTAGGCGCACTCGACCCCGTCGCGCGGCGCCGTGTACAGGCCGTGATCGACCTGCTCGCCGACAGTCCTCACCCGCTGCTCGCCCGGCAGTTGGTCGGCGGCGCCGACGAATGGCGGGTACGCACCGGTGACCACCGCATTATGTACGACATTCAGGACAAAGAGCCGATCATCCTGGTCGTCGCCGTCGGCAATAGCTCTCTGAGTGTTGGACCGCTTTCGAGGCGGGTCTTCATCTGGTCCATGACGAAGACCTCGCCGTGTACGGCCACAACCCTCGCCGTGTACGGCCACAACCAGGGCGCCGCCATCGTCAGCCATGACCGGAGGTTCGCACAATGGTGACAGAGGCGAACCTTTGGTCAGCAAATCTGGACTGCGGTGTCCGGAACCGGACGCGGTCGACGTCATCAGTACCCATATCGATGCGATCGTTTACCACCTGGCCCGGATGGCCGAGGTCGTCATCACCATCGGGCCGGATACCTTCAGGGTTTCGGCCGCCAAATGAGAGTGACTGGTTCTGCTCATTCGGTGGCACGCAGGAGGAGGACAGCGCGGCCGGCGACGGGTAGGTGTTCGCCGGCGTCGAGGGGCCGTGACGGGGTGTCGAGCGTGGCGGGGAAGCCGGCGAGGTCGTCCGCGCTGGTGTCGAGCAGCAGCGCGTAGGCCGACGCCCACGGCTGGCCTGGCAGGACGACGGTCACCGGGTCGCTGTCCGGGTGCAGGACGAGCAGGAAGCTGTCGCCGGTGGCCGCGCTGCCGTCCGGCGCGCGCCAGCCGAGGGCTGTCCCGCACAGGTGGGCGACGACCGTGCGGACGTTCGGGGAGTTCCAGTCCGCGTCCGACATGACCGCGCCGTCCGGGCGGAACCAGGTGATGTCCGCGGCTGTCCCGGCGGTGGAGGAGCCGCCGTGGAAGAACGTTCGTCGGCACAGTGTCGGGGAGCGGCGCCGCAGCGCGATCAGGCCGCTGACCAGCGGCAGCAGCATCGGGTCGGGCCCGGCCGGGTCGGGCGCGGGCAGCCCGTCCGCGGGTGCCGGGCCGTCCTCGCCGGGGGTGCCGGCGGGTCGGGCGCGCCCGGGGGCGTGGCCGTCGAGGAGGCGGCCGTCGGGCGCCGGGGTGGTGCGGGTGGGCCAGCGCAGCCACGAGGTGGCGTTGTCCTGGCAGTAGGCGTTGTTGTTGCCGCCCTGGGAACGGCCGAGCTCGTCCCCGGCGAGTAGCATTGGCACCCCCGCCGACAGCAGCAGGGTCGCCAGCAGCGAGCGGCGGACCAGCCGCCGGCAGGCCAGCACGGCCGGATCGTCGCTGGGCCCCTCCACCCCGAAGTTCGCCGAGTTGCCGTGGTCGTCGCCGTCGCGGTTGTCCTCGCCGTTGGCCTCGTTGTGCTTGTGGTCGTAGGAGACGAGGTCGGCGAGGGTGAAGCCGTCGTGCGCGGTGACGAAGTTCACCGACGCCCACGGCTGGCGGCCCGAATGGTGGTACAGATCACTTGATCCGGTGATCCGGTAGCCCAGGTCGGCCACGGTGGAGGCGCCGCGCGTCCATGCCGCGCGCACGGTGTCCCGGTAGCGGCCGTTCCACTCCGCCCACGGCGCCGGGAACGCGCCCACCTGGTAGCCGCCCCAGCCGACGTCCCAGGGCTCGGCGATGAGCTTGACGGTGGACAGCAGCGGGTCGGCGTGGATGGCGGTCAGCAGCGGCGCCGCCGGGTCGAAGCCGTCGGGGCTGCGTGCGAGCGCCGTCGCCAGGTCGAAGCGGAACCCGTCTACACCCATCTCGGTGACCCAGTAGCGCAGCGAGTCCGTGATCATCTTCACCGCGTGCGGGGACGCGGTGTTCACCGTGTTGCCGCAGCCGGTGACGTCCCGGTAGCGACGCGGGTCGCCCGGGTCCACCCGGTAGTAGGTCGCGTTGTCCAGGCCGCGCAGCGACAGGGTAGGGCCGTGCTCGTCGCCCTCGGCGGTGTGGTTGAACACCACGTCGAGAATGACTTCTATCCCGGCCGCGTGTAACGCGCCCACCATCGACTGGAACTCGGCCACCGGGTTGTTCGTGGCCGCGTAGCCCGGGTGCGGGGCGAAGAAGCCCACGGTGTTGTAGCCCCAGTAGTTGGTCAGGCCGCGCTGGGACAGGGCCGGCTCCGGGACGTGCGCGTGGACCGGGAGCAGTTCCACCGCGGTGATGCCGAGCGTGCGCAGGTGGTCGATGACCGCCGGGTGGGCCAGGCCCGCGTAGGTGCCGCGCAGCGCCGGCGGGACGTCCGGATGCGTCCGGGTGAACCCCTTCACGTGCAGTTCGTAGATGACCGTCTCGGGCCAGGGGATGGCCGGGCGCTTCCCGGTCGGGCGGCGGCGGCCGTCGACCACCACGCACATCGGGACGAAGGGCGCGGAGTCGTGCCCGTCGGGGCCGGCCGCGTACGGGTCGGCCTCCTCGAAACCGTGGATCGCGGGATGCGGGACGAGGGAACCGGTCAGCATCCGCGCGTAGGGGTCGACGAGCAGCTTGGCCGGGTTGTGACGCAGGCCGCGTTCGGGGGCGTAGGGCCCGTGTGCCCGCAGCCCGTAACGCTGGCCCGGCCCGACCCCGGGCAGGTAGCCGTAGCAGACCCCGCCGCCCCGTTCGGGCAGCCGGTGGCGCTTCTCCCGACCCCGGGTGTCGAACAGGCAGATCTCGACCGCGTCCGCGCTCGGCGCCGCCACCGCGACGTTGACACCCCGGCCGTCCCAGTGGACCCCCAGCGGCTCGGGTGACCCGGGCAGCACGAGCCCGCGCCGGGCGGCACCGGCCTGATCGGCCTTGGGCCGATCGGTGTTGGGCTGATCGGTGCTGTCATGAACGCGGAACCGTGGCGTCACCTCCGTGACGGTAGCCGCGGCATGTTACCGGCGCCCGATTCCGGTCACTGCTGTCCGGTTACTCCCGCCGGTGGGAGGGGCCGTGGGTGGCCGGCGGTGCCGCGATTCGGTGGGATCCGATCATCAGGATCGGGTCGTCACGGCTGCCGAACGCGCCATAGCCGCCAAAAGGTGTCGGAAACGTAATCGTCGCGTATCCGTGAAGATCGAGTCGTCAGGGCTTAGGCTGCCTGAATCAGGGGTGCCGTCTGGACGTCACGGGCCCGGCACGGGTAGCAGCGGATGACAGTTGGCCAACGGCGGGGCGACGGATGGGCCGTACGCCGCCGGAAGCCGGGAATGATCGAGGAGGTCGGTCGGTGGCGGTCGTGGGGTTCGACGTCGACGGCGGTGTTGGCACGATCAGGCTGGATCGGCCCCCGATGAACGTCATCAACAGCGAGGTCACCGCCGGGCTGCGCGCGGCGGCCGACGAGGCGACCAGGCGGACGGACGTGCGGGCGGTCATCATCTACGGCGGCCCGAAGGTGTTCGCGGCCGGGGCCGATGTCAAGGAGATGGCTCCGCTGGACCACGCGGAGATCCTGACGTGGGTGACCGAGCTGACCACCACGTTCGAGGCGGTGGCCCGGATCCCGAAACCGGTGGTGGCCGCGGTGACCGGCTACGCCCTCGGCGGTGGCCTGGAGCTCGCCCTGACCGCCGACTTCCGGGTCTTCGGGGACAACGTCAAGGCGGGACAGCCCGAGATCCTGCTCGGCATCATCCCGGGCGCGGGCGGGACGCAGCGGCTGCCACGGCTGATCGGGGTGGCGAAGGCCAAGGATCTGATCTTCACTGGCCGGCAGGTCCGGGCCACCGAGGCCAAGGAGATCGGTCTCGCCGACCGGCTGGTCGCTCCCGACGACGTCTACACCGAGGCACGCTCCCTCGTCGCCCGGTTCGTCGACGGGCCGGCGGTCGCGCTGCGGGCGGCCAAGCGGGCGATCGACGACGGGCTGGACAGCGGGCTGTCCGAGGGGCTGCGGCTGGAGACGTCGCTGTTCGCCGGGCTGTTCGGCACGCAGGACAGGCGCATCGGCCTGGACTCCTTCGTCGAGCGCGGTCCCGGCAAGGCTGATTTCGTCGGCCGCTGAACGCCATGGACGACGCCGTGGACGTGCCCCGGGCAGGCGATGCGGACCCGGAAGCCGGGACGGACCGGGCGCCTGGAACGGACCAGGAATCCGAGGCGGCCGGGCCGGGCCGGGCGGCCGGGCCGTCGGCGTCCGACATCCGGGCGGCCTGGAGCGACCCCAAGCAGGCGAACATCATCTACCACGACGCCGAGGCCGACTCCTACGACGCCAAGTGGTCGATCTCGTTCGACGACCGCTGCATCGACTACGCCCGGGACAGGTTCGTCACCATCGCCGGGAAAACCGGCTGGCCCTACCCGAACGCCCTCGAGATCGGCGCGGGCACCGGGTTCTTCCTGCTCAACCTGGTGCAGGCCGGGGTGGTCGCCCGCGACGGGGCGCACGTCAGCGACATCAGCCCCGGGATGGTCGCCACCGCGACCTGCAACGCCGCGAACCTGGGCCTGACGGTCGCGGGCCGGGTCGCCGACGCCGAGTTCGTCCCGTACCCGGACGCGAGTTTCGACCTGGTGGTGGGGCACGCCGTCCTGCACCACATCCCGGACGTCGAGCGGGCGCTGCGGGAGGTGCTGCGGGTACTGCGGCCGGGTGGGCGGTTCGTGTTCGCGGGGGAGCCGACCCGCTACGGCGACGTGGTGGCCCGCCGGCTGTCGCGGGCGACCTGGTGGGCGACCACCCGGGTGACCAGGCTGCCGATGCTGCGGGACTGGGCCCGGCCGGCCGAGGAACTCGCGGCCAGTTCCGCCGCGCACGCCCTGGAGTCCGTGGTGGACCTGCACACCTTCGTCCCGGCGGAGCTGGCCGCGCTGGCGCGCCGCGCCGGCGCGGCCGAGGTGAAGGTGCGCACGGAGGAGCTCACCGCGGCCTGGTTCGGCTGGCCGGTGCGCACCTTCGAATGCGCCGTCGCCGAGTCGAAGCTCGGCTTCGGCTACCGGATGCGCGTCTACCGGACCTGGCAGCGCCTTGCCGCCTTCGACGCCCGGTACGCTTCCCGGGTGGTGCCTTCCGGTCTTTTCTACAACGCTCTCGTCACCGGTGTCTGGGCGCCGGATCCACACCGGTGAGAATACTCGGCCGCCGCTCGGGCGGAGATCCCCGGCAGGAGCGTTTCCTCACGTTCTCCGCGGTGCGCTGGATCGTCCGCCATCGGGCCTGGACGCCTTTCTACCTGCGCCGGTACTGGCGGTTCGCGCTGTTTCGGCTACGGTATCCGCAGGTAGTGACCGAGGGTTTCGTTTTTCTCGGGAAGAATGTGGTCCTCGAGGGGCGCCCCGGCTACGGGAGGATCGTGCTGGGCCGCTGGGTGCACCTCGGCGACAACAGCCGGATCCGCTGCCACGAGGGAAACCTGCGTATCGGTGACAAATGTGTCCTCGGGCGAAACGGCACCATCAACTGCTATCTTGACGTCGAAATCGGCGCAAAGTCCCTGATCGCGGACGACGTATACGTTATAGATTTCGATCACGTGTTCGACGATATTCACGTGCCAATCAAGGACCAGGGCATCGTGAAGTCCCCGGTGCGGATCGGCTCGGACGTGTGGATCGGCACCAAGGTCACCGTGCTGCGCGGGAGCCGGATCGGCCCAGGGTCGGTGATTGCCGCGGGTGCCGTGGTGAACGCCGACATCGCGCCGATGTCGGTCGCGGTGGGTGTGCCCGCCCGTGTCGTGCGTAACCGGACAGCGGACTACCAGGCCGCCGAGGCGAAGCGGGCGGCTCTGGCCGACATCGCTCGCAAGACGGCCGCGGCCGCCGCCGGGGTCATCGCGGCCCGCGCCGAGGCTGGTCGTTCCCGTCAGGGATGACCTGTCGCGCCGGCGGTCGAACCGGCGGTCGAACCGGTGATCGGCTCGGTGGCGGGCGCAATGGTCAACACGATGATCGACATGATGTCGGAAAGTCGACTTCATCACCACCGTGGGTGGGGCTTTCGCGACCTTCAGGCGGGCTCTATTATGTCGTCTGACGTCCCGCTTAGATCGACAATATGGTGATCGACCAGTACGACGATCGGCAAGTACAGCGATCAACAATTGTCGATCGAAAAGGTGGCCGACAACAGCGGCCCGGGCGGGTGTCCCGAGAGGTTGAGGATGACCGAAGCCGATGACATCGTAAACATCCGAAAGCTACCGGTGGATTTCACCGAAACGAGCCGACAGGTCGCCGACCGGCCAGAAAAAGGCGGGCGGGTCCGGTTGCCGGGGCTCGACCCCGATGCCTTTCGGCATCCTCTCGACCGGCGGGCCACCCGTGCGCTGCAGCGGATTCCCGGGTTCGACCGGGCCGTGGCGAAATACATCGAATGGGGCGTGGAACGCGGCCACTACGTGGAGCACACGGCGTCCAGCGTGAAAGTGGGGCCGAACCAGCTCCCGGAGATCTACGCGATCCTGCGCGAGGCGTGCGCGATCCTGGACGTTCCGGAGCCCGAGCTCTACGTCCGGCGCGGCCCGGTCGACGCCTACACCGCCGGGCACACCCGGCCCTACGTGGTGTTGTTCACCGACCTGCTCGACATCATGGACACCGACGAGCTGCTGGCCGTGATCGCGCACGAACTCGGCCACGTCAAGTGCGGCCACGTCCTCTACGGGACGATGGCCCGCATCGTCGGCGGTGCCATGGGCGCGGGGGCGGCCCGCAGGGCGGGCGCCGCCATGGGCAACGTCGTCTCCTTCGGGCTGGGAGCGGGCCTGGCGGCCTGGTCCCGCAAGGCGGAGCTGACCGCCGATCGGGCGGCGATGCTCGCCGTCCAGGATCCCGGCCCGTGCGTCCGGATGATGATGAAGCTCGCCGGCGGCGCGACCCGCTGGCTGGACCAGATGAACCCGGAGGCCTTCCTCGAGCAGGCCCGGCTGCTCGACGACATGGTCGAGGAGAGCGCGCTCGCCCGGCTCCACCGACTGCGGATCCGCACCACCGGATCCCATCCGCTCGCGGTCGAGCGCGCCCGCTACTTCGACGAGTGGCTGCATGAGGACGAGCCCCGCAAGATCCTGGAGGGCATCTATGCCGTGCGGGCTGGCAGCCGGCACTGCCTGACCTGCGAGACACCGCCGCGTCCGACCGAGAACTTCTGCGCGTCCTGCGGCACCGGCCTCGCCGTCTGGACGGCCGCCGTCTGGACGGCCGCCGACTGACCTGGCCCGGCCGGCCGCTTCGGCGCACGGCGCAGGCACGGCGTACGGCGAGGGCTCAGCGCAGGGCCAGGTCGACCACGAGTGGTTTGTGGTCGCTACCGATCTTGTTGCCCACCTGATAGCCGGTGACGGCGAACTGCGGCGACGCCAGCACGTGGTCGATCCGTAGCAGCGGTGGCAGAGCCAGGTGGTTGGCGTTCCAGGTCGGGGCCCAGCCTGCGCCGGCCACGTCGTGGGCGTCCCGCAGCCGCTCGTCGAGCAGGCGCGCGAACGGCCGATGGTCGCGGGTGGCGTTGAAGTCACCGGCGAGCACCACCGGGACAGGGGAGAGGGCGGCCTCCGCCCGCAGGGCGTCCAGCTGCCGTCGCCACTGGGCGGCGTAGTCGCGGCTCGTCGGTGACACCGTGTGGACGGCGAAGAGCCGGAACTGGCGGGTGGCGTCCACCCGGACCGTCATCCGCAGCGACGGCAGGTCGGCGATCATCGGAAGCTCCGCCTGGACGAGCGGGAACCGGGAGAACACCGCCACCCCGAACGGATCCGGCCGCGGATGCGCCTCCCGGTAGGCGTAGCCGTCCAGCGCGCCGGACTTCGTCACCGCGTCCAGGGTGAGCGGGGTGGCCTCCTCCAGCACGACGATGTCGGGCCGGGCACGGGTGATCTGGGCGCCGAGCCGCCCGGCGTCGCCGTTGGTGTACAGCAGGTTGGACGTCATGATCCGTACCTTTGCCGCGCCGGCGGGGGCGGCCTCGGGCCTGCCCGGCCACAGCTCGGGCACGGTGAAGGCCAGATGGGCGATGACGGCCAGCAGCGAGACGACCAGCAACCGGTTGCGCCGCAGCGCGAAGGCGGCCGCCAGCGCCACGTAGGCAGGCAGGTACTCGACCGGGGCGAACGCGTTGATCCCCGAGTACGGCCAGCTCAGCACGTCGTCCAGATGGAGCAGCCGGCCCGCGGTGATGATCACGAGGGTGCCGGCGACCACCCAGGAGAGAAAGATCGTCAGGGTTCGTGGCGGTATCACGGCGACGGCGCGGTCCTTCGCCCCCGGCCTGTCCGGCTCGCCGGGGAACACGGGCAGGTCGGAACCGGTCTCCGGATGCGGGGAGGTCATGACAACAGGTTGCCGGTAGGGACGGCCGCCGCGGCCACCAGGGTGGGACGCGGATCCGACACTGCGCCCAACCACACACCAACACCGCGGACGACCGCATGATGACAGCGCGGCTGGCTTCCGCGCTGTTTCCGCCGCCGGTGTGAACGGCGACAGGCATCTCTATGGCAGGAGTGTGAGGGCCGAGGTGTGGGCCCTGGGGTCAGTCCCGCCCGAAGCCGTCGGCCAGAAGTTCGTCGATGCGAGGGGTGATGCCCGAGTGGGATGCGCCTACGCCGACGAAAGCGAGCCTGCGGCGGGCCGGGGTCTCGGCCGGAGGGAGCTGGGCGGCGAGGTCGGCGATGACGTCGACGACATGGGTGCCGCGCCGTTCCGCCTCGGCGGTGAGGCGGTGGACGAGCTCGTCGGGCAGGTCGAGCGTGATGCTCATGCGCTGATTCCACGTCTCCAGGGCTGTTGATCTGGTTCGTCCAAGTAGCCCTCGCGGTGGGTCCGCAGTGGCACGTAACCGGCTCAGGTCCGTGGTTGTCGAGCTGGGTGGATCATCAGGGTGGGAGCTTCTGTCCGCATTGCGTTCCTACAGCTCTACAGCTCTACAGCCCGGTCAGGCCCTGGTGAGCCGGCGGGCGTCCAGGGCGGGGAAGGGGTGGTCCAGGGTGCGGTAGTGGCGGGCGAGCCTGGTGGCGGCGAGCCGGTCGCGGGCGTGGACCGTGTCGGCCAGTGCGTCGAAACGCCCCGCGTGCGTGTAGGCCCGGGATCTGGCGTAGTCCGCGGCGCTGTCGTGGGTGACGCAGAACGCCCAGTCGCTGGCACTGGTGAGGAACGCCTCCCGTGCCATCTGGTCGAGGACGTCGTCCCGCTCGGCCGGGTGGGCGGCGGCGGTCACGACCTCGACCAGCCGCCCGTTCACCTCGGCGGCGAGCTTGGCCAGGTCGGTCACGTCCGCCCAGACGTGGAAGTCCTTGCCGCGTCCCCAGGAGCCCGCCGGCAGGTCGCGGGCGCCCTCGACGTGCCCGGCCGCGGCCGCCTGTGACAGCGTCGCAGCCTGGATGCCGGCGTCGGGCAGCAGGGTGAGGACCGCTTCCAGGAACGCCGGTCCCTCGTGCCAGTGATGGCCGAACAGCTCGGTGTCGAAGGCGCACACGACCAGCGCGCGGCGGCCGTCCCTGGCCGCGGCCAGCTCGGTCAGCCGCCGCCGGAGCACACCGACGAAGCGCGCGGCGTCGTCGGCGGCGGCCCGGCGGGCGGCGGCGGGTTCGTACGGCGCCTTGCGCCCGGGCGGGGTGTCCACGGACGTCACCCTGGACACCCGCAGGCCACTGCCGTGGTCGAAGGTGTGGAAGTCGCGGTACCACGCGCCCCTGGGATAGCCGGCGGTGGGCGACCACACCTCGTAGGAGACGCCGAGGTCGCGGGGGAAGGCCAGCACGCCGCTGCCCGCGACGTCGTAGGCGCCGGCGGTCTCGCCGCCGACGGTCGGGCCGTCCACCACGAAGTGGGTCACGCCCGCGGCGGCGTAGTGCCGTTCCAGCCCCGGCCGGTAGGCGCACTCCGGGGCCCAGATCCCGCGGGGCCGGGTACCGAGGCGCAGGGTGGCGTCGTCGAGGCCGGCGCCGAGCTGGACCGGCACGATCCGCTCGTCCAACAGCGGCAGCACCGGGTGGGACGCCGGCCCTCCGAGCAGCTCGACGACACCGGCGTCGGCCAGGCGGCGCAGCAGCGGTGACGCCCCGTGCCGCCAGCGGCTCTCGACGGCTCGCAGGGCGGCGGTGGCCAGCGCGCCTTCGTGGCCCGCGCCGGGCACGCCGTCCACCAGCGCCCCCTGCGCCCGAAGCTGCCAGTCCGCCACCCATCTGGCCAGCCCGGACAGGCAGTACGGGTCGTCCAGCATGGCGGCCAGCACGGGTGTGACGCCGAGGGTGAGCACGTTGCGCTGGCCGGTGTCGGCGAGACGCTCGAGCAGGTCGAGCAGGGGCAGGTAGGCACCGGTCCAGGCCTGGTAGAGCCATTCCTCGCCGACCGGCCACGCGCCGGCGTGCGCGACCCACGGCAGATGGCTGTGCAGCACCAGGCAGAACGTTCCGACCGGCTCGGCCGGTGTCCGGGCCGCGCCGCGGGCCGGGGTCGGGGAAGCGGTCGGGGTCGGCGCCGCGGGCCGTGCCGGGTGGCTCATGGCCGGCGGTAGGCGACCACGGCCAGGTCGAGACAGGCCGTGATCGGGGTGTCGGCGGTGTCCGGGTGCAGGGCGAAGTCGTCGATGGCGGTGCGGCGTACCCGCTCGGCCAGCGCGGCGGACCACTGCGGGTAGGGGCGGGCGAGCTGGGCGTCCACGATCGCGCCGTTGCGGCGCTCCCAGGCCCGTAGTCGCGGCGCGTGCCAGACGCCCCACAGGCGGGTGACCACGAAATGCTCCTCGAGGAGGGAGACGAGCTCGTCGGGGGCGAGCTCCCGGGTGTGGTAAGGGTTCGCGGGAGCGTCGAGCCCCGGTGAGAAGGTCAGCCGGTTCGGGGTCGTCAGCACCAGCGTGCCGGCCGGGCGCAGCACCCGGGCGCACTCGGCCAGGAACGCCTCCTGGTCGTTGAGATGCTCGATGACCTGCAGGTTCGCGACGACCTCGGCGGTGGCGTCGGCGAACGGCAGCCGCTGGAGATCGGCGCGGACAGGGGTGGTGGCGGGATAGGCGCGCCGGACGTGCTCGACGACGTCGGCGTCGGCGTCGACCGCGACGACCTGGGAGGCGGATCTCGCCAGCATCGCCGCGCCGTACCCCTCGCCGCAGCCCGCCTCGACGACCACGGCCCCGGTGGTGAAGGGGGCGAACGCGGCATAGGCCGCCTCGTGCCGTTTGAACCAGTACCGCTCGAACCACACCCCCGGCACGGTCCGCTCCCCGAAGACCGCCCAGGCGAGCAGCGTGTTGTGGTCATCGGACGTGGGGGTGGCCCCGGCGGTGTGGCGGGGTTCAGCGATGTTGCGGGGCCCGGTGGTGTGGCGGGGCGTCGTCGCCGCTTCGTGCCTGACCATGAAACCCGACCCTACGCACTGGTAACCACAACGTGTCGGCGGCTCTCCACGGACAGCAAAAGGTGTGACTTATATGACGTATTACGGGAGGGCTACGGGACAGGTACGGGATGGGTACGGGATAGGTACGGGATAGGTACGAAAGCAGCGTAAAGATGTAACAAAACAGGGTCCCGTCCGCCTTGATTCGGCCCGTCGCAGTACCAACGAGTCGTAGTGCCAACGGACTGCGTCCGACAGGAAACGGTACGTAATAGTCTACCAGTGGTGGGCGCAACCGCGGTGACGGGCGCCGTGGGCCGTCACCGCGGTTGCCCGTCACAGGGCTCGTTCGCCGTCACAGGGCCAGTTCGCATCTGGCCTGTTCGCATCTGTCGCGTTATGGCTTTCTCATACGGCTCCGCTTGTACCTCTCTATACTAATATATCAATTTCTGTACTAATTTGTACGATTTACGATGTTGAACGCGTTGCCGTGGAGCGCATGCCCGTGGAGCTCCCTGCGGATCCGGTCCGCGGCTTCGGCCGGTCACGCGGAGATGGCTGTCGCGGCCACCCTGGTGGGGACGACGGGGCGGGTCACCAGCGGCGCGGCGTGCCGGCGCCACTCCCGGACGGCGACGACGTCGTCGTGCCGGCTCAGCTCGCGGTCGAGATCGCGCAGCTTCTCGGTGATCCGGGCGGAGTCGAGACCGCTCGCCAGGTCGGCCGCGCGGTTCCCGGCGTCCAGGGCGGCTTCGAGATCCGGGCCGGGCCTGCGCAGATAGGACAGGGCGAGATCCGCCTCGGCATAGCTGCGGGTGCGGGTCCGGGACGGGAGCTGCCGGGCGCGGGACTCCAGCAGCAGGGGCTCGGCCTGCCGGGTCCACCCGAGCAGCATGAAGCAGTGGCCCTTGCACTCGGCAACGTCCGTCTCGTTGTAGTGCGACGACCATGGCGGGTCGTCGCCGTCGCCAGCCCGGTCGAGCTCGGCGTCCATGGCGGCCAGCGCCTTGCAACAGCCGGCCTCGTCGCCGTTGCGGGCCAGGGCCCAGGCGTGCTTGTCGTGCAGCATCACCCGTACCGAGCGGGACGCGACGGAGCGGGAGCGCTCGAGGGCGGCCTTGGCCAGTGCGAGGCTCTGGCGAAGTTGGCCGAGACGCCCGGCCTGGTCGCTCATGGTGGAGAGGATCCGGCTGGCCAGCATGGTGTCCCCGGCGTGTTCGGCGAGGCCGAGCGCCTGAATGTAATAGCGTTGTGCCAGTGACTGACGGTCACAGTCCTGGGCGAGCCAGCCGCTGAACTGGGTCAGCTCGGCCAGCGCGCCGAAGAGATCCGGGGTGTGCCGGGCCTCCAGCGCGGTCCTGGCCCGGTCGTGGAGGAAGGCGACCACCTGTCCACGGATCTCGCCGCTGCCGTACCGGGCGTCAAGTTTGCGGAAGGTCTCGGTCATGTCCCTGATCATCATTGCGGTCGGGGCGGTGGCCGGGGTGTCGTCGTCGACCGTCCTGACGACGCCGGTGAGGCTGGCCAGCACCGAGTCCGCGAAGGCGCTCGCTATGAACGCGCTTCCGTCCTGCAAGAGATCTCGCCTGCGCATGTCGCGTCCTGAGAGTCCGGCGATGGTTCCAAGGGTGCCCACGGGCTGCTCGGCCACGGTGAGCCCGAAGTCGTCCCCGCGAAATGTCTCACCCCGCCAACCGAGGTCTGTCGGGGTGATCCGGTAGCCCACCAGAGCCGACATCTCGGCGGCGGCGAGCTCGGCCACCATGGGGTCGCGGGGGCGCATGCCGCGACGCCAGTGGCCCACCGTGGTCCTGGCCAACCCGAGCTCGATCCGGCGGTGTCGCCGTGCGCGCTCGTTGACCTGCCGGGCGAAACGGGTGTCGGAGATCGAGGTCTCGGCGAGCAGGCGTGCGAACAGTGTGGGGCTGGATCCATCTTTGTCCGATATAGGGCCATCTTCCCGAATGAAGTCGATCAATTCCGATTTTCTATCCATTGTGCCCTAATGGCTCGTGTAATGACTTTTTGTGACGACAGGGTGTTTTTTCAGCCTCGGGGCAGAACGTAGTGATGCGATCACGGTGACGGAAGGGACCGTGCAGAAGTTGGCTTGAATGCACACGTGGGTGCCCTCCGGTGGCAACGTGGACGGAGCATGGCCCCGGGTGTGGGCGGGGCGCGGTACCGGACGCGTCGGCGATCATTGAGCGTGACAACGTTGCCGGTGCGACCATGTCAGGAACAAGCAGACCGATGAAAGTGGCTACGGAGGCCTCGAGGCGTGGTGAACATCGTTGTTACTGTCAAGCAGGTGCCGGACACCTGGGCAGAGAAGAAGCTCGATCCGGTCACCAAGACGATCGATCGTAAGAGCGTGGACAACGTCATAAACGAGATGGACGAATACGGTGTCGAAGAGGCCCTGAAGATCAAGGAAGCTCATGGTGGCGAGGTGACAGTGGTCACCCTGGGCCCGCAGAAGGCCATCGAGACCATCCGCAAGGCACTGTCGATGGGCGCGGACAAGGCCGTGCACATCACCGACGAGCAGCTGGCCGGCTCCGACGCCCTGCAGACGTCCGTCGTGCTCGCGAAAGTTATTTCCACGCTGTCGCCCGACATCGTCATCACCGCGGCCGAGGCCTCTGACGCCCGGGGCGGTGTGCTGGGGGCCCTGCTCGCCGAGCAGCTCGGGCTCCCGCAGCTCACCCAGGCCCGTAAGGTGACCGTCGACCCGGCGGCGGGCACTGTTCGTATAGAACGCCAGGCCGACAACGGCTACGCTCTGGTAGAAGCGTCCACGCCGGCGGTCGTCGGTGTCGTCGAGAAGATCAACCAGCCGCGTTACCCGTCGTTCAAGGGAATCATGGCGGCCAAGAAGAAGCCGCTGACCACCGTGTCCGTTGCCGACGCCGGCCTGGATCCCGCCACGGTCGGGCTTGCCAACGCCGCGTCGACGGTGGTGGACGCCCAGCCGGCGCCGCCCCGTCAGACCGGAACGATCGTCAAGGACGAGGGCGACGGCGGTACGAAGGCCGCCGAGTTCCTCGTCGCGCAGAAGCTGATCTGAGGGGTCCTTATCCGATGGCTGAGGTTCTGGTACTCGTCGAGCACGCGGACGGCGAGCCGAAGAAGATCACTGCCGAACTGCTGACGCTCGCCCGGTCGCTGGGCGAGGCGTCCGCGGTCTTCCTCGGCGCTCCCGGCACGTACGAGAAGGCCAGGGAGTTCCTGGCGGAGTACGGAGCGTCGAAGGTGTACGTCGTCGAGTCCGACGACGTCGTCGACTATGTGGTGGCGCCGGTGGCCGAGGTCCTGGCCAAGCTGGTGACCGACGTCTCGCCCACGGCGGTCCTCACGGCCGCCACCGCGGAGGCTCGGGAGGCCGCCGCGCGGACGGCCGCGAAGACCGGGTCCGGTCTGCTCTGGGACGCCGTTGCCGTCGCGGCGGACCTGACCGCGACCCAGGGCATCTTCGGTGGCTCCACGATCGTCACCTCGAAGGTCACCAAGGGGACACCGATCTTCGTGGTGCGGCCGAACACCACCGCCCCCGAGGCCGCGCCGACCACCCCGGTGACGGAGAACGTCCACATCACGATCTCGGACGCGGCGAAGTCGGCGAAGATCCTCGACCGGGTGGTCGAGGCCAAGTCGGGCCGTCCCGACCTCACCGAGGCGCAGATCGTGGTCTCCGGCGGCCGTGGTCTCGGCGCCGCCGAGCACTTCACGCTGGTCGAGAAGCTGGCTGACAGCCTCGGCGCCGCGGTGGGCGCGTCCCGGGCGGCGACCGACGCTGGCTGGTACCCCCACCAGCAGCAGGTCGGCCAGACCGGCAAGACCGTGTCGCCGCAGCTCTACGTCGCGGTCGGCATCTCCGGTGCGATCCAGCACCGGGCCGGGATGCAGACGTCCAAGACGATCGTCGCGATCAACAAGGATCCGGAGGCGCCCATCTTCGAGTTCGCCGACTACGGAGTCGTGGGTGACCTGTTCAATGTCGTCCCACAGCTCACCGAGGCGATCGAGAAGCGCAAGGGGTAGCCGGGCTGCCGCTTTGCGGCAGCGTGTCCGCGGATGTTCCACCGGTGTCCTTCCGCGGTCTTCCGCGGTCCCTGACGGCCGGATGTTCCCACCCGGGGAACGTCCGGCCGTTGTCGTTCCACCCCCGGCACGGGCGGCCATCTGGAGCTGGAACCGCCTCGGAACGGCCTGACGAACGCTGGCCGCGGACCCCTGTAGGTCCTGGTGGTGTGCTAGGGGTCCGGGCATCGGAACCCCTGCTCGATCCCGTTTCCCGGTCCCTGGGGCTGGTTTCGGATGATGCTGGTCCGGTGTCCGGTGGGTGTCGCCCGGTGGTCATTGCTGGCCCGGCGGGCGCAATCTGGCTGGAACGCCCTCCCGTCGCCTTCCGTTGCGGATGCGGCCGGGAATCTCCGCAAAATGATGATCATGCTGGGGTCTGGACGTCCAGCCTATTGTGTGGGCATCCTAATATCTGCCCATCCAACTATTGGATGGGGGAGCATGCCCGCCGTTGGTCCGGAGGTTTCGAGGATGGGCGCAGCCAGTCAGTCACCCCTGCACGTCCCGCAGCATCCGGTGCGGGTCGTCACCGTGGCCTCCCTGTTCGACGGCCACGACGCGGCGATCAACATCATGCGCAGGATCCTGCAGTCCCAGGGCGTCGAAGTGATCCACCTCGGCCATGACCGCGGTGTGGAGGAGGTGGTCACGGCCGCGATCCAGGAGGACGCCCAGGCGGTGGCGCTGTCGTCCTACCAGGGCGGGCACGTCGAGTACTTCAGCTATCTGGTCCAGCGGCTGCGCGAGCGCGGCGCCGGCCACATCCGGGTGTACGGCGGGGGAGGGGGTGTCATCGTCCCCGACGAGATCGCCCTGCTGCACTCCCGCGGAGTCGCCCGGATCTTCTCGCCGCAGGACGGGCAGCGGCTCGGGCTGCCAGGGATGATCAATATTATCGTCGCCGAGTGCGACACCGACCTGACCATCGACCTGCCGTCGCTGCCGGCGATCACAGCTGGTGACCAGGGTGCGCTCGCCCGGGCGATCACCGTGTTGCAGGGCGGCGCCTCGCCCGAGCTCGCGCGCCAGGTGCGCCAGGCGGCCCGGCCCGGTGTCCCGGTGCTGGGCATCACGGGCACGGGCGGATCCGGCAAGTCCTCGCTGACCGACGAGCTGCTGCGCCGGCTGCGCCTCGACCAGCAGGACAAGCTGCGCGCCGCCGTGATCGCGGTGGACCCGACCCGCCGCCGCGCCGGCGGCGCCCTGCTCGGCGACCGCATCCGGATGAACGTGCTCGGGGACGCCGACGGCCCGTCCACGATCTTCTTCCGTTCGCTGGCAACCCGAGGCGCCGGCAGTGAGCTGCCCGAACGGATCGGCGACGTGATCGCGGCCTGCCAGGCCGCCGGCTACGACCTGGTCGTGGTCGAGACGCCGGGAATCGGCCAGGGTGACACCGGCATCGTCGACCTGGTGGACGTCTCGCTGTACGTGATGACGCCCGAGTACGGTGCCGCGTCCCAGCTCGAGAAGATCGACATGCTGGACTTCGCCGACGTGGTGGCGATCAACAAGTTCGAGCGGCCCGGGGCCGAGGACGCCCGCCGCGACGTCGGCCGTCAGCTGGTGCGCAACCGGGAGGCCTTCGGCTCCTCCTGGGAGGACATGCCGGTGTTCGGGACGAGCGCGGCCCGGTTCAACGACGACGGGGTCACCGCGCTCTACCAGCATCTGACCTCGCTGCTCGGGGCCAAGGGCCTGCCACTGGCCGCCGGCACGCTGCCGCGGGTGTCGGTCAAGGCGTCCTCGGGGCTGACGAGGGTGCTCCCGGCGTCCCGCGTCCGCTACCTGGCGGAGATCGCCGAGACCGTCCGCTCCTACCACCGGCACAGCGCCGAGCAGGTCGAGGCGGCCCGCCGACGCCAGCACCTGCGCACGGCGCACCAGGAGCTCGCCGCCGCCGGTGACCGGCACGCGGGGCTCGACGCCCTGCTCGAAGGCGCCGAGAAGGCGCTGGATCCCGGCGTGCGCGAGCAGTTGGACGCCTGGCCGGCGACGGTGACGGAGTACTCCGGCGAGGAGCTGGTCTACAAGGTGCGCGGCAAGGAGATCCACACGCCGCTGCGCCGCACGACGCTGTCGGGCAGCTCGATACCCCGGGTGGCGCTGCCCCGCATCGGCGACGACGGTGATCTCGTGCGCTTCCTGCGCGCGGAGAACCTGCCCGGCCGGTTCCCGTTCACCGCCGGGGTGTTCCCGTTCAAGCGGATCGGCGAGGCGCCGGCGCGGATGTTCGCCGGCGAGGGTGACCCGTTCCGCACCAACCGGCGCTTCCACTACCTCTCCCGGGGCTCGGAGGCCACCCGGCTGTCCACGGCGTTCGACTCGGTCACGCTCTACGGCCGGGACCCGGCGCCCCGTCCCGACATCTACGGCAAGATCGGCACGTCCGGGGTCTCGATCGCGACCCTGGACGACATGAAGGAGCTCTACGCCGGCTTCGACCTGTGCTCGCCGACGACGAGCGTCTCCATGACGATCAACGGGCCGGCTCCGGCGATCCTCGCGATGTTCCTCAACGTCGCCATCGACCAGCAGCTGGAACAGTTCGCCGCCACCGAGGGCCGCCAGCCCACCCCGGCCGAGGCCGCCGAGGTGCGGGCCAGAGCGCTGACGACCGTGCGCGGCACCGTGCAGGCCGACATCCTCAAGGAGGACCAGGGGCAGAACACCTGCATCTTCTCCACCGAGTTCGCCCTGCGCTGCATGGCCGACGTGCAGGAATGGTTCATCGACCACGGCGTCCGCAACTTCTACTCCGTGTCGATCTCCGGCTACCACATCGCGGAGGCCGGGGCGAACCCGATCAGCCAGGTCGCGTTCACCCTCGCCAACGGCTTCACCTACGTCGAGGCCTACCTCGCCCGCGGCATGCGCATCGACGACTTCGCGCCGAACCTGTCGTTCTTCTTCTCCAACGGCCTGGACGCGGAGTACACCGTCATCGGCCGGGTGGCCCGGCGGATCTGGGCGGTGGCCCTGCGCGAGCGCTACGGTGCCGCCGAGCGGTCGCAGAAGCTCAAGTACCACGTCCAGACCTCCGGCCGTTCCCTGCACGCCCAGGAGATGGACTTCAACGACATCCGCACCACGCTGCAGGCCCTGTGCGCCATCTACGACAACTGCAACAGCCTGCACACCAACGCCTACGACGAGGCGGTGACCACTCCGACCGAGCACTCCGTCCGTCGCGCGCTGGCCATCCAGATGATCATCGACAAGGAGTGGGGGCTGTCCGGCAACGAGAACCCGATCCAGGGCTCCTACATCGTCGAGGAGCTCACCGGCCTCGTGGAGGAGGCCGTACTCGCCGAGTTCGAGCGGATCTCCGAGCGCGGCGGTGTGCTCGGCGCGATGGAAACCGGCTACCAGCGCGGCCGCATCCAGGACGAGTCCATGCTCTACGAGCAGCGCAAGCACGACGGCAGCCTGCCGATCGTCGGGGTGAACACCTTCCTCGACCCCGACGCGGAGGACAGCTCGCAGGGTCCCATCGAGCTCGCCCGGGCCACGGAGGAGGAGAAGGTCTCACAGCTCGAGCGCCTCGCCGACTTCCAGGCCCGGCACGCCGAGGAGGCCCCCGAGGCGCTGCGCCGGCTGCGTGAGGCCGCGGCGGCCGGCGAGAACGTCTTCGACGTTCTCATCGACGCGGTCCAACACTGCTCGCTCGGTCAGATCAGTGACGCCTTCTTCGAAGTCGGTGGCCGGTATCGTCGTAATGTCTGAGCAAACCTAGTTTCCCAGCGCCCTGGCTGGCCAGGGCAGCGCGGTCGTGATTCGCTCGCGTCCGGGGTCCCCGCCGGATCCGGCGTGGACCCCGGACGCGGCAGGTCTCCGACAGGGGTCCGGGAGGCCCACGTTTCCCATGGGCCCGCGGCGGCACGGGGAACAAGGCCCGTGTTGTTCCCGGCCGACCGGCCACGTCGTGGAGGAGCCGTCCGCCCGTGTCCTTTCCCAAACCTCTGCCGTTCGACCCCATCGAGGAGGCGCGCAAGCAGTGGACGGCGCACGGATGGGCCGAGGCGGCTGACGGCATGGCGGCCGTCACGTCCGTGATGCGCGCCCAGCAGATCATCCTGGCCCGGGCGGACGAGGTGCTGCGCCCCTTCGAGCTGACCTTCGCCCGCTACGAGCTGCTCGTGCTGCTGCTGTTCAGCCGGGCCGGCTCCCTGCCGATGAGCAAGGTCGGCAATCGCCTGCAGGTGCATCCGACGAGTGTGACCAGCGCGGTCGACCGGCTGTCCTCGCAGGGCCTGGTCCGCCGCATCCCGCATCCCACGGACCGGCGCACGACCCTGGCCGAGATCACGGCAGCCGGCCGGGAGGTGGCGACCACGGCCACCGTCGAACTCAACCGGCGCCTGTTCGCCGACCCGGGCTTCCCGCCCGAGCAGGTCGGTCCGCTCGTCGACATCCTCCGGGAGTTCCGCAGCCGCGCCGGCGACTTCTGACCTGCCGGCCCCCGGCCGGCCACTGCGTGACCACTTCTGACTGGACGTATCGTGCTTGTCACGATCCACGGCGTCGCGTACCGTTACTCGTGGATCTGCTGATAAGCAAAATGCGCGGAGCTGTGCAGGTTAATGATCCTGAAGGATGTGCGGGCCAGCATCGCTGTCGATGACGAGTTGATCGAAGAGGCCATGCGCCTCTTCGGGGTGAACACCCGGCGCGAAATCGTCGATCTCGCCTTGCGGCATCTCATCGGCCGGGCCGACTTCCGGCGCCGGGCCCTGGCCATGGAGGGCACAGGCTGGGATACGGACATGACCGAACTCCGACCGGATTTCGTGCCGAGCTCCGCCAGCGTCTTGCTCGTCCAAGACCAGACAGCCATGCGCGAACCCGGTCGCAAACTTGGGCCTCGATCGCCGAACAACACGGCGTCGTGATTTCGACCGTCCGCCGCGCGCTCGCGATGCTTGCCGAGCGAGACCTGATCGAACTCGTGCCGAGCCGTGGCGCGATCGTGAGCAAGCGGACAGGCATCGCACGGCAGGCCGCCGACGTCACGCGGCAGGAAGGCACCTGGAGAGGCTTCCCGCTCAGCGTCGTCGAGGCTGGTGCCGAGCCCTTCACCGAGACGACCATCCGCGACGTCGAAGCGACAGCGGAAGTCGCCCCGTGGCTCGCCGTGCCCGTCGGAACGACCGTCCTCGAACGCTTCCGCACACAGGGTCAACTCGTCGACGGCGAGCGCCAACCGCTACAGGTCGCCGTGACCTGGTTCTCCCCGGCGGTTACCGAGCAGCTTCCGATCCTTCGGGAACTCAGTACGGGTCCTGGCGGTATGTACTCGCGGATGACCGACGCCGGCCACGTCCTGCGCTGGGAAGACACAGTCACCGAACGCCCCGCCACGGCTGACGAAAGGTCGCGTCTCGGCCTGCCGGACGGTCAACACGTCCTGTTGATCTGGCGCCGCTGCTATAACCAGGACGACCGGGTACTGGAAGTGACCCGCAGAGCCATCCGCTCCGACCGAAGCCCGGTGGTCTACCGCTATGAATGACGCAGCCCCGCCCACGGCCACGCCTCGCGTGGCGGCCGGCGTGCTGTTCTTCGACGAAGACAGTCGAGTCCTGCTCGTCGACCCCTCCTACAAGCAAGGACTCGAAGTACCCGGAGGCTACGTCGAACCCGGCGAGTCCCCCCACGCCGCCTGCATTCGGGAAGTCCGCGAGGAACTTGGTATCGAACCACCGATCGGTGGCCTACTCGTCGTCGACTGGGCACCTTCCGAACAGGAAGGCGACAAGATCCTTTTCTTGTTCGACGGCGGAGTACTCGCCGAGCGATGGCGACAGCGGATCGCGCTACAAGCCGAGGAGCTGACAGGCTGGCGGTTCTCCGCAGCCGAGGAACTACCCTCCGTGCTTCCGCCGCGCCTGAGCCGCCGCGTCCTGGCGGCCATCACTGTCCGCTCCTCCGAGCGTCCCACCTACCTCGAACACGGCACCACGATCTAGGCGCGGCACAAGCCCACCCAGCCCCGTTCGTAGTTTCAGTCGCCTTCGTAGAGGCGGTGGAGGTCTATGAGGACGATGTCGGGGGTGGAATCGGCGGCGGCGCGTAGGTCGTCGGTGAAGCCGGTGGCGGAGAACAGCAGGAGGCGGGTGCCGGTCACGTCCAGGCCGCCCGTCCGTTCGATGAGCGTGCGGGCGCGTCGCAGTCTGTTCAGATGCTCAAGGCCCAGCTCGACGCCCCATTTGGCCTCGCCGACGGCGACGAGCCGGCGGCGCTTGCCGTCGGCCGGGCCGAGCGCGACGACGTCGAGCTCCATCGCCGCCCGTTGTTCGTGGTCGTGGATGGTGCCATGGCCGATGTCGCCGAGGTCGTCGGTGCCGAGCGTCGCCGGGCCGGTGTACAGCGCCACCCAGGTCCGGCAGATCTCCTCGAAGTTGGGCCCGAGAACCTGGGATGCGAACGTGGCGCGCCGGCCCGGCCAGGTCCTGGCCGCCTGCCCGCGCGCCTCGAGCCGGCCGAAGACCGGCCGCATGACGGCGTGGTAAAAGGCGATCAGCGGCTCGGCGATCCGCCACACCGGCCGCCGGTCGCGCAGCAGGTCGTCCGCCTTGACCAGGAAGCCGGCGTCGGCCAGTACGGTCAGGGGGTGCGCGAGGTCGCCCGTCGGCCGGCCGACCGCGTTCGCGATCGCGCCGCGGGTGACGGCGCCGGTGGCCACGGCTGCCAGCACCGAGCTGTACAGGCCGGGGTCGCGCAGGTCGGGCTCCTCCGCGAGCAGGTAGCGCGCCTCGCGGAACAGCGGCGAGTTGCGGTTGAGGACCGTTCTGACCACCCAGGCGTCGAAGTCGTCGATGCCGCGCGGGCTGTCCCCGCGGGCGAAGTCCCGGTAGGCCGGCGTCCCACCCACGACGGCGTGCGCCCGCGCCGCGAGCCGGTGGTCGTCGATGCCCCAGAACTCCCGGGCCAGCCGGAAGTCCAGCGAGGGCACGAGCAGTTCCATCGCCGCCCGGCCGCGCAGCGGCGCCGGGTCGGCGAGCAGACGGCCCATGACCGTGAGCGCGGAGCCGCACAGGATCAGCCGTGTTCGCGAGCCGGTCCGTTCGGGACGGCGCGGGCCGAACGCCGCCTGGAGTACCGAGGGCAGCTGTGGCGCGGCCTTGACCAGATAGGGGAACTCGTCGATGACGACGGTGGCCGGAGCCTGCCGGCCCAGCCCCAGTATGGCGTCGACCGCCTCGGTCCAGGAGCCGAACGCCAGCGGAGCGGCGGCGCCGACGTGCTCGGCGAAGCGCGCGCCGAACAGCCGCAAGGAGTCCACGGCGGTCCCTTCGAGCGCCTGGTGGTAAAGGCCGCTGGTCTGCTCGCACGCGGCTTCGAGCAGGAACGACTTTCCCTGCCGCCGGCGGCCGGTGACCACGCCCAGCGTCGCGCCCGGCGCCTGGTCCTCACAGAAGCTCGCGAGCGCCGCCCACTCCTCCTCCCGGTCGAACATGTCCACCGGCCGCTCCATCCGCACCATCCATCCCGGCGTCCGAGGCGCCTCCAAGGTCTGTGTTCTAGTGTAACCACGCTTTTATGAAACGTACTTATACTAGAAAACCACAGGTGGAAGCCATGATTTTCGGCTGTGTACGACCGTCCCTGAGGGGATAGCGCGCTTTTCTAGATGCGCTTGACGGGCTGGCGGTGATATTCGGAGGGCGACGGTTCGGTGCAGCCCGCCGCCGTTGGTCGGTCGTCGCTGGCCGGGGCGTCGGGTTGCGGACTGCGGGCGTCGGGCGGGTATCGCCGGCGGGCGCGGATATCCTCGGTGATGTGACCTACCTCGACCATGCGGCGACCACGCCGATGCGTCCGGAGGCTGTGGCCGCCTACAACGCGGCGCTCGCGGACGGCGGGAACGCGTCGTCGCTGCACGCCAGCGGCCGTCGTGCACGTAGGGTGGTTGAAGAGTCGCGTGAGGCCCTGGCCGCCGCGCTGCGCGCCCGCCCGTCCGAGGTGGTCTTCACCGCCGGCGGCACCGAGAGCGACAACCTGGCCATCAAGGGGCTGTACTGGGCCCGCCGCGCCGCCGAGCCGCGCCGGCACCGGGTGCTCGTCAGCGCGGTCGAGCACCGGGCCATCCTCGACGCCGTGATCTGGCTCGCCGAGGCGCAGGACGCCCAGGTCGAACTGCTTCCGGTGGACGCCACCGGAATGGTGCGCCCCGACGTCCTCGCCGCGGCGATCGCGCGGGATCCCGACAGCGTCGCCCTGGTCAGCGTGATGTGGGCGAACAACGAGGTCGGGACGGTCTCGCCGATCGCGGAACTCGCCGCGGTCGCGCACCGGTACGGGATCGCGTTCCACACCGACGCCGTCCAGGCTGTCGGGTCGATCCCGGTGTCGTTCGAGGACAGCGGCGCGGACGCGCTGACGGTCAGCGCGCACAAGCTCGGCGGCCCGATCGGCATGGGCGCGCTGCTGGTACGCCGGGGGCTGACGCTGGCGCCGCTGACCCACGGCGGCGGGCAGGAGCGCGACGTCCGCTCGGGCACCCTGGACACCCCGGGGGTGGCCGCCTTCGCGGCGGCGGCGTCGGCGGCGGTCGCCGAGCAGCCGGCCGAGTCGGTGCGGCTGGCAGCCCTGCGCGACGACCTGGTTGCCCGGGTGCTCGCCTCGGTGCCGGACGCGGTGGCCAACGGAGCGCCCGCCGGCCCCGGCCGCCTGCCCGGCATCGCCCATCTGACCTTCCGGGGCTGCGAAGGCGACTCGCTGCTGCTGCTGCTCGACGCCCACGGGATCGAGTGCTCGACGGGGTCGGCCTGCTCCGCGGGAGTGGCCCAGCCGTCCCACGTGTTGCTGGCCATGGGCGTCGACGAGGCCCGTGCCCGCGGCTCGCTGCGCTTCTCGCTGGGGCGGACGTCCACCGCGGCGGACGTCGACGCCCTGGTCCGCGTGATCATGCCGGTGGTCGGCCGGGCGCGCCGGGCGGGGGCGCTCGCCGGGCTGTCCGGGGGGTGAGCGGGATGCGTGTGCTTGCGGCGATGTCCGGGGGCGTCGACTCGGCGGTGGCGGCGGCCCGCGCGGTGGACGCCGGCCACGACGTGACAGGCGTGCACCTGGCCCTGTCGAAGTCGCCCGATTCGCACCGCACCGGCGCCCGTGGCTGCTGCACCGTCGAGGACGCCCGGGATGCCCGCCGCGCCGCCGACGTCCTCGGAATCCCCTTCTACGTGTGGGATCTCGCCGACCGCTTCGAGCATGACGTCATCGACGAGTTCGTCGCCGCCTACGAGGCCGGCCGGACGCCCAACCCGTGCGTGCGCTGCAACGAGCGGATCAAGTTCGCGGCGGTGCTGGAGCGGGCGCTGGCCCTGGGTTTCGACGCGGTGGTCACCGGCCATCACGCGCAGCTTTCCGGGGCGGTGCTGCGCCGTTCGGTCGACCCTGGCAAGGACCAGTCCTACGTGCTGGGGACGCTGCGCCCCGACCAGCTCGCCCACGCGATCTTCCCACTGGGGGACACGACGAAGACCGAGGTCCGTGCCGAGGCCGCCCGCCGCGGCCTCGCGGTCGCGGACAAGCCCGACAGCCACGACATCTGCTTCATCGCAGACGGTGACACCGGCCGCTGGCTGCGGGACCGGCTCGGCACGCAGCCCGGGCCGGTGGTGGACGCGGCCACCGGCGAGACGCTGGCGGAGCACGACGGGGCCTTCGCGTTCACGATCGGCCAGCGCCGCGGCCTGCGCCTGGGCCGGCCCGCGCCCGACGGCAGGCCACGCTACGTCCTCGACATCTCCCCGGTGACCCGGACGGTGACGGTCGGCCCGGCCGAGGCACTCGACGTCTCCCACCTGGTGGCCGACCGGGCGGTCTGGCCGTACGAGGGGCCGGTGGTCTGCGCGGCGCAGGTCCGGGCGCACGGGCGGGCGGTGCCGGCCATCGCCGAGGGCGTCGGCGACGAACTGCGGGTGACCCTGGACGAGCCGCTGCGCGGCACCGCCCCCGGCCAGGCCGTCGTCCTCTACGACGGTGACCGCGTCCTCGGCGGCGGCCATGTCATCCGCCTCGGGCGCTGACCGGGGGCCGGGTACCGCGCGCCCGGGTGCCGCGGGGCCCAACCGGCCCTGGCGCGCTCCCTGGCATCCGCTTCGACACCTGCTTTCCCACGGACGGTGATTCCGAGATGTTGACGAGCCCGTGACAGCATTCACCACCATGCCTGACATCACACCCGCCGGCGGCCGGCCGTGGGAGCCGGGGACGGCGACCGGGGTCGGGTCGCTGCCGGGGATCGACCCCGTCGAGGCGTGCCGGCTGGTCTTCGACGAGCTGCCCGACCTGCCGCACCTGCCCGAGCTGCCGGCCCGCGGCGCCGGCGCCGACATGATCGGACGCTCCGCGGGCCTGCTCGCGGACACCCCGGTCGACCTGCAGCCGTCCGGGTGGCGGCTGGTGCCGCGTCCCGGGGTCGACCTGCGCCGCACCCGGGACCTGCTCGCCCGCGACCTCGACGCGCTCAGCGAGGTTGCCGCCGGCTACACCGGGCCGCTGAAGGTCGCCGTCGCCGGCCCGTGGACGCTCGCCGCCACCGTCGAACTGCCCCGCGGGCACAAGGCCCTCCGGGACGCCGGCGCCAGCCGCGACATCGCCGAGGCCCTGGTCGAGGGGCTTGCCGGCCACCTCGCCGACATCGCCCTGGCCGTACCCGGCGCCCGCCTGATCGTGCAGGTCGACGAGCCCTCCCTGCCGGCGGTGCTCGCAGGCGAGGTCCGCACGCCCAGCGGCTTCGGGGTGCTCCCGGCGGTGGAGGAGGGCGTCGTCGTCGACCGGCTGCGGACGCTGCTGGCCGCCACCGGGGTGCCCACCGGGGTGCACTGCTGCGCGTCCAAGCCGCCGGTGGGGCTGCTGCGGCAGGCGGGAGCCGCCTTCGTCGGGCTGGACGCGACCTTGCTGACCCCCGCCGACGACGACGCCATCGGCGAGGCCGTCGAGGCCGGGGTCACGCTGATGGCCGGGGTGGTGCCGGCGCGGGACGTGGAACTGTCAGAGCTGTCGGACGTCTGTCGTACCGTCGAGCCCGTCCGGTCGATGTGGCGGCGGCTGGGGTTCGCCCCGGAGCAGCTTCGGGAGGTGGTCGTGGTGACTCCCACCTGTGGTCTCGCGGGTGCGACGCCCGGCTATGCGAGGGTGGCGCTGCGACGCTGCCGCGAGGCGGGCCGGGCCCTGGCGGACGGGTCGGTATGAGCCCGCTCGACACCTCCAGCCCGGACGCCCCCGCGGACGCGGCCGACGCGTCGGCGGTCGACGAGATCCCGGCACAGGCGCGGGCGCGGGCGGCGGAGCTGGCCCGGGAGCTGGGCGAACACGCCTTCCGCTACTACGTCCTGGATTCCCCGACCGTCTCCGACGCCGAGTACGACCAGCTCATGGCCGAGCTGACGCAGCTCGAGACCCGCTATCCGGGTCTGCGCACGCCGGACTCGCCGACCCAGAAGGTCGCCGGCACCATCTCGACGCTGTTCACCCCGGTGGAGCACCTGGAGCGGCTGCTCTCGCTGGACAACGTCTTCACGGAGGTGGAGTTCGAGGCGTGGGCCGCCCGCGTCACCCGGGAGGCCGAGGTGGACGCCTGGCTGTGCGAGCTGAAGATCGATGGTCTCGCGGTCGACCTGGTCTACGAGGACGGCTACCTGGCGCGCGCGGCCACCCGCGGCGACGGGCGGACGGGAGAGGACGTCACCCCGAACATCCGGACCCTCGCGGCGGTGCCGGGCCGGCTGCGCGGTGGGAGCGTGCCCGAGCTGCTGGAGGTCCGCGGCGAGGTCTTCTTCCCGACGGCGGCCTTCACCGAACTCAACGCCACGCTGGTCGCCGCTGGCGACAAACCGTTCGCCAACCCGCGCAACGCCGCCGCCGGCTCCCTGCGGCAGAAGGACCCGCGGGTCACCGCCGGCCGCCCACTGTCCATGATCATGCATGGACTCGGTGCCCACCGCGGCTTCGACGTCACCTCCCAGTCCGATGCGTACCAGCGGATGGCCGAGCTCGGCCTGCCGGTCTCCCGGCACCACGAGGTGCTGGCGAGCGTCGCCGAGGTCGAGGCATTCGTCCGCCGGTGGGGGGAGCACCGCCACGACGTCGAGCACGAGATCGACGGTGTGGTGGTGAAGGTCGACGCCTTCGGCCTGCAACGCCGCCTCGGCGCCACGTCGAAGTCCCCGCGCTGGGCGGTGGCCTACAAGTACCCGCCCGAGGAGGTCACCACCAGGCTGCTGGGCATCGAGGTCAACGTGGGCCGCACGGGGCGGGTCACCCCGTTCGGCCGCCTGGAGCCGGTCAGGGTCGCCGGCTCCACCGTCGCCCTGGCCACCCTGCACAACGCCGACCAGGTCGAACGCAAGGGCGTGCTGATCGGCGACACCGTCGTCCTGCGCAAGGCCGGGGACGTGATCCCGGAGATCGTCGGCCCGGTCGTGGACCTGCGGGACGGTTCCGAACGCGCCTTCGTGATGCCCACCCACTGCCCGGAGTGCGGCACCGAGCTGGTGCGTCCCGAGGGCGAGGTCGACGTCCGCTGCCCGAACACCGTCTCGTGCCCGGCGCAACTGCGCGAGTCGCTGTTCCACTTCGCCTCTCGCGGCGCCCTGGACATCGACGGCTTCGGCTACGAGACGGCGACCGCCCTGCTGGAGGCCGGCCGGGTACGCGACGTCGGCGACGTCTTCCACCTCACCGCCGAGTCGTTCGCCGAGTTGCGCGGCTTCGCCAAGAAGAAGATCGACCAGATTCTGCGCGGGGTGGAAGCGGCCCGGCAGCAGCCGCTGTGGCGGCTGCTGGTCGGGCTGTCCATCCGGCACGTGGGCCCGAGCGCGGCCCGAGCACTGGCCCGCGAGATGCGCTCGGTGGACGCCATCGCCGCCGCGTCCACCGAGACGCTGGCCGCCGTCGACGGCGTGGGTCCGACCATCGCCGCCTCCGTGGTGGACTGGTTCGCCGACCCGCGCCACCAGGACATCCTGGAACGGATCCGTTCCGGTGGGGCGCGGTTCGCCGACGCCGGCGCGGACGACGGGCCCGGCCCGCTCACCGGCGTCACCGTCGTGATCACCGGGACGCTGGCGGGCTGGAGCCGGGACTCCGCCACCGAGGCCGTCCAGGCCCGCGGCGGCAAGGTCACCGCCTCGGTGAGCAAGAAGACGGCCTTCGTGGTGGTCGGCGCCGACCCGGGGGCGAGCAAGTACGACAAGGCCCGCGCCTGGAAGCTGTCGATCCTCGACGAGGCCGGCTTCGCCGTCCTGCTGGAGCAGGGGCCGCAGGCCGCAACCCCGCTCGCGCTCCCGCCGGAACCGGACGACGGCCCACCGCAACCAGCCGACGGGTAGCCCGAGCCACGCCCCGCCGGTGGCCGGGGCGGAATGGTTGTTCGGGTGTCAGGTGGGGGCTGGCGAGGCGTGGCGGTTGCGCACGATCGTGGCGGCTATGCCGGCGAGATGGGCCAGGCGCTGGACCTCGGAGGCGCGGAAGCGCGGGCCACCGGGCCGTCCGACGAGCACCGCCAGCTCGGAGCTGCCCCCCGGGGGAGTACCCACCGGCGCTACCGCGAGCTCCATGCCGAGCGCGCTCCAGCGCGGCGGGAACCAACCGCTGTCCGCGCCGAGGCCGCGTGCCCGGTCCAGAGGCAGCGACAGCAGTTCGGTGCGCACCTTCTTCGGGCTGGTCAGCTCGTCACCGCCGAGGTCGGGGGCGCCGACGGAGGATTCGACGATCCGGATGTCGCCGGGCGCGACCCGTTCGAGCAGCACCGCCCAGTCGGCGTGGAACACCGCGCCGACGAACCCGGTGAGGACGGCGAGCGCGTCGTCGGGCCGGGCGGTCAGCGCTTCGACGAGGTCCAGGTCGTCTCTGATCCCGACCCCGCCGGCCGGGTACGGGCGCAGGGACTCCACGCTCACCCCGGGCACGGAGCAGGCCGCGGTCAGCACGGTGTCGGCCAGCCCGTTCGGGGGCAGTTCGACGACGAGATCGTCCACGGCGCCGCGTGCGCCGCGCTCGACCACGCTCAGGCTGACGATGTCGATGCCGGCCTGGCCGAGGGCGGTCGCGACGGCGCCCAGGGCGCCGGGACGGTCCGGCAGGACGAGGCGTAGCAGGTACGACATGTGGTCAAGGATGCATTCTGTGCATGCCAGCTTGGTGGCAACAACGTCACGTGCAGGTATCAGTGCTGGTCATCTAGTGTATCCGGGTCGCTGTGGCCGGCAGTGAGTCACGCAGATGTTCACGTTGCGTCACCTTGGAGTGGGAAGAACGGGAGCCGTGCCCCGTACCGGACGCCTGGCTCCGATCAGGTGAGCCGGGCCAGGGCCGCGCGCAGGCGGGCGAGCGTCCGCTGGGGGCCGAGGGCCGCGAGCGTCTCGAACAGCGGCAGCCCCACCGAGCGGCCGGTCACCGCCACCCGCACCGGCGCCTGCGCCTTGCCCAGCTTCAGCCCGTGGGCGAGACCGACCTCCTCCAGCCGCGCCTTGAGGGCCGCCGCGTCCCACCCCTGGCCGCCGTGCTCACCCTGGCCGCCCGCCCCGTCCGTCCCGTCGTCGCCGCCCTCGGCGGCCAGCCGGGTGTAGGCGTCGACGGTGGCCGTGAGCAGGGCGGCCGCGGTGTCCCGGTCCTTCGTGGCCTTCGCCCACGCCGCCTCGTCGATGTCCGGGGTGTCGAGGAAGAGGAGGTCCACCAGCGGCACGATCTCGGACAGCAGCACCAGCCGGGTCTGCGCGAGCGGCGCGACCGCCGCGAACACCTCCGGGTCGTAGGCGTCGGCGTCCCACGGGGCGGACGGCCCGGTCAGCCACGGCTGGCAGGCGGCGACGAACTCCTCGACGGTCAGCGCCCGGATGTACTCGCCGTTGAACGCGCGCAGCTTCGTCACGTCGAAGAACGCCGGGGCGGAGTTGACCTCCTCCAGCCGGAACTCGTTCTCGATGACCTCCCAGGGGACGATCTCCCGGTCGCCCGAGGGCGCCCAGCCGAGCAGCATCAGGTAGTTGCGCATGGCCGCGGCCAGGTAGCCCTCGGCGCGGAAGTCCTCCAGCGCCACCCTGTCCCGCCGCTTGGACAGCTTCTGCCGCTTGGCGTTGACCAGGATCGGCGTGTGCGCCCACACCGGCGGCGGGGTGCCCAGGGCCTCCCACAGCAGTTGCTGTTTGGGCGCGTTGGACAGGTGCTCCTCGGCCCGGATGACGTGGGTGATGCCCATGGTCACGTCGTCGACGACGTTGGCCAGCAGGAAGGTCGCCGAACCGTCCCCGCGGGCGATGACGAAGTCCTCCAGCAGGGCGTTGTCGAACGCGGGCTTGCCGCGCACCAGGTCGTCGACGATCGTCGCGCCCTCGTCCGGCGTCCGGAAGCGCACGGCGCGGCCCTCGGCGGCGGCGAGCCCCCGGTCGCGGCAGAAGCTGTCGTAGCCGCGGTGGCTGTCCCCGGTCCGGGCGAGGAGGTCCTCGCGCGAGCAGTCGCAGTAGTAGGCGCGCCCGGCGGCGAGCAGCCGGTCGATCGCCTCCCGGTGCGCGGTGGCGTTCGCCGACTGGAAGTAGGGACCTTCGTACTCGCCCGGCCCGACGCCGAGCCAGGCCATCGCGTCGATGATCCCCTGCGTCCACTCGGGGCGGCTGCGGGCGGCGTCGGTGTCCTCGATCCGCAGCACGAGCGAACCGCCGGACTGGCGGGCGACCACCCAGTTCAGCAGCAGGGACCGGGCGTTGCCGACATGGAACATGCCGGTCGGGGACGGCGCGAAACGCAGCCGGGGAACGACGCTGACCACCCTCGCACCGTATCGCCCGAGCACACGAAGTCGTCGCTGGCCGGCACGCCACAGGCCGATCGGACGGGTCGGACCGTACGATGACCACAGCGTCGTACGCGGGCCAGGTCGTACGCGGGCCGGCCTGGGGTCGGCTCCCGTCCGTCGCCGTCCGCCGTCGGCGCGTACGCGGGTCAGCAGGCCACCGCGGGTCAGCAAGCCATGAGGTGATCGGAAGGTCATCGGGAAGTCAGAGGGTCGTAACCGGTATGGCGATTACCAGGGACGAGGTCGCGCACCTCGCCCGCCTGTCGCGGCTGGCGCTGTCTGAGGAGGAACTCGACACGCTCGCCCCCCAGCTCGATGTGATCATCGGCGCGGTCGCCCGGGTCGCGGAGGTGGCCGCCGGCGACATCCCGCCGACGACGCACGCCGTCCCGCTGACGAACGTGTTCCGGGCCGACATCACCGGTCCGTCCCTGCCGCGCACCGACGCTCTCGCCGGCGCGCCCGCCACGCAGGACGGCCGCTTCCGGGTGCCGCGCATCCTCGATATGGACGAGTGAGGGTTCCTGTCCGTGACCGACGTCATCCACTTCTCCGCCGCCCGAACCGCCGCCGCGATCGCCGCTGGTGAGCTCAGCGCGCTGGAGGTGACCCAGGCCGCGCTCGACCGGATCGCGAAGGTCGACGACCGGATCAACGCGTTCCTGCACGTCGACGCCGACGGCGCCCTCGCCGCGGCCCGGGACGTCGACCAGCGCCGGGCGCTGGGGGAGACGCTCGGGCCGCTCGCGGGCGTCCCGCTCGCGCTCAAGGACGTCTTCACCGCCCGCGGGATGCCCACGACCTGCGGCAGCCGCATCCTGGAGGGCTGGTACCCACCGTACGACGCGACCGTCGTGGCGAAGCTGCGCGCGGCCGGCGTGATCATCATTGGCAAGGCCAACATGGACGAGTTCGCGATGGGGTCGTCCACGGAGAACTCCGCTTACGGCCCGACCCGCAACCCGTGGGACACCGACCGCATCCCCGGCGGCAGCAGCGGGGGCAGCGCGGCGGCGGTGGCCGCGTTCGAGACGCCGATCGCGCTCGGTACCGACACCGGCGGCTCGATCCGCCAGCCGGCGGCGGTGTGCGGGCTGGTCGGGGTCAAGCCGACCTACGGGGGGGTGAGCCGCTACGGCCTGGTCGCCTTCTCCAGCTCCCTGGACCAGGCCGGCCCGCTGGCCCGCACCGTGACCGACGCCGCCCTGCTGCACGCCGCCATCGCCGGCCACGACCCACTGGACACCACCAGCGTGGAGCTCGCGCCGCCGCCCGTGGTGGCCGCCGCCGCCAGCCGTGACCTGCGCGGGGTGCGCATCGGGGTGGTCCGCGAGCTGTCCGGGGACGGCTACGACATCGGGGTGCGCGCGCGTTTCTCCGACACCCTCGAGGTGCTCGTCGGTCTTGGCGCCGAGGTCGTCGAGGTCAGCTGCCCGCACTTCACCTACGCGCTGCCCGCCTACTACCTGATCGCGCCGAGCGAGTGCTCGTCCAACCTGGCCCGTTTCGACGCGATGCGGTTCGGCCTGCGGGTCGGCGACGACGGCGAGGCGAGCGCCGAGGAGGTCATGAGCCGCACCCGCGGCATCGGCTTCGGTCCCGAGGTCAAGCGGCGGATCATCCTGGGGACGTACGCGCTGTCGTCGGGCTACTACGACGCCTACTACGGCCAGGCCCAGAAGGTCCGGACGCTGATCAGCCAGGACTTCGCCGCCGCCTACGAGCGGGTCGACGTGCTGGTTTCGCCCACCACGCCCACCGTCGCGTTCCGGCTGGGGGAGAAGGTCGACGACCCGGTGTCGATGTACCTGTCCGACCTGTGCACGATCCCGTCGAACCTGGCCGGCGGGCCGGCGATGAGCCTGCCGGTCGGTCTCGCCGACGGGCTCCCCGTCGGATTCCAGATCATGGCGCCGGCGTTCGCCGACGACCGGCTGTACCGGGTCGGCGGCGCGCTGGAGGCGGCGCTGGAGGCCAGGCGTGGCCGCCCCTTTCTCGATGACGCCCCACCCCTGTGATCGACGCGCCGGAACGGATGTCCTGTGACGGACGCGCCAGGGCGGGCATACCAGGGTCAGCCGCGTCGTGACGGACGGGCTCGCGTCGGCTGTGCCCGCGCCAGGCGTGTCGTGACAGAATCCCGGGCTCGCCCGGGGAGGATCATGATCGCGTGTGTGTCGGCCGGCTACGATGGCGAGAAGGAGGCTCAAGATGGTTGCGCTACGTAGCAGACGTGAGGACCGGGTGCTGCTGGTCGCAGCCTGGGTGCTGACCGTCATCGCACTTGTACTCGGTGTCGTCGCGTCGGCGCCCATCCTGATCCTCTGGGGCGTCCTCGGCGTCGGCGCGGCCGTGTTCGCCACCCGGATCCACCTGCGTGACACCCGGGTCCACCAGCCACGCCCCGGCACCGAGACGCAGCTCGCCGGCGACACGCGGCCCACCGGCCAGGCACGGCCCGCCGGTCAGGAGCAGCCTGCCGGCCAGCCACGGCCCGCCGCCGGTCAGGCACCGGCCGCGGGGGCGGCGCGGCGGCCGGCCGGCGCGGATCACGGCCCCACTTCGGTACAGACGGACGCGGTTGAACAGGAGCACGTGCGTTGACACCCACGGCCACCACGACGGCCACCATCCCCACCTTCGACGACGCCGTCGCCCGCTACGAACCGGTGATCGGGCTGGAGACGCACGTCGAGCTCGGCACCGCCTCGAAGATGTTCTGCGGCTGTTCCACCGCGTTCGGAGCGGAGCCCAACACCCAGGTGTGCCCGACCTGCCTGGGCCTGCCGGGCTCGCTGCCGGTGGTCAACGAGGCCGCGGTCCGGTTCGCCGTGATGATCGGTCTGGCGCTCAACTGCTCGATCTCACCGTGGTGCCGTTTCGCGCGCAAGAACTACTTCTACCCGGACATGCCGAAGAACTTCCAGATCAGCCAGTACGACGAGCCGCTGTGCGAGAATGGCTGGCTCGACGTGGAGGCCGACGGGAAGATCCACCGGGTCGGCATCACCCGCGTCCACATGGAGGAGGACACCGGCAAGTCCCTGCATGTCGGCGGGGCCACCGGGCGCATCCACGGGGCCACCCACTCGCTGGTCGACTACAACCGGGCCGGCATACCGCTGGTCGAGATCGTCACCGAGCCGGACATCCGCTCGCCCGAGGTCGCCCGCGCCTACGTCGACGAGCTGCGTGAGCTCTGCCGGGCGCTGACCGTCTCCGACGTCCGGATGGAGCAGGGCTCGCTGCGCTGCGACGCCAACGTGTCGCTGCGTCCACGCACCGCCCCGGGGGAACCCGCCGCACTCTACGGCACCCGGTCGGAGACCAAGAACCTCAACTCGCTGCGCTCGGTGGAGCGGGCGATCCGGCACGAGATCGTCCGGCAGGCCACCCGGCTGGACGCGGGCCTGAAGGTCGTCCAGGAGACCCGGCACTTCGACGAGGCCTCCGGGACGACGTCGGCCGGCCGCTCCAAGGAGGAGGCGACCGACTACCGGTACTTCCCCGAACCGGACCTCACCCCGCTGGCGCTGACCCACGAGTACGTCGACGCCGTCCGGGCGACCATCCCGGAGCTGCCGGCGCAGCGCCGGGCGCGCCTCGCCGCCGACCACGGCTTCACACCCGCCGACATCGTGAACATGCGCAACGCCGGCGTCCTCGACCTGGTCGAGGAGACCGTCGCGGCGGGAGCGACGGCCGAGGCGGCCCGCAAGTGGTGGCTGAACGAGCTCGCGCGCCGGGCCGCCGACGCCGGTGTGCCTCCGATCGGCCTCACGATCGGGCCGTTCGACGTCGCCCGCATCACGGAGATGATCGCTGACGGCGAGCTGACCGACGCCCTCGCCCGCACGGTCATCACCGGCGTCCTCGCCGGTGAGGGGACGCCGGACGAGGTGGTGGCCGGTCGCGGCCTCAAGATCGTATCGGACGACGGCGCGCTCGCCGAGGCGATCGACAAGGTCATCGCTGCCCAGCCGGCCATCGCCGACAAGGTGCGCGGCGGCAAGCTGAACGCGGTCGGCCCGCTGGTCGGCGCGGTCATGAAGGCCATGAAGGGTCAGGCGGACCCGGGCACGGTACGCAAACTCCTCCTGGAACGCCTCGGCCAGTAACCGCCGCCCTTTCTCCGCCTGCTCGTCACCCGCAAGCCGTAGGTGGAAAACGTCACTATCACGCCGGTTTTCACCTACAGCTTGCGCGTCCGTAGGTGAAAACCGCTGTGATAGCAACGGTTCTTACCTACGGTCCGCGTTGTGTTCACGGCGCGTCGACAGGCGGGCCCCCGTCGGGCCTCCGTAAGCTGGTGCCACGCCCGGAGCCCGGCCGTCGACGGCGGCCGGGCCCGGTCTGTCGTCAGCGGGGCCGCCGCTGGGGGATCGTCAATGGGGGAGGAGCACACCAAGGTGCCTCTGACTCCCAGCGGGTTCACCGCCTCGACGTCACGGCGGGGCCGTGGCCGCACCCGTCTGCTCATCGCCCTCGCCGTCGTCATCGTGCTGCTCGCCGCATCCGGCGCCGGATACCTGTGGAAGGTCCGCAGCGACAACCGCGCCCAGGACAGGGCTGCGACGGCCGCGGCGGAGGCGTACCTGTCCAGCTGGCAGAGCCTCGCCTCGTCCGGTGACACGGCCACCTCCGCCACGGACCGCGCCGCGGGTACGGGCACGGCCGCGCCCAGCGCCGCGCCCGCCAGCGCCGGACCCAGCGCCGCGCCCACGGCCGCGCAGGAGCAGGGCAGGGCCGGCGTGACCGCGGTGACCGCGCCGGGGAGCATCGGTGTCGACCAGCTCGTCGCGTCCATGGTCGACGCCCGTACCAGGCTGAACGTGACCGGGGCCCGCGTCGTCCCGGGCGCGCTGGAGCGGACGGGTTCGACCGCCACGGTCGGCTACTCGGCGTCGCTCACCCTGGCCGGCTTCCCCGAGCCGTACAGCTATGACGGTGTGCTGCACCTCGCGCGGCAGGGGAAGGACTGGAAGGTCCAGGCCCGGCCGGACGCGATCCACCCCGCGCTGACGGCACCCGGCCTGCGGCTGGACCGCACGACGTCCACGGGCAAACGCGGCCAGCTGGTCGATGTCAACGGCCAGCCGCTGAGCGGCGACGCGGAGCTCGCCGGCAACCTGGTCGGCCAGGTGGCTCCGCTGTCGGGGCTGCAGCGCGTCCACGACGCGGTCCTTGCCCCGCAGGGCGGCACGGTGGCCGTCCGCAACGAGCGGAACGAGACTGTCAACACGCTGCGGTCGTATCCGATGACCGACGGCAAGGACGTGGAGACCACGCTGGATCTGAAGGTGCAGCGTGCCGGCGAGGCCGCGATGGCGACCGCGTCCAAACCCGCCGGCGCGCTGGTGGCCGTCGACGTGCGCACCGGCGGTGTTCTCGCTCTGGTGAACCACCCGCTCAACGGGTACGGCCGGGCAATCAACGGCCGTTATCCGCCGGGATCCACCTTCAAGATTGTCACGGCGACCGCCGCCCTGCTCGCGGGGAAGGACGCGAACACCCCGCTGGACTGCACCCAGACGGTGGCGGTCGGCGGGCGTACCTTCGCCAACGCCGAGAACGAGGAGTTCGGCGTGATCCCGTTGCGGGAGGCGTTCGCCCACAGCTGCAACACCGCGTTCATCCGGCTGGAGGGCTCGCTGCCCGACTCGGCGCTGGAGCAGGCCGCGAAGCTCTACGGTTTCGACGGCAGCCGGCCGCTGCCGATAGCCAGCGTCGGCGGTTCCTTCCCGACGCCGAAGGACGCGGTGGAATCGGCCTCGGACGCCCTCGGCCAGGGCAAGGTGAACGCGAGCCCGCTGCAGATGGCCAGCGTGGCCGCGGCGGTCGCCAGCGGCACCTGGCACCAGCCGTTCGTGAGCGGCTCGGCGCCGCGGAGCAACCCGCTGCCGGCGGCGGTGGTTCCGACGCTGCGGGACTTCATGCGACTGGTGGTCACCGAGGGGACGGCGGCCAGCGTCGCCTTCCCCGGTGAGGTGCACGGCAAGACCGGCACCGCCGAGTACAAGGACGGCAACCCGCCGCCGACCCACGGCTGGTTCGTCGGCTACCGCGGCGACGTCGCCTTCGCGGTCATCGTCGAGGACGGCGGCTTCGGCGCCCAGTCCGCCGCCCCCATAGCCGCCCACTTCCTTCAGAACCTCGACACCACACCCTGACTGCCTCTGCCTTGCCGGGGCAGTGTCGTCGGAGTTCCGCGTCCGCCCGAGGCGGCGTTGCCGTTGTCCAGCGCGGGGCGGGGGATCGTAGCGGCGACCGTGGTCGGCCTGCTGACGGGCGCCGTGCTGGCGGCCTGCGCCGTCCGCCTCCCAGTGATCGCCGCAGTCCGCGGCTGACCGTACTGCTGCCTCAGGCACCCTAGGGATACTCGGGACGTCGGAGGCTGACAGGCTGATCTCGGACGAGGCCCACTTCCTCGGCATGACGAAGAAGGATCTTGTGGCCGAGGCGGTCAGGGTGTATCTGGAGATCCGACGTGAGGAGATCCGGGCCCGGATGCGGGAGGTGATGGCACTGCTGGACGGCACCAATCGATCTCGGCTGGCGTTGCTCACGGGGCTGACACCCGAACAGATCGACGCGGTCGGCGGAATCGGCGAGAACCTGTGAACGGCTGATGGAGCGGGCTCGTCCGACTTTGCGCTGCCTCTGCGAGGATGGTGATCTCTATGTGTTCCGGAGAAGCTGGAGGCCGTCATATTCGGCGAAGTCGATAAAGTCTTTGATATTGAGGGAGGCCAGTGGCAGTCCGCTTGTAATACAGCAGGCAGCGATCCATGTGTCGTTTGTCGGCCGTGGCCGACCGCGGATCTGCCCCCGAGCCTGGAGTTCGCCCCACGCTCTGGCTACGGGTGCGTTGTAGGGCAGTACCCCTACCCGGGCGGTAAGAAAATGGTTGAGAACAGCGAGTCTGTGAGATCCCCAGCTCCGGACCAGCGTCCATTTGGTCAACTCGCCGACGGTGACAAATGTGACTGCCAGTGTCTGTCCGGCAAGCCGTGCCTCGAGCGGTCCCGGTACTCGGCCTCGTAAGATCGCCGACGCGACGTCGGTGTCTATGACGAGGACGCTCACCCGATGTCCGAGTGTCGAGAAGCGTACAGGTCGGCGAGGAAGTTCTCGTAGTCCTCATCGGAGTCCCACAGCTCGGGGTGGGCGAGCTCCCTGAGTGAACCGACCGGCCGCACACCCTGACTACGGAACACCTCTTCGATGGGGATGCCGTCGATCGGCCAGCGCGAAGCCGGCTGTGCGCCTGGCGTCACTTCGACCGGGAGTGTCAAGTTAACGGTGTAGCGGGTGATGTTGGTGCTACGTGTGGACCACTGCGGTGAGCTGGTCTACTTCCGGCCGGCGGACAGGCGTCCGTCGAAGGCCAGATCGAACGCGTTGAGGGGTGCTTTCCAGCGGATCATCCATTTGGCTCGGCCGCGGCCGGTGGGGTCGAGGCTGGTCAGGGTGAGGTAGAGGTGTTTGAGCGCGGCCTGTTCGTTCGGGAAGTGGCCGCGGGCCTTCACCGAGCGGCGGAACCGGGCGTTGAGGCTCTCGATCGCGTTGGTCGTGCAGATCACGGTCCGGATCTCGGCGTCGAACCGGAGGAACGGGACGAACTCGGCCCAGGCGTTCTCCCAGAGCCGGATGATCGCGGGGTACTTCTTCTCCCAGGTCGCGGCGAAGTCGGTGAATCGGTCGAGGGCGGCCGCCTCGGTCGGGGCGGTGTAGACGGGCTTGAGGTCCTTCGCGAGCGCGGGCCAGTCCTTCTTGCTGGCATACCGGAACGAATTGCGCAGAAGGTGCACGATGCAGGTCTGGACGATGGTGACGGGCCAGACCTGGGCGACGGCGTCGGGCAGACCGGTCAGCCCGTCGCAGACGAGGATGAGCACGTCGGTGACGCCGCGGTTCTTCAGCTCGGTGAGGACCTGCTGCCAGTGCTTGGCGCCTTCACCGCCGGTGCCGGCCCACAGTCCGAGCACGTCGCGTTCGCCGTCGGCGGTGACCCCGATCGCGACGTAGACCGGCCGGTTCGCGACCTGCCCGTCACGGATCTTCACCACGATCGCGTCGATGAACACGACGGCGTAGACCGGGTCGAGCGGCCGGTTACGCCACTCTTCCATGCCGGCGATCACACTGTCGGTGATGGTGGAGATGGTCTGCCGGGACACCTCGGTGCCGTAGACCTCGGCCAGATGCGCCTGGACCTCGCCGGTGGTCAGCCCCTTGGCGACCAGCGAGACGACGAGTTCCTCGACCCCGCCGAGGCGACGCTGCCGCTTCGCGACGAGCTGCGGGGTGAACGAACCGTCGCGGTCACGGGGCACATCGACCGCGACCGGGCCGATCTCGGTGACCACGGTCTTGGTCCGGGTGCCGTTACGGGAGTTCCCGCCGTTGCGGCCGGCCGGGTCACCCGGCTCGTAACCGAGATGCGCCGTCATCTCGGCGGCCAGGGCCTTCTCCAGGACCATCTTCGTCAGCCCGGCGAGCATCCCACCGGGCCCGGTCAGCGACAGCCCCTCGACGCGGGCCCGCTCGATGAGGCTCTCGGCGAGCGCCTCGTCAACCATCACCGGCGGGGCCGGTGCGGGGCCGGTATCGGCCGGTGTGTCCTCGATCGTGTCGGTCATCTGGTGCCTCCTCTACCTGCGCGTATGCACAGAGTGTCACAGGTGAGTTACACCGTTTTTCTTACACTCCCCTTCGACCATCCCTCCCTGCCTATTTTCGATCATTATAGCTCGCGGGCCGTTCATGTCTGCTGCTCCGTCTGGCGTACCTGCGGACCAGGCTGGACCCGGCGGGTGGGCGGGCGGGTTGCGTCGGGACGGGGTGCTTCGCGGCGGGCCCGGGGGCGTTGCGCTGGGCGCGGTGTTGGGTGACGAGGGTGTCGATGAGCTTGACGGGGGAGTGGATGTCGGGGCATGGTAGGGACCATGCTCAGTGGCATCCTCACACCTGCGATTCTTGTACTTGTGGAGCGCGCGTAGTCGATCTTAGGACTGCGTGCGCCGCCCCTCAGTGCCTTCGGCACGAGGGGTTTTTTTGTGCCCGGCCCACCCACCCGTCACCACCGTGGAACGTCAAGGAAGACGATCAGATGAGCAGTCAGATCACCGGAGCGCAGTCGCTGGTCCGTTCGCTGGAGGCCGCCGGGGCCGACGTGGTCTTCGGCATCCCCGGTGGCGCGATCCTCCCGGCGTACGACCCGTTGTACGACGCCGAGCACCTCCGGCACATCCTGGTCCGTCACGAGCAGGGCGCCGGGCACGCCGCCGAGGGCTACGCGCAGGCCACCGGACGGGTGGGCGTGTGCATCGCGACGTCCGGGCCGGGCGCGACGAACCTGGTCACGCCGATCGCGGACGCCTACATGGACTCGGTGCCCCTGGTGGCGATCACCGGCCAGGTGCCCAGCGGCGCGATCGGGACGGACGCGTTCCAGGAGGCCGACATCTGCGGCATCACCCTGCCGATCACCAAGCACAACTTCCTGGTGGCCTCCGCGGACGACATCCCGCGCACGATCGCCGAGGCGTTCCACCTCGCCTCGACCGGACGCCCCGGGCCGGTGCTCGTCGACCTGCCCAAGGACATCCTGCAGGCGACCACGTCGGTGCTGCCCGCCGACGTCTGGCCGCCCACGCTGTGCCTGCCCGGCTACCGGCCGGTGACCCGCCCGCACGGCAAGCAGATCCGCGAAGCGGCCCGGATGATCAGCGCGGCCCGTCGGCCGGTCCTCTACGTCGGCGGCGGGGTGCTCAAGGCGCGGGCCGCCGCCGAGCTGCGCACGCTCGCCGAGCTCACCGGCATCCCGGTGGTGACGACGCTGATGGCCCGCGGCGCGTTCCCCGACTCGCATCCGCAGCACCTGGGCATGCCGGGGATGCACGGGTCGGTCGCCGCGGTGACCGCCCTGCAGAAGTCCGACCTGCTGATCGCTCTCGGTGCCCGTTTCGACGACCGGGTGACGGGCAGGCTGTCCTCGTTCGCGCCGAAGGCCGCGGTCATCCACGCCGACATCGACCCGGCCGAGATCGGTAAGAACCGGGTGGCGGACGTGCCCATCGTGGGGGACTGCCGCGAGGTGATCGGCGATCTCGTCGCCGCGCTGCAGGGCGAGCCGCGGGCGGATCTCGCCGGCTGGTGGCGGCAGGTCGACGGCTGGCGCCGGACGTACCCGCTGGGCTACGACCGGCCGACGGACGGCTCGGTCGCTCCGCAGTACGTCATCGAGCGGCTTGGCAGGATCGCCGGCCCGGAGGCGCTGTACGTCGCCGGGGTCGGCCAGCACCAGATGTGGGCCGCGCAGTTCATCTCCTACGAGCACCCCTACACCTGGCTGAACTCGGGCGGGCTGGGCACGATGGGCTACGCGGTGCCGGCGGCGATGGGCGCCAAGGTCGGCCGGCCGGAGGCGACGGTGTGGGCGATCGACGGTGACGGCTGCTTCCAGATGACCAACCAGGAGCTGGCCACCTGCGCGCTGGAAGGCATCCCGATCAAGGTTGCGATCATCAACAACGGGTCGCTCGGCATGGTCCGGCAGTGGCAGACCCTGTTCTACGACCAGCGGTACTCCAACACCGACCTGGGCACCCGGCCGGACGGCGCCGGCACCAGCGCCGGCACCAGCGGCGGCCCCGGTGCCGGTGCCGCGTCCAGTGCCCCGCGGGGCGCGCGCCGGGTGCCGGACTTCGTGCGCCTCGCCGAGGCGCTCGGCTGCGTCGGTATGCGCTGCGAGTCGCCGGACGAGGTCGACGCCACGATCGACAAGGCCATGGCCATCGACGACGCGCCGGTCGTGGTGGACTTCGTCGTCCACCGGGATGCGATGGTGTGGCCGATGGTCGCCGCCGGCGCGAGCAACGACGAGATCAGGATCGCCCGGGACATCGCTCCCGATTTCGACTATGAAGAGGCTTAGGAAGAGGTTCAGGCCGTGAGCACGCACACCCTGTCGGTGCTGGTGGAGAACAAGCCCGGAGTGCTCGCCCGGGTCGCGGGGCTGTTCTCCCGGCGCGGCTTCAACATCGAGTCGCTCGCGGTCGGGCCGACCGAGCACGACGACATCTCCCGCATGACGATCGTCGTGTCCGTCGACGAGCTACCGCTCGAGCAGGTCACGAAGCAGCTCAACAAGCTGGTCAACGTCATCAAGATCGTCGAAATGGAGCCGTCGGCCGCGGTGCGACGGGAGCTGATCCTGATCAAGGTGCGGGCGGACCTGTCGGTCCGTTCGCAGGTGCTCGAAACCGTCCAGCTCTTCCGCGCGAAGGTGGTCGACGTCGCCCCGGAGGCGGTCACCGTGGAGGCCACCGGCACCCGCGACAAGCTCGACGCCCTCATCCGGATGCTCGAACCGTTCGGCATCAGGGAACTGGTCCAGTCCGGCATGGTCGCCCTCGGCCGAGGCCCGCGATCGATTACCGACCGTAGTCTGCGTGCTCTCGACCGGACGGCCTGAGGGTCATGAAGATCCCGTGGGCCCGGTTGCGCCGGGCCCACTGACGAAGAATCGAGGAGATTCGCCCACGATGGCCGAGATCTACTACGACGCGGACGCGTCGCTCGACAACATCACCAACCGTAAGGTCGCCGTTATCGGGTACGGCAGCCAGGGCCACGCCCACGCCCTCAACCTGCGCGACAGCGGCGTGGACGTCCGGGTCGGCCTGCCCGAGGGCAGCCGCAGCCGGGCGCGGGCCGCCGAGCAGGGCCTGCGGGTGCTCACCCCGGCCGAGGCGTCGGCCGAGGCAGATGTGATCATCCTGCTTGCGCCGGACACCACCCACCGTAAGATCTACGCGGAGTCCATCGCCCCCAACCTGTCGCCGGGCAAGGCGCTCGCGTTCGGCCACGGTTTCAACATCCGCTACGGGCTGATCGAGCCGCCGGCCGGGGTGGACGTGTTCATGGTCGCGCCGAAGGGCCCGGGGCACCTGGTTCGGCGGACCTTCACCGAGGGCAAGGGTGTTCCCGTGCTGGTCGCGGTCGAGGCGGACGCGTCGGGCGGCGCTCTCGCGCTCGCGCTCGCCTACGCCAAGGCGATCGGCGGCACCCGGGCCGGGGCGCTGCGCACGACCTTCACCGAGGAGACCGAGACCGACCTCTTCGGCGAGCAGGCTGTGCTCTGCGGCGGCGCGAGCGCCCTGGTACAGGCCGGTTTCGAAACGCTGGTCGAGGCCGGCTACCAGCCGGAGGTCGCCTACTTCGAGTGCCTGCACGAGCTCAAGCTGATCGTCGACCTGATGTACGAGGGCGGTATCAGCCGGATGCGGTACTCGATCTCGGACACGGCCGAGTACGGCGATGTCACACGCGGTCCGCGGATGATAACGCAGGCGGTGAAGGACGAGCTGCGCCGCATCCTCGGCGAGATCCGGGACGGCTCGTTCGCCCGGGAGTGGGTGGCCGAGGACGACGCGGGCCGCCCGCAGTTCACCAAGCTCGTCGAGGAGGGCAAGAAGCATCCGATCGAGCAGGTCGGCGCCCAGCTGCGGCCGCTGATGTCCTGGATCGCCGAGCCCGTCGACTGACACTCGCCGGGCGGCCTGGCCCGGTGGATCCGCGGCTGTCGTCGACCGCCGCGTCCGCCTGGCCAGGCCGTGGACACCAGGGATTTCCGGGCTGGACAGCCCCGGTACATCACCGACAGCGGCCCACAGTGGGTACGCTGGGCGGCGCTCACAACCTCCTGGCCCTGTACCTCGGGTGTCCTCGTCGTCGCCCGTCGTCGCGTCCGCTGTCCTTCTGACCCGCCGTCCCGCCGGCCGTCTTCCCAAGGAGCCTCACCGTGCCCGTCGTCCTGGTTGCCGAGGAGCTGTCGCCGGCCGGGCTGGAACTGCTGTCCGGCGAGTTCGAGGTCCGCCATCTCGACGGAACCGACCGGGCCGCCCTGCTGGGCGCGATCCCCGAGGCCGACGCCCTGATCGTGCGCAGCGCGACCAGGGTGGACGCGGAGGTGCTCGCCGCCGCCCGTTCGCTGAAGGTCGTCGCCCGGGCGGGGATCGGGCTGGACAACGTCGACGTCGTCACCGCCACCACCCGCGGTGTGATGGTCGTCAACGCCCCGCTGTCGAACATCGTCAGTGCCGCCGAGCACGCCGTCGCGCTGCTGGCGGCGGTGGCCCGCCGCATCCCGGCGGCCAACGCCGCGCTGCGCGGCGGTGAGTGGAAGCGCTCGAAGTACGTCGGCGTCGAGCTCGCGGACAAGACCGCGGGCGTGGTGGGGCTCGGGCGCATCGGCCTGCTGGTCGCGCAGCGGCTGGCCGCCTTCGGCATGAAGATCGTCGCCTACGACCCCTACGTCTCGGTGGGCCGCGCCGCCCAGCTGGGGGTGCGCCTGGTCGACCTCGACGAGCTGCTGCGGATCAGCGACGTCATCACGATCCACCTGCCGAAGACGCCGGAGACGATCGGCCTCATCGGCCGGGACGAGCTCGAGCGGGTCAGGCCAGGCGTGATCATCATCAACGACGCCCGGGGCGGGCTCGTCGACGAGGAGGCCCTGGCCGACGCGGTCCGGGACGGCCGGGTGGGCGGCGCCGGCATCGACGTGTTCGCCACCGAGCCGACCACCTCCTCGCCCCTGTTCGAGCTGGACAACGTGGTGGTCACCCCGCACCTGGGGGCGTCCACCGCGGAGGCCCAGGAGAAGGCCGGGGTCGCGGTGGCCCGGTCGGTGCGCCTGGCGCTGCGCGGCGAGTTCGTCCCGGACGCGGTGAACGTGCAGGCGGGCGGGGTCGTGGCCGAGGACGTCCGCCCGGGGCTGCCGCTCGCGGAGAAGCTCGGCCAGCTGTTCACCGGCCTTGCCGGTGGCCTCGCCGCCGCGATCACCGTCGAGGTCCGCGGCGAGATCGTCGCCCACGACGTGTCGGTGCTGCAGCTCGCCGCGCTCAAGGGCGTGTTCACCGACGTGATCGAGGAGCCGGTCACCTACGTCAACGCGCCGCTGCTCGCGAAGGACCGGGGCGTCGACGTCGCGCTGGAGACGTTCGAGGAGAGCCCCGACTATCGCAACCTCGTCACCGTCCGTGGCGTGCTCGCGGACGGGACGCCGGTGTCGGTGAGCGGCACGCTGACCGGCCCCCGGCAGGTCGAGAAGGTCACCGCGATCGACGACTTCGAGGTGGACATCCGGCCCCAGGCACACCTGGCCTTCTTCCGGTACGAGGACCGTCCGGGGGTGGTCGGCGCGGTCGGCGCGCTGCTGGGCGAAGCCCAGATCAACATTGCCGGCGCGCAGGTCAGCCGTCGCAAGGCCGGTGGTGAGGCACTGATGTCACTCTCGCTCGACGACACGGTGCCCGTGGACGTCCTGACCGAGATCGCCAAGATCATCGGAGCGTCGGCGGCCCGGTCGGTCAGCCTCCACAGCCAGTGACCAGCCGGTGAGGAGCCGATCCGGCGAGGAGCCGACAAGGCACCGGTGACCGGGGCCGTCCGGCCGGTTGCGCACCGAGGCCGGACGGCCCGGTCACCGCCGTCCATCGCGGTGTGCCACGGGTCGTGGTGACCTGGCCCCTGGTTCGGTGGCCATGGTGTGGGAAACGAGTCCCTGGGTTTACCGTGAAAGCCACGGCTCGGGACGGTCGGGACCCGTTCGAGGGGTTGCACCTCGATGACACTTTCGTGCGCTCCGCGCGCTTCATCGAGCCGTCAGCCGATGAACGCCTGGCAGCCTCCGGCGAGGCCGCGCGCGGCCGCTGCCGGGTGGAACCCGTCCGGTCGAAAGGGCAGCGGGTGTTCTACCGCTGGATGTGGACGCCGGGTTCCCCGCGTCGCCGCCGCGCCACCCGACTGGTGGCGTTCCTGACGCTGCTCGCCGGAATGGCGGGTCTCGCTCTCTTCCTGCTCCGCAACAATCCGCGCGCGGCGGTGGTGTCCGCTCCGGCACCCTCGGCCGGCACCCCGGTCCGGATGCAGGAGCCCGGTTTCGCCGACTCGGCGGCGGCCGCCACCAGCCCGGCGACGAGCCCGGCCGTGCTCTCCGTCCCGGCGCAGCGGTTCGTGCTCGATCCCACCCTGCTCGGCGAGCTGCGGCCGGGGGACTGCCTGCTGTGGGCACCGGATTCGGCACACGAGGTCACTCCCACCAAGGTGGGCTGCGACCAGCCGCACCTCGACCAGGTGACGGGGGTGGTCGATCTGGCCGCGCCCTTCCCCGGCTGGCCGGGCCGGCCGGCCCTGGACGCCGCCACCGCCAGGGACTGCGTGGCCGCCGCGCGCGCCCTCTTCGGCGACACCGGCAGCGTCCCCGGCCTGAAGGTCGCCTCGATCTATCCGGAGGAGAGCGCCTGGCAGGCCGGCACCCACGCGCTGGTGTGTACTGTGCGGGCCGACGATCTGCGGCCGCGGGTTGGCCCGGCGCCGGTCGTGGGCCTGCCGACCTGATCTCACCGGTCCCTCGGGGCGGTGTGGGGGACGGTGTGAGCCGTCGGGTAGTAAGCTCGCCGCAGTATGCGCACGCTTCTGCTTCTTAGTCGCCGCGGCGGGGCCTGAGACAGGTCGGCTTCCTCGTCGCGGGGTTGTTGGTGCGCGCTGGCCGCCGCAGGTTTTCTCCCGAAGCAGGAGCGGTAGAAGCTAGTGACTACTTCACGGCAGTTTCCCGGTTCGCATATTCCCGGCGCGCAGTCTCCCGGCTCACAGCGGCCTTCCGGTATGCCCGTCGACAAGTACCGGCCGTTCGTCCCGGTCGACCTCCCCGACCGGACATGGCCGAACCGGACGATCACCCGCGCGCCCCGGTGGTGCAGCGTGGACCTTCGCGACGGCAACCAGGCGCTGATCGACCCGATGACCCCGGCGCGCAAGACGCAGATGTTCCAGCTGCTGGTGCGGATGGGCTACAAGGAGATCGAGGTCGGCTTCCCCGCCGCCAGCCAGACGGACTTCGACTTCATCCGGCAGCTCGTCGAGGGCGGGCACATCCCCGACGACGTCACCGTCCAGGTGCTCACCCAGGCCCGGGAGGAGCTGATCGAACGCACGGTCCGCGCGGTCGTCGGCGCGCCGAACGTGCTCGTGCACCTGTACAACTCGACGTCGACGCTGCAGCGCCGGGTGGTGTTCGGGCTCGACCGGGCCGGCATCACCGACATCGCCGTCCAGGGCGCGCAGTGGTGCGCCCGGTACGCGGAGAAGCTGCTGGCGGGCACGGACGTCCGCTGGCAGTACAGCCCGGAGTCGTTCACCGGGACCGAGCTGGACTACGCCCTGGAGGTCTGCGAGGCGGTCATGGACGTCTGGCAGCCCACCGCGGACCGGCCGGTCGTGCTGAACCTGCCGGCGACGGTGGAGATGTCCACGCCCAACGTCTACGCCGACCAGATCGAGTGGATGTCACGCAACCTGACCCGGCGGGACGCGGTCGTGCTGTCCCTGCACCCGCACAACGACCGTGGCTGTGCCGTGGCCGCCGCGGAGCTCGGGGTGCTGGCGGGCGCCGACCGGGTCGAGGGATGCCTGTTCGGCAACGGCGAGCGCACCGGCAACGTCTGCCTGGTGACCCTGGGGATGAACCTGTTCTCCCAGGGCATCGACCCGGAGATCGACTTCGGCGGCATCGACGAGATCCGCCGGACCGTGGAGCACTGCAACCAGATCCCGGTGCACCCCCGGCATCCCTACGGCGGCGACCTCGTCTACACCGCCTTCTCCGGCTCCCACCAGGACGCCATCAAGAAGGGCTTCGAGGCGATGGAACGGACCGGGCAGCGGCTGTGGGAGGTGCCCTACCTGCCCATCGACCCGAAGGACGTCGGCCGCTCCTACGAGGCCGTGATCCGGGTGAACAGCCAGTCGGGCAAGGGCGGCGTCGCCTACCTGCTGAAGGCGGAGCACTCCCTGGACCTGCCCCGCCGGTTGCAGATCGAGTTCTCCCACGTCGTGCAGCGTCACACCGACGACATCGGCGGCGAGGTGACCGGCGAGGAACTGTGGGAGATCTTCTCCCGGGAGTACTTCCTGACCGGCGACGCCTCCGACGCCCCGCTGGAGCTGCTCGGCTCCCGGACCACCGCCGCGCACGGGGAACGCGACGAGGTCCGGGTTTCGGTGCGTATCCACGGCGGTGAGGAGGTTCTCAGCGGCACCGGCAACGGGCCGATCGACGCGTTCGTCGCCGCGCTGCGCACCCGGGACGTCGAGGTACGCGTCCTCGACTACCACGAGCACGCCCTGGGCTCGGGCGCGGACGCGCGGGCCGCGGCCTATCTCGAGGTCGCGGTGGGGGACAGGGTGTTCTGGGGCGTGGGGGTCGACCCGAACATCGTCACCGCGTCCCTGCGCGCGGTGGTGAGCGCGGTCAACCGGGCCGCGCGGGACCAGCAGCGCATCGCCCCCGGCATCCAGGCCGCCACGGGTATCTGAGGGCCTCTGGCCGTGACCATCTGGGTCACGCTCCCGCGGCCGGGCCGTGGCTCGGACGCGCCGCCGCCCGCTCCACCACGACCCGGTCGGTGGCCCGATTCGCGGCCCAGGCCGTGGCCCGGTTCGTGGCCGCCAGCTCCACGGCCTGCTCCGGGGCCTTCCCGCGCGGCTGTGGACGGTCGTGCTCCGGTGGCCGCGGGCGTCCGCCGGACATCTCCGCCAGCCGGAGCATCAGCCGTTCGATCCGGACCAGGCCGACCGGTCGGCCCAGCTCGGTGACCACCACGACCGGGTCGAAGCGCAGCGCCGGCGCGCGGCTCATCGCCCGGCGCGCCACGTCCACGATGTGTTCGTCGGGCCGGGCGACCATGCTGGCCGGCACCCGCCGGGCCGCGGCGGCGCCGGGGGCGACGGGCAGCTGCAGTGCCACCGGCTGGTGGCGCCGGTTCACGACGACGACCGCGCCGCGACCAGCGCCAACACCGCCGCCCGGGTGGTGTGGCTGTGCCGGCGGGTCGGGCCACCAGGCCGACGACGCGGAGGTGCCCCGGTGCGGCGGCCGGCCGTCCCCGACGCGGATCCGTACCTGTTCGAGCAGGCTGCCCACCCCCTCGCCGCGCCCGGTCCGCTGGGCGAGCAGCCGGATGCGCCTGGCGACCGCGGGGTCGAGGCGCTGCCAGTTCTGTGCGGGGCGGCCGAGATACCAGCCCTGCCCGAGCGGGACGCCGAGCCCGACGAGCACGGCCAGCTCCTCGTCGCGCTCGATGCCCTCGGCGATCACCCAGGCGTCCAACCTGCGGGCGAAGACGTTGACCAGTTCGGTCAACGTCCGCCGCACCTGGTCGCCGTCGGCGCGGGCGACCAGCTCCCGGTCGAGTTTGACCAGGTCGGGGTGGACCCTGGCGATCTGGCGCAGCCCCGCGTAGCCGGACCCGACGTCGTCCATGGCGATGCGGCCGCCGCGCTCGCGCAGCGCCTGGATGGTGGTGGCCAGCTCGGGGGTCCGCTCGGCGCTGACCGTCTCGTTGAACTCCAGGACGAGCCGGCTGAGGTCGGCGTCGGCCCAGACCGAGGCAACCTCCGTGGTGGTCAGCAGGTTCGGCATGACGTTGACGCTGAGGAAGCAGTCGGGTGGCAGCCGTTCGCGGGCCGCCAGTGCCGCGCGCAGCACCCTGGCCTCGAAGCGGGCGGCGACCCCGGCGCGCTCGGCGGCGGCGAACCACAGGTCGGGCGAGGGCGCCGCGGCCGTCCCGAAACGCGCCAGTGCCTCGTACCCGGCGATGACACCACGCCGGAGATCGACGATCGGCTGGAAGACGATGCGCGGCTGCCCCGGATCGGCCAGCGCGTCGCGCAGCGCGTCGGACCACTCGTCCGCGGAACCGGTCGCGCGGACGGGACCGGTCACGCGGTGGGTGGCGGAGCGGACCGGTGGTGGCGTTGTTTCAACGATCATGCGTCGTACACTCCCTTGTGCCGTCGCATGCCACGCGTGCCCGACCGGGGGAGATGCCCGCTCACCTCCAGCCGGTTACGGAGCTGCTTGCCGAGGCGGTTGTGGTATGTGATCGGTGCACTGTACGTGAGGACCCGTGAGGACCTTTGCCGCCATCGGCGATTCATCGTGCGTGTCGCGCGCCCCGCGCCCATCCCGGGCATTTTCCGGCCGTCCGGAGGAAGTACGCGGAAAATCTTCGCGGAGAATCATGAGGAAATGTATGTCGAAAGCTTCGGCGTACATTTTGTCTGATTTTTCAGTATGTTTCCTGCGATCTGCCGGGACGTGCCGCGGCGCGCATGCCTGATCATCGAAGACACCGTCGCCGACAGATGACCCGCACCCGCGGCGCGGTGGGCCCGGCGCGGTGGGCCCGGCGCGGCGCGAACGTGGTGTGAGCGTGCTGCGAACACGCCACGAAGGCCCGCCACGGCTGCGGGCGGGGGCGGGCACCGCGGGTGAGGGATGACGGATTACAGTCGCGTTCATGAGGCTTGCGGTCATCGGCGGGGACGGTATCGGTCCAGAGGTCGTCGCGGAGGGCCTGCGTGTCCTGCGTGTCATCGAGCCCAAGGTGGAGGCCGCCGACTACGACCTGGGCGCGCGCCGCTGGTACGCCACCGGCGAGACCCTGCCGGACTCGGTGCTCGCCGAACTGCGCGAGCACGACGCGATCCTGCTCGGCGCGGTCGGCGACCCCGGCGTGCCCAGCGGCATCCTCGAACGCGGGCTGCTGCTGCGGCTGCGCTTCGAGCTCGACCATCACGTCAACCTGCGCCCGGTACGGCTGTACCCGGGCGTGGCCACGCCGCTGGCCGGCGAGCACACCATCGACATGGTGGTGGTGCGGGAGGGCACCGAGGGCCCGTACGCGGGCGCCGGCGGCACCCTGCGCCGCGGCACTCCGTACGAGGTGGCCACCGAGGAGAGCCTCAACACCCGTTTCGGCGTCGAGCGCGTCGTACGGGACGCGTTCCACCGGGCGCGGGCGCGTCCCCGGCGGCGGCTCACCCTCGTCCACAAGACGAACGTCCTGACCAACGCCGGGGACCTCTGGCTGCGCACGGTCGCCGAGGTCGCCCCCGAGTTCAGCGAGATCCAGATCGACTACCAGCACGTGGACGCGGCCTCGATGTTCTTCGTCACGGATCCCGGGCGTTTCGACGTGGTCGTGACCGACAACATGTTCGGGGACATCCTCACCGACATCGGCGCGGCGATCACCGGCGGTATCGGGCGGGCTGCCAGCGGCAATCTCGACCCGTCCGGGAAGAACCCGAGCATGTTCGAGCCGGTGCACGGCAGCGCGCCGGACATAGCCGGGCAGGGGATCGCCGACCCGACCGCCACCGTGCTGTCGGTCGCGATGCTGCTGGCGCATCTGGGCCGGGCGGAGGACGCCGCCCGGGTGGAGGCGGCGGTCGCCGCGTCCCTGGCCGAGCGTTCCCGGCCGCGCAACGGCTACCTGCACGACCAGATCTCCACGCGGGAGGTCGGGGAGGACCTGGCGGCGCGGGTCGCAGGCTGAGCCGGCCGGGCCGTCTGGGCTGGTTGCGCCGGTAGGCGGGCCCGCTCCGGACGGCTGCGCGGCCCGTCCGGAACCGTCCGTTGTCGTTCCTGCTCAGAAGGTGGTTATCCGTACGCGAGCTGATGCGAGCGGCCGGAGAAACGCTATTCTTTGAAGAGCCGTAGATCCGGTACGACGGCAGCCGACGGGGCCCGACCACGGCGAAGATCGGCGCGATCGTCACTCGCCCACACGCTTCGTCGCATACGCCTGGAGTCACCCGTGCCCATCACACCGACATCGAAGATCTGGATGAGCGGCCAGTTCGTCGACTGGGACGACGCCCACATCCACGTGCTCAACCCGACGCTGCATTACGGCTGGGGTGTCTTCGAGGGCATCCGCGCCTACCCCACCGCCCGCGGCAGCGCCGTGTTCCGGCTGACCGACCACATCGCGCGGCTGTACCGCAGCGCCAAGATCTACATGATGGAGCCGTCGTTCACGCAGGACGAGCTCGTCGCCGCCGTCAAGGAGACGGTCGCCGTCAACAGGGTCGACGCCTGCTACATCCGGCCGCTGATCTACCTCGGGTACGGGGAGATGGGTCTCAACCCGCTGCCCTCCTCGATCGAGGTGATGGTCGCGGTCTGGCCCTGGGGCGCCTACCTCGGCGCCGACGCGGAGGAGAACGGCTGCCGGGCCACCGTGTCCACCTGGCGCCGCAACGACAACAACATCATTCCGCCGGCGGCCAAGGCGTCCGGGCAGTATCTCAACTCGTCGCTGGCCAAGGTCGCGGCGCTCAAGGCCGGTTACGACGAGGCCATCCTGACCAGCCCCAACGGGAACGTCGCCGACGGGTCGGGCGAGAACGTCTTCATTGTCTCGGAGGGCAGGCTGATCACCCCGCCGCTCAGCGACGGGCCGCTCGGCGGCATCACCCGGGCGTCCATCATGCAGATCGCCGCGGACCAGGGGTACGAGGTCCGCGAGCAGCACATCGTCCGCACCGACCTGTACCTGGCGGACGAGGCGTTCTTCACCGGGACGGCGGCCGAGATGGTGCCGATCGTCGAGATCGACGACCGCCCGGTCGGGGCGGGCCGCCCCGGCCCGATCACCCGCGAGCTGCTTGAGCTGTTCCACCAGGCGACCCGCGGGGAGATCGACCGTTACAAGAACTGGAACGAGCTCGTCCAGGAGCGGTAGGGCTCCGCGGACCGTCTCCGGCGGATCGTCAGTCGCGCCCGGGCCAGTGCCTGGACGGGGTCGATATCCACCGGAGATGGTCTGGCTCCGGTCGGCCGGGGCATGTCGTGACGGCCGGCCTGCCGGCTGGCCGGTACGTCTGACCGCACTGTCGTGTGATCATGCTTTCGCACAGCCGTCGCGGCCGGGTGGCACGAGCGGATGCCACGGGGCCGGCGGGCGGGATACGGCCGTGTTCCGCCCGGATGCCGGCCTTGTTCGGCTTGGGTTCGGCTCGGGTTCTGCCTGGGTTCCGCCCGGGTTCCATCCGGGTTCTGCCCAGGTTTCATCCAGGTTCCGCCCACGGACCGTTGTTTGTCGTGACGGTCTGGTCAGCGGACCATTCCGCGCCTACTCTCTCCTGTCAGGCTCTTTTTCACAAGTGCACAAGCCCCGGGGAGAGGCGTGATGCGGGTTTCCGACGGGATGACCAGTCCGGTACTCATGATCGGCCCGAACCACACCCTGCGTCAGGCGGCGCGGCTGATGGCAGCCCGGAAGGTGGGCGCGGCCATTGTGCGGGACGTCGACGGCGAGGGGTACACCATCCTGACCGAACGTGATGTTCTGATGTCGGTGGCGGCCGGCCAGAACCCGGACGTCGAACTGGTCGGAGATCATGTAGCCCGGGACGTCGTGTTCGCCGATCCCGGCTGGCCGCTGACGGAGGCCGCCGGCGCGATGCTGCGTGGCGGGTTCCGGCACCTGATCGTCTGCGACCGGGGTGACGTGGCCGGCGTGTTGTCCATGCGCGATGTAGTGCGTTGTTGGAGCGACCAGCGTGTGTCCGTTTAGGGAGCGGTGTGCCGCTGTTTGGTTGACTGTTCCTTCTGCGTCGTTTTTTGCTCCATCGACGCACATCACTGCACAAGGGGGGCACCGGGCGCCCACATTTCCCGACATTGGCGCTACGGTCACGGTGTGCAGGAGGAAGAGGTAGTCGCGCTGCTGCGGGCGACCACGTTGCTGAAGGAACTGGACGAGCCGGCCCTGGCGCGTCTCGCCGCACGATCCGTCGTGCGTCGATATCGCCGCGGTCAGGTTGTGCTTACTGAAGGTGATCCCGCTGACACGTTGCTCGTAGTGGCCTCCGGCCGCCTGAAGGTACTCACGACCGCCGACGACGGCCGTGACCACGTCCTGAACATTGCCGGTCCCGGCGACACCCTTGGCGAGCTCAACATCGTCGAGGCCGGCCCGCGCTCGGCCAGCGTCGAGGCGCTGGAACCCAGCGAGGCCGTCGTCCTCGACCGAGCCGCCGTGTGGGAGCTGGTCCGGGAGCGCCCGGCCGTCGCCGAACAGCTCATCCGGGCACTGGTGGCTCACGTCCGCCGGCTGACCGGGGCAAACGCCGACCTGGTCTTCCTCGACCTGCCTCGGCGTGTCGCCAAGCTGCTGCTGATGCGGATGCGGGAGTCCGGGCGTCCGCTGATCGAACTGGGCCTGACCCAGACCGAGATCGCCTCCCTGCTGGGTGGCTCACGCCAGTCGGTCAACCAGGCCCTGCGAGAGTTCGAGAAGCGCAACTGGATCCTCGCCGAGGGTCAGACCGTCACCATCCTCCAGGTCGAACGCCTACGCCGCTTCGCCGGCGACTGAGGGCGACAGCGGCCTTCCCCAGATCGTGGCTTCGCCGCGATCTGGGGACCCCGGGCTCTTGAGCGGGCTGTCGTCCGGAGTTTTCGGATCATCTGATGATGATCCGAAAGGCGAAGGTCGGTTTGGCCGTGTGGCGATCTGGGGCTCTGGGTTCTTAGGGGTCGTCGGGTAGCGGCGGATCATCCAGCGGCATCGCCGTACCCGCCTCCCGTTGACCCGCCGATCCCGCGCCGACCATCCAGATAAATGATCATGTCTGCGCCAGCGCCACCGATGGATCGACCCTCTCCGCGTCCGGGGCGACGATCATCCCCCAATGATCGTTGTGGCCTTGTGGATCGACCCGCCGGTAGTCGACCACGGCCGGCAATAACAGCGGGGTGACGTACGCCTGGTCCACGCGTACACGCCTGGCGCCGGTGGGCTGGCGCAGCGGAGGGATCACACCGCGCGTCCGCGAGATGGGCAGCGACGTCGAGGAGCCCGCCCTGCCGCAGTACCTGTCCGATGGTGTTCGCCCGGGGCGGAGCGTCCGGATCCGGCGACGACAGGGCGCGGGACGAGCGGTTGTAGGGCGGTATCCGCACCCAGTCCGGTTCCGGGTCGCCGAGTGGGCAGTGGGTTGATGTCACCGGCGATCGAAGCCGATGAGTTCGTGGATTCTCGATGCGCTTTGGCGAGGAACCCGAGTGGCTGCAAGCGCTGTCCCGGCCGTTGAGGAAGGTTGTGAATGTCTGGATCGCGCCGAGGAAGGAGGAAGTGGAGGAAGGTGGTGCGAGGCCGGGCCGCTCACCGGTCCCGCGGGGGGGGGAGAGATGGGCGGGTCGTGGTTGGTGACGTGGTGGTGTCGGCGGTGGAGGTGCATGCCGACCGCGACGGCGAGGATGAGGACGAGCAGGCCGGTGGAGGCCCATCCGGCAGCCTTCTCGACGGTCGCGTAGGAGGCGCCGGCGCCGTAGCCGAGCAGGGTGAACCCGACGCCCCAGAGCAGGCCACCAGCGGCGTTGAAGGCGAGGAACCGCCGGTAGGGCAGGTGGGACTGGCCCGCCAGTTCCGGCATGACCGCGCGCAGGAAGGCGGTGAAACGTCCGAGGAACACCGCTCGCCCGCCGCGGGCCCGCAGGTAGGCGAGGGCCCGGTCGAAGTCTGGGCGGCGGTGGCGTAGAAGTGGAAGAGTCAGGATCCGTTCGCCGAAGTGCCGGCCGACCTCGTAGCTCACGGAGTCGCCGACAATCGCGGCGACGACCACGACGGCGGCCATGCCGGTCAGGCTGACCGCGTGCTGGCTGGCCAGGACCCCGCCCAGGACGACGGCGGTCTCACCGGGCAGCACGAACCCGACGAAGACCGCGGCCTCGGCGAACGCGAGAACCCCGACCAGGGTGTAGGCAGCTGGTCCGTGCAGGACGAGCAGGTGGTGCAGCACCCCACCACCGGCCGCCGTAACCGCAGTCGCCGTAGCCGTGCTCATCGAGACCGGGCCGGTGGAGTGAGGAAGATCCGGATGATGCGGGCCCGGTCGGACCGGAAAAAGATCAGTAGGGCGGCGGTGGCCACGTGCAGCCCGACGACGAACGCCAGGTAGGGCGAGTCCTCGCTGTTGCCCGATGCGTTCTCGGTCACCAGGTGCTGCCAGGAACCGCCGATCAGCGCGGGTACCAGCACCGAGTGGCCCAGGCTGGAGACCGGGAACAGCTCGGTGATTCCTTGCAGGAGTCCGATGACGCCCGCTTGCGGGTACGTCAGTTCATGCACGACCGCGTCTCCGCTCGTCGGAGCGGCTCGCCCGCCCGCCGCTGAGTTGTCACAAGCGCTCCCGGACGGGCGCCGGGCCGCCCGGGTTTTCCGCCTCGTGTGGCGTTCATGTGGTGTCGAAGCAGCCGTCGAACTCGAACACCGGGTTGATCACATTTTTACCGGTGGAGGTCTGGATCATGATCGGGCCGACGATTTTGGTGGGGCCGCCGGCCTGGTAGCAGCCGTTGGAGCGGACCTGGAGTTCGAACTTGCCGTTTTGGGCCCTGCCGGCCTCGTCGGTCCAGCCGACCTGGCAGATCCAGTCGCTGCCGGCGCCCCTGTCGTGCGATCCGGGGGTGCTTCGGTGGCAGTCGGGTTTGACGGCGGCGGGGGTGAGCCCGGGGTGGCCGAGCAGGGCCTGCTGCTGGACGTAGAGGTTGGTGAAGACGGGGCCGACCGAGGCTTCGACGCGGGGCCGGGTGACGTCGGTGGCGCAGCCGGCGAGGGCGGCGGTCAGCGCGGTGACGGCGCCGACGGCGACGGCCGCGCGGATCAGCCGGTTGGAGGTGGGACGGGGCATGGCGGGTCAGCCTCCGGTGATGTCGCGGCGGCGCAGCGCCGTGTAGGCGATGGCCAGGCAGATGAGGATGTAGCCGATGCTGACGAGCGTGCCGTCGCGGAGCGGGCCGTAGTAAGGGTGCGCGGCGAGCAGGCCGTGCCAGGCGTCGAACGGGGTGACCAGCAGCAGGTGGCGGATCGTGTCGGCACCGTTGAGGAAGGCGTAGAGCTGCATGAGCAGACCGAGGATGATCGGTCCGACGATCCCGGCGGGGCTGCTGCGGGTCAGCACCGACAGCATGATCCCCAACGCGGTGAAGCCGAGCAGGGGCGGCAGCGTGCTCGCCCAGGCGGCGAGGATCAGCCCGGCGGTGCGTCCCGACGGCAGCAGGGTGCCCGACAGGCTCTCCAGCGGCTGGTGGCCGACGAGGAGCACCCCGGCGGCCAGGCAGCTCAGCGCGAGGACGGCGAGGAGGAGCACCGCGAAGGTTGCCGCGGCGAGCGCCTTGGCCCAGAAGATCTGGGTGCGGCTGTGGGAGCGGGTGAGGATCGTCTTCCAGGTGCCGTGCTGGTCCTCGCTGGCGAAGATGTCGCCGGCGACGAGGCTGGTGAGCAGCGGGAACACCCATTGGGCGGCGAACCCGAGAACGAGCAGCGGGGTCGCGAAGCCGCTGGCGTGCACCCACCGGCCGTACAGGGTGTCCTTCGGCAGGCGGTCCTGTCGATCGAGCAGCACCACGAACACGAACGGCGCGACGAGGCAGACGGCGAGCGTGACGCGGGTGCGGGCCTGAGCGGCGAGTTTCGTGATCTCCCACCGGTAGGCGGTGACCACCCGGCCACGGCCGACTGGCCGGGGGCGGACCGTCGCGGGCGGTACCGGGGCTGTGGCGGTGGTGGCTGGGGTGGTCACGAGGTCACTCCGGTGAGGGTGTCCGGCTGGGTCTGGGCGGGCGCGTCGAAACCGGCATCCGGGTCGGTTTCGGTGAGCATGAAGAACAGCGACTCCAGCGGCGCGATCTCCAGGTGAAGGGCGCGGACCGCCAGGTTGGACCGGCCGAGGGCGATGATGTAGGCGTCCGCGTCGGCGGCCTGGGCGCGCAGCGCCAGACCGCCATCGGGATGGACGGAGACGGCCACTGCCCGATGGCCGGCGGCCAGGCGCAGCGCCTGCTCGTCGTCGCTGGTCATCAGCCGATGGGACGGGTCTGGAGCCTGGGCGCGCAGTTGGTCGATCGAGCCGTGGTAGACCACCCGGCCGGTGCGCATGATGGTGACGTTGTCGCAGATCTCCTCGACCTCGTCCATGTTGTGGCTGCTCAGCAGCACGGTCAGCCCCCCGGCGGCAAGCTGTTTGACCAGGGCGCGCATGTCCCGGATGCCAGCGGGGTCCAGGCCGTTCGCCGGCTCGTCGAGCACGAGTAGCCGCGGGTCGCGCAGCAGCGACGCGGCGACCCCGAGGCGCTGGCGCATCCCGAACGAGTAGCCCCCGACCTTGTCATCCGCCCGTCCGGCGAGGTCGACGACGTCGAGCACCTCGTCGATCCGGCTGTCCGCCCCGCCGCCGTCCAGGCCGGCCAGCAGGTTCAGGTTCCGCCGGCCGGACAGGTAGGGGTAGAACCGCGGACTCTCGATGAACCCGGCGACCCCATCCAACATCGACGGGCCGGCATCCCCCCAGGTCCGGCCGAACACCCGCAACGTCCCGGCGTCCGGACGGATCAGCCCGAACAGCATCCGCAGGAACGTCGTCTTCCCGGCGCCGTTCGGGCCGAGGATCCCGTACACCTCCCCGACATCCACCCGCAGATCAACATGATCCACCGCGGTGAGACCACCGAAACGTTTGACCAGCCCGGAAGCCTCTACCGCCGGAACGCCGACCGCCATACGTCCTCCCGTCGAACATCCACATGTCTACTACTCAGTGAATAGTAGACCGTCGATGGAGGTGGCGAGCGGCGGCATCGGGACCGCCGAAAGGGCTGGTACCTCGAAGGCTGCCATGGAGCCTTCGCGCGTCACGCTCGACTATCAGACTCCTTGTACTATCAATCTAGTAGTAGCGAGGAGGGTGAGAGTGGCGCGGAGACCCAGGCGCGAACCGGGAGCACTCGAACGGGAGATACTTGCCGCGATCGCGGCGGCCGGCCGGCCCCTCACCCCGGCCGAGACACTCGCCGAACTCGGCGTGCCCCTGGCCTACACCACGGTGATGACGACCCTCGCCCGCCTGCACGACAAGGGCGCCCTGACCCGAGCGCCCGCCGGGCGTTCCTTCGCCTATGCCCCGGCCGCCGACCCGGACACTCTCGACGCCGCGCTCATCGCCCGGCAGATGATCCGGGTGCTGGGCGCCGGCGCACAGCGGGCCGAGACGCTGGCCCGTTTCGTCGCGGACCTGAGTCCGGAGGACGAACAGCTCCTCGTCGACATCCTCGCAGCCCACCAGTCGGACACCGACGTCGACAGCGCGGACGGCGGGCCTCGGCGATGACGGCCGTCGCGCTCGTCCCGTTCGCCACGAGCCTGCTGCTGGCCGTCGGCGGTGGCTGGCTCGGCCGGCGGCTCCCGCCCGCCGCCGCCACCCGGCTACTCACCACCGCCTGCCTGGTCACCGCGCTGGCCACCGGTTTCATCCTGGCGGTCGTCGCCTTCACCCTGCTCGCCCCACTGCCCCCGCTCGCCGCGGTCGGACACTGGTCGACCACCGTGGTTCGCGGGCACGACCCGCTGCCGGCCCCGGCCGGACTGCTGCCCGCCGCCATCGTCATCGGGCTGCTCGCCGCAGCCACCCGCCGAGCGGTCGGTGTCGGCAAGGACCTGGCCGCAGCGGAACTCACCTGCCGCCGGCTCGGACCCGCCCCCACCGGCCTGGTCATCGTCGATGACGACCGCCCCGACGCCTACACCCTGCCCGGACTCACCGGCCGCATCGTGGTGTCCACCGCGATGCTGCGCGCGCTACCCGCCGACGAACGCCGCGTTCTGCTCGCCCACGAACACTCCCACCTCCGCCACCGCCACCACGCCTACACCCAGCTCGCCGACCTCGCCGCCGCCGCCAACCCGCTCCTGCGGGCAGCCGCCGCCACCGTCCGCCTCGCCGTCGAACGCTGGGCCGACGAAGACGCCGCCGCGACCACCGACAACCGCGCTGTTGCCGTCCGCGCCCTGGCCCGCGCCGGCCTCGCCCGCGCGGGCACAGCGACCATGCCGACCGCGGCGCTCGGCGCCGTGCATACCGACCTCGCCCATCGGGCACGGGCACTACGGGAGCCGCCTCCGAAACCGCAGCCCGTCCTGGTCCTCGTACTCGCCGCGCTCATTTTGGCCACCGCGGCCGCCGCCGTCGGCACTTCCCGCACGACCGAACACCGGTTTGAACGCGCGCAGGCGACGTTCGCGCACCGGACCTGACCGGTCGCGCACGGGCCGAAGCGACGAAGCCGGGCAGGGGAAACTTGTAGATCATGTCTGACTGGCCAGTCGGACTCGTCATCGCCTTCGGCTGCCTGATCGCCAGCCCTATCGACCTGATCCCGGAATTCCTCCCAGTGATCGGCCCCCTCGCCGTCGCCCCCGCCCTGCGCTACGCCGGCCGACGACCAGGCACGCAGATGGGGCGCGACACCGCCAACCCTGTCACCGGCACGGCGGACCTGACCGGTGATATTCGGAGCCATCGTCATGATTACATCGCCTCAGTGGTCGGTCGGTGGGCTTACCGATCATTCGGTGGTGAGTTGGAAAGGTGTGGGCTGTTTTGTGAAAGTGGGTTCGGACGTGGTGCGGGTTTTGTCGGGGGCTGTGGGAGTGCGGGCTTCTGGGCGGGTGGCGCCGTACAGTGGGCAGTCGGCGGTGAACCCGCCATCGTCGCGCGTGCCGGCTGCCCACCCACGCCGCCGGGCGCGTGACACCCCTCGAATCCGCAGGCCAGGATCCACAGATCGCGATCCGCGGATGGCCGACTACCCGCAGGTGATCCGCAGCTGAGAGGCACGCCGTGCAGCCAGACGATCCCGACTCCTTTCACGTCTACGACACGACGTTGCGTGATGGGACCCAGCAGGAGGGGTTGTCGCTGTCGGTCGGCGACAAGATCGCGGTAGCTCGGCACCTCGACGAGATCGGGGTCGGCTTCATCGAGGGCGGCTGGCCCGGGTCGAACCCGAAGGACGCCGAGTTCTTCCGCCGTGCCCGCACCGAGCTGAGGCTGGAGCACGCCCTGCTCACCGCCTTCGGCGCGACCCGCCGGGCCCGCACCACCGCCGCCGACGACCCGCAGGTCGCCGCCCTGCGGGAGGCCGGCACAGCCGTCGTCTGCCTGGTGGCGAAGTCCGACCGCCGGCACGTCGAGCGTGCTCTGCGCACCACCCCCGTCGAGAACCTGGCGATGATCCGCGACACCGTGGCGCATCTGCGCGCCGAGGGCAAGCGGGTGTTCGTCGACGCCGAGCACTTCTTCGACGGCTACCGCGCCGACGCCGACTACGCCCTCGAGGTGGTCCGGGTGGCGGCCGAGGCCGGCGCCGAGGTCGTGGTCCTCTGTGACACCAACGGCGGGATGCTGCCGACCCGCGTCGGCGACGTCGTCTCCGCCGTCCGCGACCGCACCGGCGCCCGGCTGGGCATCCACTGCCACAACGACACCGCCTGCGCGGTCGCGAACACCCTGGTCGCGGTCGAGGCCGGCGTCACCCACGTCCAGGGCACCGCCAACGGCTACGGCGAGCGCTGCGGCAACGCGGACCTGTTCAGCGTCGTCGCCGGGCTGGAGACCAAGCTCGGCCGCCGGGTGCTGCCCCCGGGCAGACTGCGCGAGCTGGTCCGGGTGTCGCACGCCATCGACGAGATCACCAACTCCGCGCCGGACGCCCACCGCGCCTACGTCGGCGCGAGCGCGTTCGCCCACAAGGCCGGCCTGCACGCCAGCGCCGTCAAGATCGACCCGGACATGTACCAGCACATCGACCCCGCCGTGGTCGGCAACGACATGCGGATGCTGGTCTCGGAGCTCGCCGGCCGGGCCACCATCGAGCTCAAGGGCCGGGAGCTGGGCCTGGACCTCTCCGGCCAGCGCGAGGCGCTGGGGAGGGTCGTCGACCTGGTCAAGGAGCGGGAGGCGGCCGGCTACACCTACGAGGCCGCGGAGGCGTCGTTCGAGCTGCTGCTGCGCGACGAGACCGAAGGCCCCCGGCGGTTCTTCACCCTCGAGTCGTGGCGCGTGATCGTCGAGCGGCGGCCGGACGGCGAGGTCGTCAGCGAGGCGACCGTGAAGCTCGTCTCCAACGGCGTGCGGCACGTGTCCACGGCCGAGGGCAACGGTCCGGTCAACGCCCTCGACCGGGCCCTGCGCGAGGCCCTGGAGAAGAGCTACCCGGGCCTTGCCGACCTCGACCTGGTCGACTACAAGGTGCGCATCCTCGACGGCCGGTCCGGCACCGGCGCGGTGACCCGCGTCCTGGTCGGCACCAGCGATGGCCGCGACCGCTGGGACACCGTCGGTGTCGACGAGAACATCATCGCCGCCTCCTGGGAGGCGCTACAGGACGCCGTCACCTACGGCCTGCACCGCCAGGGTTAGGACATTCTCCATCTTCAACCACCGACTGATTGCCGACCGGCAATCAGCAAGGTGTCCGGGGCCAAGCACCGGTCCAGCCGGGTTGCCCGGATACCGGTGAAGGAGAATTGACGCAGAAGCCTGGTCCAGCCATCGGCCGAGGCAAGAGAGTGCGCTGACCGCGCCGGTGGGCCGCTGGAACGCGGCAGTCGAATCCCACCGGCCACCGGGAAGTCCCAGACCGAGAAGACAAGCCAACCGCCCGGCCTGAGCCGATCGCGAATCCGGGCCAGGAGCGGAGCCGGCGGGCACAGGCCGACGGCACCAAAAACCGCTGTAGCAGACGTCGATGGGTTCGCAGGTGGCGAGGTAGCGGGCCGCGTCGGTGCAGTGGAAGACCGGGGATGGCCATCGGGCACGGGCGCGGCGGATCTGGGAGGGGGCGGCGTCGATTCCGACGCCGCGGGCGCCGCAGCGGTCGACGAGGTAGGCAAGATTGTCGCCGGTGCCGCAGCCGAGTTCGACGACGCGCTTGCCGCGGATGTCGCCGAAGAGTTCGGCGCCTGGGTCGTTGACGCCGGTGCGGGTCCAGCGGAACCTGTGGATGGCGGGCCGAGTGTCGAGATCGCCGGCCGCGATCCGGGCGCGGGCGTGCTGCTCCCAGACCGCGGTGTTGATCGCTACAGGGTCGGGATGCCCAGGCATGTGATCGCCTCGCGGAGGTGGCGGCGGACGACCTGCGCGACGAAGTCGTCCTGTCTGGAGTCGTTGATCCAGGTAGTGGCCTGTTCGAGATACCAGGCGATGATCCACAGCCGGTGCCAGCCGAGCGCCCAGGCTTCCGGGGGAAGACCCGTACGGGGCCGGGCAGCCTCGCCGTATCCGCCGGCTCGGATGTAGTCCCGGATCATTCGGCGGAGCGTCGCCGGGTCGGCCGGGCCAGTGGTGCCCTGCCAGGAGGCCAGGTCGAGCAGACCGGGGCCGGTGAAGGCTCGCGCCCAGTCGAGCAGCCGCCAGCCGTCCGGGCCGATGTGCAGGCTTGTGGGGTGGAACTCGCTGTGACACAGTCCGAACGGCGGTAGATCGGCGCCGAGGGAGAGCCGATCAGTGTGATCGTCCAGTGCCAGGAGCGGACCGTCGAGGTCCGTGGTGTCGCTCCACCGGCCGGATGACCGCAGGTCGGCGAGGCTCGAGACTGCGCGCCCCGGCAGTTCGATCAGCGCCTTGCGGTCGAGGACGGGGAGGAAGCCGGCCGGGTCGGCATTGTGGGTGGCCACGGCCGCCGCGATGCCGTCGTCCACGGTCGCTTCCCGGACCGGTTCGCCGAGGTCTTCGAGCAGCATGCCGAGCATCCCGCCGTGTTCCACACTCGCGATCAGCCGAGGGGTCGGGATGCCCTGGGCTGCCACGTGGCGCAGCGTGTCCGCCTCGCCGGTGAACGGCTTACGTGCGAACTTGAAGATCACTCGCTGGTCGCCGGGGAAGATCAGCCGTTCGACCCCGGACAGGATCCAGACCCATACCGGCGTACGCGAGAGCAGGCCGTGTAGGCCGGCCTGTGTGGTGAGCCGGTCGAGCAGCGCGGTCGTGTCGTCCATCGTTCGAGTCTCCGTGTCGCATGACGCCGGCCGGCGACGTCGAGCGGTAGCGCCACATCACCGGCCGGCAGGGCGCGGCTACAGGTCAGGCCGGGGCTGGCTGGCCCGTGGCGAGGTTGAGGATGGAGGTGATCCAGCTCCGCTTGAAGGCGGACAGGTCAGCCCGGAACCGGTCGAGGTCGACACCGAACGGGACAACGGCGCCACCAGACATGTTCGCCGAGGACTGGCACCCGTGGACGAGACGGCCACCCAGCGCCGCGTGTGCCTTGACCGCCTCGACCCGGCGGTATTCGTTGAAGAAGCCGCCGTGGTAGAGATCGTCGACTCGCTCAGCGCCGTCCGCGTCCAGGTCGTAGACGACCCGGGCGGTGGCCGGGAAGAACCAGGCCGGCCCGATATCGGTGATCTCCCCGGACAGCTCGACCCGGTTGAGCGCCGCCAGCGTCGCGGACTCTCGCAGGATGCGGACGTCAGTGACGCTGACGTTGGACAGGTCGGGATCGTCCAGCCGCTCGGCGGAGAACAGGTGGTGGTAGACCCGGTCGGCAGTCCGCAGCACCTGGGCCGGGTCGGAGGCCCGTTGGCCGTAGGCGCGCACGAACTCCAGGGTCTGCTGCTCAACCGCGGACTGTTCGGTTTCCTCCGCCGACAGCAGCCGTTCGATCACGAGATCCCAGTCGACGAGCATCCAGACCGGGGACGTGCTGCGGCGGAAGAAGTACCGGTCCGGGTCGACGGTGACCGTGGTTCCGTCCACGGTGATCCCGGGAATGCGGTTCCAGGATGGGGTGAACGGTTCGGTCATCTCGGCCGAGAAGGTGTTGGCGTTGTCGGGTTTCGTGGCGATCATGGCTCACCGTCCTTTCGGGTTGTCCGTGCGCCCGCCGGACGGCGGTTGCCACGGGGTCCGAGATCATCTGTGCCGATTCGGGCAGACTCAAGGACGACGAAGTTAAGAGTCTGCCCGGTCGGTTTACAGGTCGACGCCGCGCGGAGAACAGAATCAACCCGCCTGCTGCCGACGTCTGCCGCCGCGACTTTCCCGGTTGGGTGTGGTTCTGGGGGTTAAGGGCGGGAATACCGCGCCTGTACCGGTAATTCTGCCTCCGGCCGGACCGGCAGCCCAGCGCGCGCCGCCATGGCGCGAGTATCAGAAATGCAGTGCTCCGGGGCATGGCGCGACGCACTATCTTTTCAGGCCGCTCTGCCGGTATCGGCTACACCCAGGGGCAAGCCCTCATTGCCGGCATCGACAACTGGACTGATCTTGCTGGTTAAGAATGTCTCTACTGGGCCAGGCTCGGCCTCCGGCAGGGACGCGATGGCACGCGCGCCGCGCGGCCGACTGCGCGCGGCCCTGGCGGGCCGTGCTCGCCGGGCATCGTCCGCGCCACCGCCAATTGCCGGAAGAGTCTCCGCGTTGACATTAGGTGGCTACGATCAGCGACGAGGAGCGGTGTTTCGGGACGAGGTGAGCCGACATGCGTCATGATCCGTCCGCGTTCGTCATTCCGGCCGACTTCTGGGAACGTCCCAGGGTCGTCGACGCGCTGACGGGGCGCGATGTCGGCGCCCTCTTCCGGCTGGTACAGCAGTACGCCGGAGCCAGTCAGCCCGGCATCGGCATGCGTGTGGGTCTGGCCCAGCCAGATATCAGCAAGTACGCGAACGGCAAGCGAGTCGCCACCGAGTTCGACCTGTTCGAGCGGGTCGCCGACGGGCTCGGCCTGCCGGACCACGCCCGGATGCGGCTCGGGCTCGCGCCGCGGGCCGATATCGCACACTGGACCGCGCCGACACAGCCCGCCACCACACCGGACGTCGCCTACGAGGAGCCGGACTCTGTCGAGGAGATCGGCCGCCGCATTGAGGCTCTCGGCACCACCAACGTCAGCCCCGCTGTTCTCGCCCACTTCGACGTGCTGATCTCGGCCATCGCCGACGAGTACGAAACGGCGGGACCGGGCTCGCTCGCACCGCGTGTGCTGAAGCAGCGCCGCCGGGTGCAGGGCCTTCTGGACGGCCGGCAACCACCCCGCCACCGTGACCGGCTGTACGAGATCGCCGGCCGTCTCTCCGGGATGCTTGGATACATGGCGGTCAATGCCGGCCGGTTTGGGCTTGCCCGCGCCTACTGTGTCGAGGCTCTCCAGATCGCCGATCTGCTCGGCCAACGGGATCTCGCCGCATGGGTGCGCGGAACCCAGAGCCTGTGTGAGTACTACGCCGGCAACTATCAGGCCGCTCTGGACTTCGCCCGGGAGGGCCGCCGTCTCGCCGGTGGATCAGTCCAGGAAATCCGCCTCGCGGTGAACGGCGAAGCCCGCGCCCTCGGCCGGCTCGAAGACCGGGACGGGGTCGACAAGGCTGTGGGCGAGGCGTTTCACCTGGCTGAGTGCCACCCGGTGCCAGGCGGGATGTCGCCCTGCATCTCCTTCGAGCCCTACAGCCTCGCTCGCATCGCCGCGAACGCCGCCACCGCGTACGTCTCGGTGGGCGAGCCCGGCCGGGTGCGGGAGTATGCGGACATGGCTGCCCAGGTCGCAGACCGGTCCCCCTCCGTGTGGAGCCGCTGTCTCGTCCGCCTGGACCTGGCAACCGCCCTGCTGCTCTCCGACGCCCCCGACCCGGAACAGGCCGCAGCCCTGGGCATCGAGGCCCTCACCAGCGTCGCCGGCAACCCGATCGAGTCCATCCGCCGCCGCAGCCACGAACTCGTTACCCAGGCTCAGCCCTGGCACCAGATCGGGCCGGTCACCGAACTCGCCGAGGCGTCCCGCGCACTCGCTCTCCCCGCCGGTGGGAGCAGGTGACCACCACACCGACCACAGATCCCGTCGCGGATGACTGGCACCGCTTCGCCGCCCTCGACCGGCTCGGCAACCACTGGGACCGTCCCGGCTGGACACCCGGTCGCCGCTCATACCACTGGATGCTCACGTTCGAGAACGCCACCGACCTGCACACCCTGGCCGCGCGATGCCAGGACCGGCTACGCCTGCCCGTCCTCGACCCCGTCCCCGCCGAAGGGCTGCACCTCACCCTTCAACGTCTCGCCTTCACTGACCAGATCAACCGCGCGGAACTCGACACCGCCATCAGCGAGACGCGACACCGCATCGTGGACATCCCCCCGTTCACGCTGATGATCGGGCCACTCGCGGGCTCCTCCGGCGCCGTCCGGCTCAGCGTCCAGCCCTGGGAACCGGTCGTCACCATCCGCGCGAACATCCTCGATGCCACCGCTGCCGCACTCGGCCCGTCCGGGGTCGTCACCAAACCACACGGCTTCCGACCACACATCGGCATCGCTTACTGCAACAGCTCCGCAAACGCGCAGCCGATCGTGTCCGCGGTCGAGGAGCTTCGACATCTGTCACCGGCCCGAGCCGGCGTCAGCGCAGTCGCTCTGGTCGAGCTGCGCCGCGAGGGCCGCGCATACCTGTGGGACACCGTGGCCCGACTACCGCTGTCAGGTCTCGCCCCTTCGGGGCTGGACTGAAGCGCGTTGACGGACGGGCCGCGGGCCCGTCGGGAACGGGCCGCGGACCCTCGGGGTTATTCCTCGATCTCCTCCCACCACTGGCACCACCAGTCGCCGCCGACGAGGATGCGCAGCTTGGGGTGCCAGCAGTAGGTGATGTCCCGGTCGGTGTCGAGGTAGTACAGGCAGTTGTCGCACCGCTCGTCGCCGTTGGGCTTGCCGCGCAGGATCGCGTCCTCGGCGAGGTGGCCGAGCTTGACGCTCAGCTCCTCGTCGATGGGCTTCGGCTCCGGCGCGCCGACATCGTAGACGGGTGTGATCTCGCTCACCTGGCTCCTTCCGGACTGGCGCTGTGTGGACGTGCACTGAGGACGGACGTGCACGGGGGTGCGCGGCTGAGGGTATGCGTGATTCGAGGGCATGCGAAACCGGTCCCACGCCCTCCCGTGATTGTGGCCTCCGCCGCCCGTTGGATGACGACCGGGCCGTTTCGGCAGCCCACCGGCTTCGCCGGCCGAGGGTTGGCCGGTTAACGTCGGCAGGGTGCGTATCGCGAGGTTCACAGACGGGACGGAACCGGCCTTCGGCGTCGTCGAGGGCTCGGTCGAGACGGGCGAGGCCACCGTGGCCACGATAACCCCCCATCCGTTCGCCACGTTCAGCTTCACCGGGGCCAGGCACGCGCTCGGCGACGTGCGGTTACTCGCGCCGGTGCTGCCCAGCAAGGTGCTCTGCGTCGGCAAGAACTACGCCGACCACGTCCGGGAGATGGGCGGGGACGCCGTGCCCCAGCGCCCGGTGCTCTTCCTCAAGCCGTCGACGAGCGTGGTCGGGCCGGGGGACCCGATCGCGCTGCCCGCCGACAGCGACCGGGTCGACTACGAGGGCGAACTGGCGATCGTCATCGGGCGGCTGTGCCGGGACGTCCCGGCGGCCCGCGCGCTGGACGTCGTCCTGGGATACACCTGCGCGAACGACGTGACCGCGCGTGATCAGCAGCAGGCGGACGGCCAGTGGACCCGGGGCAAGGGCCATGACACCTTCTGCCCGGTCGGCCCCTGGATCGAGACCGATCTGGATGCCTCGGACCTGGCGATCCGCACCACCGTCGACGGCGAGCTGCGGCAGGACGCGCGCACGAAACTGCTGGTGCACGACATCCCGTCGCTGATCGCGTACATGTCCGCGGCGATGACCCTGCTGCCCGGCGACCTGCTGCTGACCGGGACCCCGGCCGGCGTAGGCCCGCTGAACCCCGGCCAGACCGTGGCCGTCACGGTCGAGGGCATCGGTACGCTCACCAACCCGGTCGTGGCCCGCTGACAGCACCGGCGGACAGCCACCGGCCTGACCGGCCGACCGGTGAGCGGTCTGGTCGGTCTGGTCGGCCGGTGGCCGGTATGCCGGGCGGCGCTGGCGGGGCCGGGGAACCGGGCCGCCACGCCGGCGGGGCGTCGTGGCCGGTTGCCGTTCTGCTCCCCGCGCGGATGCGGTACAGTGGGCCTCGCCCGCAAGGGCAACCTTGGGGTATGGGGTAATTGGCAGCCCAACGGATTCTGGTTCCGTTAGTCTAGGTTCGAGTCCTGGTACCCCAGCTTCAGATGTTCCTCATCGTAAGGTGGGGCCGTCTGAAGATGGAGAAAGAACAGTTGGCCCCGTCGTCTAGTGGCCTAGGACGCCGCCCTCTCAAGGCGGTAGCGCCGGTTCGAATCCGGTCGGGGCTACGTAGATAAGACCACTGGTAAAGGGCCGGTGACCTGGGCAAACCGGGGCACCGGCCCTTTACTATTTGTCCGACCGTCACCGGCCGAGGACGGCTCTGTACGGCCGTCTCCCCCGAAGTGGCCCCGAAGTTTCAGGGGCGCTCCGGGGCTTGGTCGTCGGGCGGGGTCTGCGGCCGAGTGATCCCGCTCACGTCCGGCCCGGCCGGTCGGCCGAGCGCGTCGTCGATGCGCGACCGCATGACCGCCGCCTCGCCGTCGACGCACTTCGCGTAGATCGTCAACAACACATCCACCGAGTGACCTGCCCATGCGGCGACTGTCGTTGGGGGAACGCCCGCGTTGAGCCAGGTCGACACTGCCGCGTGCCGAAGGTCGTAGGGGGTCCGGGCCAGCGGCGACGACGCCACGGTCTCGGTGAACGTCGCGGTGCGGGCACGGGCCCACACGCGGGTCACGGTCAGCGGCGGCAGGTGCCCGTGGTTGCGCGCACCGACGAACAGCCGCCCGTCCGGTCCGGTGCCGAATTGGTCGAGGTGGGTGTGAAGCAGTTCGGTCAACTCAGGAGGGCAGGGGACTTGGCGCACCTCGCCGCGGGCGCGCTGCTTGAGCTGGCGAGCGTCGCGCGCCTCGCCGCTGTCGGTCCACTCCCGCCCGGCGTAGGGCCGTGCCGTGTCGAGGAACAGCTCCCCCCATCCGGTCGAGGGCAGCGACAGGTTGGCCTTGGTCAGCGCGGCGGCCTCTTCGGGGCGAAGCGCGGCAAAGTACAGGCAGCCGAAGAACGCGACCAGGCGTGGCCCGGACGGCCGGTCGTCGGCGACCGCCTTCAGGAGCGTCCTGGCCTGGACAGGGTTTGCCACGGCCCGCCGATCGATGACCGGTATCTGTGTGCTGCGCGGTGTCGCCTTCCGAAGCGCTGGGAGCGGATTGACGGTCAGTAGCTTGAGGCTGATCGCATACTCCACCGCGTTGTTGAGAATCTTGCGCCAGCGGGTCACGACGCTCGGTGCGCGAGGCGTCCCGTCCAGGCACACGGTGAGACCAGCGATGACCTTGCGAAGCACCGCCTCATCGCTCAGCGTGGATACCGGCCGGGTGTGGGCCGCGGCCCAGGACAGCGCGGCGCGCACGTCGTCCGGCGCGTCGGCTCGGCGGGTGGTGTTGAAGGCCCACAGCTTCAACGCCCGGCGCAGAAGCGCGGGGTCAGGTCGACCACGCTCGCTCGACAGCATCAGCACGGTGAGCGCGGTAAGCGCCTCCGCGTGTGTGCGGCGGGTTGTCGCCGCGACCTGCGGCCATTTCAGGTCGGCGTAGTCGCATGCGAAGTCGTACCACGACCGGTTGCCGTCGACCCGGGCCATCGACACGGGCAGGCCGGTGACGACGAAGAACGCCTCGCCCTTACGGGCCGCCGACAGCAGGTCCGCGCGGAAGCTCACCGCCTGGGCCTTGTTCCGGTACGGCTCCTTGAACTTCTTGCCGTCGACCAGCCAGACGACCCAGTACGTCGTGACGCGCCGTCCCTTGTATGTCTCGATTTCCCAGATACGGACGTTGTAGGTGGTCAACATCAGGCGGCGCTCTCCGTTCGGCTCTCGATCCAGGCGTCCAGATCGGTACGGCGGACACGCAGCTCCCCGTTGGGGAGCTTGATGCAGCGGGGCGCGGTTCCCTTGGCGCGCCAGTCGTAGAAGGTGGATCGAGCAACGGCGAGTTCGTCGCAGACGTCGGCGATCGTGAGGTGACGGCGACCGACCGGGCGAAGGGGCTCACGACGGCCGTGGTCCGACCGCGTGGTCTTGACCTGGGTGGAGGTTGCGCGGGGTGCGGGGGTGGCCATGCTGGGGGTGCTCCTCACGGGAGTGGCGGCCCCGGCGGTTGCTGCCAGGCTGTGCGCCGGGGCCGTGTCCGGTCGTCGTGCCGGCGGACGGATGCCGCCAGGCGTTGACACGTTGACAATCGGGGTTTGGCGTGGTGTTCGTGCTGGTCAGGAGGGGTCCGAGCCTGTCAACGGGCGTTGTTGACAGGCGTTGACAGCGTTGACAGTCGGGCCGGGCGGGGTGGTGGGTGTCAACGGCTGTCAACGGGGGTGTTGACAGGGGTTTCGGGGCTGTGACCTGCGGTGAAAGCGTTGTTGATGTTGGTTGTCAACGTGTCAACGCTGTCGAGGAGTTCGGTGGCGCGGGGGTGGAGGTGGTAGTGGCTGCCGGGGCCGGGGCGGGTCCAGCCGTAGGTGGTGAGGAGGTCGAGGGTGGCGGTGACGTCGGCGGCGGTGGGGAGTTGGCGGATGAGGCGGCGGTGTAGTTCGCGGCGGGTGAAGGTGGTCATCTGCCGTTCGGCGAGGAACCGCAGGGCTTTGAGGGCGGCGGTGTGGCCGGGTTCGGCGATGATGGTGTGCAGCGCGGTGCGGTAGTGGCCGGCGAGCGCGTCGGCGAGCTCGACAGCGCCGGCCATCCGCTCGGCGGCGAGGGGGCGGCGCCAGCCGTCGGCGGGGTGGTGGGCCATGTGCAGCAGTCCGGCGATCCGCAGCGTGGTGCCGGGCAGCTTGTTCGCCCATTCGCGCATGCCGTGGTAGGCGCCGCCGGGGCGTAGCTCGTTCTCGACCCGTTCGGCGTGGGCGGTGCGGACCTGGTCGGCTTCCGGGGTGAGGGTGAGGACGACGGGGTCGGTCCATTCGGCGAGGGTCGCGGCGAGGCCGTGGATGTTGCCGGCGTAGACGTCGGAGAGCGCTGGGGGGACGGGTGGGGCGTTGACGTTGCGCCAGCCGGCGAGCGAGCCGGGTAGGACGAACAGGAAGCGGGCGGCCATGCCGCGGCCGGTGAGGTCAGCGTCGGCGCCGAACTTCCGCAGCACGGAGGGTTGGATCATCACGCCGACGGTGAGCGCCGGGGTGGGGATGAACTCGGCCTCGCGGCCTTTGCGGTCGACGCGCATGGGACGGCCGGCGTGGCCTTTGAGATAGGGGTCGAGGTTGGGGGCGGCGGAGAACCGGCCGGCGAGGATGTCGAAGATCCCGCCCTCGTCGGAGATGACGGCGATGCGTCCGCCGTTCTCGGCCATCAGCGTGGTGAGGGCTTCGGGGGTGGCGTCGTCGCCCAGCAGCCTGGGCAGGTTCGGGACGGTGACGGCCTCGGCGGCGAGCGCCGCGGCGACGGCTTCCTCGGTGAGTTCCTTCCGCTTGTCCTTGGGGGCTTTGGCGGCGGTGGTCTTGGCCTGTTCGGCGGCCCGTCCAGCGATGTCCTTGAGCGCCGCGTTCTCCCGGGCGAGCGGCCCGACCCGGGCGGCGAGCGCGGCTTCCGCCGCGAGCAGCGGGGCGGTCAGCGCCCCGTGGACGGGGCTTTTGCGTTCGCCGGGGTCGGCGACGACCGCGAGGAACAGGTTCACGGGCTCGCGCCAGCCGGGCCGCGGTTCGACTTCGAGCCGGCCACCGGCGCAGGTCGACAGGACGGCGAGCGCGACGGCGCCGGCCATGGCGGGGTCGGTCTGGGTGAACGTCGCGACGGCGCGGACATAGTCGGCCAGCCACGGCGGGTAGACGTCGATCGGGAAGACCGGCGGCGGGGGCACGGTGCCGAGTGGGACGGGTAGCTCCCACGGCGGCCCGTCGTCGACGTCGGCGGCCAGTTCGGCGGGGTGCAGGGGGCGGACGACGGCGGGGTCGGTGGGTTGGCGGTTCATGCGGCCCGGCCGGCGGGGTCGGTGTCGGGCAGGGGTCCCCAGTGGGTGCCGAGGATGTCGGCCTCGGCGGTGATCGCGACCCCTCGAAACGACGTGGTCATGGCGGCCTGGAGGTCGGCGGCGACCTGGGCGGCGCGGTCGGTCGGGACGTGCACGATGACTTCGTCGTGGACGAACAGCCACAGCGCGTCGTGCAGGCCATGGCGGGTGACCAGGGTGTGGACGGCGGTCACGAGGAGGTCGCGGGCGGTGGACTGCACCGCGTAGTTCGCGTTCGCATAGGGCCGTAGCGGGTCGGCGGGGATACGGCGGCCGGAGCCGGTGATGACGGGGTTGTGGTCGGCGAGGCGGGCCGAGTAGGCGGCCACGCCGGGGTAGGCGGCGCGCCAGCGGGTGATGACGTCGGTGGCGACCTGGTGGGTGGCGCCGGTGGCGTTCATGAGGGCGCGGGCGCCGCCGCCGTAGATCGTGCCGAACGTGGCCCGCTTCGCCAGGGTCCGCTGGTCCTTGGTGAACCCGTCGCCGAACAGGAGGCGGGCGGTGGCGTCGTGGATGTCGACGCCGGAGGCGAGGACGTCGGTGAGCGCTGGGTCGCGGGACAGGGCGGCGGTGACCCGTACCTCGACCTGGGAGAAGTCACAGGAGATCAGGACGTGGCCGGGGTCCGCTTGGAAGCAGTGCCGGAGCCGGGGGTCGCCCTTCTTCAAGGTTTGGAGGGCGGGGCCGGTGATGGACATGCGGCCGGTCTTGGCGCGCAGGGTGTTGATTTGGGGGTGGACCCGGCCGGCGGGGTCGGCGGCGGCGAGGAAGCTACGCAGGTTGGCGATCGTGTTCGACGTGGCGGCGACCCGGCCGCGGGCGGTGAGCATCCGCCGGACCTGGTCGGACACGGTGAGGCGGCCGGTGTCGAGGTCGCGGGCCAGGGCGGTGAGGGTGTCGGCGGTGACCTGCAACCGGCCGGTGGCGGTGCGCGGGCCGGGAACGTGCTGGGTGTCGAGCCAGTCGGCGAACCGGGGGCTGGTCGGCGGGCAGCCAAGCTCGGCCTCGATGAGCGCGGCGGCGGCGTGGTGGTCGGCCTCGACCTGGGCGAGGTAGGCGCGGGTGTAGGGCAGGTCGAGGGCGAGGCCGCGGATCGTGATGCCGACCGATTGGGCGGCGAGCCACTGTTCGACGGGCACCAGGTGGGAGAACGGGCCGCACAGGTCGAGCAGGACGGGCAGCAGTCGCCGGACGTAGACGACGTACGCCTCGTCGTCGGCGGGCAGGTGCGCCCATCCCCAGGTCTTCCACCGCTCCCCGGCCCGCTCGCCGGGCGGCGCGAGCGCCCGCATCCGGGCGTACAGCGCTGTCTGCGCGAGCGTGAGGCCGTCGTCGAGGTGGCGGGCGGTCAGCGTCTTGAGGCCGTGGCCGGCGCGTTCGTCCGGGTCGACCAGCTTGGAGATCAGATGGGTGTCCGCGACCCGCTGGCCGAGGCCGATGGCCAGTGCCGACCAGACCGCGAGGGTGTCGAAGCTGGTGTGCGTGACGAACCGGCGGCCTGGGTCGCCCAGCACCGCGGCGATGGCGGCCCGCTGGGCGGGGTCGAGCGGGTCGAGCACCCACGCCACTGTGGCCGTCCCGAGCTGCACGAGCCGGAGGCCGGCGTCGGGGCCGAAGTGGCGCGGGCCGGTGTCGGGTAGGGCGCGGGTCTCCACGTCCAGGCCGAGGATCGGCTCGCCGTCCAGGTCGGCGGCCATCGCGGCGGGGTCGAACTCGCCGGACCCGCCGCGGGGGGCGTGGATGGTCATGTGGTGGCCGTCGTGGGTGCGCTGGTAGGTGGGCATCAGGCCGCCTCCGCCCACTCCACCGGCACCGCTGCCGGGGTGGCGGGTCCGGCCGGGCCGGGGCAGTCGGGGCAGATCCACAGCGGCGGCGGGTCCGCGAGCGCCATGACCGTGCCGTGGACCTCGCACACCAGCGGCGCCGGGGCCGGGAGCATGGCGGCGAGCCAGCCATAGCCATCCCCGGCAAGTCCCGCGTTGGCCGCCGCCGGGTCGGCGGCCTGGTAGGGCAGGGCGGCGGGGGGCGGCGGGGCGTAGGCGGTGGGGTCGTCGTCGAACAGCGACAGTTGGGGGTCCGACCCGGCGGCGGTGGGGGCTGTCCTGGGCATGGCGGCGGGAACCTCCAGGTGACGAAAACAACTGCGAACACAGGGGATCGGGGGGCACGGCGGCGGCCGGCGGCGGGCCGTAGCCGGCTCAGGACGGCCGGGAGGGCGGGGCCCAGTACGATCCGGTCGGGGCGGGGTGTGCGGGTGTCCTGGTGGCCGTCAGGGGCCGTAGTCGAGGCCCTGAGAGGGCCGTAGAGGCCCGTTTCCGGGCGGGGTGGGGTAAGGGGCTGGGGGCGCTCGGCGGCGGGGTGGTGGTCGGTCGGGGTTCGGGTCACAGCGGGACCCCTTCGTCGCGGAACCCGCCGGTGATCGCGCCCCGGATTTCCCGTTCGGTCTGCGCGGCGGCCCGGCCGGCGTCGGCGAGCGCGGCCCACGCCTCGGTGGCGGTGAGGTGGTCGGCGGCGACCAGCCGGGCGACGCCCCGTGCGGCGCCGTAGAGCGTCGTGCGGCGGTGGCCTTCCGGGGCGCGGGCGACGGCGGCCAAGTGCGCGGCCAACAGCAGATCGGGGCGGGAGATGCCCCCGCCGGCCGAGTCGTCGCCGCCGGTCGGGCGGCGGGCTGGCGGTCCCGCCGTGGCCGGTGGCCGGGTGGGCTGGGAGCTGGGCGCCGCGGGGGCGGTGACGGCCGCGTGCAGCGGCGGGGGCATCTCCCCCACCGTCTGCCGCGCCGTCCACCGGTACGGCGTCCGGGTCACCGGGTGGATCGACGGCGGGGCGACGACGTAGCCACCGTCCGCCTTGACGTCCACCCCGGTTCGGCCGGGGAGCCGGCGGGAGAGCACCGGCGGGCCGGGGTGGGCGTAGTACAGATGCCAGCCCCCGCCACCGGAGGCGACCGCCGCCGTGGGGGTCATCAGCGCCGGGTCGAGCCGGCCGCCGTGGCCCGGGTCGATGTCGACGACGACCAGCCCCGCCAGCGCGCCGGTCCGGATCGCGAGCAGACCCCGCGGCGCCGCCGACAGCATCGCGGCGACCCGGTCCAGGTCGAGGGTGGCCGCGTAGAAGCCGTGGCAGGAAAGGCACGCACATGCTTCCGGGTCGTGGTCTCGGCCGGCGTCGCGGCAGCGGGGGCAGTTCGCGACCGGCCGCTTGGTCCGGCCCAGCACGAACACCGGCCAACCCGCCTCGATGTACGACTCGGCGGCGGCCAGCAGCGCCGGAGCCGGGCCGCTCACCGGCGACCGCCCGCGGACGTCGCGGCGGGGACGTGGATCGGCATGAGGTCGGCGTGGAACGAGGCCCGGCCGTCGACGGTGATCCTGATCGGCCCGTTGTAGACGTCCCCGGGCTCGTCCGGGCGGGGCTTGGGGGTGCGGAAGCGCAGCCCCAGCGCTCCGGCGAGCCGCCGGCCGCCATGCACGAGCCGGGAGAAGTCGGCGAGGAACGCCGGGTTGACGTGGATCTGCTCCACCGGGTGCCAGCCGGACATGGACGCCTCAAGCCGGTCGGGCGACGGGAACGAGGCCCCGGCGTCGGTGTCGTCCTGGAACCGCAGCGTCGACCAGTCCGGGAGATCCACGCTGACGACCCGGCCGACCCCCGCCACGCGCGGCGGGACGGTGAGCGCGACCGGGCCGAGATCGTCGCGGCGGCGGGTCAGCGGGCGCAGCGCGCGCACCAGGCGGGTGACGTCGGGAAGGGCCAGCAGAACCGGCCCCACCGCCGGGGATGTCGAGGCCGGGGCGGTCAGTTCGGCGTGGTCGCGGTGGATGCGGTACCGGTCGGTGGCCACGGCGTGCAGCCGGCCGCCGTCGACGTGCAGGCGGACCGCGCACAGGGCCGGAAGGGTCGGGTCGTCGTAGGCGGCGAGCCGCGTGTTGGTCAGGACGTCGAACAGGTCGACGGCACTCACCGACCACACAGCGTCCGGAACGGACGGCGTTACGACAGGGCGGATGGTGCGGCTGATCGTGGCAGTAGACATGGCAGGCGGGAGTCCTTCCGGGTCAGGCCGCGGCGCCGTCCGAGGGCCGCGCGGGGGTGGCGAGGTCGAGCAGGATGGGAGGTCGGGCCGGGCCGGCGGCCAGCACGACGGGCGAGGCCGCCGGCCCGGGGACAGGGATCGGTCAGAACGGCGGCTCGTCGTCGTAGCCGGCCGGGCGGCTCTGCACCGCCTCGACCGGCGCCGGCGTCGACCACGGGTCCTCCGGCGGGGCCGCCGCAGCGGGGCGGGTGGTGTCGGCGGTGCCGCGGGCGGCGCGCACGACCTTCGCGGTCGCCCATCGCAGCGACGGGCCGATCTCCTCGACATCCAGCTCGAAGACGGTCCGCTTCTCGCCCTCGCGGGTCTCAAAGCTGCGCTGCTTGAGCCGGCCGGTCACGATGACCCGGGCACCCTTGGACAGCGACTCCGCGACGTTCTCGGCGGCCTTCCGCCAGATCGAGCAGCGCAGGAACAGCGCCTCGCCGTCGCGCCACTCGTTCGACGCCCGGTCCAACGCCCGCGGCGTCGAGGCGACGGAGAAGCTCGCGACCGCGACGCCGTTCGGCGTGAAGCGCAACTCCGGGTCGCCGGTCAGGTTCCCGATGATCGTGAGGACGGTTTCGCCTGCCATAGCTGGTCAGTCCTTCCAAGCGGGGCGGCCGGTGCGGCTGCGCGCGCACCGTCGGGCGTGCTCGATGTCGGAGGCGTGGATGACGCGAACGCCGGGGCTGAGCTGGTCGGGGTGAATGCGGTGCTCGCGCAGGGCCGCGGCCACGTGCCGGGTGCTCCACCCGGCGTAGGTGTCCGGATCGCGGGCGACCAGCGCCGGCAGGAGGTCTCCGACCCGGAGGTAGGCGGCGCCGTCGAGGGCGGCGGCGATGTCCGCGAGCACGTCGACGCTCGCCGTTGGGGGTGGGAGTTCGGCGTCAACGTCGACGCAGTACGCACCGATCTGAAACGGCGACGCGAAGGGATCGGTGACGTCGAGGACGTGCAGCCGGGTCCGCAGCGCGGCCAGCGCGACGGCGAGCGGCTCCCGGTCAACGGTGTCGAGGTCGGCGGCGGCGCTCATCGGTCGGCCTCGGCCTTGGCCTGGCAGGTGGCGCACAGCGCGTTCGGCGCGTCGGCCTGCCGGCCGCAGCCGATCAGGCACTCGCCGTGGTTGAACAGCCGGTCGAGCGGGCTGCCGGGGCGGACGGTGCCGACGGCGGTGACGGTGACGTCGGGGGCGGCGGTGGGCTTGTTGCGGGGCATGTCATGCGCTCCTGTCCGGGAGTTGGGGCGAGCGGCGGTGAGGTCAGAGGGCGGCGATGAACTCGCCCAGGCCGGCGGTGATCTGGCTGAGGACGTGGCCGAGGACGGCCAGGTCGGCGGCGGTGGTGGTCGGGGCGGTGGCGGCGGCGTAGAGGAACAGGCCGAGGGCGAGGGCGGCGAGCCAGGGCCAGCGGGCGCGGGGCCGGAGCCGGGTCTGTCGGCGCATCCGAGTTCTCCGTTCTGTCACGCTGCGTGACGGAGGGTGGGCATGGTGAGGCAGGGTCGGGGTGGGTTAGGTCGGCTGGCGGGGGTTAGGTCTCTCACTCGGCGGGTTAGCCGGCCCCGCGTAGGGGCTGAGCTGGGCGAGTGAGGCGGGTTAGCGGCCGGCGGGCGGTGAAGTCGGCGCCCGGGCGGGGCTCTGTGGGGCGGGTTTCGGGGGTGGTGTGGGGCTCACTCACTCGTCGATGTCGGCGGTGGACCGCCGGGCGATGTGTTCACGGACGGTGACGGGGTCGAGGGGGTGGCGGTTGCCGGTGGACGGCACCTTGATGCCCTCGGCGGTGAGCAGTTCGCGGAGCTGGGTGCCGGTCAGGGTGCGGTAGGGCTCCCAGTCCGGGGCGAGCTTGCGGAGCTGGGCGGGGATGTCGGCGGTCTTCACCGGGTCGGTGCCGAGGACGGCGTCGAGGTCGTCGAGCAGGTCACGCGATTCGGTCGGGATGTCGGCGCGGGGCCGGTCGGTGCCGGGCACCGGCCGCCCGGTGCGGGCGATCGCGTCGAGCGACCGGCGGATCAGCGGGCCGACCTGGTCATTGCCCTTGGAGACGGACAGGAAGTGGCCGTTCGCGATCTGGGAGCGCTCACCGGTGAAGCCCTTGACCACGGCGACACCGCGGTCGAGGCCGGGGACCAGGTCGGTGGCGCGGTGCCCGGCGCGGTAGGCGCCCTGACCAAGCAGGGCATCGTTGGCGACGTGGTCACCGACGGCGTAGGCGATGCCGTTGGAGCAGTTGCGGGTGACGTCGCGCGGGATCGAGTCCCTCGTCGGCGCCTGCGTCGAGACGATCAGGTGGATACCGCGCTTGCGACCCAACCTGACGATCTCGACCAGGAGGTGGGCGATCTCCTTGCCGTAGGTCTCGTGGTTGATCGCGACGTGGGCCTCTTCGAGCAGGCAGACGACCGGGTGCAGGCCGATGCCCTTCGAGGCGAGGGCGCGGGTGACGGAGGGCTCCTCGTAGGTGCCGAGGAGCTTGCCGCGGGCCTGGACCTCGGCGTGCAGCTCGCGGAGGTCTTCGGCGATCTGGGCGAAGTGCTCGGGGTCGGTGCCCATGACGAACCGGGAGCAACGGCGCCGGAAGCCGTCGAAGTCGAAGTTGTTGTCCGGTATCCAGATCCGCAGTTCGGCGGTCGGGTCGAGCGCGGCGCCGAGCATGATGGTCCGGGCTCCGGCGGACTTCCCGTGGCCGGGCATCCCGCCGACGATCGTGTTGCACTCCATGATCGGCGCGACAAGCGGGTCGCCGCGCAGCGTCTTGCCGAACGGCACGCCCTTGAACACGTCGGTCAGGCCGTCGTCGAGCAGCGGGTAGGGCCCGGCACCCTCGGCGAGGGCGCCTTTGTCGGCGATCCAGAGGTCGAGGATGCCTGCCTCGTCGCCGGTCTTGATCCAAACCTCTTTCGACAGGCGGTGGAGGCCGGCGGCGAGGTCGGGGCGGCGCTTGGCGACCTTCTCGGCCGACAGCGCGCCGGGCAGGCGGATCACGGCGTGGGTGCCGCGGCCGTCCTTGCGGGCGGTGGTCAGGTACTGCAACGGGGCGCCGGTCTTGAGGTAGTCGGTGATCGGCGGGAGCCGCAGCGCCTTGAGCGCCTGAGTGATTGTGTTCTCGTCGATCTCCATGTCGATGTCGGCCTCGGCCGCCGTCGCCAGCCACCGCGGCGCGTTGCCCTCGGCCCGGCCGGCGCGCCAGGTCAGCGCGAGCCAGCCCGGAACGGCAAGCCACGTGCCGACTCGCAGCGTGACGACGGCGGCGGTGAGGCCGACGTGGGCGAGTGTCGCCCAGAAGTCCCAGTAGCCCGACCAGGTCCAGCCAGCGGGGTGGGTGAGGCCGACGGCGATCCCCCCGGCGCCGATCACGACGCCGGCCAGGCCGAGGCCGGACCCGGTCGAGACGGCCAGCGAGCCGATCAGGACGGGCATGCCGCGTAGCCGGTCGTGGCGGGCGGTCTTCGCCTCCCGCAGCCGATCTACCCATTCGGCCAGCGCCGCCTTGTCCCCGGCCGCGCGGGCGGCGCGGATCTGCTCCCGGATCGCCCCGTACGTCGCGGCGTCCGCCATCCGGCGAGCGAAGCTGAGGTGACCCCGCCAGATCCGGTACAGCGTCCGGACCGCGGCCCGCCCGGCCACGGCGCCGGGCGCGTCGGCCGGGTCGGCGCTGTCGGTCTTGGGGTAGCCCAGGACGACGATCCGGCCTTCCTGGCCGCCGGACAGCCAGCGGCCGATCACCCGGCCGGTCAGGGCGCGGCGGTCGAGGACGTCGCCGGTCAGCGCGACCGGGGCCGCGGTCGGGGTCGTCGGGGTGGTGGTGTCGGGGGTCCAGGGGCCGGGGAGCACGACCCCGCCGGCCGGGGTGTCGACGTCGACCGGACGGCCGCCGTTGGGGGTGGGGTCGGTCATCGCTGGGCCTCCTGTCCAAGGTCAGCGGGCGGGGTGAGCACGATCAGGGAGGCGGCGAGCGGGGGGATGCCGACCGCGCCGGTGACGGCGGCCTCGATCCGCTCGGCGCCGTCGACGACGACGCAGACCGCGAGGCCGACGATCCGCAGCGCCAGGACGGGGATCGCGACGACGACCACGACGAACGCGAGCAGTACCGGCAGCGAGCGCAGGTCATCGCGGATCGAGGTCACGACGCCACCGCCGTCCGGTCGTCGTCGGTGTGGAGTTCGGACAGGTAGCGGCGCACGGTCGGCGGGGTCAGGCCGACCTGGGCGGCGAGGTCGGCGGCAAGCTGCCGCTGGGACCGCGGGTCGTCGGCCGGGATCGCCGCGTACGCCTTGGCGACCTCGTGCCGGCCACTGCCGCGCGGCGGGCGGGCCGGAGTCCGGCGGCGGGTGGTGGCCGGGCGGCGGGTGGCTACTTTCTCCGGCGTAGTAGCCGGCGCGTCGCTCTCGGCCGCGTTCGACGGCTCCACCGGAGTGGCCGTGGGAGTAGCCACCGGCGGGATGTCGACCGGGACCGGTGCCGTGCGGGTGCGGGTGAGGGAGGTGGCGAAGTTCTGCCGGTAGCGGGGTGCGGCCTCGGCCAGCAGGATGAGCACGATCGGGGGGATCGAGTGCGCGACGATCGCCCCGGCGTCCGCGGAGGCGGCGGCGTCCCAGACGTTGAGGGTCCAGGTCGCCGCGCCGCAGAACCAGCGCAGCAGCACGCCCCAGCCCGGTAGCGGTTCGCCGCAGCGCGAGAGCATCGCGTCGCCGCTGATGCCGGCGAACAGGGCCACGTCGACGATCGGCGCGAGTAGCCACGCCTGCGGGTCGGCGGTGCCGTGGTGGGTGGCCATGCCGTGGACGTTGGACAGCGAGTACAGCCCGACGGCGATGGCGACCATCCACAGCGCGGAGTCGACCGCGCGAGCGGTCCGCGCGACCTGGCGCGGGTCCGGCGACGTCGGGTCGGCGACCTGGCTCATGCCGCACCCGCCAGCGTCGTCGGGACGGGGGCCGGGGGGATCGGGCGGTAGGTGGCGGTGTCCGGGTCGAAGGTGAACCCGGCGGTGACCTTGTCGAGGTGGCGGTGGGCGGCGGCGAGGCGGCCGGTGGCGAGCGGGTTGTGGGTGCCGGCGGCGATCGCGGCCTCAGCGTCGATGACCTCGATCTCGGCGTCGATGACGGGCATCTCGGCGTCGATCGCGGCCAGGTCTGCGGCGGTCGGCTCCCGGCCGTCATGGTCACCGGCCGTCTCGGTGGTCGCCGTGGCGGTGTCGGGGGTGGCGACGGCGGCCAAGGCCAGGCCCTTGCGCACCGTCGCCCGGTAGAGGCACGGGCCTTCCAACCACACACGGGCGTAGTCGGCCCGGTAAGCGCCCGCCACCGCCCACTTGGCGAAGTGCGCGCGGGCCCACGCCAGTTCCTCGGCGGTCGGCGGCTCCTCGTCGTCCGGGTCGCCAGCGGCGGCGAAGTCGTCGGCGGGCCACGGGTAGGCGGCCTCGTCCGCCAGGCCGTCGTGGTCGTCAGCCGGGTCGAAGTCGTGCTCGTCGCCCCTGTCGGTCACCGACGGGACGGGCCCGTAGGGCTCACGCTCGGCCGACACCGGAGCGGCGGGGGCGTCGGCGTACAGGTAGCCGAACAGCGCCATCTGGAGTTCCAGGAAGTCGGCGCCGGAGGTGCTCTCCGGGTAGCCGTGCTCGGTCAGGACCCGTCGGACGTCGAGGGTCAGGCCGAAGGTGAACCGCGGGTCGTCGTCCGGCCGGGGCAGCGGGTACACCCGAGGACTCACGATCTCCGGGTCGCCACCCGTCGAGCCGGCCCGGAAACCCGGGCTGATCGTCACCTTCACGGACTGGGTCATTCGCGCTCCCTTCGTAGGCGCTGCGATACAGGTAAGACCTGTATCGCATCCATGTCAAGCCCTCTGGCGGCCGGTGTCCCTCGGCGCTGGTGAGTGGGGGTGCACCAAAAAGCTTGCCGGCGATCCGGAGGACGATCGACACCGTCACTGGACGACCTGCGACCGGCTGGCTACCGTCGCAAGTCGTCCCAAGTCGTCCAGGGACGACCGGACGTCCCTAAAGTCGTCCAGTGACGACCGGACATCCCTAATCGGTCGAAGGGGGCTGAGCGTGCCCAACGAACGCCTCAGGGGCGTGATCGTGGATCGCGGCTTGTCGCTAGAGGACGTCGCGACGCGGCTTGGAGTCGCCTCGAAGACCGTCGAGCGCTGGATCACCGAATCCGACCGCAGGCCCTACCGACGATTTCAGTACCAGGTGGCCTCGCTGTTGAACTGCGAGGTCTCGTATCTCTGGCCTGACGAGCGAACCTCGGCCGAAGTGGCCGCAGCGTCGAGCGCGGAGCTAATCAAGCTTTATCCGCATCGCTCGGTGGCCCCGAACAGCCTGTGGCCTCAACTGTACTCAGGAGCACGAAGGAGTTTCGATGTCCTTGCCTACTCCGGATTCTGGCTCACAGAGGACGCAGCATTCCTGAGGGTAGTTAAGGAGAAGTCCACCGAGGGGCTACATATCCGCTTCATGCTTGGCGAGCCGGAAAGTGTAGCCGTGGCACTTAGAGGCACCGACGAGGGGATCGGGGTGGCAATGGGTTCAAAAATTCGTAACGCCCTTGTGAACTACGCCCCGTTGTTTCGACTCCCCGGCGTCGAGTTCCGATTGCACTCGACAACCCTTTACAACTCGATCTACCGGGCCGATGATCAGATGCTCGTAAACGGGCACATCTACGGCGTAGGGGCCTACTTGGCGCCCGTCATGCACCTCCAGCGCATCCCTGGAGGCGAACTATTCGATACTTATGCCGACAGTATCGAGCGCGTCTGGGAGCGCGGGCGTCCCATCACATCACCTACAGATTTCCCGGAAGGATGACCCGTGGGCCGCATCGACTACTTCCATGACCCGAACGCCCCTAAGGCGAACTCCGTCGTTCCATCCGTTACGGCAGTGGTTCGCAACCCGGATGGGCAGCTTCTACTCATCCACAAGACCGACAACGATCTATGGGCTCTACCTGGCGGCGGACACGAGATCGGAGAAAGCATCTCTGACACTGTGGCTCGCGAGGTCTGGGAGGAGACCGGGATCACGGTAGAAATCGACGGGGTAAGCGGCCTCTACACCGATCCGGGGCACGTCATGCGGTATGACGACGGCGAGGTTCGCCAGCAGTTCTCGATCTGCTTCAGGGCCCACCCCACGGGGGGAGGCCTGCGGACAAGCAGTGAGTCCAAGGAGGTCAGGTGGGTTGACCCGTCAGACCTCGATCGACTGGAGATCCACCCGTCAATGCGCCTGCGCATCGCCCACGGCCTCGACACCACCCGTACGGAACCCTACATCGGTTGACGCTCGTTCACTGCTAGCCGCTTCTCGACCCGTTCAACGGCCGCGCGAAGTTCAGGAGCCGCGCGGCTTATGAAGCGTGTGACGATGGAGTCCGGCCCATAGCGCCGTTGAATCTCTGCCAAACGCTCACCCACCGAGGTCTCCGCGCCGTCCGGCGTTGTCGTCATGTCGCAAAAAATCATTGCGTCAACCAGTCGCGAATTCTCCTCCGAGAACTCGCTTTCGAGCGCGGGCTTCAGTCCCCGTTCCTCTGCCTCCAGAACGGCGCAGGAATGGTATGCAACAAGGCGGATAACTTTCTCAGGCACTCCGCCGCGCGCACGAAGGAAACGTGCCCCATCGAGCGGATGAAAGCCAATGATGGCGATCGATGGAGAATACCCGACATCATGGAGGATAGCGGCAGATTCTAGCAGATCTCCGTCTGGGCCGAGGATCGGAAGCAACCGCTTCGCCTGTCGAGCGACTCCCATCGAGTGACGCCATCGCCGGGGTAGTGGGCCAGAGAGCATCTCCTCCGCGAGGGCATAGGAGCGCGCCTTCAGGTCGAATTCTGACATGCTATGGCCTCTCGTCGCGGGTCGGCAGGGCCACCACCTGGCGACCCTTGCCCGGAAGGGTTACCAACAGACCGGTTCCTTCGAGCCGCGATAGGGCATCCCGGACCATAGGACGCGAGACACGATACTTATCGCATAGATATCGCTCCGAGGGGAAACTATCCCCGACTGACTTCCCTTCGAATTCAGCTAGCATCAGTTCGACCAGTGGACGCTGTTCGGCAGGCCCTCCGACCCGCCAGCCAACTCCCGGGACTGAGCCGATAACGCCGCGCTCGGCGAGCGCCTTCAGGGCTCGCCTGATGGTGGTTCGCGACACGCCGAACTCCGCGCCTAGCGCGGCCTCCGACGGCAGGTCGCCCGTGATCTGCCGGGTCTCGATCCGTTGGCTCAGACTCTCAGCTACCCGCGTGAACGTCCCCCGCGGGCTCGCCGCCGGATGTACCGATGTCACCTGACCTCCTCCCCCGTCCTGAAGCGAACCGGGCTCCCGCCGTGTGCTCAAGGCTAGGGCTTGGCGCAGGCGATGTCTGGCCCCATGCCGGGGCCGGTGGATCGACCGGTCGGGACCCGCCCTCCCACGGAGGCAGATCCAGGTCTGTCAACAGCGTCAACACCTGTCAACGAACCTTGTTGACAGCCCTGGAACCATGCTGACCAGCACAAACAGATCGCAGAGCCCCCGATTGTCAACGTGTCAACGCTTACTGGCGGTGTCGTAGGGGAGATGCCCCCGCGCTGCTCGCGCCGTCACTGTCTCGGCGGCGCCCCGGCCCCTCAGCCCGCCCGGCCGGAGGCCCCTCGGAACCTCCGGACCGCCGCTCGACCGATGGCGACGACTTGGCGGCGGGGCATCTCTCACCGTCCCGGAACGCCCCCTCGATGCGAACCGCCGGTAGGTCGGGATGCCGTCTCTTGACGGACGGCCCCGAACTGGCCCCGAAGTTCCTACTCGCGATCTCATGAGGCGGCTGAAACTGCTGGTCAGCGTGTCGAGGCGACCAGGCGGGACCGCGCCCTCTCAAGGCGGTAGCGCCGGTTCGAATCCGGTCGGGGCTACATCGGAATAGGGATGGCAAAGGCCGTCGAGCTGAGTGATCATGGTCGGCGGCCTTTGTTCCGCGTCCGATCCGTTGTGCCGCTCGTGCGGCGGCCGGCTGGCCCTTGGCGACCGGCCGCGCCAGATACCTCGCCAGGTTCTGGCGTTGACCTCTGGTGGAGCCCATCCGTGCGCGGTTACGCTGATCTCCGACAGCGCGATCTCGCGATGACGCCGCACCGGAGGCAACCTCCGCGAGGCGTTCCCACGAGGCAGCGTCACGATGTGTGCGGCCAGGCAGGGAGGTGAGCGGGTGCTGTTCGACGAGGTGCTTGCCGAACCCGGTTTCACGCGGGACGACCTGTTGATCTGACAGGTCGTCATCGACATCAGGTCGGTTGCTGTGAGCGAAGCGATGTCCGTGGCGCTGTGAGACGGCTCTGCCGGGCCGCCGTGCCAGCCGAGCCGGCACGGCACCACCCGATCGGGCTATCGGACCACCGGGGCTATCGGACTACCGCGAGACGGGGGAGGGAGGCGGGATGACGGGCCATCGCGCACTCCCGGCAGCCGCAGGAGCTCGGGCCGCCGCGGCCGTGGACGGTCTCACCCGTCCGGCGGCCGGTAGTGATCAGACGCAGCCGGGGGACGGTGCCCTCGGCCGGCTCCTTCGTGGCCACCGCCTGCGTCGTCGCGGCGAGCGAGGGCAGCGGAGTGAGTGGGGTGAGCGGGGATGTCGGGCCGGCGCAGGTCGGGTCCATGGCGGCTGCGGCGCAGGTCGGGCTGGCAGCGGTCAGGGTCACGGGGAGCACAGGGTCCTCCTCCTACGGCGGCCCTTCCGAAGGCCACCTTGCAGCCCACAGGTTGTCGAAGTGGGCACACATCGCGCCATGCCCCTTTTGAACCTGTTGCGGACTGGTGAAGATGGTCTAGTAGACTGTCGCCGCTAATGTGTGGGGTATAGGTGGCGGAGTTTGGTGCGGGCGTCATCGGTGGTGAAGTGCCAGTTGACTTGGCGCTGGTTGGCGTTGACGGCTGTCTGCCAGGCGTCGAGTTCGGTGTTCAGGACGTCGAGGGTGTCGATGCGGCGGTCGAGGCATTGGCGGGTCAGGGCGGCGAGTTCGATTTCGGCGATGTTGAGCCAGGAGCCGTGTTTGGGGGTGTGGTGGATCTCGAGTCGTTGCGCGAGTGCGAACGCGACGGCCGGGTCGAAGGCCTCGTAGAGCGAGGAGATGTCGTGGGTGTTGAGGTTGTCCATGACCAGCACGACCCGTTCGGCGTCGGGGTAGTCGAGGGTGAGCAGGCGCCTGACGTGGTGTGCCCAGTCGATCCTGGTGCGCCGTGGGGTGGCCTGGACGCGGCGCCAGCCGGCGAGTGGCTCGACCCAGCAGAAGATCGAGCAGGTTCCGTGGCGCACGTACTCGGAGTCCTCGCGCCGGTCACGCCCTGGCGTGGCGGGGATCGGGTCGCGGGCGTGGGCCAACAGCTGGTAGGGCTTCTCGTCCATGCACACCACGGGCACGCCCGGGTTGTGGGGCCGGGCGTAGACCGCCAGAACGTCTTCCATCCGCGCGGCGAACTGCGCGTTCGCCCTCGGTGGGATGGTCCAGCACTTCCTCAGATGAGGACGCAACCTCGTTTTTTTAAGACCCGGCCGATGGTGGAATGGTCCAGGTCCGGGATGTCGGCGACCAGCGCGACGTGCTTTTCCAACAGCCGCAGCGACCAGCGTGCATAACCAGCCGGTGGCTGCGAGCATGCCAGCGCGATCAGTCTGGCCTCAACCTCGCCGGTCACCGGGGAAGGCACCGGGGGAAGCTCCCGTGCCTTCCGACCGATCGTGGCCCCCACATCCCCACCGGTCTCGGTGAACCGCTTCGCGACCAGCCGCAGCGTCTCACCCGAGACCCCGACCCGGACCACGAGTTCTTCTTGGGAGGCAACCGGGCCGACCGAGGTGTCCAACGCGAGCAGGACCCGCGCCCGCCGGATCATCGACGCCGGATGAACCCCCGTCGAGGTCACCCGAACCAACTCGTCACGATCAGCCTCGGTCAAGGTGACCGGCCACTTCTTCTGCGAACCCACGACACAGTCCTGACCGGCAGAGGGACGGGGAGACCTGCCAGACCCAACCCTCTCACCCAGACACAAGACACACCAGAACTAAGCAGCGACAGTCTACTAGTCCCAGGTAGGCATGCTTGGCATGGCACACCATCCTTGACGGCCATGGTGCGTCCGATGGTGATCGGTGCAGGATAGCCCGGATGTCCTCCGCGGCCCCTGTACCTGACCGGGCGCGGCGTCGCCACGGTGGTGCGCGCGCCGGCCGGGTTCGTCGTGTCGATTTGTCGGATTCCGGCAGCCGGTCCGCGGCGGTGGATCCCGCGAGCGTCACCAGCAAGATCGGCGAGGAGCTGCTGGAGTGGATGCCGCACGGGCGCGGCCTGCCCACCGAGGACTGGGTCGCCCGGCACCGGCTGCTGGTCTGGGTCCTGGCCGTCCACCTGCCCGCGATCGTCGTCTACGCCTGGTGCCAGGATTTCCGGATCTGGCAGGGTCTGGCCTCGACCGCCCCGTCCGCGGTGCTGCTGGGCGCGGCCGTCATGCCGGGTGTGCGCCGGCTGCGGGCGCTGGCCACCAGCCTCGGGCTGCTGTGCAGCTCGGTGGTGTTCGTCCACCTCTCGCACGGGCAGACCGAGGTGTACTTCCACTTCTTCGTGGTCGTGGCCCTTATCGCCCTGTACGAGGACTGGACGGTCTACCTGCTGGCGATCGCGTTCGTGTTCGTGGCGAACGGCGTGGTGGGCGACCAGATCGTCATGGCCGAGCGCACCGGGTCGTCCTGGGTGTTCGCCGCGGTCAGCGCGGCGTTCATCTGCGCGCTGGCGGCCGCGCAGGTGATCTTCTGGCACTTCAACGAGCAGGCGCGGCGGCGGGCCGAGCACTTCCGGGCGCAGCTCTACGAGGGACAGCAGAGCCTGATGGCCCGCCTGGAGGAGACCGACCGGATCCGCAGTGACCTGGTCGCCACCGTCTCCCACGAGTTCCGCACGCCGCTGACCGGCATCCGTGGGACCCTGCTCACCATCAAGCGCCGGCGGGACAGGATGTCCCCGGCGCAGCTCGACGACATGCTCGACTCGGCGGTCAGCTACTCCGACCGGCTGTCCCGGCTGCTGGAGAACATGCTCACCGCGGCGACGGCCACCGGCACCGAGGAGAACAGCGTCGCGGATCTCCCCGAGGTCGTCAACGAGGTCCTCGCGACCCTGTCCTACACGCCGACGACGGCCGCCAACGTCACCGTCGACGTCCCGCCCAACCTGCCCGTGCGGATGGCCCGGCAGGCGTTGCACCAGGTCGTCGCGAACCTCGTCGACAACGCGCTGGTGCACTCCTGGCCGGGAGCGCCGGTACGGCTGATCGCCGGACGGGTGGGCGACGAGGTGATCCTGCGGGTGCGCAATCCCGGCCCCGACCTCGACCCGGCCACGATCCGCCAGCTCTTCGAGCCGTTCACCCAGCGGGACGGGACGGCCACCCGGGAGACCGACGGCGCGGGCATGGGCCTGTACGTCGTGCGGCGCCTGGTCGAGGTCCACGGCGGGCGGCTGCGGATGGCCTCCGAGGACGGGGAGATCATCGTCGAGGTCGACATGTGGGCGGCGGTGCCTCGCCAGGGCGCGGTCGACCCGCGGCCTTCGGCGGGAGTCCGGGCGGCTTTCGACCGGTCCGCGGTGGGCGCTCGCGTCCCGCAACGGCCCACGCTGCCGCTGGCCCGCGAGTTCGGCCGCCACACCCGGCAGGGCCTGCGCCCGGGGGAGAACGGCCGGCCAGGCCTGCGTTCCGGTGAGGATGCCCGCCTCGACCTGTGGTCCGGTGAGAACGTCCGGCCGGGGCTGCGGTCGGGCGAGGACCCCGAGCCGGGCCTGCGGTCGTCGTCGGGGGACGATGCTCGGTCGGGCCCGCGCGCGGGCGAGGAGACCCGCTCCCGGGCCGCCGAGGAGTCCCGGTCAGGTCTGCGGGCCGCTCCGCCGCTGTGGTCGAACCGGCCGCGCCCGATCGACCGTTCCGGCTGACCGACGGCCGTTACGGCTGGCCGGTGTGACGGCCAGCCTGGGTGATCAGCAGTTGTTCGCCTGCAGCTTCAGGCTCACCGGCTTGCTTCTGCCGTAGCTGGTCCCCGGCGCGACCGACTGGGTGACGACGGCCCCGATCTGTTTCGAGTTCAGGCACTCGTACACGTAGGGGATGTTGGTGAAGCCGACCTTCTTGAGGGTCGCCGCGGCGTCGTCCAGCGTCATCCCGACGACGTTCGGCACGTTCGAGCAGTCGTTGGCCTGCAGGTACAGGCGTACCGCGGACGTTGTCGCGACCCGCGTGCCGGCCATCGGGTCCTGGCGCACCACATTGCCGACGTCGAGGGAACGGTAGCAGTCGTACACGTAGGGGATGTCGCTGAAGCCGGCCCGGCGCAGGATCGTGGAGGCGCGGCTGAGCAGCGTGCCGCGGACGTCCGGTACCACTGCCTGGGAATCCGGCGACGATGTCGGGGGCGGCGCGGAGCTCGAGGCAGCAGGCGGCTCGCCGCCAGTGCTGGTCGGCTCGCCGTCCGGTCCGGGGCCGGCCGGCGCCGTGGCGTCCGTGGGAGGCGGCGCGGCCGTCGGCACGGAAGCGACGGACACAACTGGTGACGGTCTGGTGGCGGCCGGACCGGCCGCAGCCGCGGTGTTCGGTACCGCTGCCGGGGCGGTGACCGGGGATGTCGTGCGGCCGCCCCGGTCACCGTCACCGCGACCGAGGCCGGCGGCCAGAGCCCACGACCCGGCGCCTACGAGCACGGCAGCCGCGACACCGGCCGCGACCAGGACACCGGCGCGGGCGGACCGCGTCCGCGGGTGTTCCCCCACCGGCGGCGACGACTGTGCGGCCAGCTGTGCCGCTGCCGACTGCCCCGGTGGTGGCTGCCCGACCGATGGCCGTGCCGCCGGTGGGACGGCCGGCCCGGCGACGGCGGTCCGGGTGTACTCCGACTCGTCCTTGTCCTCGTGCTCTTGGCCCGCCACGTACGCGGGGGATGCCGCCGTCGGTGAGAGCAGGGTCGCCGGGTCGTCGTCCTCGTCGGGCGGTTGCCGCGAGGCGACCACGACTGTCGCGTCGGGATCCGCCGGGGTCCCGCCGTCCGGCGGCCCAGCCGCCTCGAAGGCGTGGCCGTGCCGCTTCTTCCCGTCGGCCAGCGCGGCCCGCAGCTCCAGGCGGGCCGTCTCCGCCGTGGCGGGCCGCTCCGAGGGGTGTTTGGCCAGCAGGTGACACACGGCGTCCCACAGCGGTCCGTCGATCCCGTCGATCGGCGGTGGCGCCTCGAAGGCATGTGCCCGGATCATGGCGATCGGGTTCGGCGCGACGAACGGGGGCCGGCCTGCCAGCAGCTCGTAGAGGACGACACCAACCCCGTAGATGTCGGCGGCGGGGCTCGCCCGGGTGTGCTCGGCGAGTTCCGGCGCCATGTACATCGGCGTGCCGATCGCGACGCTAAGCCTGGTCATGGACGGGCTCTGGGTCAGCCGGGCGATGCCGAAGTCGGTCAGCATGGCCCGGGCCGGCCCGCCGCCGCTGGTGTCGACGAGAATGTTCGCCGGCTTGACGTCCCGGTGGACGACGCCGGTGGTGTGGACGACGGCCAGGGCCGAGAGCACCTGCCCGACGAGCCGGACCGCTTCGGCGGGCAGGAGCCGGCCGTGCGCGCGCAGGTAGCCGCGCAGGTCCGTCCCGTCCACGAGGTCCATCACGATCGCGAGGGTGCTGCCCTCGGCGACGATGTCGCGGACCTTCACCAGGTGCGGGTCGTCGAAGGCCAGCAGGACCCGGCGCTCGCGCAGGAAGCGGTCGACGATCTCCGGGTCGTCGGACACCTCGGGTCGCAGGATCTTGACCGCTACCAGCCCGTGGTCGCCGGTGCCGTCGTCGACCCGTTCGCCCCGCCAGACCTCGCCGCTGGCACCCCTCCCGAGCGGCTGGTGCAGGACGTAGCGGGAACCCAGCCTGCGCATCGCCGGTGCTCCCCCCTGTGCACGCATCAGCCGTGGTACATCCGGCCGGGATGCCCGGTCGGGACACCCGGCCAGACACCGTGGTACAGGCCCGGTGACCAGGACCTTATGACGGAAACGCCACTAGCGGGCAGGAGATGCTCGCGCAGTCCGTCGATCATTGCGGAAAGTGTGAGGATCATGGCGGTATGGTGTCGCGGCGCTGTACCGGTGGCCGCCTCCGTTTTTGTACCCGAGCAAAAAGGTACTCTGCGCCACCAGCTCTGTGACAGAAGGAAACACGTGACCGCAGGTGACACGGACGGGCGTGGGCATGCTCGGCGGTGAACGCGAACACGCCCAGATGAGCCCGCGGGACCGGCTCGCGCTCGAGGCGCTCGGGATGGTCCGACACTACGGGCAGGGCGACGTCCTGTTGCGGGAGGGCGACCGGGCCGACCTGGTGATGATCGTGCGGACCGGGCGCGTGAAGGTCGTGACCGTCGCCGAGAGCGGGTACGAGACCCTGCTCGCCCACCGCGGCCCCGGTGATCTCATCGGTGAGATGGCGGTCATCGACGGCGGGACCCGGTCGGCGTCGGTCGTGGCGGTGGAGTCCGCGCAGGTGGTCGTCGTGTCCGCCGAGGCGTTCCGGACGTTCGTGGCCACCCATCCCCAGGTCGTACGGGCCCTGGTCAGCTCGATCACCCGGCGGCTGCGGGAATCCGACCGGCGCCGGTCGGAACTGGGCGCGTACCCGACCGGCATCCGCCTCGCCCGGCACCTGCTCGAGCTCGCGCACCGGCACGGGGACAGGCATCCGGACGGCAGTATCGCGATCACACTGCGCGTGACACAGCGTGACCTTGCTGCCGCCATCGGATCGTCCCGGGAGTCCGTTGGCCGGGACCTGCGGACCTTCCGGTCGGACGGGCTGATCGCGAACAGGGGACGGACGCTCGTCGTCCTGAACGTTGCCGCGCTGCGAGCGTTCGCTTATGGCGAAAGCACGGGCCGTCAAATGTGACGAATGACGTCGTCGGGTCCACCTGCCGCCCACTACGACAGGTATGGGCGGGAACGCCTTCGTCCGAGGTGCTCACGAGCTGCCCACGAGGCGTGGACGTTCTCACCCCCGGTGACCCGACGAGGCCGGGTCACGCCGGCCGCGCCAGGTTGGGCGGAGCCAGCCCGCGGCGGGTACAGGGGGTCCGCCGCGGGTACTGGAAGGCCGCAAGCCGCTACCCCGCCTCGACGAGCGGGCCCAGGGCCACCGGTGGGACCGGCCGCTCAGCCGCTCAGCCGCTCAGCCGCGGCGGCGACGGCGGCCCCGTGACGCTGGCCGGGGGAGCGGGTGAGTCGTTCGACCGGGCCGGACAGGGACAGCGCCGCGACGACCCGACCGGTGGCGTCGCGTACCGGGGCCGACACCGACGCGAGCCCGGCCTCCCGCTCGCCGACGCTCTCGGCCCAGCCTCGCCGCCGCACCCGTTCCAGGGTGGACGCCCCGAAGACCGCGCCCGCCGGCGGTTCCGCCGCCCCCGCCGGCGCGCCCTCGGCCCTGCCCACGGTCCCGGTCGTGGGCAGGGCGCGGGCGTCCCGGCCCGGGAACGGGTCCGCGCCGAAGGCGAGCAGGACCTGCGCGCCGGAGCCGGCGGTCATCGGCAGCATGGTCCCGACCGGGACGGTGTCGCGCAGGCCGCTGGCCCGCTCGGCGGCGGCCACGCACACCCGCACGTCCCCGCGCCGTACGTAGAGCTGGGTGCTCTCCCCGGTGGTGTCCCGCAGGTGCGCGAGTACCGGCGCGGCGGCGGCCAGCAGGGCCCACGGCAGCGGTGCCGCGCCGCCGGCGGCCAGCCGCGGGCCGGGCACGAACCGGCCGCTGGGGTCGCGTCCGACCAGCCGGTGCACCTCGAGGGCGACGGCCAGGCGGTGGGCGGTCGCCCGGGTCAGCCCGGTACGGGCGACCAGGTCGCCCAGGGAGGCGGGGGAGGTCTCCACCGCGGTCAGCACAAGGGCCGCCTTGTCCAGCACACCGACTCCGCTAAGCTGTTCCACACATTGATACTGCCATCCCAAATAATGAGATGCACGGGGGCGTACGAAGTTTCGGATGGCCCGGGTCAGTGATCCGCACCGCATGTTCGTCACCCCGCCCGGCGCTGCCGGACGGGCCCGAGAAAGCCACCTGAAGGAGTGGGCCATGGGGCGCACACTCGCGAGGAAGGTCTGGGACGCCCACGTCGTCCGGCGTGCCGACAACGAACCCGACCTGCTCTACATCGACCTGCATCTCGTCCACGAGGTGACCAGCCCGCAGGCGTTCGAGGCGCTGCGGCTGGCCGGCCGGCCCGTCCGCCGCCCGGATCTGACCATCGCCACCGAGGACCACAACGTCCCGACCGCCGACACGTTGCTGCCGATCGCCGACCCGGTCTCAGCCGCCCAGGTCGAGGCCCTGCGCAAGAACTGCGCCGACTTCGGCGTCCGGCTGCACCCCATGAACGACCCCGGCCAGGGCATCGTCCACGTCGTGGGCCCGCAGCTGGGCCTGACCCAGCCGGGCATGACGATCGTCTGCGGTGACAGTCACACCTCCACCCACGGCGCGTTCGGCGCGCTCGCCTTCGGCATCGGCACCAGTCAGGTCGAGCATGTGCTGGCCACCCAGACGCTGCCGCAGCGCCCGCCGAAGACCATGGCCGTCACCGTGGACGGGGCGCTGCCGGCCGGCGTGACCGCCAAGGACCTGATTCTCGCGATCATCGCCCGGATCGGTACCGGCGGTGGCCAGGGCCACGTGATCGAATACCGGGGTGAGGCCATCCGGGCGCTGTCCATGGAAGGCCGCATGACGGTCTGCAACATGTCCATCGAGGCGGGCGCCCGCGCCGGCATGATCGTTCCGGACGAGGTGACCTTTGCCCACCTGCGGGGGCGCCCGCACGCCCCGGCCGGGGCCGCCTGGGACGAGGCGGTGGCCTACTGGCGCACCCTCGCCACCGACGACGACGCCACCTTCGACCGCGAGGTCGTCATCGACGCCGCCGAACTCAGCCCGTTCGTCACCTGGGGTACCAACCCGGGGCAGGGCGCGCCGCTGGCCGCCCGGGTCCCCGACCCGGCCGACTACGCCGATCCCGCACTGCGGGCCTCGGTCGAGCGGGCCCTGGCCTACATGGCGCTCACCCCGGGCACGCCGCTGCGTGACGTCGCCGTGGACACGGTGTTCATCGGCTCCTGCACCAACGGGCGCATCGAGGACCTGCGGGCCGCCGCCGAGGTCCTGCGCGGGCGGCGGGTCGCCGACGGGGTGCGCGTACTGGTCGTCCCGGGTTCGATGGTGGTGAAGGCCGATGCCGAGGCGGAAGGGCTCGACGAGGTCTTCCGCGCCGCCGGGGCGCAGTGGCGCAGCGCGGGCTGCTCGATGTGCCTCGGGATGAACCCGGACACCCTGCGCCCGGGGGAGCGCAGCGCGTCCACGTCCAACCGCAACTTCGAGGGACGCCAGGGGCCCGGCGGCCGCACCCACCTGGTGTCGCCGGCCGTCGCCGCGGCCACCGCCGTCACCGGGCGGCTGACCGCCCCGGCGGACCTCTGACCCCGCGGCCGGCCATCCTGGCCGGTCCTCGTGACCGGCAGCCCGGCCGGCCCCCGCGACACCTCACACCGACGAAGGGAGCGCACTCGCGATGGAGGCGTTCACCACCCACACCGGCCGGGCGGTGCCGCTGCGGCGCAGCGACGTCGACACCGACCAGATCATCCCCAGCGAGTGGCTGAAGCGGATCGAACGCACCGGCTTCGGTGCCGGGCTGTTCTCCGAGTGGCGGGCCGACCCCGCGTTCGTGCTGAACAACCCCGTCCACGCCGGTGCCACGATCCTGCTCGCCGGCCCGGACTTCGGTACCGGCTCGTCCCGTGAGCACGCTGTGTGGGCGCTGCAGGACTATGGGTTCAAGGCGGTGATCTCCGCCAGGTTTGCCGACATCTTCCGTGGTAACGCTCTCGGTAACGGGCTGTTGGCCGTCGCCCTGCCCGCCGCGACGGTCGAGGCGCTGACCAGCCAGGTCGAGGCCGACCCCAACATCGAGATCACCGTCGATCTGGGCGCTCGCGAGGTGCGCGCGCCCGGGCTCGTCGCGGCCTTCGACATCGACGACTTCACCCGCTGGCGGCTGCTGGAGGGCCTCGACGATGTGGGCCTGACACTGCGCCACCAGGACGCCGTCACCGCCTTCGAGGCTACCCGGCCCGGCTGGCTGCCCACCACCGTACCGGTCCCGGCAGGAGTCAGCGAAAAACATTGAATGTTACGAAACGTAGTCCATCGGCGGATCGCCGGCATCCTCCCGATGGCATCGGATGATCTAGAAGGGCCGCTGACGTGCATGTTTGTGTCGCGCGACACGCGCACGGGAATTGCCCTAACCGGTGGACATGCCTACGGTGCAGCGCAGTGTGATGCCCGATCTGCTCCCTACCCCGCGCCCGCGGGGGGCGTCCGGAGGTTGTTGTGAACAAGTCCCAGTTGGTTGATCGAATCGCTCAGCAGATCGAGGGCGGGCGGTCGAACGCGACCAAGGCCGTCGATGCCGTCTTCGACGCGATTCAGGAGGCCGTCTCCGCCGGTGAGAAGGTGACCATCACGGGGTTCGGTGTCTTCGAGCGCGTCGAGCGGGCGGCTCGTACCGGTCGTAACCCCGCGACGGGTGAGCCGGTGCACGTCGCCGCCTCGGTCGTGCCGAAGTTCCGGCCCGGTTCGGAATTCAAGGCCAGCGTCTCCGCCAGCGAGGATCCGCAGGACAACTGAGCACCAGGACCACCGGCCTCGGAGGTCCCGCGAAGTTGGCTCGGCACCACCGAAGGCTGTGTGATCATGGAGTGATTGCGCAGCTGGAGGCTGAGAAAGTTGGCACTGCCGAAGGCTGTGTGATCATGGAGTGATTGCGCAGCCGGAGGCTGAGAAAGTTGGCACCGCCGAAGGCTGTGCAAGTTGGCAGAGCCTCCGGTCGCGCGGTCATTCTGTGATCGCGCGACCGGAGGCTCCGGCGGGTTGTCCGCCGTGGTCAGGCGTGCGCCGCCCGCCGGGGCGGCACGCCCATCAGGTCGTTCTGGTAGTCCGACAGGGGCTGCCCGTCCGGGTCGATGGCCCGACGGTACCAGGTCCCGTCCGGCCGCAGAATCCAGGCTGCCACGCTGTCGGAGAAGGCGTGGTCGAGCATGGCCTTCAGCGGCCCCTGCTGGGACGGCTGCGCGACCCGTACCAGCGCCTCGATCCGGCGGTCGAGGTTGCGGTGCATCATGTCCGCGCTGCCGATCCAGCACTCCTGGATCGCGGTGAACTCCAGCACCCGGCTGTGCTCCAGGAAACGGCCCAGGATCGAGCGGACGTGCACCGTCTCCGACAGGCCTGGCACGCCCGGGCGCAGCGCGCAGATCCCGCGGACGAGGCACTGGACGGGCACGCCCTCGCGGGAGGCTCGGTACAGCGCGTCGATGACCTCTTCGTCGACGAGGCTGTTCACCTTGATCCGGACGCCGGACGGGTGGCCCCGGCGCGCCGCCTCGGTCTCCTGCTCGATGCGTTCGATGATCCCGTTCCGCATGAGCTGGGGGGCGACCAGCAGCGAGCGGTACTCGGTCTGGCGGCTGTACCCGGTCAGGACGTTGAACAGGTCGGTGAGGTCGGCGCCGATGTCGGGGTCGGCGGTGAGCAGACCGAGGTCCTCGTACAGGCGGGCGGTCTTCGGATTGTAGTTGCCCGTCCCGATGTGGCAGTAGCGCCGCAGCCCGCCGCGTTCCTGGCGGACCACCAGGCATGTCTTGCAGTGGGTCTTCAGCCCGATCAGCCCGTACACGACATGGCAGCCGGCCCGCTCCAGCTCACGGGCCCACCGGATGTTCGCGGTCTCGTCGAACCTGGCCTTGATCTCCACCAGGACGACGACCTGCTTGCCGGCCTCGGCGGCGGCGATCAGCGCGTCTACGATGGGGGAGTCACCCGAGGTCCGGTACAGCGTCTGTTTGATGGCCAGCACGTGTGGGTCGGCGGCGGCCTGTTCGATGAAGCGCTGCACCGAGGTGGTGAACGAGTCGTAGGGATGGTGGACGAGCACGTCGCCCTCGCGTAGCGCCGTGAAGAAGTCGACATGATCGTCGGAGGGCACCAGTCGCGGGTGGGTCCGCCGCACGTGCGGCCGGTCCTTGAGCTCCGGGCGGTCGAGTTCGTAGAGCGCCCACAGCACCGACAGGTCGAGCAGCCCGCGGACCCGGACCACCTCGCGATGGGTGACCTCAAGTTCGCGCATCAGCAGGTCGAGCAGGTTGTCGTCGACGTCGTCACCGACCTCGAGGCGGACGGCCGGGCCGAACCGCCGGCGGGCCAGTTCGCGTTCGAGGGCCTGGAGGAGGTCCTCGGCCTCGTCCTCCTCGACCTCCAGGTCGGCGTTGCGGGTCACCCGGAACAGGTGGGAGTCCACCACCTCCATGCCGGGGAAGAGCTGCGAGAGGTGGGCGGAGATGACTTCTTCCAGCGGGATGAAGCAGACCTCGTGGTCGTCGTCGCCCAGGTCGTGCGCGAGGTGGTGGCCGCCCACGCCCGCCGGGGGCTCCGGGATGACCCGGATCAGCCGGGGCACGTTCTGCGGGACCTTCACGCGGGCGAACCGGTCGCCATCCCCGCCGGGGTCACGTACAGTGACTGCAAGGTTGAGGGAGAGTCCGCTGATGTAGGGGAAGGGGTGCGCCGGGTCGACCGCGAGCGGGGTGAGGACGGGGAAGATCTGCTGGTGGAAGTAGTGGTGCAGCCGGTCCTTCTGCCCGTCGGTCAGGTCGTTCCACAACTGGATGGTGATGCCCGCCTCGGCCAGAGCGGGGATGACGGCGTCGGTGAAGCACCGCGAGTGACGCTCGCCGAGATCGGCCGCGGTACGGCTGATGAGGTCGAGCTGTTCGCGCGCGGTGAGGCCGTCGGCGGATAGCACCGCGAGCCGGGTCGCCTCCCGGCGCATCAGGCCCGCGACCCGGACCATGTAGAACTCGTCGAGGTTGCTGGCGAAGATTGCCAGGAACTTGGCGCGTTCAAGCAGCGGGACGCTCTCGTCCTCGGCGAGTGCCAGCACTCGCGCGTTGAAGTCCAGCCAGGACTTTTCCCGGTTGATGAACCGATCATTTGGAAGATCTGACGGTACCGGCGGCCGGGGTGCTTCCAGCGGTTCGAGCAGGGCGCTTCGCGGTTTGCGCTGCGGTTGCTCAGATCGGTTCACCACCAGCTCTGTCATGCCCTCGATGGTGCCAGTTCGTTGGGGACGAGGCAGCCGGGTGGGGCGATTAGGACCGGCGCAACTCGTCTGGGATGAGGCCTGGACGAACGCAATGTGTAACGCTCATGAAATGCGTTCGGGTGAATATCGTAGCGTGGGGGAAACATCCTGTGGCTCGGGGCCGGCGGACGCCGGAGCGTGGCGGTGACGACCGGGGCGGTACCGGCGCAGCCGGTGCGTGCGTAACAGGTGACACAGGCAGCTTTGTTGCGCACAGTGCCGGACGGTATGCTTTCCGCTAGTGAAATGGACGTCGATCCGGCGGACTCGGCGATCGTGTCAGTGACTTATCGTGTTCGGCAGCGGTTCGGTTACACCTATGACGGTCCGGCCTGGCAGCTGGCGCACCGCCTGGTCGTCGTCCCCCCGCGCCGGCATGGTGACCAGACGGTGTGCGCGTACCACCTCGCCGTGTCCGACCCGACGGCCACCGTCACCTGGGAGCGCACGGTCGACGGCTCCCAGGCAGCGCTGGTGCGGCTGGACACCGTGCCACGGCGGCTCGACTTCGACGCCACGGTCGTCCTCACCCGCACCGCCGGGGCCGGGCCGCCGACGCTGCCGGCGTCCGCGCTGACCGGCCGCAGGCTGCTCACACCCACCCCGCTGACGGCGCCCGACGCCACCATGATCGCGGCAGCTCGGGCGCTGGCCGTCCCCGACCCGCTCGAGACCGCGTTGCGGTGCTGCGCCTGGGTGCACCGCAGGATCGGGTACGCGGGCGGGAGCACCGACGTGACGACCACGGCCGCGCAGGCCCTCGCCGGGGGACGCGGGGTCTGCCAGGACCACGCGCACGTCATGCTGGCGCTGTGCCGGGCCGCGGGCGTGCCGGCACGGTACGTCTCCGGCCACATGATCGGTGAGAGCGCCTCACATGCCTGGGTAGAAGTGATCGTCCCCGCGGCCACGGGGACGATCGGCGGCGGGGCGTGCGCGGTCGCGCTCGACCCCTGTCACGACCGGCTGGTGGACCGGCGGTACGTGACCGTGGCCACCGGCCGGGACTACACCGAGGTGGCACCCACGTCCGGCTCCTATCGCGGGCCGGGCCGTGGCACCCTCACCACACGCCAGCGGGTGGACGTCATAGGAGCGGACCTTGTCGGGACGGGCACCGGCACCGCCGGGCCCGGGCCCGCGGCCATGGTCTGATCCCCGCCGCGAGCCGCGGCAGGGCCGGCTGCTGCCGGCCCGTTATCGCCGGGCCGGCAGCAGCCGCGGGCCGGCGGACAGGACCTGCCTGGTCCAGGGGCCGACGCCCAGGCTGACCGCCTCCCACAGGTGCTCGACCGTGTCCACGTCACGGCGCAGGCCACGGACGGACCCGCCGAGCGGCCCGGTCAGGTCCCGGGCGCCGGAGCGGATGTGTGCCGCGCGGCTCGCCGGCCCGAACCGGGGCGCCAGCGGTGTGCCGGCCGCGGCGGCGAGCAGGACGGTGCCGGTACCGTCCGCGTCCGCGACCAGGCCACGGCCGCCCGCCGGCACGGCCAGCAGAGCCGCGCGCAGGTGGGCCGGGCGCAGCGCGGGGATGTCGGCGGACAGGGCCGCGACACCGGCGTCCGGCCACCACCGCGCGGCCAGGGCCGCGCCGTGCGCCAGGGCCGCGTTCAGACCGGTGTCAGGCATGTCGGGGACGACGACGATCCGGCCGCCGGCTGCCGGGGTACCTCCGGTCAGTGCGGCGCCGTCGGTCGCTGGGGCGCCGTCGGTCGCTGGCCGCCCGGTGGGGCCCGGGCCCGACAGGGCGGCCATTCCGGCCCGGGCCACGCCGTCGTTCGTCACGATCATGACGGTTTCGACCGTGCCGCGGCCGACCGCGCTGGCCGCGGCCACCGCGTCCTGGGCCATCGCGAGCGCGAGGGCCGCCCGGTCCGGACGGGCGAGCCGGCTCTTGGCGGTTGCCAGCGGTTTGACCGGTACGACAACGACCCAACCGGTCATGTGGATGGCGGCTTCATGCGGGTGGCGGCTCCGGTGGCGCCGGTGTCACACACCGGCTCGTGTCCGCAGCGACTCTATGGCACGCCGACTCTATGGCACGCCGACTCTATGGCACGCCGGCTGTCGGCACGTGCCACCCGGGCCGTCCTGCCGCACCGGTTGGGACACGATCTGTGCGGACGCCGGTGCCTTCTCGACAGTCTTTGCGTGACTGAGCAAGACTCCTGCGACGTGAAGCGAGCTGAACGTGCCGGTGTCGGGGTGATGTCGACGGCGGCCGTCAGCGCGCCGTACCGGATGCGCGCACGGCCGGGCCGCCGCCGGCCGTGCCACGAGCGGCCGGGCGGGCGCCGGCCAGGTCACGCCCGATCCGGCAGCCTTCAGACCAGCAGCCTTCGGCCTGGTCGTCTTCGGTCCGGCGATCCGCGGCCGGTGGCCGGCCGTGGTGGATCCCCGGCCGCGCGGACCGCTGCCGGCAGGCGGTCCGGATGAGGCGGGCGGCTGTTCTCTGCGCCGGGTCCTGGGGGACCGTCTTCGCCAAGGTGCTCGCGGACGCCGGAGCCGGGGTCACGCTGCTGGCGCGCGAGCCTGACGTGGTCACGTCGATCAACCGCTGCCACACCAACCCCCGCTACCTGCCCGGCCTGACGCTGCCGGACCGACTTGACGCCACGCTCGAGGCCGCCGAGGCGCTGCGCGGGGCCGAGTTGGTCGTCATCGCCGTGCCGTCGCAGGTGCTGCGGGCCTGCCTGGCGCGGTGGGCCCCGCTGGTGGAGCCGTCCGCGGTGTACGTGAGCCTGATGAAGGGCATCGAGTTGGGCTCCCAGCTGCGGATGAGCGAGGTGATCCAGGAGGTCACCGGGGCGGCCCCGGAGCGGATCGCCGTGGTCAGCGGCCCGAACCTGGCCCGGGAGATCGCGGCCGAGCAGCCGGCCGCCACCGTCGTCGCCAGCGTCAGCGATCGGGTGGCCAGGGCGGTCCAGGCAGCCTGCTGGACGCCCTACCTCCGCCCGTACACGAACCCGGACGTGATCGGCTGTGAGCTCGCCGGCGCCGTCAAGAACGTGATCGCGCTGGCCGCCGGGATGGTCGAGGGCATGGGGTTCGGCACCAACACGATCGCCTCCCTGATCACCCGGGGGCTGGCCGAGACGACCCGGCTCGGTGTGGCGCTCGGCGCCGACCCGTTGACCTTCGCCGGGCTCGCCGGCATGGGCGATCTGGTGGCCACCTGCTCGTCTCCGCTGTCCCGCAACCGCACCTTCGGGGAGAAGCTCGGCCGGGGCGTGCCGCTCGCCCAGGCCAACGCCCAGCAGCACCAGGTCGCCGAGGGCGTCCGCTCCTGCCGTCCCGTCCTGGACCTGGCCCGCTCCCTGGACGTCCAGATGCCGATCACCGAGCAGGTGGAGCGGGTCATCCACGAGGGCCTGGCCCCGCTGGACGCGGTCAAGGAACTGATGAGCCGGGAGCCCGGCCCCGAGTACCGCGCCGGCTGACCACCCCCGGCCACCCCCGGCCATCCCCGGCCATCCCCGACCATCCCCGACCCCGCGCCACGGACACCGTCCACGAGCGGCTATCCGCCAAACGCGACCCCAAACCCCGGTCAGGCTCCCGTGATCGAAGGAATGAGTAAGGAAACGGCTGTTATGGCGACCGTTTGTTCCCTCGTTCTCATGATCCGACAATGGCCGGTCACATATTTCTTGTTGATTGTTTGTTTTTGGTTGATTTTGCGACGGTTTTGTGTTTCCTGAACGGTGCTTCAGGTGGACTCGCTGTGGGGTTCGGCGGGACGCGGCCGGGCATCGGTTAGGGTCCCGTCATGCCTGGCTCTCCGCCGCGCCGGACCCGGATCGCCGTCCTGTACGGCGGCCGCAGCACCGAGCACGCGATCTCCTGTGTCTCGGCTGGCAGCGTCCTGCGAGCCCTGGACCGGCGGCGTTATGACGTTGTCGCTGTCGGTATCACCCCCGATGGCCGATGGGTACTCGGCCCGGACGATCCGGACGCGCTCGCCGTCCGCGACGGCGTGCTGCCCGCGGTCGACGCCACCGCCAGGCCGGTGGTGCTGCCAGGTGACCCCACCGTGGGCGGCCTGATAGCGCTCGACGGGGTGGCGGTCTCGGCGGGCCCCGGCCCCGCCGACCGCGGTACCGCCGACCTTGGCGCCGTTGGCCTTGGCGCCGTCGACGTGGTGTTCCCGCTGCTGCACGGGCCGTTTGGTGAGGACGGCACCGTGCAGGGGCTGCTGGAGATGGCCGCCGTCCCCTACGTCGGCTCCGGGGTGTTCGCCAGCGCCGCGGCCATGGACAAGCAGTACATGAAGATCCTGCTCGCCGCCGCCGGGCTCGACATCGGCCCGTACACGGTGCTGCGCGCCGGGCAGGCCCTGAGCGGTGACGACCGCGAACGCCTCGGCCTGCCCGTGTTCGTCAAACCGGCCCGGGGCGGGTCGAGCATCGGCATCAGCCGGGTGGACGCCTGGGACGACCTGGCGACCGCGCTGAAGGCCGCCCGCGCCGTCGATCCGAAGGTGCTGGTCGAGGCCGCCGTCGTCGGCCGTGAGGTCGAGTGCGGCGTGCTCGGCAGCCTCGACGGCGGCGGGCCGGAGGCGAGCCTGCCCGCGGAGGTGACGGTGGCCTCGTCCGCGGGGTCCGCGGGCTTCTACGACTTCGAGGCCAAGTACCTTTCGGACGCGGCCCGCTTCGACGTCCCGGCGAACCTGCCCGCCGAGGTCACCGCCGCGGTCCGTCAGATCGCCGTGCGGGCGTTCGTCGCGCTGGACTGCGCGGGCCTCGCCCGGGTGGACGTGTTCGTCCGCCCGGACGGCTCGGTCGTCGTCAACGAGGTGAACACCATGCCGGGGTTCACCCCGACCTCGATGTTCCCGCGGATGTGGGCCGCCACCGGCCTGGACTATCCGCGGTTGGTGGACCGGTTGGTCGCGCTGGCGACCCGTCACGGCACGGGGCTGCACTGATCCCCGTCGCCTCCCTCTGTCGTATCCCTCCGTCGCCGCTGCCGCCTGCTGGCCGGCCGCGCTCAGGCCGTCGTCGACCGTGTCGCGTCGCGGACCAGCGCGGCGAGCGTGGCCAGCACGTCGAAGGCCTGGACGGACGCGGGGAGTAGCAGCACAACCCGCGGACGCCGAGTAGGCGTAGAGTAGCGGACGGTGTCACCGCGTTCCTCGGCGAACCAGCCGACGTCGTCGACCACCGCGAGCGTCACGTCAGGCCGGTAGCCGGGAGCGACCCCCGGCACGCCGCAGGAGAGCACCGTCGGCGGGGAGCCCCAGGCCGCGACGAACGGCGACGCCGGCTGGACCTCGCGACGCTCCAGGCCCGGCCCCAGGGAGGACGGCAGGGCGGCTCCGAGGGTGAGGCAGGCCGACCGCTGCTCCCCGGCCGGATCCGGAGCGCCGTTGACCGTAACCGGGCCAGGGGAGCCAGTACACGCGGTGAGCGGAATCACAATGGCGAGGGCCATGATCTGAGCGAGGAGCACGACCGGCCGCCCGGTCCGTCGCCCGACCGCTGGCCCCGGTGACCCGGCTGGCCGACAGGGCCGCGCGGCGGGTGACCGCCATGCCCGCACCCTGTCGTCCCGGCCGGTCATGACGGGGAACAGGCGCGCGCGAGGCGTCAGAAGTGCACCACCGGGCAGGTCAGCGTGCGGGTGATCCCGTCGACCGTCTGCACGCGCGACATGACGAGCTTTCCCAGCTCATCGACGCTGGCCGCCTCGGCACGTGCGATCACGTCGTAGGGGCCGGTGACGTCCTCCGCCTGGGTGACACCGGGGATCTGTTCGATCTCCTTGGCCACCGATGAGGACTTTCCGACCTCGGTCTGGATGAGGATGTACGCGTGGACCACAGAGGCTCCCTTGTCGGACGTCGACAACCCGTGCCGCAGAACAACGGGCCGACAGAAGGTAACAGGCAATCGGCTCCGGTGAGAGTGTCTGAGGTAGGGGAATTTGGTCTGATCGCCCGGGTGGCGGCCAGACTGGGCGCACCGGCGCCGCCAGCGGGTCCTGGTGACGACGCCGCGGTGGTCCCGACACCCTCCGGTTATGTGATTGCTACCACAGATCTGCTCGTGGAAGGGCGGCACTTCCGGTTTGACTGGTCCTCCCCATATGACGTCGGACGTAAAGCTGCCGCGCAGAGCCTCGCCGACGTGGCGGCCATGGGAGCCGTCCCGACCGCTCTGCTGGTCGGCCTGGCCTGCCCGCCGTCCACCCCGGTCGAGCTTGCCGAGGGCCTGGCCGACGGCCTGCGCGACGAGTGCGCCGAGGTGGGCGCGGTCGTCGTCGGCGGTGACACGGTCAGCGCGACCGAGGTCTGCCTGGCCGTGACCGCGCTCGGGGACCCACGGGGTGCCGCCCCGCTGACCCGCTCGGGAGCGCGCCCGGGGGAGTCGGTCGTCCTCGCCGGCACGGTGGGCCGCTCCGCCGCGGGGCTGGAGCTGCTGCTCGCGGGCGTGCGGGAGGGGCCCCTGGTCGACGCCCACCGCAGGCCGACGCCGCCGTACGGGGCCGGGCCGGTCCTGGCCAGGGCCGGCGCGACCGCGCTACTCGACGTCAGCGACGGGCTGCTCGCCGATCTCGGGCATGTGGCGGCCGCCTCCGGCGTCGTGCTGGAGGTGGACGCCGACGCGCTGCGGGCGGCCGTCCCCGGCGTGGACGTCCGGCATCTGCTGACCGGCGGCGAGGATCACGGGCTGGTCGGGACGCTGCCGGCGGGCGTCGCCCCGCCGTCCGGGGTCACCGTGATTGGCCGTGTGCTGGCCGCCGACCCGGCCGCAGGCGGGCCAGGCGTGCGGGTCGTGGGCGGCAACGTCCCGCCGGACCTGCGCGGCGGCCCGCTCCGGCCACCGGGGCTGCCCGGCCCGACGGCCGCCGCGCCGGGCGGCTGGGACCACTTCCGCGCGCCCTGAGCCGTGACGTCGAAAACCTGGATCCGCGAGGGACGAGAACCACGTCACCGCCCCACTCGCGCCCCCGTGCCGCCCGCCTACCAGCCGGGCGGCGCGGGGCGGGTGGGCAGCGGTCTAGCGTGGGGACCGTGGTCTCTTTCGGTTCCGCTCCCGGCCCGGTCGCGCGTCTGCCGCCGGCTCGGGTGTTGGCGATCGCGGGGTCGGACTCCGGCGGGGGCGCTGGTATCCAGGCTGATCTGAAGACCGCACTGGCCTTCGGGGTCCACGGGATGAGCGCGCTGACCGCGGTGACGGCTCAGAACTCCCTGGGTGTGCACGGGGTGTGGGAGCTGCCGCCGGAGGCCGTGGTGGCGCAGATCCGCGCGGTCGTGGCCGACATCGGGGTGGACGCGGTCAAGACCGGGATGCTGTCGTCACCGCCGATCGTCGCCGCGGTCGCGGGCGAGCTGGCCGGGGTCGGCGTCCCGGTCGTCGTTGATCCCGTAGGGGTGTCCAAACACGGGGATCCGCTGCTCGCGCCCGAGGCGGTGGAGACCGTGCGCACCCGGTTGCTGCCGGTGGCGACGGTGGCAACCCCGAACCTCGACGAGGTCCGGCTGCTCACCGGCATCGACGTGCGGACCGAGGCGGACCTGCCGGCCGCCGCGCGCGCCGTGCTCGACCTCGGGCCACGCTGGGTGCTGGTCAAGGGCGGGCACCTGCCCGGCGACGCCGTGGACCTGCTCACCGACGGCCAGCACAGCGTCATGCTCCGGGCGCCCAGGCACGACAACCGGCACACCCACGGGACCGGCTGCACGCTCGCGTCCGCGATCGCGTCGCTGCTGGCCCGCGGGGCGGACGTCCCCGATGCCGTACGTGCGGCAAAGGACTACGTCACCGGCGCGGTGGGAGCGGGTTTTCCGCTCGGCGCGGGCATCGGCCCCGTCGACCACGCCTGGCAGCGGCGACAGCCGCCACACCTGGCTACGCGGCCTGCTACGCGCGGGTGACCTTGCCGGCCTTGATGCAGGAGGTGCAGACGTTCAGGCGCTTCGGCGTCTTGCCGACGAGCGCGTGCACGGTCTGGATGTTGGGGTTCCAGCGCCGCCGGGTGCGCCGGTGGGAGTGGGAGACCGACATACCGAAGCCCGGCCCCTTGCCGCAGACGTCGCACACCGAAGACACGAGACACTCCGCCAGAGAATAGTAATGATCATGCCGCGTTCGCGGCGGTCATCCGAGGCTACCTCACGCCGCGCCGCCACCGGACACCGCCAGCCCGTGAGACGCCCGCAAGGAGCGCCCACGAAAGCGCGTGGGCGGGCCGAACGCGTGGGGCGGATCGAAGCTGTCGGTGCCGTCGGGCAGGATCGTTGGTGTGGTCGACCAGCAGACACGGCTGCGGGACGTGGTGGGTGCGCGGACCGCCACGGCGCTCGCCGGCGCCCTGGAGTTGGAGACGGTCGGTGACCTGCTCGCCCATCTGCCAAGGCGCTACCAGGAGCGGGGGGAACTGACCGATCTCGGTGACCTCACCGTCGGTGAGGCGGTCACCATCCAGGCGCGGGTCACCAGCGCCAAGCGGCGCCCGCTGCGGGGACGCGGGCGGGAGATGCTGATCGTCACTGTCAGCGACGGCCAGCACAGCCTCGCCCTGACGTTCTTCAACCAGCCGTGGCGGTCGCGGGACCTGCGGCCGGGGGTGACCGCGCTGTTCGCCGGGAAGGTCGAGGTGTTCAACCAGCGGCGGCAGATGACCAACCCCGAGGTGCAGCTGCTCGACGACACGATCCCGGGGTTCTCCGACGGCCCGGGGGAGGTCGAGCTTCCCGGGATCACCGAGTCGGCGAGCGGGCAGCTCCCGGCTTACGCGGGCACGGCCCATAACGGAACAGTTTCCGCCGGTAGCGGCTCCCCGGGTACCGGTCCCACAGGTACCGGTCCCACAGGTACCGGTCCCACAGGTACCGGCGGGGACGGCCCAGTCGGGGACGTCGAGGGTTTCGCGGGCGGCCTGTTGCCCATCTACCCGACCGCGGCGAAGATCCCGAGCTGGGCGATCGCCAAGTGCGTGCGGATCGTCCTGGACCTGCTGACCGAGCTCGACGACCCGCTGCCAGCCGCCGTCCGCGCCCGCTACCGGCTGGTGAGCCGGCTGGAGGCCTACCGGCTGGTCCACCAGCCGTCGTCCTGGGCGGACGTCGGCCGCGGCCGGACCAGGCTGAAATGGGACGAGGCACTCGTCCTGCAGGTCGCGCTGGCACAGCGCCGGCACGACGTCGAGAAGATCGCGGCGACGCCGCGGCATCCCCGTCCCGACGGTCTGCTCGCGGCCTTCGACGCGTCCCTGCCCTTCCCGCTCACCGCCGGGCAGCGCGCCGTGGGCGACACGATCGCGGCGGAGCTCGCCCGGTCCTTCCCGATGCACCGGCTGTTGCAGGGCGAGGTCGGGTCCGGCAAGACGGTGGTGGCGCTGCGCGCGATGCTCGCCGCGGTGGACGCCGGCGGGCAGGCGGTGCTGCTCGCGCCCACCGAGACGCTCGCGGCCCAGCACCTGCGCAGCCTGCGCGCGCTGCTCGGCCCGCTGGGACGGGCCGGGGAGCTCGACGCCGCCGCCGAGGCCACCCGGGCCGTGCTGGTGACGGGCTCGCTGGGCGCGAAGGCGCGGCGGGAGGCGCTCACCGCTGTCGCGGACGGCAGCGCGGGCCTCGTCGTCGGCACGCACGCCCTGCTCGAGGAGTCGGTGGTGTTTCGCGATCTCGCTCTCGTGGTCGTCGACGAGCAGCACCGCTTCGGAGTGGAGCAGCGGGACGCGCTGCGCTCCCGGTCCGACCGGCCGCCGCACCTGCTGGTGATGACCGCCACCCCGATCCCGCGGACGGTCGCGATGACCGTCTTCGGCGACCTGGAGGTGTCGACGCTCACCGAGCTGCCGGCCGGCCGTTCGCCGATCTCCACGTTCGTCGTGCCCGCGACGGCCCCGAAGTGGGCCAACCGGGTGTGGGGCCGGATCCGCGACGAGGTCGCCGCGGGCCGGCAGGCCTATGTCGTCTGCCCGCGCATCGGTGGGGACACCAGCGACGCCGACGACGTCCCCGGGGCCGGCGGCCCCGTGGCCGACGACGTGGCCGACGACGTGGCCGACGACGTGGCCGACGACGTGGCCGACGACGTGGCCGGCCCGGCGGACGGCCCGGTGGACGGGGTGCGGCCGGACGACATCGCGTCGCGGGACGCGTCGGCGGCTGCCCGCCGGCCGGGCGCGGGCGTTCTCGACGTGCTGCCCGAGCTGCGGGCGGGCGAGCTCGCCGGGCTGCGGGTCGAGGCACTGCACGGCCGGCTGCCCCCGGACGAGAAGGAAGAGACCATGACCAGGTTCGCCGCGGGGGAGCTGGACGTCCTCGTGGCCACCACGGTGATCGAGGTCGGGGTCGACGTGCCGAACGCGACCGTGATGGTCGTGATGGACGCCGACCGTTTCGGTGTCTCCCAGCTGCACCAGCTGCGCGGCCGGGTCGGTCGCGGCAGCGCGCCCGGATGGTGCCTGCTGTATACCGACGTGGAGGAGGGCTCGCCCGCCTGGGAGCGGCTGGCCGCGGTGGCGGCCACCTCCGACGGGGCCGAGCTCGCCCGTCTCGACCTTGCGCAGCGACGCGAGGGCGACGTGCTGGGGGCGGCCCAGTCCGGCGGCCGGCGTTCCCTGCGCCTGCTGGAACTGCTCAGGGACGAGGAGCTGATCCGCTGCGCGCGGGGCGAGGCGAGCGTTCTCGTCGACGCCGACCCGCAGCTGTCGGCGCATCCGGTCCTGGCCGCGGCGCTCGCCGCCACCCTCGACGAGACCGCCGCCGCCTATCTGGAAAAGGGATGACCGGCGCGCACAGCCACCAGAAATCCGAAGAAAAACAAAGAAAACGACGAGACGAAGACGGGAAATGGCCAGGATCATCGGTGGGATTGCGCGTGGGTGCCCTATTCGGGTGCCACCGGGGGGCGGGACCCGTCCGACTTCCGACCGGGCGCGGGAGGGGCTGTTCAACACGCTCGCCTCACTGGTCGAGCTGCGCGGCGCGCGGTTCGCCGATCTCTACGCCGGCAGTGGGGCGGTCGGGCTCGAGGCGTTGTCGCGCGGGGCGTCCCACGTCCTGTTCGTCGACCGGTCGGCGGCGGCGGTCCGCACCCTGCGCGCGAATGCGGCGGCGCTCGGGTTCACCGGTGTGGAGATCCTTTTCCGGTCCGTCCAACGTGTGGTGGAAATCATGCCGGAGCGCGCGTTCGACGTGGTGTTCCTGGATCCTCCGTACGCGCTGTCGGACAGTGCGTTGACCAGCGTGCTCGCCGGGCTGATCGCTGGTGCCTGGCTGCAGCCGGACGGGGTGTGTGTCGTGGAGCGCTCGCGCCGCGGCGGCCCGCCGGTCTGGCCGGACGGGATCATTACTATTCGCAATCGCGCGTATGGTGAGGGGGTGCTCTGGTACGGTTCCGGATCATGAGAAGGGCTGCCTGTCCAGGTTCGTTCGACCCGATCACCAATGGTCATCTGGATATCATCGTCCGCGCCAGTCGGCTCTTCGACGAGGTCGTCGTAGCCGTGCTCATCAACAAGAACAAGGCCAATCTTTTCACCGTGGAGGAGCGGATAGAGCTGATACGTGAGGTGACCCGGGACCATTCCAACGTGGTGGTCGAGTCGTCCCACGGTCTGCTCGTCGACTTCTGCCGGGCCCGCGGCATTCAGGCCATCGTCAAGGGCCTGCGCGCGGTCAGCGACTTCGACTACGAGTTGCAGATGGCGCAGATGAACCATTCGCTCGCGGGTGTAGAAACCCTCTTTATGAGTACAAATCCACAGTATGCGTTTCTGTCGTCCAGCCTGGTCAAGGAGGTCGCCACCTACGGTGGGGACGTGTCCGGGCTGGTCCCCGACGTGGTGCTCAAACAGTTGCGCGAACGTCTCGCCCGCTGAAGCGCCGCCCGGGGCCGCGCCCGCGTGGCCCCGGGCCCATTTTGACAAGCGTCATCGGACCGTGAATCCTTAAACCAGTTGACGTCATAGCTGTACGTGGGGTGTCTACGCAGGGTGTTGATGCTGGTTCGCGCCGGGCCGTATCCGTAGGACGGATAGGGCTTGGCGATCACGCATGCCTGAGCTTCGTCGACGACGACGCGTGCTGGAGCGTGCTGGCCGCCTACAGTCAGTGGGGGCTCGCCAAAGGTGAGAAGGTGCTGGTCGTCGCCGACCCCGACCTCTCGAAAGGCGAGATCTTCGCTCGGCTGGACTCCTGTGGTCCGCCGGTGGAGCCGGCATGGGAGCGCGGCCAACTGAACATCGAGAGCACCGAAGCGATGTATCTGCCGCCTGGCCGGTTCTCCGTCGAGGGCCAGATCCAGCGGTACCGGGAGCAGATCGAGCTGTCGTACCGGCAGGAGTACCCGGGATTCCGAGCCTGCGCCGACATGGCCTGGGCGCTGGATCCTGACATGGATCTCGACCAGCTCGTCACCTATGAACATGAGCTCAAGGTCTTGTTCACCGATCCGCGGTGCAGTGTGATCTGCTGCTACGACCGGAAGCGTTTCAGCAGGGAACTGCTGGACCGCATGGACGGCGTCCACCCCATGACGGTGCTCGAAGGTATTGGATCCCTGGATATTGCGTATACCGACTCCGGCCTGAGACTGGCCGGAGAAGTTGATCTATCTACCCGCGAGCGGTTCATCGATGGCCTTGAGCAGGCGTTCGCCCGGTTCGGGAACCGCCTGCTCCTGGACCTGACAGATCTTTCCTTCCTGGACGCCCATGGCGCCGGGGCGATCATCAGGCTGGCGGCCGGAATGCCGCCGGGCGGACGGCTGGAGATCCGTTGTAGTACCCGTCAGGCATACGTACTACGTATCCTCGGCACGGAATCGATCCCGTGGATGGTCCTGACCAAGGTGTGATGTGATCCGCGAATGCCAGTAGCAGAACGATCATTCCGAATCGGAACGTGTGCCCACGGTTGTTCCGGCGGCGGCTGTCGGGTCAGGCGACCATGGATGCGGCCTATGCCACGCCGGTGACCCCCCACCCCCACGCCCCGACCGTGGAGCAACTCGCCACCTGGGTGCTGCCCCTCGACCCCGCCGTTGTCGCCGCGGTCCGTGCCGGGGTTTCCCGGCAGTTGTGCGCATGGGGATTGGAAGAAGCGGTGTTCACCACCGAACTGCTGGTCAGCGAGCTGGTCACCAACGCGATCTGCCACGGTGCCGCTCCCATCACGTTGCGCCTGGTCCGGGGGCGCGTCCTCATCTGTGAGGTCTCCGACGGCGGCTGCGGCTCTCCCCGTCCGCGCCGGGTCCGTGGCTGCGACGAGGGCGGGCGGGGCCTGTTCCTCGTCGCCCAGCTCTGTCAGAGCTGGGGCGTTCGTCATACCTCCACCGGCAAGACCGTCTGGACCGAGCAACCCCTACCGTGAATGGCTGGTATCACTCGCGGTGAGTCAGGGCGTATGACCGTGGTCCACCACCGGCCATGGCCTACCGCTTACTGCGGATCTCCATATGTCTCCCTGAGGCGGCCATTGCGATGGTTCGTGACGCGGGGGCGGACGACGGGCGCGGGTCGTCCGGATGCCTGGGCGCGCCGGTCCCGGTCATTGATGTGGCGGTCGGGGACCGTCCGCTGGCTGGAGACCCGAGGCCGGCGGGCGTGCCGCGGTCGGTCCCCCGGCCCGTCCCGAGGTGACGGTGAGCGGATTTGGCGAGACGATCGGATAGGGTGGTCTCCGGTGCCTGGATTCCCGGGCGCCGAACCCACCGACCGACGAGCCACAGATCATGACCGCGTTATCGTCACGCGGTCGGCCATCTGCGACACCCGAGAGTTGTGAATCCGGTACTCCGTGGCAACGACAGGCACCTCCTCCATGACTGCGCCGTCATTCCGCCGCCGGGCCCCTCGGGGTCCGCTCGTGCTCGACATCCGTGAGCTGGGCCGCCGAGCGGGTTCGATGAAGCGTGTCGTGACGCAGGTGCCCGCGCCGGCGGAGCTGGGCACCGAGATGCTCCACGTCCTGTCGGGCGCGCCCATCGACCTGGATCTGCGCCTGGAAGCCGTGATGGAGGGCGTGCTGGTCAGCGGCACGGCGTTCACACCGCTGACCGGTGAGTGCGCGCGCTGCCTCGACCCGATCGAGGACGACGCCACGGTCGACATCCGCGAGCTGTTCTACTACCCGGACCGGGCCCCCGACGACCCCGAGGACGACTCCTTCCAGGTCGTGAACGACCATCTCGATCTCGAGCCGGCGCTGCGCGACGCGCTGGTGCTCAGCCTGCCGCTGTCCCCCTGCTGCCGGCCGGACTGCGCCGGCCTGTGCGCCGACTGCGGGGGCCGGCTGGACGACCCCGACGTCGACCATGCGCACGCCCGTGCCGATCCCCGGTGGGCGGCGCTGCCGTCACTGATCGAGAACCTGTCACCGAACGAGAACACCAACACAGCGAGCAACACCAACGCAGAGAGCAAGGAGAAGGACTAGTGGCCGTCCCGAAGCGCCGGACCTCGCGCAGCAACACCCGTTCCCGGCGGGCACAGTGGAAGACGCAGGCCCCGGCCCTCACGAAGTGCCCCCGCGGCCACGTGACCCGTCCGCACACGGTCTGCCCGACGTGCGGTCGTTACAACGATCGACAGGTCCTCGACGTCTAAGTTGATGTGACACACGTCGCGGTCGATCTGCTGGGTGGTGACGGCGCGCCGGATGCGGTCGTCGACGGCATCGGCAGCGCGCTGGACGCCGACGAGTCGCTGGTGGTCAGCGTCGTCGGTCCGTCCGCGGTTGCTGAACGGCTGTCGGCCGAGCGCGGGCTCACCGTCGGTGGCCGGTTACGGCTGGCCGAAGCGCCCCATCTGATCGGTCCTGGCCAGGACGCGGCCCGTGAGGTCCGCTCGAGGCGGGATGCCACGGTCCGTGTCGCGACCCGGCTGATCAGAGATGGTGTGGCGGACGCGGTCGTCTCCGCCGGTCCGCCCGAAGCGCTCGTGGCCGCCGCCTCGTTCACTCTTGGGCCGGTGCCGGGGGCGACCCGGCCGGCTCTCGCCGTGCTGCTCGGCTCCCGGTCGCGCCCGACGGTCCTGCTGGACGCGGGCGCGGCCCCCGGCAGCGGTACCGGGGCAGACCAGCTCGTCCAGCATGCGATCGTCGGCGCGGCCTACGCGACGGCCTGTCTGGGCGTGGCACGTCCCAGGGTCGGCCGGCTGGTGGCGGGGCCAGTCCGTCGCCCCGGAGCACGCTTTGGCGCCGGTGGACCGGGTACCGGTCGGCCAGGCGCCGATGGACCGTATGCCGGGGGCCTGGACGTCAGCGCGCCCGACGGGTCTGGCGAGTTCGGTGACTTCCTCGCCGGGCTGGAGCTCGACGTCGTCGGCGCTGTCGACGCCACCACGGTGGCGGCCGGCGGGCAGGTCGACGTCGTGGTCTGCGACGGTTCGACCGGGGCTGTTGTGGTCTCGTGGTTGCGGGCGGTGGCGGAGTCTGTCGACCAGCCACCACCGGCGCTGTCGGGGTGGTATCCGCAGGAGGGAGCATTCGTGGTTGGCGTCGACGGGATCGTGATCGTCGCGGGCGGCGGGCCTGGTTCCGGTGCGGCCGGTTCAGGCGTCGCGGAAGCGATCGCGCGGGCAGTCGCGCAGGCATCCGTCGCGGACCGCTCCGGATGGGTGCCGCGCCAACGGGCGGCCCTGGCCGGTCTCGTCACCCGCCGTCGCAGCCGAGCCGGGTTGCCGTCATGACCCGCGGCCTGCCTCCGCCGGTGCCCCGGGACGGCCTGCGGGCCGCGCTCGGCGTGCCCGTCGACGTCGACCTGCTGGAGCTGGCGCTCACGCACCGCTCGTACGCCTACGAGCAGGGTGGCCTGCCGACCAACGAGAGGCTGGAGTTCCTCGGGGACTCGGTGCTCAGCCTGGTCGTCACCGACGCCCTGTTCAACCGTCATCCCGACCTGCCCGAGGGGCAGTTGGCCAAGCAGCGCGCGTCCGTGGTCAACATGCGGGCCCTGGCCGAGGTCGCCCGCACGCTGGGGGAGAAGGGCATCGGCCCCTACCTGCTGCTCGGCCGCGGCGAGGAGACCACCGGCGGGCGGGACAAGGCCAGCATCCTCGCGGACACCCTGGAGGCGCTGATCGGCGCGGTCTACCTGTCGTCCGGTCTGGGGAGCGCCTCCGAGTTCGTCCACCGGCTGTTCGACCCGTTGCTCGACGTCGCCGCCGGCCGGGGCGCCGGGCTGGACTGGAAGACGTCGTTGCAGGAGCGCACCGCCAGCCTGCTGCTCGGCCCCCCCGAGTACGAGGTGGACGAGTTCGGGCCGGACCACGCCAAACGGTTCACCGCCCGGGCCGTGGTGGCCGGCCGGGTGCTCGGTCACGGCGACGGGGGCAGCAAGAAGGAGGCTGAGCAGCGGGCCGCAGCCGCCGCGTTCCAGGCGCTGGAGGACGAGGCGGAAGCTCCCGGCCAGGCGGTATCCGATGCCGTCGGCGCCACCGCTGACTCTGTGGCAGAGACCACCCATGGCCATTCCGAGGCGGCCGTGGGCACGGGCAACGGCTGACCGCCACCCACGTTGTCCGACGTCCTTCTGATGCCCGAGTCCGATGCCTGAGCGCCCTGATCCCCGAACAGCTGATCCCCGAATGCCCGATGCCTGAGCTGCCCGAAGTCGAGGTGGTCCGCCGCGGCCTTGAGCGGACGCTGCCCGGCAGGACGATCGCCACGGTGGCGGTCGCCCATCCCCGGGCGGTCCGGCGGCATGCCGCCGGCGCCGCCGACTTCGCCGCGGTGCTCACCGGCCGCACGATCGAGGCCGCCTGCCGCCGGGGCAAGTACCTGTGGCTCGCCCTCGACAGCGGGGCTGCGCTGCTGGGCCATCTCGGGATGAGCGGCCAGCTCCTGGTGGTCGCCACGGAGAAGCCCGACGAGACGCACCTGCGGGTGCGTTTCACCTTCTCCGACGCCGGCCGGGAGCTGCGGTTCGTCGACCAGCGCACCTTCGGGGGACTGGCGGTCGTCCCGGCAGACGCGGGCGTGCCCGCGCCGATCGCGCACATCGCCCGGGACCCCCTCGACCCGGGCTTCTCCGACGCCGGCTTCGTCGCGGCCGTGCGCCGCCGCCGGACCGGGATCAAACGGGCGTTGCTCGACCAGACCCTCGTCAGCGGGATTGGTAACATCTATGCGGACGAATCACTGTGGCGAGCGGGTCTGCACTACGCGCGTCCGACCGGGACGTTGACCCGCGGCGAACTCAACCGGTTACTTCAGTCGGTGCGCGAGGTGCTGCTCGAGGCCCTACATGCCGGTGGCACCTCTTTCGACGCGCTCTACGTGTCGGTCAACGGTGAGAGCGGGTTGTTCGACCGTTCGCTCGCGGTCTACGGGCGGGCGGGCCTGCCCTGCACGCGGTGCGAAACCCCGATCCGCCGGGACGCCTTCATGAACCGGTCCAGTTTCACCTGTCCGCGCTGCCAGCCACGCCCGCGAAAGGCGCACTGGTAGGCGGCTGTCGGCAGCTGGTAGTGGGAGGAGCGCGACAACCGTCATGGACGCGGACGCCGCCCTGGGAAAGATCCGCAAGCTGCTGGCGATGGCCGAGGCCGAGGGCCTGCCCGAACAGGCTCGGGAGTCCTACAACGACAAGGCCGCGGACCTCATCGCCCAGTACGGCATCGACCGGGCGCTGCTGGAGGAGACAGCGCCCACCACAGCGACGGCCGGGGACGTCGTGCTGGGCGTCGACCATCCCTATGCCCGGGACAAGATTACCCTGTTGGCCGCCATCGCCGGCCCGCTCGGCTGCCGGCTGATCCACCGGACGAACCCGCTGGGCGGCGCGATCGCGCACGCGGCGCACCTGTTCGGGATGGCGGCCGATCTGGAACGGACCCAGATCCTCTACACGTCCCTGCTGGTCCAGCAGGCGCACGCCCTCGCGCTGGTTCGGGTGCCGCCCGCGGAGGACGTCCGCGCGTTCCGCCGATCCTGGATGGCCGGGTTCGCCGCCGCCGTTCAGAGCCGGCTCACCGCGGCCGAGTCCGGGGCCAGGGAACGTCACCGGTCCGGGCATGCCGGCGGTCGATCGGTCGATCTCGTCCTCGCCGACCGGTCGGCGAGGGTCGACCGGCACGTCGGCGAGGTCTATCCGCGGCTGCGCACGACGCGGTCGCGCAACCTGTCCGGGTCGGGCGGGCTGGCCGGCTTTCAGGCCGGGCAGCGAGCCGATATCGGCGCCGGCAGCCGCCTCGCCAGCAGGCCCCACCGCAAGCAGCTGTGACCAGCCAGGGGAGGTCGGGCGCGTCAGCCGCGGGCGTGTCGGTCCAGGTGGGGCCGGTGCGTCGGTGGCTGCCGTCGGATCGGCACCTGACCTGTTGTCGGATCAGTACCAGATCGGTACCGGATCAGTATTTGCCACCGGGGATGTTGGGGACCGCTGTCTGGGTAGGGCCTGACGTTCGGGGCGGGGCGTAGCCGGGCCCGATGATCTCGGCTGCGGCGGGCTCAGGCTCCGGTATCGCGCTGCGCAGGCCTTCGGTGCTGGCTTTCGGCACCGGCAGCACGCCGCCGTCCTGCTCGAAGTTCTGGCCGCAGCCGCCGAGGAGCAGCGTCGACGGGATGACGATGGCGCACACCGTCGTCAGCGCGACCCGGCCGCGGCGGTACCGGCGCGACCGAGGCTGACGGAAGCGGGGGGAATGTGTCGTGTCCACAGTGATCCGGTATCCTACCGGCTTCATGCGTGACGTTCCCGCCTGCCCGCACGGCGGCCCCGCCGATTCCGCTGTTTCCGGTGACTCCGCGTCCGGGGAGCCACCGGTTCGGCTCACGGCATGGGTGTCGGGGACCGTACAGGGTGTTGGTTTTCGTGCGTATGTTCGATCGAGGGGGCGTCGGCTCGGCCTGGTGGGTTCCGCGACCAACCTCGCGGACGGCCGGGTCGAGGTGATCGTCGAGGGTCCGCGCGCGGACTGCCAGACTCTGCTGGAAATGTTGCGGGCGGGACACACGCCCGGCCGGACGACGCAGGTGACGTACTCCTGGTCGCCGCCCAGCGGTGACCTGCTGAATTTTGTTCGTAAGTGACGCGTTTGTTGACACTCCCAATCGTCCGGTCCGGCATCAATCGTCCGGTCCGGTCCGGTCCGGTCCGGTCCGGTCCGGTCCGGTCCGGTCCGGTCCGGTCCGGACCGGTGTGCGGGTGGGTCGCGGTGGGATGCCAGCGGGCTCGTGTGTACCGGGTTGGTAACGGTCCCGGCGCGTATCGGCCGGCTGACCGGCCGTGTCGGTGTGGGTGGCATGACAACCCGGTGACATGAGTGTCCGTCGTGCCGACGGACACTCCGACAGGCCCGGGTGTCCCCATCTCGACAAAACGCCGTAGTCGGCGAGTGGGGTATGGCATCGTCTTGACTTTCGGTCGCAAGACGTGCCATCCTCGATTCATTGTCTGGCGCGTCGTGTGGCCTGCCTGAGCCGGTTGGCCAGGTCGCAGCGCATCCCGCACCCGCTCGGTCACTCATCGTGGAGGACCACTATCATGGCGAAGGCCCTTTTCGGCCACGTCGGCTCTGGCAACGACGTTCGTTTGTCGTATGAGGTACGCCGACTTCGTGCGCGTGTAGCAGAACTGGAGGACGAGCTCGCGCGTAGCCGCGCTCTCAATGATGCTCTTGAAGGGGTCGATGTCTCGGATGAACTCCGAGCGTTCGAGGCAGAGCCCGCGCTGACCTGATCCTCCTGGACCCGCAGCGGGACCCAAGGGACGTTTCTCTTCATGGGGAACGTCCCTTTGTGTTGTCGGCGGCATTCATGAAACCTCCCGTCGAGGTTTCCCGCCATGCCTGTGACGTAGCGAGCTCCGTCGATTTCTGTCGGTGATACGATTCATCTTCCGGTGCCCGCCTGTCTCGGTCTCCGCCGGTCCCTGTCAGGCCGCCGCACCCGGCCCCGGTTCGCCACCGGACACCGCAGTATCGTGAGTACCCGATCGTCCCCTCGGGCATGGCGGCAGAGACGGGCCTACGCACGCATGGCGGGCCCGACCGTCGGTGACACTGTGCGGCCAACTGTCCGCGGCCCGTTCCCTGCGACAGCTGTCGGAGACCGGTGCACCTCAAAAGCCTCACCCTGCGGGGTTTCAAGTCGTTCGCGAGTTCGACGACTCTGCACCTTGAGCCCGGTATCACCTGCGTGGTCGGGCCGAACGGCTCCGGCAAGAGCAACGTCGTCGACGCCATGGCCTGGGTCCTCGGCGAGCAGGGGGCCAAGGCGCTGCGCGGCGGCACCATGTCCGACGTCATCTTCGCGGGTACCCCGTCGCGGCCGCCGCTGGGCCGCGCCGAGGTGCTGCTGACCATCGACAACACCGACGGCGCCCTGCCGATCGACTACAGCGAGGTCACCGTCGGCCGGCTGATGTTCCGCAGCGGCGAGAGCGAATACACGATCAACGGCAGCACCTGCCGGCTCCTGGACATCCAGGAGCTCATGAGTGACTCCGGGATCGGCCGCGAACTGCACGTCATCGTCGGGCAGGGGCAGCTCGACGCGGTCCTGCACGCCCGCCCGGAGGACCGCCGTGCCTTCGTCGAGGAGGCGGCCGGCGTGCTCAAGCACCGCAAGCGCAAGGAGAAGGCGCTGCGCAAGCTGGAGGCGATGGCCGCCAACCTCACCAGGCTCACCGACCTGTCCGCCGAACTGCGCCGTCAGCTCGGCCCGCTCGGCCGGCAGGCGGAGATCGCCCGTAAGGCGGGCGTCATCCAGGCGACGCTGCGTGACTCCCGGCTGCGGCTACTCGCCGACGACATCGTCACGGCCCGTGGCGACCTGGCAACCGACATCCGGGACGAGGAGGCGCTGCGAGCCCGTCTCGCCACGGTGGGCCGTACCCACACCGAGGGGCAGCGGCGCGAGCAGGAGCTGGAGGCGGCGCTGGCCGCGGTGACTCCGCGGGCCGCTGCCGCGGGCGAGGTCTGGCACGCCCTGGTATCCCTGCGGGAACGCATCCGGGGCACCCGGTCGCTGGCCGCCGAGCGGGCCCGGCTGCTGCGGGCCGGTGCCGAGGAGCAGCGCAGCGGCCGTGACCCCGAGCAGATGGAGCAGGAGGCCGCCGCGGTCCGGGAGCAGGAGAACGCGCTGCTGACCCGGCTGGACGCCGACCGCGACAGCCTCGAGGAGGTCGTCACCCGCCGGGCGCGGCTCGAAGCCGCGCTCGCCCAGGAGGAGAAGGCGCTGGTAGCGGCCGCGCGGGAGGCGTCGAGCCGGCGGGAGAACCTCGCCCGGTTGGCCGGCCGGGTCGAGGCTGCGAGATCCCGGGCCGCCAGCGCCGAGACGGAGATCGTCCGGATGTCCGAGGCGGTGGATGCGGCCCGGCTGCGCGGCGGGGAGACCAGCGACCAGCGGATCGCGCTCGAGTCGGAGCTCGCCCGGATCCGGACCACCCGCGGCGAGCTCACCGCGCGCCACGACGAGGCGGTGGCGGTGCACACCACCGCCACCGACCGGTTGGAGGAACTGCGCGCGCAGGAGCGTTCCGCCGAACGCGACCGGGCGTCCTGGCAGGCTCGCCGGGAGGCGCTGACCCTGTCGCTGACCCCGCGCGACGGTGCCGCGGCACTGCTGGACGCCGCCGCCGACAGCTGGACGCCCCCGCCCGCCGGCCAGACCGGCGCGGGTAGCGGAGCCGGCGGACCTGCCGGCAGGGGAAACAGGGGCAAAGAGCCCAAAGGGAAAAAGGGGAAGGCCGGCCGGGAGGCCGCCGGCGGGCAGGACAGGGTCGCCGCCGACGCCGCGGAGGTCGCGGACGTCGAGGTTCGTGTCGAACCGCCCACCGGCATCCTCGGCCGGCTCACCGGATGGCTGTCGGTCGAGCCGGGGGCGGAGGTGGCCGTCGCGACCGTGCTGGGCCCGGCCGCCGACGCCGTCGCCGTCGCCGGCACCGACGACGTCACCGCCGCGTTCGAGTGGCTGCGGGCGGTCGACGCCGGCCGGGCGTCCCTGGTCGTCGCCGCCGAGGGCGCGGCGCCGGGCGCCGCGGCCGACAGCGCGGCCGACCCGGCGCGGGCCCTGTCGCCACAGGCCCGCGGCGGTGGCGTACCCGCGGCCGATCTCGTGCGGGTCGGTGACCCGCGCTATGCCGCGGCTGTCGCGCGGATGCTCGCCGCCACCCTGGTGGTCGACGACCTCGCCGCCGCGGTGGAGGTGGTCCGGGCACATCCCGACATCCGGGCGGTCACCCGGGCCGGTGACGTGATCGGGCCGGCGCTGGCCACCGGCGGCAGCGCCCGGGCACCGTCCCTGCTGGAGCTGCAGGCCGCCGCCGAGGAAGCGGAGAGCCAGATGTTCGCCGCGGCCGGCCGCGGCGAACACGCCAGGGGAGCGGTCGCCGCCGCCGGGGAGGAGGTCACCCGGGCCCGCGGCGGGATCGACGAGGCGCTCGCGGCGCTGCACGGCGCCGACGCCCGGCACCGCGCGCTCTCCGAGCAGCTCTCCCAGCTGGAGCGGGCGAACCGCTCCGGCGCGGCCGAGATCGAACGGCTCGAACGGGCCCGCGCCCAGGCCGAGACAGCCCGTGACCAGGCATATGGCGCGCTGGCGGAGCTGGAGGCGGCGCTGGCCGCGGCCTCGGACGAACCAGAGAGCGGCGAACGCTCGTCAGCCGAACGCGACCGGCTGGTCGCGGCGACCTCGGCCGTGCGCGCCGAGGAGGTCGAGGCCCGGCTCGCCGTGCGCACCAGCGAGGAGCGGGCGCGGGCGCTGGCCGGCCGCGCGGACGCGCTGGTGCGTTCCGCCGCGAACGAACGTGCCGCGCGGATGGCCGCGGCGCGCCGCCGGGAGGTCCGGGAACGCCAGGCAGCGGTGGCCGCGGCGGCCGCCGACGCCGCCGACACCGCCCTGACCGCCCTGGAACGCTCTCTCGTCGCCGCCGACACCGAACGCCAGCGCGTCGAGGCGCTGCGCCGGCAGACCGAGTCCGACCTGACCGGCGTCCGTGAGCAGGTCCGCACGCTTGCCACCGAACTCGCCGCGCTGCGCGACGACGTCCATCGCGACGAGCTCGCCCGCGCCGAGAAGCGCCTGCGGGTCGAGACGTTGGAGACCAAGGCGATGGACGAGCACGGGATAGCCGCCGACGACCTGGTCGCCGAGTACGGGCCGGACGTCCCGGTGCCGCCGGACACCCCCGACGGTGAGCCCGTCCCGTTCGACCGGGCCGAGCAGGCGGCGCGGGCGGCCGCCGCGGAGAAGCAGCTGAACCGTCTGGGCAAGGTCAACCCGTTGGCGCTGGAGGAGTTCGAGGCGCTGCAGGAGCGTGCGGCGTTCCTCTCCACCCAGCTCGACGACATCAAGAACACCCGTCGTGACCTGCTGCTGGTCGTCGCGGAGGTCGACGAGCGGGTGCGGGAGGTCTTCCGGGCGGCGTTCGCGGACACCGCGCGGGAGTTCGAGACGGTCTTCGCGACTCTCTTCCCCGGCGGTGAGGGCCGGCTCGTCCTGACCGACCCCGACGACATGCTCACGACGGGTATCGAGGTGGAGGCCCGGCCGCCGGGCAAGAAGGTCAAGCGGCTGTCGCTGCTGTCCGGTGGAGAGCGGTCGCTGACGGCGATTGCGCTGCTGCTGGCGATCTTCCGGGCCCGCCCGTCGCCGTTCTACGTCCTCGACGAGGTCGAGGCGGCTCTCGACGACCGCAACCTCGGCCGCCTGCTGGAGGCGCTGGAGGGGCTGCGGGAGAAATCCCAGTTGATTGTCATCACCCACCAGAAGCGCACGATGGAGATCGCTGACGCGCTCTACGGAGTGGCGATGCGTGGTGACGGGGTCACCACGGTGATCAGCCAGCGGTTGCGCGAGCGCGCCTCCGCCTGAGCCTCGGCCTGAGCACAGCACGCCTGGTCTGCCAGGATCGAAGGCGTGGAGTACGTCCTCATCATTATCGCGATCGTCGTGTTCGCCGTCGTCACGGCCGCTGGCCTGGTGGTGGGCACCCGCCGCCGCGGGCGGGCGGGCACCGCAGCCCCCGGCCACGCCCCCGACCGGCCGCAGCCAGGGACGGACTACCCGCCCGGGGTGGGTGACGACGCCGAGGTGCCGCGGGACTCCCCCCGCCGGACGGTCGACACGGTCGATCTCCCGGCCGACCTTGATATTCCCGCGCCCCCGACCGGGGCCGAGACCGGGCTGTACGAGCTGGAGCTGGAGAAGGTACCGGAGCTGGAGGTGCCGGCCCCGGCCGCGGGCCGGCTGGTGCGGCTGCGCGCGCGTCTGGCCCGCTCCCAGAGCAGCCTGGGCCGTGGCCTGCTGCTGTTGCTGTCCGGGGACAACCTCGACGAGGAGGTCTGGGAGGACGTCGAGACGACCCTGCTGGTCGCGGACGTCGGCGTCACGCCCACCGAGGAGCTGGTCGCGTCGTTGCGGACGAAGGTGAAGGTCCTCGGCGCGCGCCGGCCCGCGGACGTCCACGTCCTGCTGCGCGACGAGCTGCTTGCCCAGATCGGCACCAGCACCGACCGCACGGTTCAGGCGTTCGCGCAGGGCCGGCCGGCGAACATCCTCGTCGTCGGGGTGAACGGCACCGGCAAGACCACGACCTGCGGAAAGATCGCCCGTCTTCTCGTGGCGGATGGCCGGCGGGTCGTGCTGGGCGCGGCGGACACCTTCCGGGCCGCCGCCGCCGACCAGCTGGAGACCTGGGGCAGCCGGGTCGGGGCGTACACGGTGCGCGGCAGCGAGGGCGGCGATCCGGCGTCGGTGGCCTTCGAGGCGGCCAAGCGGGGGATCAGCGACGGCGTCGACACGGTGGTGATCGACACCGCGGGCCGTCTGCACACCAAGACCGGCCTGATGGACGAGCTCTCCAAGATCAAGAAGGTGGTCGCCAAGCTCGGCCCCGTCGACGAGGTGCTGCTGGTGCTGGACGCGACCACCGGCCAGAACGCGGTCGAGCAGGCCAGGGTCTTCACTCAGGCGGTGGACATCACCGGGGTCGTGCTGACCAAGCTCGACGGCACCGCCAAGGGCGGCATCGTGATCGCCGTACAGCGGGAGCTCGGTGTCCCCGTGAAGCTGATCGGCCTGGGGGAGGGTCCGGACGACCTCGCGCCCTTCGAGCCGGAGGCGTTCGTCGACGCGCTGCTCGGGGACCCGCCGGACTGAGCCGCGACACGTGGGCGACAAAGTCCTGAAACGCAACATCGGAACGTACAACGCAACACAGCAGGTGAGCCGGTAGAACCAGGCCGGGGACCACGGTGTGGCCACTGGGTCCGGCGCCGAAGCTTCTTCCGTACCCGCATGCCGCGACCTACAGTGCCGGGGTGAGGATTTCACTCCCGGTCGGTGGCGACGGCCGGGATGGACGACGTCCGGCGAGGTGTCCCCACCATCCTCGGTGTGGAGGGCGGAGATCACGGCGGGTCCGCCTGTGATCGTCGTGTGGGTGCGCCTCGCCGGGGCTTGGTGATCTTTGTGGTTCCGTCGGGCGGGGCGTTGCCGAGCGGTCCGGCTCCGGTCCGGGCCGGTGGGTGCGTACCCTGAGAGTTGCGGTCCGCCAGCGATCCCGGAGTGTGCGCGTGTTCGACACCCTGTCCAGCCGTCTCGACAAGGCCTTCTCGTCACTGCGTGGCAAGGGGCGGCTGTCCGAGGCCGACATCAGTGCGACCGCCCGGGAGATCCGGGTGGCGTTGCTGGAGGCCGACGTCGCTCTGCCGGTGGTCCGGGCCTTCGTCGGCGCCGTTCGGGAGCGGGCCAGGGGCGAGGAGGTCTCGACCTCGCTGAACCCCGCCCAGCAGGTCATAAAGATCGTCAACCAGGAGCTGGTCACGATCCTGGGCGGCGGGACGACCACCCTGCGGTTCGCCCGGACGCCACCCACCGTCATCCTGCTGGCGGGCCTGCAGGGGACGGGCAAGACGACGCTGGCCGGCAAGCTCGGCCGGTGGCTGAAGGAGCAGGGTCACACCCCCCTGCTCGTCGCCGCCGACCTGCAGCGCCCGAACGCCGTCACGCAGCTTCAGGTCGTCGCCGGCCAGGCCGGTGTGGACGTGTACGCGCCCGAGCCCGGCAACGGCGTGGGCGACCCGGTCGCGGTCGCCCGCGCCGCCGTGGAGCATGCCCGCCGCCGCCTGCACGACGTGGTCGTCGTCGACACCGCGGGCCGGCTCGGCGTGGACGCCGACATGATGCGCCAGGCCGCCGACATCCGGGACGTGACGTCCCCGGACGAGATCCTGTTCGTCGTCGACGCCATGATCGGCCAGGATGCCGTCACCACCGCGCAGGCGTTCGCCGACGGGGTGGGCTTCACCGGGGTGGTGCTCACCAAGCTCGACGGTGACGCCCGTGGCGGTGCCGCGCTGTCGGTCGCGCACCTGACCGGCCGTCCGATCATGTTCGCCTCCACCGGTGAGGCGCTGGACGACTTCGACGTCTTCCACCCCGAGCGGATGGCCTCGCGCATCCTCGGGATGGGCGATGTCCTCACCCTCATCGAGCAGGCCGAGAAGGCATTCGAGGCCGAGCAGGCCGAACAGCTGGCGGCGAAGATGGCCGCCTCCGAGTTCACCCTCTCCGACTTCCTCGAGCAGATGCTCACCGTCCGCAAGATGGGGCCGATCGCCAACCTGCTCGGGATGCTGCCCGGCATGGGGCAGATGAAGGATCAGCTCGCCCAGATCGACGACCGGGACGTCGATCGAGTGGTGGCGATCATCCGGTCGATGACGCCCGCTGAGCGTGACGATCCGCGCATCCTGCAGGCCTCCCGCAAGGCGCGGGTCGCCCGCGGCTCCGGGGTGACAGTCACCGAGGTCAACCAGCTCCTCGACCGGTTCGAGGAGGCGCGCAAGGTCATGAAGCAGATGGCCGGCGGCCTCGGTGGGCCCGGTGGGGCGCTGCGCGCGAAGTCGGCCGCGGGCCGCAAGGCCGCCAAGAAGGCCAAGGGCGCGAAGCGCAAGGGCAACCCCGCCGCCCGCGCCGCGCAGACGCAGGCGCAGCGGGCCGCGGCCGAGGCGCGGCGGGCCGGTGGGCTGCCCGGCGGGCCCGCCGGGCAGGCGCCCGGGCTCGGCGAGGGCGAGCTGCCCGACCTGTCGGCCCTGATGCGCGGCGAGGGTCTGCCCGGTGGCGCTTTCCCGCCGCCCGGGCAGGGGCATGGCCGGCGGCGCTGATGGCGCTGGCGGCGCCACCGGCGCCCGGGCACACCCCGCGTCGGGCGATCTGGCAAACTGGGATGGCGGTCCGGGGTTTCCGCCCTGGTCCCGTTCACCATCGGCGCCGCGAGTGGCGTCCGGCAAACCCAGCTACCGGTACTCCGCATCCGCACCTGTGGTGTCCGGTGACTACTGACGTACGTCTGGAGCAGTTCGACAATCGTGGCAACCAAGATCAAACTTCAGCGCCTCGGCAAGATGCGCGAGCCGCACTACCGGATCGTCGTCGCGGACGCCCGTACCAAGCGGGACGGACGGGTCATCGAGACGATCGGGCAGTATCACCCGAAGTCCGACCCGAGCATCATCAAGGTCGACGGTGAGCGCGCCGGATACTGGCTCGGTGTCGGTGCCCAGCCGACCGAACCGGTACTCGCGATCCTCAAGGTCACCGGTGACTGGCAGAAGTTCAAGGGTCTTCCCGCCCCACCACCGGTGAAGGTCGCCGCCCCCAAGGCCGACAAGCGCGAGGTGTTCCAGGCTGCGGCCAAGGCCGCGGCCGGTCTCACGGACAAGCCCGCCACCACGCCGAAGAAGGGCAAGAAGGCGACGGAGGACGCGCCCGCCGCTGGGAAGACCGAGCCGGCGGCGGCCGAGTCGCAGGCTCCGGAGGGGCAGTAAGTGCTGGAAGCCGCCCTCGAGCATCTTGTTCGGGGCATCGTCGACCACCCGGACGATGTGCACGTGAACCTGCAGTCGGGCCGGCGGGGTCGCACCCTCCAGGTCCGGGTACATCCGGACGATCTCGGCAAGGTCATCGGGCGCGGCGGGCGGACAGCCCGCGCGCTACGGACGGTCATGGCCGGGGTGGGTGGCCGGGGCCTGCGGGTCGATGTGATCGACGTCGACCGGTAGGGCCGTCTGCAGATGACTGTCGGAACACACGGCGAAAGCGCCACCAGCCGGCCGCGGTCCGCGGCAGCGCGTGACGGAGACGGTCCTGCCGCCGACCCGGCGGCGGACGAGCCGGTCGTGGTCGGCCGGATCGGCCGTCCCCACGGCATCCGGGGCGAGGTGACGATCGACGTCCGTACGGACGTTCCCGAGCGCAGGTTCGCGCCCGGGACGCACCTGTGTGGCGAGCCGCCCACGGCCACGCCGCTGATGGTGGCTGTGGCGCGTTGGCACGCCGGCCGCCTGCTGGTGCGCTTCGAGGGCGTCGGCGACCGCGACGCCGCCGAGGCCCTGCGCGGTCGCGTTCTCACCATCGCCGCCGGTCAGGCGGGCCAGGCCGCGGACGACGGCGACGAGGATGCCGGCAACCTGTGGTGGGACCGCGACCTCGTCGGACTGCGGGTGGTCACGGTTGATGATGCCGACGTGGGCACGGTCGTCGACGTCGTCCACACGCCCGCCGGGGAACTGCTCGCCGTCGAGCACGTCGGCGGCCGTGAGGTGCTCGTCCCGTTCGTGCGTGAGATCGTGCCGACGGTCGAGGTGCCGGTCGGCCGGATCGTCGTCGACCCGCCACCGGGCCTGTTCGACCTGGAGTAGCGCGGCGGACCTGGAGCAGCGGAGCGGTTGTGCGCGTCGACATAGTTACGATCTTCCCCGACTATCTCAGCCCGCTGGAGCTGTCCCTGGTCGGTAGGGCCCGCGCGCGCGGCATCCTCGACGTCCACCTGCACGACCTGCGGCAGTGGGCCGACGACGTGCATCGCAGTGTCGACGACGCCCCCTACGGCGGTGGGCCGGGCATGGTCATGCGTCCGCAGCCGTGGTGGGCTGCGCTGACCGAGATCCGCGCGCTGGGCGCGGCGGACGGCCGGCGGCCCCGGATCGTCGTCCCGACCCCGGTCGGACGGCCCTTCACGCAGGCGTACGCCGCCGATCTCGCCGACGTGCCATGGCTGGTGTTCTGCTGCGGCCGTTACGAGGGCATCGACGCGCGTGTCATCGACGAGTGGGCCGACGACGAGATCTCCATCGGGGACTACGTTCTCGCCGGGGGAGAGGTCGCCACCCTGGTCATCCTGGAGGCGGTCACCCGGCTGCTGCCCGGCGTGGTCGGCAACGCCGAGTCCGTGACGGACGACTCCTTCACCGACGGCCTGCTGGAGGCCCCGGTGTACACCCGGCCGGCGGTGTGGGGTGACCGTGAGGTCCCGGCCGTGCTGCGCTCCGGCGACCACGCCGCCATCGGCCGGTGGCGGCGGGCCGAAGCCCTGCGGCGGACCGCGCAACGCCGTCCGGACCTGCTCGCCCGCCAGGACCAGGCGGCGGCGGACGATGGCTCGGGTGGGGCCGGCTCGAACGCGCGTGTGGCACAGTAGGATACGGTTTCCGGCCGTCCGCCGCACCGGGTGACATCACTCGGCGTGAGCGGGCACCGAGCGGATGCCATCAGGGGCCAATGCCAGCACAACTGCCAGCACAACTGCCAGCACGGCCCGCTGGTGCGCAGACCGCTGGTGTGTGGTCCGCTAGTAGGTGCTCCGTTACAGTGGCTCACCTCCGCCGGCCGGACCAGGCCCGACCCGTCCCGTCATCACCGCGAGAAAGCGACTGCCATGCAAACCCTGGACAGCCTCGACGCCGCGTCACTGAGGACCGACGTCCCGACGTTCTGGCCGGGCGACACCCTGAAGGTTCATGTTCGTGTCGTCGAGGGCAACCGCCAGCGCATCCAGGTCTTCCAGGGCGCCGTGATCCGGCGGCAGGGCGGCGGCGTGCGCGAGACCTTCACGGTCCGTAAGGTCAGCTTCGGTGTCGGCGTGGAGCGGACCTTCCCCGTCCACAGCCCGGTGATATCCAAGATCGAAATTGTCACCCGCGGGGACGTTCGCCGCGCGAAGCTCTACTACCTGCGTGATCTGCGTGGCAAGGCGGCGAAGATCAAGGAGAAGCGCCGGCCGGCGTAGGCCGTGCCCGGCCGGCCGTGGCGGTTTGGCGGGCCAGAGCTGACACTGGAACTGAGGATGGCTGACACGACCGGCTGTGGTGCAGCCGTTGCGGCATGATCGCAACCGGTGCGTGTGGCGACCCGAACATCGGACACGCGTCCGCCGTGGCGTCGTTGGAGCCGGCCAGGCGCGTAGGGTGGTCAGCGATCGTTTTCAACCGGGTTCCCCGGACAGCACATTCCAGCCCGAGTCGGCGAACCCATGAGGTGGCGCGGTGAGTGGAGCCGAGCACAGTCGTCCGATGCGCTGGGGTGGGCCTCCGCCCGCCGGCTCCACGGGCGGCCGCGAGGACGACGCGGTCGACACGCCCGGAGAGCGGATCGGCTCCCCCCTACCGGCCGACGACGAAGCGGCCGGGTCCACATCGGCTACCACCCGGCCGCAGCCGGGTCCGGTCGGCGTGCCTGGCCGGAATCAGGGGCACCCGGCCGCTGTCCCCGACGACGGCCGGCCGGCCGGCCGTCAGACCGAGGCCGTAGGCGACGCTACCGGGGAGAACGTCATCGGTGAGAACCTGACCGGTCAGGAGTTCCCGGAGCCCCAGCGGGCCGGGGTGGATGCCACGGACGGCCTGCCCACCCGCCAGCGCCCGGGCCGCGGCGGCCGCGGTGGCCGCGGCTCGTTCGCCCGTGAGCTGCCGTTGCTGGTCCTGATCGCCTTCCTGCTCGCCCTGCTCATCAAGGCGTTCCTCGTCCAGGCGTTCTGGATACCGACCGTGTCGATGGAGCGCACCCTGCTGGTCAACGACCGGGTGCTGGTCAACAAGCTCGTCTACCGTTTCCGGGACGTCCACCGTGGCGAGATCGTGGTGTTCAACGGGGACGGGACCGGTTTCGAGCGGGCCGAGGTCCTGGTCACTCCGCCGGGCAACGTCTTCTCCCGGGCGCTGCGGTCGGTGCAGGGGATGCTCGGCCTCGGCGCGCCCAGTGACAAGGACTTCATCAAGCGTGTCATCGGTGTGGGCGGTGACACCGTCGCGTGTTGTGACGCCCAGGGACGGGTGACGGTCAACGGCCAGCCGCTGGACGAACCGTACGTGTACGAGAACAGCCCGCTCGGCGGGGGCCGTGAGTTCGAGCCGGTGAAGGTGCCACCCGGCGAGCTGTGGGTCATGGGTGACCACCGCGGTGAGTCCTCGGACTCCCGGGTGAACGGCACCATCCCGCAGAGCAAGGTCGTCGGCCGGGCCTTCGTGCGGGTCTGGCCCCTGAGCCGGATGGCGATCCTGAGCCCGCCGAACATCTTCGCCGCCGCGGGTGCGCAGGCGGCGGGCGCCGCGCCGCTTGCCGGCGCCGGGCTGGCGGGAGCGGCGATGGTGGGCGTCGCCACCACGGCGCGGCGCAGGCGAGCCTCGCCCGGTACCCTGCCGACGCGACCGGTGAAACGGCTCGGGAGGAACGCAGGTGACGACAACGGCGACGGCCCGTCAGCCCACCGCGACGGCCGCCGGTCGCGGTGGCGCCCGGCGGCCCGCCGAGGGCGTCCGGCTGCGGCCCCTCCCGCCGTTCGCGCCGACCGGCGCGGCGGTCCGAGGTGAGAGCGGGCTGTGGGGCTGTGAGCGTCTCCTGCGGCGCCGGGGGTTCGCGCCCGTGGCCGGCGTCGACGAGGCCGGCCGTGGCGCGTGCGCGGGGCCGCTCGTGGTGGCCGCTGTCGTCCTCCCCGCGAACGGGTCGCGCCGCCTCGTCGATCTCGCGGACTCCAAGCGGTTGTCGCCGCGGTTACGTGAACAGGTGTTCGACGAGATACTGTCTGTCGCCCAGGCGTGGGCGACCGTCGTGATCCAGTCATCCGAGATCGACGCGTGCGGTGTGCACGTGGCGAACATCGCCGGGATGCGCCGGGCTGTGGCACGCCTGGGCCGGCGGCCGGGGTACGTCCTCACCGACGGGTTCGCGGTGCCGGGGCTGGGGGTCGCCTCCACCGCCGTGCTCAAGGGTGACCAGGTCGTCGCCTGTGTGGCGGCCGCGTCGGTGGTGGCCAAGGTGACCCGGGACCGGATCATGAAAGATCTCCACCACAGGCATCCCGAGTACGATTTCGCCCAGCACAAGGGGTATGTAACGGCCGGGCACGCCGCGGCACTGTCCGCGTACGGGCCGTGCGAACAGCATCGGATGTCGTATGTCAATGTGGCACAAGCTCAACGTGAACGACTGGCGCGGCTGGAGGACGCCGTGACACGGACCGGGCTACCCAGCGCGACGGAGAGCGCATGAGCGCCGAAGACCTCGAGAAGTACGAGACCGAGATGGAGCTCCAGCTCTACCGTGAGTACCGGGACGTCGTCGGTCTCTTCTCCTATGTGATCGAGACGGAGCGTCGCTTCTATCTCGCGAACGACTACCAGATCGAGGCCCGCAACAGCGCCGGTGAGATCTTCTTTGAACTCACCCTGCGTGATGCCTGGGTCTGGGACATGTTCCGGCCGGCGAGGTTCGTGAAGAACGTTCGAGTGGTCACGTTCAAGGACATCAACGTCGAGGAGCTGACCAAAGCCGAGCTCTAACCTGTGGACGGGCGAATGACGCAGGCCCGTTTTGTCCACAGATCGGCAGCTGATCTCGTTCTGTCCGTTTTCGCCAGTCATCCTGATCTCCACGGGCGCGTCCGTCGCCCGTGGACGGGAGCGCGCGATGCGGGTCAAGGACGTACTCGGGCGGTTCGGGGAGGACACCGCCGCCCGGCATCTGTCGCGGTGCGGGATGGAGATCCTCGACCGTAACTGGCGATGCGCGGCCGGTGAGATCGACATTGTTGCCCGGGACGGCTCGTGTCTGGTGTTCTGCGAGGTCAAGACCCGCTCCGGGGACCGCTACGGCACACCGGCGCAGGCCGTGGTGCCGGCAAAGGCCGCTCGTATCCGCCGGGTGGCGCTCGTCTGGCTGCGTGACCACGAGCACGCGCTGATGCCGCTGCGCTTCGACGTGGTCGAGGTGTACCGCACCCGTAACAACCCGCCGCGGGTGGAGCATCTGCGCGGGGCGTTCTGATGGCGCTGGCGCGGGCGTTCAGCGTCGCGGTCGTGGGGGTGCACGGGCATCTCGTCGAGGTCGAGGCGGATCTCGCGAACGGGCTGCCGGACATCACCCTTGTCGGGCTGCCGGACACCTCCCTGCACGAGGCCCGGGACCGCATCCGGGCCGCGATCGTCAACTCCGGCCAGCAGTGGCCGAGCCAGCGGATCACGGTCGGGCTCTTCCCGGCGACCCTGCCGAAGTCCGGCAGTGGGTTCGACGTGGCGATGGCCGCCGCGATCCTCGGAGCGGCGGCCACCGTCCCCCCGGCGGCGCTGCGCTCCCGGGTGCTGCTCGGGGAACTGGCGCTCGACGGCAGGCTGCGGCCGGTCCGCGGGGTGCTGCCGGCGACGATCGCGGCGCTCGACGCCGGCATCGAACGTGTCGTCGTGCCCGAGGCGAACGGCCCGGAGGCCGCGCTCGTCCCGGGGGCCGTCGTCGAACCGGTGAAGGATCTCGACTGCCTGGTCCGGCTGCTGCGCGGGGAGTACGAGCCGGATCCGCCGGCGGCGGCGGCCGCCACCGACACGGCGCGTTCCGCGGCTGCCGGTGTCGGCGATCTCGCCGACGTGGCGGGCCAGCCGCGCGGCCGGCTCGCCATCGAGGTGGCGGCCGCCGGCGGCCACCACCTGTTCATGCAGGGACCACCGGGCAGTGGCAAGACCATGCTGGCCGAGCGGCTGCCGGGCCTGCTGCCCGCGCTCGACACCGAGGCCGCCCTCGAGGTGACCGCGGTGCACTCGGTGGCCGGGCTGCTGCCCGAGGACTGCCCGCTGGTGCTCCGTCCGCCGTACCGCAACCCGCATCATTCGGCCACGCCGGCCGCGCTCGTCGGAGCGGGCTCGACCGTGCTGCGCCCGGGCCTGGCCAGCCAGGCGCACCGGGGTGTGCTGTTCCTCGATGAGGCGCCGGAGTTCTCCCGCCCCACCCTCGACGCGCTGCGCCAACCGCTGGAAAGCGGGGTGATCGAACTGGCGCGGGCCCGGGTGAGCGCGCGGTTTCCCGCTCGTTTCCTGCTGGTGCTCGCGGCGAACCCGTGCCCGTGCGCCCGGGCGGGCGCCGCCATGGCCAGGGCGTGCGAGTGCCCGAGCCTGGTACGCCGGCGCTACCTCTCCCGGCTGTCAGGTCCGCTGCTCGACCGGGTGGACCTGCAGGTCGAACTCGCCGCGCCCAGCCGGGCCGAACTGCGTGCGGACGCCAGGTACGCCGACACCTCGGCGGTCGCGGCGGGGCGGGTCGAAGCGGCGCGAGCGGCCACGGCCTCCCGGCTGGCCGGTACGCCGTGGCGCACCAACGCGGAGATCCCCGGTGCCGCCCTGCGGCGGACGTGGGCACTGCCGGCGAAGGTGACCCGTCCAGCCGATCTCGCCTTCGAGTCCGGGCAGCTCACCGCGCGTGGTCTGGACCGTGTCCTGCGGGTGGCCTGGACGCTCGCGGACCTGGCCGGCCTGCCCGCCCCGGGGCCGACCCAGATCGGGATGGCGCTGGACCTGCGGCTGCCCGGGAGGCAGCAGTGACGGCCACCGACAGCGAGCGGCTGGCCAGGGCGGCACTGTCCCGCGCGGTCAACTCGGACCGGTCGGCGGTCGGCGTCGAGGTGGCCCGGCGCGGCGCCGTGGCCGTCTGGGCCGACCTGCGCGGCCGTTATCCCGACGTCGACCCGGAACACGACCTGGGCCTGCTTGCGGCCCTCGATGGGCGGTTCATCTGCCCGGGGGACCCGGAGTGGCCGTCCGTGCTGATCGCCCTCGGCCGGCTGTCCGACGGCCCGGAGCCGGAGGCGGGGGAGCCGTTCGGGCTGTGGGCCCGTGGGGAGGGGGACCTGAGCCGGTTGTGCGAACGGGCGGTGGCGGTGGTGGGCTCCCGGGCGGCGACCGCCTATGGGACCACCATCGCGGCCGACCTCGCCGCCGGGCTCGCGGACCGGGGCTGGACGATCGTTTCCGGCGCGGCATTCGGTATCGACGCGGCGGCCCATCACGGGGCGCTGGCGGCCGCCGGCCCCACGATCGCGGTCCTGGCCGGCGGGGTCGACATTGCGTATCCCCGGGCCCACACCGAACTGCTGGCACGGATCCGTGACAACGGGCTGGTCGTCAGCGAAGCGGCGCCCGGAAGCCCGCCGTACCGGGGGCGTTTCCTGACCCGCAACAGGATCATCGCCGGGCTGGCCAGGGGCACGGTTCTCGTCGAGGCGGGCCACCGCAGCGGCGCGCTGAACACCGTCCGGCACGCCCGCCGTCTCGGGCGGGTGGTGATGGCCGTGCCGGGGCCGGTCACGAGTGCCGCCAGCGTCGGATGCCACCGCCTGCTGCGGACCCACCGCGAACAGACCGTCCTGGTCACCGATGCCGCCGAGGTCTGTGAGGAGATCGGCGGCATCGGCGAGCTCGCCGAGTACCCACCGGCGGACACCGGCAGTCGCGACGGTCTGCCCGAGCTGGTCCGTCGCATGCTGGACGTGATGCCGGCCCGCAGTTCGGTGGGAGCGGCGGTGCTGGCACAACGGCTGGGGGAACGGCCCGAAACGGTGCAGGCGCTGATGGGCCCGCTGGTCGTCGAGGGCCTGGTCGAGCTGCGCGGCGACGGATACCGCCTGACAGCACTGGGCCGAGCGCCGTCCGCGGCCGGCAGGGCCGGCGCGGCTGACGAGGCCGGTGCGACCGGTACAGCCGGCTGAGGCTGGTGTGCCGGGGCGTCGTGGGCCGGCCGGTCGGTGTTGACACGAAGCTGATCGAAGGACACCGTGCGGTGGATGGGCGGTGCGGTCGCTGACTCCCGGGATCCGGTTACCGGGGATACCACCGCTTCCCAGAGCATCGCCCCGCTGGACAGCGCGTCCCGGGACACCGCACCCCGAGACAGCGCCCCGCGGGACAGCGCCTGCCCGGACCGTGTTCCGCGGGACAGCGCTTCCCGGAACACCGCCCCGCGGGACATGACGGCCCGCAGGGAAACGGGGGCCCGCGGGGACACGGGGGTTTCCCGGGCTGCCGGGGTCTGCCGGGAGGCCGAGGTTTCCTGGGACGTCGCGGTTTCGGCATACCTTCGTCATCTGGCGACTGAACGTGACCGATCTCCGGAAACCGTTCGCGCCTACCGGGCCGATCTAGCCCATCTGCGCGGGTACGCCCAGGAGGTCGGGCTCGACGGGCCTACCGGTGTCGATCTCGGGGTGCTGCGCGGATGGCTTGCCGGGATGCGGGCCCGTGGGGCCGCCGCCACCACGCTGGCCAGGCGGGCCTCGGTGGCGCGCGGCTTCAGCGCGTTCGCGGCCCGGCAGGGATGGCTGGCCGCCGACGTCGCCGAGCGGCTGGCAGGCCCCCGGCGGCCCGCGTCACTACCGACGGTGCTGACCGCCGCCCAGGCATGGGAGCTGTTGGCGGCCCGCCCCCGGCCGCTCCCGGACGGTGGTGACCCGCCCGCGGCCGGCCAGAGCGCGGCCGGCCAGAGCGCGGTCGTCGTCCGTGACGACGCCGTCCTCGAGCTGCTGTACGCCACCGCCACCCGGGTCAGCGAACTGTGCGGTCTCGACATCGACGACGTCGACGACGAGCGACGGCTGGTGCGGGTCCGCGGCAAGGGCGGCCGTGAACGTGCCGTTCCCTTCGGCGTGCCCGCCCAGCGGGCCCTGCGGAACTGGCTCGCGGCCGGTCGTCCGACGCTCGCCGTGGCCGGCAGCGGGCGGGCGCTGTTCCTGGGGGTGCGGGGCCGCCGGCTCGACCCCAGGACGGTCCGGCGCATCCTGGCCGCCCGGACCGCCACGGCAGACGGGATCGGGCCGATCAGCCCGCACGGCATCCGCCACTCCGCGGCCACGCATCTGCTGGCAGGCGGCGCGGATCTCCGGTCGGTACAGGAGTTCCTCGGTCATGCCAGCCCGGCCACGACGCAGATCTACACCCATGTCACACCGCAACGGCTGCGTGCCGCGTTCGAGCAGAGTCATCCGCGGGCCTGACGGCCGGGGAGAGCCCAGCGGCCGGGCAACGGTGGCAGGTGATCCCATCCGAGGAGCCCTAGTAGACTGTCGCTGCTTAGTTCTGGTGTGTCTTGTGTCTGGGTGAGAGGGTTGGGTCTGGCAGGTCTCCCCGTCCCTCTGCCGGTCAGGACTGTGTCGTGGGTTCGCAGAAGAAGTGGCCGGTCACCTTGACCGAGGCTGATCGTGACGAGTTGGTTCGGGTGACCTCGACGGGGGTTCATCCGGCGTCGATGATCCGGCGGGCGCGGGTCCTGCTCGCGTTGGACACCTCGGTCGGCCCGGTTGCCTCCCAAGAAGAACTCGTGGTCCGGGTCGGGGTCTCGGGTGAGACGCTGCGGCTGGTCGCGAAGCGGTTCACCGAGACCGGTGGGGATGTGGGGGCCACGATCGGTCGGAAGGCACGGGAGCTTCCCCCGGTGCCTTCCCCGGTGACCGGCGAGGTTGAGGCCAGACTGATCGCGCTGGCATGCTCGCAGCCACCGGCTGGTTATGCACGCTGGTCGCTGCGGCTGTTGGAAAAGCACGTCGCGCTGGTCGCCGACATCCCGGACCTGGACCATTCCACCATCGGCCGGGTCTTAAAAAAACGAGGTTGCGTCCTCATCTGAGGAAGTGCTGGACCATCCCACCGAGGGCGAACGCGCAGTTCGCCGCGCGGATGGAAGACGTTCTGGCGGTCTACGCCCGGCCCCACAACCCGGGCGTGCCCGTGGTGTGCATGGACGAGAAGCCCTACCAGCTGTTGGCCCACGCCCGCGACCCGATCCCCGCCACGCCAGGGCGTGACCGGCGCGAGGACTCCGAGTACGTGCGCCACGGAACCTGCTCGATCTTCTGCTGGGTCGAGCCACTCGCCGGCTGGCGCCGCGTCCAGGCCACCCCACGGCGCACCAGGATCGACTGGGCACACCACGTCAGGCGCCTGCTCACCCTCGACTACCCCGACGCCGAACGGGTCGTGCTGGTCATGGACAACCTCAACACCCACGACATCTCCTCGCTCTACGAGGCCTTCGACCCGGCCGTCGCGTTCGCACTCGCGCAACGACTCGAGATCCACCACACCCCCAAACACGGCTCCTGGCTCAACATCGCCGAAATCGAACTCGCCGCCCTGACCCGCCAATGCCTCGACCGCCGCATCGACACCCTCGACGTCCTGAACACCGAACTCGACGCCTGGCAGACAGCCGTCAACGCCAACCAGCGCCAAGTCAACTGGCACTTCACCACCGATGACGCCCGCACCAAACTCCGCCACCTATACCCCACACATTAGCGGCGACAGTCTACGAGGAGCAAGCGGTCTCATCCGAGGGGCAGCAGGCGCGGGGAACGGCGCCGGAGCAGGCCGAGCGGGTCGAGATAGCGGCTCCCCTCGAGCAGGCCCCAGTGCAGGCAGGCGGCAGCGGGGCAGCCGGGATGCCCGGCGGCCAGCCGGCCGATCGGTTCGCCCGCGGCCACCGTCCGGCCGGCCGCCACGGTCGGCTCCACCGGCTCGTAGGTCGTCCGCAACGATCCGTGGCTGACGGTCGTCACACCGCGTCCAGCGATCGTTCCGGCGAACGTGACGACGCCTCGGCCGGCGGCCCGCACCTGCGTCCCCGGGGCGGCCACCAGGTCGACGCCGCGGTGGCCGGGGCCGTACGGCGACGACGGCGGGCTGAAGGCGCGGCCGAGGATGAGCGTTCCGTCCAGCGGGGCGCGCCAGAGCGGGCCTGATGGCGCTGTGACGGCACGCCCCGGTGACACCGGGTTCATGCCGGTGCCGCTCCCGAGCGGTACCGGCCCCTCGGATACCGGCCCCTCGGATACCGGTGCCGTGATGGCCGGCCGCGTGGGCGCCGGCTGTACGGAGGAGACGGGGGAGACGGCCGCCCGGGTGCCGTAGCCGGTCAGCGGATGCGGCCATCCGGTGGCCACCAGGGCGAGCAGCGCGGCCGTCAGCAGCAGGAGAAGCAACGGACGGTGTCGGGACGGCGGGATCATGGCGCCTCCGGATTTCCGGGCCGCCGCCGCGATATCATGATCAAAATGATCATGACTGTGTCGTCGACGGCCGTGAGCGTGCGGCGGGCGGGTGGCTGGCGGACCGTCGCCGGCACGGCAGGTGCGACCGTGACGCCCGAGCCCGGGCGCCGGGGCGCGTCCGTGGTGATCCGCGCACGTTCCCGCTGCTGCCACGGTGACCGGTGCGGGCCCGGCGGTCACGGCCGGACGGGCTCCTGTGGACAACCTGCCGATTGCGAGCCGGTCCGTGCACAACCCCCGTCCGGGTCGCCCGTACCCGCTGTGGACGACCCGCCTGTGGACAACCCGCCTGTGGACAACCCGCTGGGGGGCGGCACGCGGGTGGGCGTAGGATTGGGGCACGGCTCGAACGGTCGAGCTGAATCCACACGCCCTTCTCCGCCCACCCTCCCGGTGCGGCTGGAAGGCTCCCTCGGTCCGCTGCCATCCGCGGCGGTAGGGGCCAGCAGGGCGTCAGGGGTCCCGGTCGCTGGCCGGGGCCGGTAACCGAGGTGCGTCGGTACCCCCGGCGCAGAAGGGAGCGACGAGCCGTGGCCGTCGTCACCATGAAGCAGTTGCTCGAAAGCGGTGTGCATTTCGGACACCAGACGAAGCGCTGGAACCCGAAGATGAAGCGTTTCATCTTCACGGAGCGCAACGGCATTTACATCATTGACCTGCAGCAGACCCTGTCCTACATCGACCGTGCCTACGACTTCGTCAAGGAGACCGTCGCGCACGGTGGCACCGTCCTGTTCATCGGCACGAAGAAGCAGGCTCAGGAAGCCATCGAGGAGCAGGCGCAGCGGGTCGGCATGCCCTACGTCAAGGAGCGTTGGCTCGGTGGCATGCTCACCAACTTCTCCACGGTGTACAAGCGCCTCCAGCGGCTGAAGGAGCTCGAGGAGATCGAGCTGACCGGCGGCACCGAGGTTCGGACGAAGAAGGAACAGCTCGTGCTGTCCCGGGAGAAGGCCAAGCTCGAGCGGACCCTTGGCGGTATCCGGGACATGACCCGGGTGCCGAGCGCGGTCTGGGTCGTCGACACGAAGAAGGAGCACATCGCCGTCGGGGAGGCCCGCAAGCTCGGCATCCCGGTCGTCGCGATCCTGGACACCAACTGCGACCCGGACGAGGTCGACTACCCGATCCCCGGCAACGACGACGCCATCCGCTCCGCGACCCTGCTCACCCGGGTGGTGGCCGACGCCGTGGCGGACGGGCTGGTGGCCCGTGCGGGTGGGACGACGTCGGCGGACGTCAAGCCGGAGACGCCCAGCGGCGGGGAGCCACTGACCGAGTGGGAGCAGGAGCTGCTGCGGGGGCAGGTGTCCTCCGCCGACGCGCCGGCCACGGCCGGCTCCGAGGCGCAGCAGCCGGCTGGTCAGGCGCCGGCCGCGCCGGCCGTGCCGGCCCACCCCGACTCCGACACGGTCTCCGCGGTGGGCGCCGCGACCGCCCGGGTCTGACCAGCCGTCCCGGACGCTGGCCTGCCCGGCCTTCGTGCGGTACCCGCCAGCACATCCTCGCAAGATCCAGTAGCGACCCTACGGGGACACCGGGGCCCGGCAGCGTGAACGTGAAGAAGTGACGATCGCGCTGCCCGCGGCCCCGGTGGCTCCCACCAACACCAGCAGCCGGATGGAACGAGAAGAGCACCATGGCAGAAATCACCGCCGCTGACATTCGCAAGCTCCGGGAACTCACCGGCGCCGGGATGAGCGACGTCAAGAAAGCGCTCGTCGAGAACGACGGCGACTTCGAGAAGGCCAGGTCCTGGCTGCGGGAGAAGGGCCTGGCGCAGGTCGCCAAGCGGGCTGGGCGCAGCGCCTCCAACGGCCTGGTGGAGTCCTACCTGCACAAGACCGACCCGCAGCTGCCCCCCACCATCGGTGTCCTGCTGGAACTGAAGTGCGAAACCGACTTCGTCGCGAAGACCGACCAGTTCAAGCAGCTCGCGCGGGACATCGCGCAGCACGTCGCGGCGGCGGATCCGCTCTACGTGACCGCGGAGCAGATCCCGAACGAGGTTCTCGAGCAGGAGAAGAAGATCTACGAGGCCGCGGCCCGCGAGGAGGGCAAGCCCGAGCAGGCGCTCCCGAAGATCGTGGAGGGGCGGCTGAACGGCTACGTGAAAGCGGTCGTCCTGCTTGAGCAGCCCTGGGTCCGAGACGGCAAGATCACTATCCGCGCGCTGCTGGAGCAGGCGGGATCCTCGCTCGGCGAGAAGATCGAGGTTGGCCGGTTCGCCCGGTTCAACGTCAAGACGGCCTGACGGGCCAGGGCCGGTTCCGGCCAGCGGTCCCGGCCCTGGCCCTGGCCCCGGCTTCTCCTCAGAGACGTTTTGCCCCTGCTGCCCGTCATGTGTACGTCCAGGTGTACGTCAAACGAACCGGAGGTGGCGGTCAGAGGTTCTGCGACCCGATCGGGTAGGGCAGACTACTCGCAGTGCATATCCACCGGCCGATGATCGTAGCCGACGGCGAGGGGGCCGCTCGTGATCGAAAACGCCATCAGGGACGCGGAAGCGGCTACACCCCATAGTGGCGTTGCCGAGGTGCACTGGCGACGGGTGTTGCTGAAGCTCTCCGGTGAGGCATTCGCCGGTGGCGAGCCACTGGGCATCGACCCGGAGACGCTCGCGACGATCGCTCGCCAGATCGCCGAGGTGAGCCGGACCGGTATCGAGGTCGCGATCGTGGTCGGTGGCGGCAACATGTTCCGTGGCCATCTGCTGGCCGAACGTGGTGTCGACCGAGCCCGGGCCGACTACATGGGCATGCTCTGCACCGTGATCAACTGCCTGGCCCTCCAGGACGCCCTCGAGCGCGAGGGAGTCGTCACCCGGGTGCAGACGGCGATCGCCATGGGCCAGGTCGCCGAGCCCTACCTGCCGCTGCGGGCCATCCGGCATCTGGAGAAGGGCCGTGTCGTCATCTTCGGCGCGGGGCTGGGGGCGCCGTTCTTCTCCACCGACACCACGGCCGCGCAGCGCGCCCTGGAAATCAAGGCACAGGCTGTTCTCAAGGCCACCAAGGTCGACGGTGTGTACGACACCGACCCAACGACGAATCCCCATGCGGTTCGTTTCGACGCACTCGTCTACGGCGAGGTGCTGTCTCGTGGGCTGAAGGTCATGGACGCCACGGCCATCAGCCTGTGCATGGACAACAGGCTGCCGATCGTGGTTTTCGACCTGCTGACGGAGGGGAACATACTGCGAGCCGTCCGCGGTGAGAAGATCGGCACCCTGGTCAGTGTGGACGAGGGCGGGACGGAAGGACGACGGTGATCGACGATGTACTCCTCGAGGCCGAGGAGAAAATGGACAAGGCGGTCGCGGTAGCGAAGGAGGACTTCGCCAACATCCGGACGGGGCGGATCACCCCGTCGGTGTTCTCGAAGGTCCTCGTCGACTATTATGGCGCGCCGACCCCGGTGAACCAGCTCGCGTCGTTCCACATTCCGGAACCGAGAATGGTGATCATCACCCCGTACGACAAGGGCTCGCTGGCCGCCATCGAGAAGGCCGTGCGCGACTCCGACCTCGGAGTGAACCCGAGCAACGACGGTACGATAATCCGCTGCCTGTTCCCGGAGCTCTCCGAGCAGCGTCGGCGTGACCTGGCCAAGGTCGCCCGGACGAAGGCGGAGGAGGCCAGGATCAGCATCCGCAACGTGCGCCGGCACAGCAAGGACGCGATCGACCGCATCGTCCGTGACGGCGAGGCCGGCGAGGACGAGGGCCGGCGCGGGGAGAAGGACCTGGACGAGGCGACGCACCGGTACGTCAGCCAGGTCGACGAGCTGCTGCGGCACAAGGAGTCGGAGCTGCTGGCGGTCTGACCGACAATCGACAGCCATCGACAGCCATCGATCGCCCCACGTTGTTCTCCGGCACCGTGAGATGACGTCGTGACCCGCACCGGCCCGGCGGTCGGCACGTCCCGCCCGCGTGGTATCCGGGCCGGTCGGGATCTGCCGGCCGCGATCGCCGTCGGGGTCGTGCTGGCCCTGGTCATCCTCGTCCCCCTGTTCACCGTCCGTCCGCTGTGGATCGCCGTCGTCTGTGTGGCGATGGTGGTGGGTACGTACGAACTGGTCAGGGCGCTGCGCCAGCTCGGGGCGCGGATCGCGTTGCCGCCACTGGCGGCGGGTACGGCGGCGATGCCCGTGGCCGCCTATGTCGGGGGTGCGTCCGCGCTGGTGGTGGCCCTGGCCACGACCGTCGTCGTGGTGACGGCGTGCCGTCTCGCCCACGGGGCCGACCACCTGCTCCACGATGTGGCCGCGGGAGCGTTCTGCGCGGCCTACGTGGGCCTGCCGGCCGGCTGCGCCGCACTGTTGACCAGCCCGTCGGACGGGCCGTGGCGGATAGTCGCCTGCCTGGCCACCGTGGTCGCCAGCGACATCGGCGGCTACGCGGCCGGTGTGCTCTCCGGCGGCCGGCACAAGCTCGCCCCGAACATCTCCCCGGGGAAGTCCTGGGAGGGCTTTGCCGGCTCCACCGTCACCTGTGTGGTCGTCGCCGGCACGCTGATGGCCTGGACCCTGCACGCCGCCGTCTGGCAGGGGGTGCTGCTCGGCCTCGCGGTGGTGTGCACCGCCACCGTTGGTGATCTTGGTGAGTCGCTGCTCAAACGGGACATCGGCATCAAGGACATGGGCAACCTGCTGCCGGGGCACGGCGGGATCATGGACAGGCTGGACTCGGTGCTCTGCACCGTTCCCGTGGCCTGGCTACTGATCACCGTTTTCGTGCCGCCGCCATGACCTGGCAGACTGGACGGGCCATGGCCGTCTCCTCCGCTGTCCCGTCCACCGCCGCCGGCGGCGCCGAAGCGTCCGCGCCGGCCCGGTCGGTGCCGCTCGTCGCCGCGCCCAGGCCGCGTCCGCCTCGCCATCTCGCGGATCTGACCACCACGCAGCGGCGGGAACTCACCGTCTCGCTCGGCGAGCCGGCCTTCCGAGCCGACCAGGTCGCCCGGCACTACTTCGCCAGGTACCTGCGCGCGGGCGACGCCGAGGCGATGACGGATCTTCCCGCCGCCTCCCGCGCGGCGCTGCTGGAAGCGTTGCTGCCCGCGCTGCTGACCCCCGCCAGGACCATGACCTGCGACGCCGGCGCCACCCACAAGACGCTGTGGCGGGCCTTCGACGGAGTGCTGATCGAGTCCGTCCTGATGCGCTATCCGGACCGGGCCACGGTCTGTGTGTCCAGCCAGGCCGGCTGCGGCATGGGCTGCCCGTTCTGCGCCACCGGCCAGGGTGGGCTGACCCGTAACCTGTCCGCCGCCGAGATCGTCGAGCAGGTGGTCGCCGCGGCCGGGGCCATCGCTCGCGGCGAGCTCGCCGGTGGGCCGGCCCGGCTGTCGAACGTGGTGTTCATGGGGATGGGGGAGCCGTTGGCGAACTACGCCACGGTGGTCGCGGCGCTGCGGGTGCTGACCGCCCCGCCGCCCGCGGGTCTCGGCCTGTCCGCCCGCTCGATCACCGTGAGCACCGTGGGGCTGGTGCCGGCGATCCGCCGGCTCGCCGGGGCCGGTCTGCCGGTGACGCTGGCGGTCTCCCTGCACGCGCCCGACGACGAGCTGCGGGACAGTCTGGTCCCGGTGAACAGGCGCTGGCCGGTGGCCGAGGTGCTCACCGCCGCGTGGGAGTACGCCGAGACGACCGGCCGCCGGGTCAGCATCGAGTACGCCCTGATCGACGATGTCAACGACCAGCCGGAACGCGCCGACGCGCTGGCGGACCTGCTCGTCGGCAGGCTCGCCCACGTCAACCTGATCCCGCTCAACCCGACCCGGGGGGTGTCCTGGCAGGCCAGCGAGCGGCGCCGGGAGCGCGAGTTCGTCCGCCGGTTACGGTTACGCGGTATAACGGCCACTGTTCGCGACACCAGGGGGCGTGACATCGCGGCGGCCTGCGGGCAGCTCGCCGCCGACGCCCCGACCGGGCTGAGTGGGCCGGGTACGGACCGGCCGGACGGGAGTGGCCGTGCCGGCAGGTGAGCGCCGTTCCGCCCGCCGGGTCCCGCCCCGCCGCTCCCCCCTGTGGGGGCCGCTCGTCGCGGTGATCGGGGCGATAATGATCGTTGTTGTGCTGATTCTGTATGCCGGCGGGCACGGCGGCGGCACGGTCACCGAGACCGGGCAGTCGGACGCCGCGACGGGCCCTGACACCGCCAGCGTGCTGCCGGGGGCAGCCGGCGGCACCGGCGGCGCCGGTACACCGCGGGCGTCGGCGTCACCGGCTGTGGTGAGCGGATGCGTCTCCGGCAAGAACATCTCGGCCGGATCGAGCCACCAGACGCTGCGGGTCGGCGCGGACACCCGTGGCTATCAGCTCGCTGTCCCCGCTGGGAGCATCCCGGCCAGACCACTCCCGCTGATCGTCGTCTTCCACGCCGTCGGGGAGAACGCCGCCGCGGTGGAGGGCTACACCCACCTGAGCGAGGTCGGCGCCAGGTCCGGCTACGCGGTGGCCACGCCGGACGGCGTGGACGGGAAGTGGAACTTCGTCCGCCGCCCCGCGGCCGGCCCAGACGACGTGGCCTTCGTGGCCGCGCTCGTCAACGACCTGACCGCGCGGACGTGTCTGGACGCCCAGCGGGTCTTCGCCACCGGCCTCGGGGACGGCGCGGACATGGCGGTGACCGCGGCCTGCGCGCTGCCCGGCGTGTTCGCCGCGGTGGTGCCGGTGGCCTCCGCCGTCATACCCGCCGCCTGTGCCTCCCCGGCGCCGAGCCTGCTGGCCATCCACGGCACGAGCGACCCGGTGACGCCGCTGGATGGCGGCGGGGCCGACCGTCCCGCTCCCTTCGACGGCACCCAGGCCCAGCCGATGGAGGCCAGGTTGGGCCGTTACGCCGGCTTCGTCGGCTGCGGCCCGGCGGCCCCCTGGATCGACGACACCGGGTCGCTCGGCCTGAAGCGGCTGATCCACACGGCCTGCCCGGGCGGGCGTGACGTGGGCCTGCTGGCGGTGCAGGGCGGTGGGCACGTCTGGCCGGACCCCGGCGCCAGCCCGCCCGCGGGAGCGGCCCGCCCGCGGTTCAGCGCCACGGAGGTGGCCCTGGCCTACTTCCGGGGGCATCCGCAGCCAGCGCCGGCCAGCGCCTCGCCGGCCGCCGGGACGCCGACCCAGGCGGGCCGGTAGCCGGCCGCCGCACCGGGTCTGTGATTACTTTTGGTAACTATCCGTTCGGCAAATCGGGATATCCGGGACGATAGACTGTGGCTATGACAAATGCCATATCGGCGGTGACTGCCGCCCCCTTCTGGGCGCGGATGGTCCTGCCCAGGCAGGGCCGGGTGTCGGCATGCGAACAGGTGTCGTCGTAGCCGGATGACGCCTGCGACAATGGTTCACGTGGTCGAGTCACCGTCCCCGCGTGAGGTTGTCCTGCTCGGTTCGACCGGTTCGATCGGGACCCAAGCCATCGACGTGGTGAAACGCAATCCCGACCGGTTCCGCGTGGTGGCGCTCACCGGCGGTGGTGGCAGGGTCGACCTGCTGGCCGCCCAGGCGCTTGAGCTGGGCGTCGAGGCGGTGGGTGTGGCCCGCGCCTCCGCCGCGCAGGACCTTCAGCTCGCCTTCTACGCGGAGGCCTCCCGGCGGGGCTTCCGCCGCGGCGAGTACGCCATCCCGAAGATTCTCACCGGGCCGGACGGCGCCACGGAGGTCGCCGCCTGGCCGTCCGACGTCGTTCTCAACGGCATCACCGGGTCGGTGGGCCTCGCCCCGACGCTCGCGGCGCTGCGGGCGGGCCGCACGGTGGCCCTGGCCAACAAGGAGTCGCTCGTCGCCGGTGGCCCGCTGGTGCTCGACGCCCTCGGTGGTGACCCGTCCCGGCTCGTCCCGGTGGACTCCGAGCACTCCGCGCTCGCCCAGTGCCTGCGCGGCGGCCGGGCCGACGAGGTGCGCAAGCTCGTCCTGACCGCGAGCGGTGGGCCGTTTCGTGGCCGCACCCGTGACCAGTTGGGCGAGGTGACGCCCGAGCAGGCCCTCGCGCACCCGACGTGGGACATGGGGCCGCTCGTCACGATCAACTCGGCCACCCTGGTGAACAAGGGCCTCGAGCTGATCGAGGCGCACCTGTTCTTCGGCGTGCCCTACGACGACATCGACGTGGTCGTCCACCCGCAGTCGCTGGTGCACTCGATGGTCGAGTTCACCGACGGGTCCACGCTCGCCCAGGTCTCCCCGCCGGACATGCGGCTGCCGATCGCCCTCGCGCTGGGCTGGCCCGACCGGGTGCCGCACGCCCAGGCCCCGATGGACTGGCGCCGGGCGCAGTCGCTGACCTTCGAGCCGCTGGACGCCACCGTGTTCCCCGCGGTCGACCTCGCCCGCGAGGCCGGCCGCCGCGGGGGGACCGCGCCGGCCGTCTTCAACGCCGCCAACGAAGAGGCGGTGGCGGCCTTCCTCGACCACCGGCTGCCCTTCGTGCGCATCGTCGACGTGGTGGCCGAGGTGGTCACGGCGCATACCGTGGTGCGACGTCCGAGCCTGGACGAGGTCCTGGACACCGAGCGGGACGCGCGCGCCCGGGTGCGCGCCCTTGTCGATCAAGGAGCCTGATCGAGACGTGATGCCTTCGTGACCGAGGGGTACCCAGTAGAAGCGTGTAGGGCTGTGATCGGGGCGTGAACGCACCATGACCAACGCAGTCGGCATTGTCGCGTTCGCGCTGGCGCTGCTCGTCTCGATCCTGCTGCACGAGGCCGGCCACTTTGTGACGGCCCGTCACTACGGTATGAAGGCGTCGAAGTTCTTCGTCGGCTTCGGCCCCACCCTGTGGTCCCGGAGCAGGGGCGAGACCGAGTACGGCATCAAGGCGCTGCCGGTCGGCGGGTTCGTCAAGATCGAGGGGATGACCCTGCTCGAGGAGATCGACCCGGCCGACGCACCCCGGGCGTTCCACACCCGGCCGGCGTACCAGCGGGCCGTCGTGCTGGTGGCCGGGTCGTTCATGCACTTCGTCATCGCGCTGGTGCTGATCTACGGCGTGCTGCTGGCGCTGGGCACCTCACGCCCCAGCGAGAACACGGTCGGTCGGACGGTCTGTGTGCCGGTGGCGAACGAGTGCGCCCCGGGTGCCCCGGCCGGCCCGGCCGAACGCGCGGGCGTGCGCGCGGGCGACCAGGTGGTCAGCTTCGACGGCACGCCGATCACGAGCTGGAACCAGTTCACCCGCCTCATCCGTACCCACGGCGCGGGGGTCGCGCCCCTGGTGGTGGAGCGGGACGGCCGGACCGTCACGCTGTACCCGGAGCTGGTCTCGGTCATGCGTGACCGGCAGACCGGGCTCACCGGCAACGACCCTGTCGGGGCGATCGGGATCGCGCAGGGCTACGAGACCGTCCGGTACAACCCGATCTCGGCCGTGCCGAAGACCCTGAACGTCCTGGGCGGCGGTGTCACCGGCATGTACGACACGCTCGTGCACCGGCTCGACGAGCTCGCGAACCTGTTCAGCCCCGACCGCAACCCGAACGGCCTGGTCGGTGTGGTCGGCGCGGCCCGCGTCGGTGGCGAGCTGCTGTCCGCCCCGGACACCTCCGCGAGCCAGCGGATAGGTGACTTCGTCGTTCTCGTGGCCGGGGTCAACCTGGCGGTCGGTCTGTTCAACCTGCTGCCGCTGTTCCCGCTCGACGGTGGGCACCTGGCGGTGCTCGGTTTCGAACAGGCCCGCCATGGTGTGCGCAGGCTCGCCGGCTACCGGGGCCCGATCAAGCGTGTCGATCTTGTGAAGCTCATGCCCGCGGCGTACGTAATGGTCGCATCCTTCGCCTTGCTGAGCCTGCTCATCCTGTTCGCCGACATCGTCAATCCGATCAGATTCAACTAGCCGGCCGACGAGGGCATGATCACAACTTTTTACGCCGCCGATATCCGGAAACCGGCGAGTGGTAACACCTCGTGGCTTTCGTCCAGTTTCTGACCTTCGTGACCATCGACACGCCAGTGAGGACATCGTGACCGTAACTCTCGGCATGCCTGAGGCGCCGGCCCTCTCGATTGCCTCCCGGCGCCGCAGCCGCCAGATTCACGTCGGCAACGTGCCGGTCGGCGGGGACGCGCCCGTCTCCGTCCAGTCCATGACCACGACGCTCACCTCCGATGTCAACGCCACCTTGCAGCAGATCGCGCAGCTGACCGCCTCCGGCTGCCAGATCGTGCGCGTGGCCGTCCCCAGCCAGGACGACGCGGACGCGCTGCCCGCCATTGCCAGGAAGTCGCCGATCCCGGTTATCGCCGACATTCACTTCCAGCCGAAGTACGTGTTCGCGGCAATCAACGCCGGCTGTGCCGCCGTCCGCGTCAACCCCGGGAACATCAAGGAGTTCGACGACAAGGTCGGCGAGATCGCCCGGGCCGCCATCGACGCCGGCACCCCGATCCGCATCGGGGTCAACGCCGGTTCGCTGGACAAGCGCCTGCTGGCCAAGTACGGACGCGCCACCCCCGAAGCGCTGGTGGAGTCGGCGCTGTGGGAGTGCTCCCTGTTCGAGGAGCACGGCTTCACCGACATCAAGATCTCCGTGAAGCACCACGACCCGGTCGTGATGGTCCAGGCGTACCGGCTGCTGGCGCAGCGCTGCGACTATCCGCTGCACCTCGGGGTCACCGAGGCGGGCCCGGCGTTCCAGGGCACGATCAAGTCGGCGGTGGCCTTCGGCGCGCTGCTGTCCGAGGGCATCGGGGACACGCTGCGGGTCTCGCTGTCCGCGCCCCCGGTCGAGGAGGTCAAGGTCGGCATCGGGATCCTGGAGTCCCTGGGCCTGCGGCAGCGCACCCTGGAGATCGTCTCCTGCCCGTCCTGTGGCCGTGCCCAGGTCAACGTGTACAAGCTGGCCGAGGAGGTCAGCGCCGGGCTGGACGGGATGACCGTGCCGCTGCGGGTCGCCGTCATGGGCTGCGTGGTCAACGGCCCCGGCGAGGCGCGCGAGGCCGACCTCGGGGTGGCCTCGGGCAACGGCAAGGGGCAGATCTTCGTCCGGGGCAAGGTCATCAAGACCGTGCCCGAGGCCCAGATCGTGGAGACCCTCATCGAGGAGGCCCTGCGGCTGGCCGAGCAGATGGAGGCCGACGGCGTTTCCGGTGAACCGTCGGTTTCGGTCAGCTAACCTCAAATACCCGTGACCATGGGCCTGCCGCTGCGTTCCGCTCCCATCCGTCTGCTCGACGACCGCGACCTGCCGGCGGCGCGGGAGGTGCTGGCGCGCAATCCGATCGCCGACGTGTTCGTCGCCTCCCGCGTGCAGGCGTGCGGACTCGCTCCCTGGCGGCTCGGGGCGCAGATGTGGGGTCACATGGTCGACGGCCAGCTGGCCGCGCTGTGCTATTCGGGGGCGAACCTCTGGCCCGTGGCGGCGGGTCCGGCGTCGGCGAAGGTGTTCGCCGAACGGGCCCGTCGCCAGGGCCGCCGGTGTTCCTCGATCGTCGGGGTGGCCGAGACGGTGCTGGCGATGTGGCGGCACCTGGAACCGGGCTGGGGGCCGGCCCGCGAGGTCAGGGCGGACCAGCCGCTGCTGGCGATCTCCAAGCCGCCCGCGGTCGCCCCGGATCCGGCCGTCCGCCAAGTGCGGCCGGACGAACTGGACGTGCTGCTGCCGGCGTGCGTGGCGATGTTCACCGAGGAGATCGGGGTGTCCCCGGTCCGTGACGACGGTGGCGCGCTCTACCGGGCCCGGGTCGCCGAGTTCGTCAACCAGCGTCGTTCCTTCGCCCGCATCGAGGACGGGCGCGTGGTGTTCAAGGCCGAGATCGGCGCGGTAGCCGGGGACGTCTGCCAGATCCAGGGGGTCTGGGTGGCCCCGGAGCTGCGGGGCACGGGGATCGGGACGGCGGGTACGGCCAGCGTCGTGGCGCTGGCGCAGGCCACCCTCGCGCCCGTGGTGAGCCTCTACGTCAACGGGTACAACCATGCCGCCCGCCGGGTTTACGACCGGGTGGGCTTCTACCGGGCCGGGACCTTCGCGTCGATCCTGTTCTGACTGTCCGTTTCTGCGCGCCCACTGGCCGTTTTCTAGCCATTTTTGTGAACAAGGGGCCGGGATGGCGACCTTGTCGTGAGTCTGGCATCCTCTGTTTCTCAACCACTTCTATCGAATTGCGTGGCGCTGCGTGCTGCCACGGTGGAGGGGAAGGCTCATGTCCTCGAGGAGGCTGTGGCGTCGGGTCACGCCACTGCTCACGGCCGGCGCGCTGGCGTTGGCGCTGACGGCCTGCTCGAGCGGGGGAGACGATGACACCGTCACGACCGGCAACGCCACCGGTGGCAACCCGACCGGCACCCTGCGGCTCGGCTATTTCCCCAACCTCACCCACGCGCCCGCCGCTTACGGCATCGATCAGGGCATCTTCGCGCAGAAGCTCGGCCCGGGCGTGGAGCTGAAGACCGCGACGTTCAACTCGGGTGTCCAGGCGTCCGAAGCCCTCATTTCCGGTGCGCTGGACGCCACCTATATCGGACCGAACCCGGCGGTCAACACCTTCACCAAGTCCAAGGGTGAGGCCGTTCGGATCGTCTCGGGGGTGACCTCGGGCGGTGCCGGGCTGGTGGTGAAGAGCGACATCACCTCGGTCGAGCAGCTGCGGGGCAGGACGATCGCCACCCCGAGCCTGGGCAACACCCAGGACGTGGCCCTGCGCTACTACCTCAAGCAGCACGGCCTGGCCACCGACAAGAGCGGCGGCGGTGACGTCCAGATCCGCCCGCAGGACAACACGGTGACGGTGGACGCCTTCAAGTCCGGCGCCATCGACGGCGCGTGGGTGCCCGAGCCGACTCTGTCCCGGCTGATCTCCGACGGCGGGAAGCTGCTGGTCGACGAGGCGACGGAATGGCCCGGCGGCAGGTTCGTCACCACGTTGCTGCTGGTGCGCACCGACTACCTCAAGAGCAACCCCGAGATCGTCAGGCGTCTGGTGGAGGCGAACGCCGCCTCGATCGACGCCCTCAACGCCGACCCGGTCAAGGGCCGGGACGTGACCAACCAGGGGCTGGCGAAACTGTCCGGCAAGCCGCTGGCCGACGCCGTCATCGAGCCGGCCTGGAAGCGCCTGACGTTCACGGCCGACCCGGTCGCGTCGTCGCTGGTCGCTTCGGCCGATCACGCGACCGAGCTCGGCCTGCTGCCCAAGGCCGATCTGAATGGAATTTTCGATCTCACGGCTGTGAACGCGGTGCTGGCGGCGAGCGGCAAGCCGTCGGTGTCCGCGCAGTAGCTGTACGTTCCGGATCAGGGAGCAGTTTCCAGTGACCGCTGTCATCGACGCGAGCGCGGTCCGGATCGACGGTGTGAGCCGGATCTTCGGGTCCGGCTCACACCGCGTCCACGCACTCGACAACGTCTCCTTCGACGCCCGGCCGGGGGAGTTCGTCTGTCTGCTGGGCGCCTCCGGCTGTGGGAAGTCGACGTTGCTGGGCATCCTCGCCGGCATCGACAGCCCCACGTCCGGCACGGTCGACGTCGGTGACCGTCAGGTCGGGCTGATGTTCCAGGATTCGGCGTTGCTGCCGTGGCTGACCGCCGGGGGCAACGTCGCCCTGCCGATGAAGATCCGCGGTGTCCCCCGGGCCGACCGGAAGGCCCGGGTCGAACAGCTGCTCGCGCTGGTCCGCCTCGCCGGCCTGGCCGACAAGCGTCCGCACGAACTCTCCGGCGGTATGCGCCAGCGGGTCAGTCTCGCCAGGGCGTTCGCCCAGGAGGCGGACGTGCTGTGCATGGACGAGCCCTTCGGTGCCCTCGACGCGATGACGCGCGACCTGCTGCACGACGAGCTGGAACGGATCTGGCGGGAGACCGGTGTGACCATCCTGTTCGTCACCCACGACGTGCGGGAGGCGGTGCGCCTCGGCGACCGCGTCGTGCTGCTGTCGAGCCGGCCGGGGCGGGTGGCCGAGATCTTCGACGTCGGGCTGCCGCGTCCCCGCCGTATCGACTCGCCCGACGTGGCCGCGCTGGCCGTGGCCATCACCGACCGGCTGCGTGAGGAGGTGGTCCGCCATGGCCACTGAGGTCACGATCACGTCCGCGACGGCGCGCGCCACGCCGGTCGGGCCAGCCGCCGACATCGACGTCGACGCCGCCCTCGCCGGGCTCGACGCCCTTGAGACGGCCACCGAGCCCCGTCCCCCGCTCGCGCTGAGGATCTGGTCGGTGACCTGGCCGAAACTGGGCGCGATCATTATCTTCCTGCTGCTGTGGCAGGTCGTGGTGTGGAGCGGCTGGAAGCCCTCCTACGTGCTGCCCGGCCCGGGCGAGGCCCTCTCGGACCTGGGCCGCAGGGTCACCACCGGGGACTTCTGGTCGGCTGCCGCCCGCACCCTGCAACGGGCCGTGGCCGGATACGCACTGGCCATCCTCATCGGCGGGATCGTCGGCGTGGCCGTGGCCCGGTTCGCCCTGCTGCGGTCCGCGGTCGGCTCGTTCATCACGGCGTTGCAGACCATGCCGTCCATCGTCTGGTTCCCGTTGGCGATCCTGCTGTTCAAGCTCACCGAGTCCGCGATCCTCTTCGTCGTCGTGCTCGGCGCCGCGCCGTCGATCGCCAACGGTGTCATCAGCGGCATCGACTACGTCCCGCCCCTGCTGACCCGGCTCGGCCGGACCATGGGAGCGCGCGGCCTGCAGCTCTACCGGCTGGTGGTGGCACCGGCGGCCCTGCCGTCGGTGGTGGCCGGGCTCAAACAGGGCTGGGCGTTCGCCTGGCGCAGCCTGATGGCCGGCGAACTGCTCGTCGTCGTCCCCGGCCACCCCTCCATCGGCTCGGACCTGGAGGACAGCCGGCAGCTGCTGGACACGGTGGGCGTGCTGGCGATGATGATGACGATCTTCGTCATCGGGGTGCTGGTGGACGCCGCTTTCAACGCCGGCGACCGCCGAATGCGCGCCCGCCGGGGGCTGCTGCCGCCTCGGTCACACTGAGTTGTAGCGGATCCGGGCCGCGCGGCGGCGGGCGGCACCCGGCTCGGGCGTACGGGGACCTTGGCCGGCAAGATGGATACATGCAGATCTCCGCGCGAGCCGACTATGCCCTGCGTGCGTTGCTCACCCTGGCCGCGTCCAACGGCGATCTCGTCAAGGGTGAGACGCTGGCGACCGCGCAGGATCTGCCGCTGCGGTTCCTGGAGAACATCCTCACCGACCTGCGCCGCAGCGGCCTGGTGCGCAGCCGGCGAGGGGCTGACGGCGGCTACCGGCTCTGCCGGCCGGCGAACGAGATCACCGTGGCGATGGTCATCCGGGCCACCGACGGCCCACTGGCCAGTGTCCGGGGCCGCCGGCCGGAGGAGGCGGTGTACGAAGGCGCCGCCAAACATCTCCAGGAGGTGTGGATCGCCGTGCGGGTCAGCATCCGCCGGGTTCTTGAGGAGGTGACGCTGGCCGACATCGCCAGCGGCCACCTGCCGCCGATCGTCGGCGAGCTCGGCCGGGACCGTGACGCCTGGGTCGGCCGCTGATCTTTCCCGCCACGCTCAGAGGTTTCCCGTCACCCTCAGACACCGGGCAGTGCCCGGCTGGCCCGATCCACCGGCTGGCCCGTGGCCAGGCGTGCCTGCTGGCCGCGTACGGCCGTCCCTGCCAGCGCGTCGACCACCAGCGCGCGCAGATCGCCGACCAGCGCGTCGAGCGCGTCGTACGCGGCGGCCGCGCAGCGGTCCTCGACGGCGGCGAGCAGTTCGAGCGCGCCGGTGAGCCCGCTGGGCGGCACCGGCAGCTGGTACGCGGGCTGGGCCGCCGGCGGGCTGCCGCCGCGGCCGAGGACCTCGGCCACCAGCCGGTCCCGCAGCTCCCGGTGGGCGCTGTAGGCGGTCTGGGCGAGCAGCCGGGTCGGGTCCGAGGCGGGCCGCAGCGGCGCCAGCGCGCCACCGGCCGCGGCACAGGCGTACACGGCGGCATGCTGCACCGCCAGCAGGTCGGACAGCGCCTGGACGGTGCCCGGGTCGTCCGCCATCAGCGATCACCTGGCCAGCTGGGTGAGCAGGTCGGCATGGGCGAGTTCGGCCGCGTGGATACTGGCCAGCAGGGGGACGACGGCCGCCGCCGCCGTCAGGCACCGGGTGCGCAGCAGGGCCGCGGCCTGTTGTTCCAGTTGGACGAGCGCGGCGACCGTGACCTGTTGGGACACCGCGCTCCGTTGGGGCGTCGCCTGGTCGGCCGTGGCGAGCTGGGCGGTGGTGGGCCGGGCCGTGGCGGAACCGAACGCCCCGGGGGCCCTGGGTATCCCCGGCAGGCCGCTGGCGATCGTGAGGCCGCCGCCGGTCGCGGCCGATCCGAGACGGCCGACGTGCTCGACATGGTGGGCGCGTAGCACCGTCAGGGTGGCGGCGATCGCCGGATGCGTGCGGATCGCCTGATCATAGGCGACGAGAAGGCCCTGCTCGGACCGTGTCGCCGCCTCGAACAGGGCGCTGTCGACGGTGTCCGGGCCGCTGGGCTCGCCCGGGCCGTACGCCGACCGGTTCCAGCTACGGCCGGCGAGCACAGCCGTCGCGGCCAGGGGGAGCGCGCCGAGAACACCCCGCCGGCTCGGTCGCCGGCCAGCACCTGTCACGCTCACGGTCCAGCAGCTTGTCACAGCGACGGCGGTGGCGGCCGGACTCCCCGGCCGCCGCGGGGAGAAGCCGGTCGGGTCGGACGTAGGCTCAGGATCTCCGGAGAGCACCATCGTGGAAAGGAGCGGGTCGACATGGGCGACGCCGTGGCCGCAACCAGTGTCGCCGATGCCGGGGGTGGGCGACGTCGCGCCCGGCCCCGAAGCCCGGACGTCCGGCCCAGCTCCGCCCGGGCGGAGCTGGTGCGCCTGCTCACCCCGCAGCTTGCCGCGCGGGGGTTCGACCTGGAAGACGTCACCGTCAGCCGGGCCGGCTCCCGTAGCGTGGTCCGGGTGGTCGTGGACCGCGACGGCGGGGTGGACCTGGACGCGGTCGCCGAGGCCAGCCGGGTGGCCTCGGCCGTGCTCGACGCCGCCGAGACCGATCCGGCGGCCGGTGACCCGCCGCTGGCCGGGCCGTACGTCCTCGAGGTCAGCTCGCCCGGTGTCGATCGTCCGCTGGTGGCGCCGCGGCACTGGCACCGGGCCCGCGGGCGGCTGGTGTCGGTGCGTACCCGGGACGGCCGGGAGCTGCTCGGGCGGGTGCGCGCCACGGACGAGCAGACGGCCGAGCTGGTGCTCGAGGGTGGGCGCACGGCCGTCGGCGAAGTGCTACGGATATCCTTTGCGGACGTGGTCAGAGCCGCTGTGCAGGTGGAGTTCCGCGCAACCGACGAGGATCTCGTGACCGGCGACGAGGATCCCGCGGGCGACGAGGTCCTCGCGGCCGGCGAGGCCCAGGACGCGGAGGCGCAGCGATGAAACTCGACGTGGCGGCGTTGCGCGGCATCGAACGTGAGAAGGACATCGCCTTCGACACCCTGGTGGAGGCGATCGAGACCGCGCTGCTGACCGCCTACCGGCACACCGACGGGGCGGCCGCGGACGCTCGGGTGGTCATCGACCGGACGTCCGGGCACGTGGCGGTGTACGCCCGCGAGACCTCCCTGGACGGGATGACGCGGGAATGGGAGGACACTCCCGCGGACTTCGGCCGGATCGCCACGATGACGGCCAAGCAGGTGATCATGCAGCGGCTGCGCGAGGCCCAGCAGGAGATCACCTACGGGCAGTATGCCGACCGGGAGCACGAGGTCGTCTCCGGCGTCGTCCAGCACCACGAGCAGCGGGCCGGGTCGAAGGTCGTTCTGGTCGATCTCGGCACCATTGAGGGCGTGCTGCCGCCCGCCGAGCAGGTTCCCGGCGAACGTTTTGAGCACGGGGACCGCATCAAGTGTTATGTCGTCAGCGTCACCCGGGGCGTGCACGGCCCCACGGTGACCCTGTCGCGGACCCATCCGGAGCTGGTCAAGGGCCTGTTCCGGATGGAGGTGCCGGAGGTGGCCGACGGCACGGTGGAGATAGCCGCGATCGCCAGGGAGGCGGGCCACCGCAGCAAGATCGCAGTTCGGTCGACGGTGGCCGGGGTGAACCCGAAGGGCGCCTGCATCGGCCCGATGGGAGCGCGGGTACGGGCCGTCATGGCCGAGCTGCATGGCGAGAAGATCGACATCGTCGACTGGTCCGCTGACCCGGCCGCGTTCGTCGGTAACGCACTGTCACCAGCGCGGGTGGCCCGGGTCGAGGTCGCCGATCCCGCCGTTCGCGCGGCGCGGGTGGTCGTGCCGGACTACCAGCTCTCCCTCGCCATCGGCCGGGAAGGGCAGAACGCCCGGTTGGCGGCACGCCTGACCGGGTGGCGCATCGACATCCACTCGGACACGGAAGGCGCCGGTGACCCAGTGGCACGGGATGGTGCCGAGGCGGGTGCCCGGCGGGCCGTGTCGCCGTCCCTTCCCCGGAGATCTCCCGCTACCGGCGGCCCCTCGTCAGGTGCAACGAGATAGACTGATGGGCGCACGCCGTGCGGAGCCGGTCCGTACATGTGTGGGATGTCGTGCCCGGGTGGCGCGATCGGACCTGATGCGTACGGTGGCAGTTGGCGGTGAGCTCAGACCAGATGTTCGCCGATGTATGCCTGGGCGGGGGGCACACCTGCACCCCGATCTGGCATGCCTGGATCTCGCGGAACGCCGCAGGGCGTTTCTGCGGGCGCTGCGGGTCGCGGGGCCGCTCGGACTTGAACATGTCAGGGCGCACCTCGTCCAGCAGCGCACGGCCGGGGAGCAGCGGTAGGACGGACAGGCCTCGCACCGATGCGGGGTTGACGGAAGATCGGACGACGTCACCAGATGTCGACACGGAAGCAGGTCGAGACAGCGATGACCGCGCGATGAGCACGCAGCCATGATCACGACCGGCAGGTAACCAGGGTCACGCGGGCGGACCGCGGGCCGAACGAAGGAGCACCGTGGCAGGAAAGGCCCGCGTACATGAGCTCGCCAAGGAGCTCGGCGTCGACAGCAAGACCGTGCTTGCCAAACTGAAGGATCTCGGCGAGTTCGTGAAATCGGCATCATCCACAGTCGAGGCACCGGTCGTCCGCAAGCTCAAGGAGTCGTTCCCCTCCGAGAGCGCCGGCGCGCAGCGGCCCGCCGCGCGCGGCGGCGCCTCGGGCAACGGCGCCCGGCCGGTACCCGGTGCCCGTCCCGGGCCGGTACCGCCCCGCCCGGGCCCGCGGGTACCCGGCCGTCCGGGCGCACCGGGCGCACCGGGCGCACCAGCCCGTCAGCAGGGCCCCGGGGCCCCGGCCGCGCCCGCCGGCCAGACACCGTCAGGCCCGGTCGCCCCACCGCGTCCGGACACGTCGCCGACACCGCACGCCGCCGCGGCCCGCGGGGCCAGCCCGGTTCCCGCGGCGGGTGCCCCGCCGGCCGCGCAGCACACGCGGCCCCGCCCGGGCCCCACTGCGCCCTCCCGGCCGGGCTCCGCGGGCGGCGCGCACGACGCGCCCGCGCAGACCCCGCCGAACACGGGCCCGGCGGCGCAGACCCCGCCGGTGAAGAACGCCCCGGCCTCGGGGCCGTCGGTGAAGAACTCTGGCTCGCGGCCCACGCCCGGCCCGCGTCCCGGCCCCCGGCCAGCCGGTCCTGGTAACAACCCGTACACGACATCGGGCTCGCAGTCACGGCCGCAGTCGCCGGCTTCCGGCGCCTCCGGTGGTACGCCGGCCGCGCCATCGCACCGTCCAGGCGCCGGCGGGCGTCCCGGTGGCCCACGTCCGGGCGGCGCGGGTGGCCCGCGTCCCGGCCCGCGGCCGTCGCCCGGCCAGATACCGCCGCGTCCGGGTGGTACCGGTGGCCCGCGGCCGTCGCCCGGCCAGATGCCGCCGCGTCCCGGCGGTACCGGTGGCCCGCGGCCCAATCCGAGCATGTTCCCCTCCCGCCCCGCCGGGGGCGGGGGGCCGCGCCCCGGTGGCGGTGGCGGCGGTGGCCGTCCGGCTCCCGGTGGTGGTGGCGGCGGACGACCCGGCGGCGGGCGTCCGGGCGGTGGCGGCGGCTTCGCCGGTCGCGGCGCGCCTGGCCGTCCGGCCGGCGCCGGGGCCGGCGGGGGCGCGGGTGCCCCCGGGCGTCCCGGTGGCGGTGGTCCTGGCGGTCGTCCCACCTCCGGGGGGCGCGGCCGCGGTGGCACCACGGCCGGCGCGTTCGGTCCCGGTGGCCGTGGCCGCCCGGGGCGTCAGCGCAAGTCCAAGCGCGCGAAGCGGCAGGAATGGGAGAGCGGGCTGGAAGCCCCCCGCATGGGGGCGATGGTCCCGCGTGGCAACGGGCAGGTCATCAGACTGCCCCGGGGCGCCTCCCTGGCCGACTTCGCGGACAAGATCGACGCCAACCAGGGCGCGCTCGTCCAGGTCGTGTTCACCCAGCTCGGCGAGATGGTGACCGCGACGCAGTCGTGCACGGACGAGACCCTGCAGCTGCTCGGCGTGACGCTCGGGTACGAGGTGCAGATCGTCAGCCCCGAGGACGAGGACAAGGAGCTGCTGGAGAGCTTCGACCTGTCCTTCGGCGGTGCCTACGGCGACGAGGTCGAGCTGCGGCCGCGGCCGCCGGTCGTGACAGTCATGGGCCACGTCGACCACGGCAAGACGAAGCTGCTCGACGCGATCAGGCAGACGGACGTCGTCAGCGGCGAGGCCGGTGGGATCACCCAGCACATCGGGGCCTACCAGGTCCGGGCGAAGGTCGACGGCGAAGAGCGGAAGATCACCTTCATTGACACCCCTGGTCATGAGGCGTTCACCGCGATGCGTGCCCGTGGTGCGCAGGTGACCGACATCGTGGTGCTGGTGGTCGCCGCCGACGACGGTGTCAAGCCGCAGACGATCGAGGCGCTCAACCACGCCCAGGCCGCCGACGTGCCCATCGTCGTCGCCGTCAACAAGATCGACAAGGAGGGGGCGGACCCGCAGAAGGTACGCGGGCAGCTCACCGAGTACGGGCTGGTCGCCGAGGAGTACGGCGGTGACGCCATGTTCGTCGACGTCTCCGCCCGCAACCGCACCAACATCGACGGGCTGCTCGAGGCGGTCATCCTCACCGCCGACGCGGCGCTGGACATGCGTGCCCCGACCGACGTCGAGGCCCAGGGCGTGGCGATCGAAGGCCGGCTGGACCGCGGCCGCGGCCCGGTGGCCACCGTCCTCGTCCAGCGCGGAACGCTGCGGGTCGGGGACTCGATCGTCGCCGGCGAGGCGTTCGGCCGTGTCCGGGCGATGCTCGACGAGCACGGTGACCCGGTGACCGAGGCCGGCCCGGCCCGTCCTGTCCAGGTGCTCGGGTTCACCAGCGTCCCGGACGCCGGCGACAACTTCCTGGTCGTTCCGGAGGACCGGGTCGCCCGCCAGATCGCCGAGCGGCGGCAGGCGCGCGAACGCAACGCCGAGCTCGCGCTCAGCCGTGGCCGCCCGACCCTGGAGACGATCCTGGAGCGGATGAAGGAGGGCGAGAAGACCCAGCTCAACCTCATCCTCAAGGGCGACGTGTCCGGTTCGGTCGAGACGGTCGAGGACTCGCTCCTCAAGATCGATATCGGCGACGAGGTCTCGTTGCGGATCATCGGACGCGGCGTCGGTGCGATCACCGAGAACGACGTGAACCTGGCCAGCGCGTCCGACGCGGTCATCCTCGGCTTCAACGTCCGCGCCGAGGGCAAGGCGCGGGAGCTCGCCGAGCGCGAGCGCGTCGACGTCCGCTACTACTCGGTCATCTACCAGGCGATCGAGGACATCGAGAACGCGCTCAAGGGCATGCTCAAGCCGGTCTACGAGGAGATCCAGCTCGGGACCGCCGAAGTCCGCGAGGTGTTCCGGGTGCCGCGGATCGGCAACGTCGCCGGCTGCCTCGTACGCTCCGGGCTCATCCGCCGCAACGCCAGGGCACGCCTGGTCCGCGACGGTGTCGTCGTCGCGGACAACCTCACGGTCGAGTCGCTCAAGCGGTTCAAGGACGACGCGACCGAGGTCCGGGAGGGCTACGAGTGTGGTGTGGGGCTCGGCTCGTTCAACGACATCAAGGTCGATGACGTGATCGAGACCTTCGAGCAGCGGGAGGTTCCCCGTTCCTGAGGAGCTTCCCAGGCAGCCTTGAGGACACGGCTATGTGGACGGGAACGGCGGTGTTCGACCTTCTCCTCGGCGACATCCGCTCGCTGAAGGAGAAACGGTCGATGGTCCGACCGGTGGTGGCGGAGCTCCGCCGCAGGCATGCGGTGAGTGCGGCGGAGACCGGCCATCACGATCTGCACCGTCGGGCGCAGGTCGCCGTGGCCGTGGTGGCCGCGGATCGGGCCCACTGCGCCGAGGTCGTCGAGGCCTGTGAGCGTCTGGTTGCACAGCGTCCCGAACTGGAGCTGCTTTCGGCGCGAGTACGGTATTTCTCCGACGAGGACAACTCCTCCGACAAGGACGACTCCTCCGACGAGGATGCGGTGACGGTGACGGGAGGAAGCCATGGCTGACCCTGCTCGGGCCCGCCGGCTCGCGGTACGTATCCGTGAAGTGGTTGCGGCCGCGCTGGAACGCCAGGTGAAGGACCCGCGACTGGGCATGGTCACCGTGACCGACGCCCGGGTGACGCCGGACCTGACCGAGGCCACCGTCTTCTACACCGTCTACGGCGACGACGCGGACCGGGCGGACTCGGCCCGCGCGCTGGAGTCGGCCAAGGGCCTGCTGCGCAGCCAGGTCGGCCGGCAGACCGGAGTCAAGGTCACCCCGACCCTGACCTTCGTCCACGACCGGCTGCCGGAGGACGCCCGCCACCTCGAGGAACTGATCAGCACTGCCCGGAAGCGGGACGCGAGCCTGGCCGGCGTGCGGGATGGCGCCCGACCGGCCGGTGAGGCCGACCCGTACCGTAAGCCCCGTGGGGATGACGACGAGCCCGCTGGGGGCATGATGTCTGATGAGGGCCTGATGGGGACATGATGGGGGTCGAGCTGCGATGACCGACGTGACGAGCCTCGCGGACCTGTCCCTGCTACCGGTACCCGAGGCCGGGGACGCGACGGCTCGGACGCAGGCGGAGTCCGGGGACGCGGTCGGCGAGCAACGAAACCGCGCGGTCGAGGCGATCCTGTCCGCCGTCCAGGGCGGCGAGAGCATTCTGCTGGTGGCGCACGTCGACCCGGACGGGGACAGCCTCGGATCGGCGATCGCGCTCGGGCTGGCCCTGCGCACGCTCGGCAGCCGGGCGTCGGTGTCGTTCGACAGTGACCCGTTCGTGGTGCCGCGTTCCCTGACCTTCCTGCCCGGCCAGGACCTCCTCGTCCCGCCGGCGCTGGTCCCGGCGACCCCGGATCTGGTGGTGACGCTGGACGCCGGCAGCCTCGGCCGGCTCGGGGCCTTGGGGCGGGTCGCCACCCGGGCCCGCCGGATGGTCGTGATCGACCATCACGCCTCGAACACCCGGTTCGGGGACATCAACGTCATCGACGCCGATGCCGCGTCCACCAGCGTAATGATCACCGATGTCATCGACGCGCTCGGTGTGGAGCTCGACCACGACCTGGCCGTGGCGATCTACACCGGTCTGGTGACCGACACCGGATCGTTCCGCTACGCCGCGACGACGCCGGTTGTCCACCAGCTGGCCGCCCGGCTGCTGGCCACCGGCATCCGCCACGACCTGATCACCCGGACGGTGTGGGACACCCACCGGTTCGGCTACCTGCGGCTGCTCGGCGAACTGCTCGGCCGGGCCCGCCTGGAGCCCGAACACGACCTGGTCTGGACGTGGTGCGCGTTCCCGGACCTCACCCGCGCCGGGCTCACCCTGGACGAGATCGAAGGGGTGATCGACATCGTGCGGGCCACCGCCGAGGCCGAGGTGGCGGTCGTCTGCAAGCAGGGCGCCGACGAGGTCTGGCGGGTGTCGGTACGTTCCAAGGGCGCTGTCGACGTCGGCGCGGTGTGCACCGAACTCGGTGGCGGCGGCCACCGCTTCGCCGCCGGGCTGACCTCGTCGAACCCTCTTGAGCAGACACTGGACAGCCTGCGCGACGCGCTGGTGCGAGCACCCCGGCTGCCCGTCTGATGGGTGCTGCCACCGTCCCGGGCGGGGCGGGAGGCCCGGTCGCGGAGGGCCCGGTCGTGGAGGGTCTGGTCGTGGTCGACAAGCCGTCGGGGTGGACCTCACACGACGTGGTCGCCCGCTCCCGCCGGATACTGCGCACCCGCCGGATCGGCCATGCGGGCACGCTCGACCCGATGGCCACCGGCGTGCTGGTGCTCGGGGTGGGCCGGGGCACCCGGCTGCTCGGGCACCTCGCCCTGACGAACAAGGTCTACGAGGCGACGGTACGGCTCGGCGTCTCGACTACCACCGACGACGCCGAGGGCGAGGTGCTCACCGTCGCGGACGACGCCGTCGCCCAGGCGGTGGCCGCCGACCAGCCGCGCCTGGCCGCCGCCATGGCGGCGCTCACCGGTGAGATCGACCAGGTCCCGTCCGCGGTCAGCGCGGTGAAGGTCGACGGGATGCGAGCCTACGCCCGGGTGCGCGCCGGGCAGGACGTCGTCCTGGCAGCGCGCCGGGTGACGGTGAGCCGGTTCGACCTGCTGGCCCACCGCGGCACGGATCTCGACGTGGCCGTGGCCTGCTCCAGCGGCACCTACGTGCGGGCGCTGGCCCGCGACCTCGGCGCGGCGCTGGGCTGCGGCGCCCACCTCACCGCCCTGCGGCGGACGTCGGTGGGCCCGTTCGGCCTTGCCGGGGCGGTCACGCTCGACGCCCTCGCCGAGCGGGGGGCAGCCGCGCTGCGTCCGCTGGCCGACGCTGTCGGTACGCTCTTCCCCCGTCGCCAGGTCGACGCCGACGAAGCATGTGCGATATCTCATGGCCGCCGGCTGCCGCCGTTCGGCGTGCCCGACCTCTACGGTGTCTTCGGCCCTGCTGGTGAGCTGCTCGCCCTGGCTCGGGACACCGCGGGGGCCGGCCGGCCGTTGGTGGTTTTCACGCCGCCTTCCACCCCTGGGCCCGCGGAGATCCCGATAGGCTTTTGAACGTGCAGTGGTGGCGTGAAGTGCGCAATACGCCGGACGACTGGCCCGGCGGTGTCGTGACGATCGGTTTTTTCGACGGCGTCCACCGCGGCCACCAGCAGATCATCACGCGTGCGGTCGAGCGGGGGCGCCAGGCCGGCGAGCCGGTGCTGGTGCTGACCTTCGATCCGCATCCGGCGGAGGTCATCAGTCCAGGCAGTCACCCACCGTTGCTGACCACTCCCGATTTCAAGATTGAACTGCTGGGTCGTCTGGGTGTCGACGCCGTGTGCGTACACTCGTTCACGCCCGAGTTCAGTCTGGTGTCGGCGGCGGACTTCGTCCACGACATGTTGCGGCCCCGGCTGCGGCCGAGCGTGGTGGTGGTGGGTGAGAACTTCACCTACGGCCACCGGGCGGAGGGGAACCTGGAGAGCCTGCGCCGCGCAGGCGAGACGGAGGGCTTCGCGGTGGAGGGCGTCCGGCTCGTGCGCGAGGACGACCATGTGCTCTCTTCCACCCATATCCGGGCTCGTATCGCCGAAGGTGACGTGGCGACGGCGGCACGTGCGCTCGGCCGTGACCATCGGATCGAGGGGATCGTGGTGCACGGTGACGCGCGCGGGCGGACCATCGGATATCCGACAGCGAACCTGCTCACCACCCGGTACGCGGCGATACCGGCGGACGGTGTCTACGCCGGGTACGTGCTGCGCGCCGCCGAGCGTTGTCCGGCGGCGATCTCGATCGGGACGAACCCCACGTTCGACGGTGCAGACCGCCGGGTCGAGGCGTACCTGCTCGACTTCGAGGGCGATCTCTACGGCGCCCAGCTGGCGTTCGAGTTCACCGAGCGGCTGCGTCCGACCCTGCGTTTCGACTCCGTGGGCGACCTGATCACCCAGATGGCCGCCGACGTGACCGCCACCCGCAAGATCACGGCGGCCGCGGGCCCGGGGCACCGGTAGCCGCGGGACGCCGGTGGCCGCGGGACGCCGACAGACGCAGGTCGGGCAGTACCCGCTGGGTTGGTAAGCTTCGACACCAGACGAGCGCGGTGTGTCCGTCAGTCCGGGTGGGGAAGACCCCGGGCGCGCATCCCGCCCGGTGACGAAAGAGGTTTCGCGTGCCGCTCGCGAGCGATGTCAAGCAGCAGATCCTGTCCGAGTACGCCACGGTCGAACGGGACACCGGCTCCCCCGAGGTGCAGGTGGCGATGCTCACCCGACGGATCAGCGACCTGACCGAGCACCTGAAGGTGCACAAGCACGACCACCACAGCCGTCGGGGCCTGCTGCTGCTGGTCGGGCGCAGGCGGCGGCTGTTGAACTACCTCGCCAAGACCGACATCAACCGGTACCGGTCGCTGATCGAGCGGCTCGGGCTGCGGCGGTAACGGCGGAGGCGGGGATAGCGATGGGGAAGCGATGTCGTATGTGAGGCGATGTCGCTTCCATTGATCTGACCGGGTCCGTGACGGTGCGAGCTGTCGGTCCTCGGTGGTGGTGTCCGGGTGGTGGGCCGTACGAGGTGGTCGTACGGCGAACCCGGAGGCTTCGACTGAGCGCCGGCCTCCTCGGCAAGACGGACCCGGCCGATGTGGAGGAGAAATGGTGCCAGTAGAAGACCAGACGATCTCGGCCGAGGCAGTCATCGACAACGGTGCCGCCGGCCAGCGGACCGTTCGTTTCGAGACGGGCCGGCTGGCCCGCCAGGCGGCCGGCTCGGCCGTCGCCTACCTGGGCGACACGATGGTGCTGTCCGCGACGACGGTCAGCAAGCAGCCCAAGGAGCAGCTCGACTTCTTCCCGCTGACGGTGGACGTCGAGGAGCGGATGTACGCCGCCGGGCGTATTCCCGGCTCGTTCTTCCGGCGGGAGGGGCGTCCCAGCGAGGACGCGATCCTGACCTGCCGCCTGATCGACCGCCCGTTGCGGCCGTCGTTCGTCAAGGGCCTGCGCAACGAGATCCAGATCGTGGCGACGGTGCTCGCCCTCGACCCGGACACGCTCTACGACGTGGTCGCGATCAACGCCGCCAGCGCGTCCACGACACTGGCCGGGCTGCCGTTCTCAGGCCCGATCGGGGCCACCCGGGTCGGCTACGTGGACGGGACCTGGATCGCCTTCCCGACCCACGCGGAGCTGGAGCGGGCCACCTTCGACATGGTCGTGGCCGGCCGCGTCCTCGACGACGGCTCCGACGTCGCGATCATGATGGTCGAGGCGGAGGCCACCGCGCACACGATCCCGCTGCTCGCCGCGGGCTCGCCCGCGCCGACCGAGGACGTCGTGGCCGCGGGCCTGGAGGCGGCCAAGCCCGCCATCCGGGAGCTGTGCCGGGCCCAGCGCGGACTGGCCGAGCGGGCGGCCAAGCCCACCCGCGACTTCCCGCTGTTCATCGACTACCACGACGACGTGCTGGAAGCGCTGTCGATAGCTGTCGGCGACGAGCTGGCCGCGGCCCTGCGCATCGCAGGCAAGCAGGAGCGGGAGGCCGAGCTCGACCGGGTCCGCCTGCTGGCCGCGGAGAAGGTCGTGGGCCAGTTCGAGGGCCGGGAGAAGGAGATCGGGGCGGCCTACCGCGCCCTGACCAAGAAGCTGGTGCGCCAGCGCATCGTCGCCGACGGCGTCCGCATCGACGGGCGCGGGGTCACCGAGATCCGCGAGCTGGCGGCGGAGGTCGACTTCATCCCCCGGGTGCACGGCTCCGCCCTGTTCGAGCGGGGCGAGACCCAGATCCTCGGCGTGACCACCCTGGCCATGCTGCGGATGGAGCAGACGGTCGACACGCTCAATCCCGACCGCACCAAGCGCTACATGCACAACTACAACTTCCCGCCGTACTCCACCGGGGAGACCGGTCGGGTGGGCTCGCCGAAGCGGCGTGAGATCGGCCATGGCGCGCTGGCCGAGCGGGCGCTGCTGCCGGTGCTGCCCAGCCGGGAGGAGTTCCCGTACGCGATCCGGCAGGTCTCCGAGGCGCTGGGCTCCAACGGGTCGACCAGTATGGGATCGGTCTGCGCGAGCACGTTGTCGTTACTGAATGCCGGTGTCCCGCTCAAGGCCGCCGTCGCCGGGATCGCGATGGGGCTCATCCGCGAGGGTGACCAGTTCGTCACGCTCACCGACATCCTCGGTGCCGAGGACGCCTACGGCGACATGGACTTCAAGGTCGCCGGGACGCGGGAGTTCGTCACGGCCCTCCAGCTCGACACGAAGCTGGACGGCATTCCCGCCACCGTCCTCGCCGGCGCGCTCCAGCAGGCCAGGGCCGCGCGGCTGGCGATCCTCGACGTCATGGCCGAGGCCATCGACGGGCCGGACGAGATGTCCACCCACGCGCCACGGGTCATCTCCGTCAAGATCCCGGTGGACAAGATCGGTGAGGTCATCGGCCCGAAGGGCAAGATGATCAATCAGATCCAGGCGGACAGCGGGGCCGAGATCACCGTCGAGGACGACGGCACCATCTACATCGGCGCGCAGGACGGCGTCTCCGCCGAGAGCGCCCGTTCGGCGATCAACGCGATCGCCAACCCGCAGCTCCCCGAGGTCGGGGAACGCTACCTGGGCACGATCGTCAAGATCACGATCTTCGGCGCGTTCGTCTCACTGACCCCGGGCAAGGACGGGCTCCTCCACATCAGCAAGCTCAAGCAGCTTTCCGGAGGGAAGCGGGTGGAGAAGGTGGAAGAGGTGGTACAGGTCGGCCAGAAGCTCCAGGTCGAGATCACCGACATCGACAGCCGCGGGAAGATCAGCCTGAGTCCCGTGGTCGAGGACGCCGACGGCGTCCCGGTCGGGGCCTGACCGCCGCCAGTGACCGACACGGCTGTCATCGGGGCGGGCGAGGAACTACTGTCCGGCGCGGTCCGGCGGGTGGTGCTGCCCGGTGGGCTGCGGGTGCTGACCGAGAAGGTCCCCGGGGTCCGCTCGGTCGCGATCGGGATCTGGGTCGGGGTGGGCTCTCGCGACGAGAGCCCACTGACGGCAGGCTGCTCGCACTACCTCGAGCACCTGCTGTTCAAGGGCACCCCCTCCCGGGACGCGCTCACGATCAGCGCGGCGATCGAGGCGGTCGGCGGTGAGCTCAACGCCTTCACGACCAAGGAGTACACCTGCTACTACGTGCGGGTGCTCGACAACGACCTCACCGACGCGGTCGAGGTGCTCAGCGACATGGTGTCCCACTCGCTGATCGCAGCCGACGACGTCGAGGCCGAACGCGGCGTGATCCTCGAGGAGATCGCCATGCACGACGACGACCCGAGCGACGTCGTGCACGACGTGTTCTCCGCGGCGCTGCTCGGCGACACCGAACTGGGCCGCCCGGTGCTGGGAACGACCGAGTCCATCGAGAACCTTGAGCGCGACACCATCGCCGAGTACTACCGCTCCCGGTACGCCCTGTCGGACATGGTGGTCGCGATCGCCGGCAACATCGACCACGAGCGGACGCTCGCACTCGTCGCCTCGGCCTTCGCCGACCGGCTGGGCGGGCCGGGCGCCCCGGCGGCGGCGCGCGGCGGTTCCTACGCCTACCCCGACGCCGCGGGCGTGGTGGTCACCCGGCGTCCCACCGAGCAGGCGCACGTCGTGCTCGGCACCGTCGGGATGTCACGCCAGGACGACCGCCGGTTCGCCCTGGGGATCATGTCCTCGGCCCTCGGCGGGGGGATGAGCTCCCGACTGTTCCAGGAGGTCCGGGAGAAGCGCGGGCTGGCCTACTCCGTCTACTCGTTCGCCTCCCACTTCGCCGACGCCGGGCTGTTCGGCGTGTATGCGGGATGCGCGCCCCGGCGGGCCGACGACGTGCTCGCCCTCTGCCGCGAGCAGCTCGAGCTGGTGGCGACGGTGGGCATCACCGACGAGGAGTTGGCCCGGGCCAAGGGCCAGAGCCGGGGCTCACTGGTGCTGGGCCTGGAGGACACCGGTTCGCGGATGAGCCGGATCGGCAAGAGCGAACTCGTCCACGGCGAGCTGCTCTCCGTCGACGAGATACTCGCCCGGGTGGACGCGGTCACCGGCGACGACGTCCGGGCCGTCGCCGCCGAGCTGCTCACCCGTCCGCTGGCCCTGGGCGTGATCGGCCCGTTCGACGATCACGACTTCGCGCGTGTGGTCGCGGCATGACCGCCGTTTCCCCCGCCGCTGCCGCCCCCGTTGTCCCCGACCGCCTGAGGGTCGGTGTGCTCGGCGCCCGGGGCCGGATGGGCTCGACGGTCCGCGCCGCCGTCGAGGCCGCTGACGATCTTTCTCTGGTCGCCGCGATCGACGCCGGGGACGAGCGCGACGCCCTGCGCGCCGCCCAGGTCGTCATCGACTTCACCCGCCCCGACGCCGTCATGGACAACCTGCGCTGGTGCGTCGACGCCGGCCTGCACGTCGTCGTGGGCACCTCCGGGTTTGACGCGCAGCGGCTGGCCACCGTGCGCGGCTGGCTCGCCGACACCCCCGGGGTCGGGGTGCTGGTGGCCCCGAACTTCGGGATCGCGGCGGTGCTCATGATCCATTTTGCCGCTCAGGCGGCTCGCTTCTTCGAGTCCGTGGAGATCATCGAGTTGCACCATCCGGGCAAGCTCGACGCCCCCAGCGGGACGGCCGCCCACACCGCGGAGGCGATCGCGCAGGCCCGGGCCAAGGCCGGGCTGGACCCGGCGGGCCCGGACGCCACCTCGTCCGCGCTGGCCGGGGCGCGCGGCGCGCGGGTCGGCGGGGGGCCCGTCCACAGCATCCGGCTGTCCGGGCTCGTCGCGCACCAGGAGGTGCTCTTCGGCGGCGCCGGAGAGACGCTGACCCTGCGTCACGACTCGTTGGACCGAACCTCCTTCATGCCGGGTGTGCTGCTCGGCGTGCGGCGCACGCCCGGGCGGCCCGGCCTGACCGTGGGCCTCGAGGCCCTGCTCGAACTGTGAGGCCGCAGCGGTGAAAGCCCGTCAGGTAGTGGTCGTGCTGGTCGTCGCGGCGGTGTTCTACCTCGCTCTGATCGGCTGGCGGGGTGTCCAACTGCTCACCGAGGACAGCTGGGCCGCGCGTGGGATGGGCGTGGGCGTCCTGCTGCTGCCCGTGGTGGGCGCGGCCGTCATCGTCCGGGAGCTGCAGTTCGGCCGGGCCGCCGAACGCCTGGGCCGCCTGCTGTCAGCGGAATCGGTCAGTTCCGCCGATGCCGCGACGCGGCTGCCGCGACGCCCCTCCGGCCGGATCGACCGTGCCGCCGCCGACGTGCTCTTCGAGACCCGGCGGGCCGAGACCGAAGCCGCCCCCCGGGACTGGCGGGCCTGGTACCGGCTCGCGGCGGCTTACGGTGACGCTGGGGACACCCGTCGGGGACGCCGTGCGATGCGCTACGCAATAGCTCTCGAACGTGCCGATTCCGCCGCGTGATCTCGATACGTTTCGGACATGAGCGCGGGCGTCGTCTACGGAATCGATCTCGGAACCACGTACAGCTGTGTTGCCCGGGTGGACCGGTCGGGGGAGCCGGAGGTGGTTCCGCTCTCCGACGGCGCCACCACGCTGCCGAGCGTCGTGCTGTTCGTCGGGCCGGACGACTACGTCACCGGTGAGCCCGCCCGCCGCCTCGCCCGCGCCCGTGCCGACGACGTGTGCGCACTGGTCAAACGCCGGATGGGCGACGGTGACTGGCGTTTCGTCAGCTCCGGCCGGGCCTGGTCGGCGCCGGCGGTCAGCAGCCTCATCCTGCGGGCGCTGGTCAGTGACGTGGCCTTCGCCGCCGGCGAGTCGGTCCGTGACGTCGTCATCACCGTCCCGGCCTACTTCGGTGACGAGGAGCGTTGCGCAACAGTGCTCGCCGGGCAGTACGCCGGCCTGACGGTCGTGGACGTCATCAACGAGCCGACCGCCGCCGCGCTGTCCTACGGCTTCGCCCGGTTCAATGCCGACCCCCCCGACACGGGCCCCGGCGGGCGGGAGGAACACGAGGATGTCGCGCTCGTCTACGACCTCGGCGGCGGCACCTTCGACGTGACCGTCGTCGAGCTCGCAGACCGCCGGGTCTCGGTGGTCGCGGTCGACGGCGATCACCAGCTCGGCGGGGCCGACTGGGACGAGAAGATCGCGCTGCACCTGTCCCGGCGGGTCCTCGACGCCCATCCCGACGCCGAGGACCCGCTCGACGACTCCGAGGCCGCCCAGGCGCTGCTGCTGGCGGCCGAACAGGCCAAGCGCGAGCTCAGCGACCGGACGCGGACAACGGTCCGGGTGGAACACGACGGGCACGCGCTGACGGTGCCGTTCTCCCGGGACGACCTGGAGCGGCTGACCGCCGGCCTGCTGGAGCGGACCGTGACGCTGGCCCGCTCCGTCCTGGCCGCGGCCCGGGCCCGCGGGGTCACCCGGCTGGACCGGGCGCTGCTCGTCGGCGGATCGTCCAGGATGCCGGCGGTGGCCCGCCGGCTGGCCGCCGAACTCGGCGTACCGGTGGAGCTGCGCGACCCCGACCTCGCGGTCGCCAAGGGCGCGGCCCTCTACGGGGAGAAGAAGGCCATCGAGCGGCTGGTGCTGGCCGACCTGGTGTCCCGGGGGCAGATCCTCGACGGGGCCCAGCCCGACACCGCCGCGCCCGAGGATCTCGCCGCTGCCTGCCGGCGCCTGGCGGAGGCGTTCGGGCTGACCGCCGAGCGGGTCCGCCGCACCGTCGAGGTGCAGGTGGTCAACGTGGTCTCCCGCGGGTTCGGCGTGCTCGCGCTCGACCGTTTCGGCGAACGTTCCGCGGTGTTCCTCGTCCACCGCAACGACCGGCTGCCGATAGCGGTCAGGCGTAGTTTCGGCACCGTTCGTGACGACCAGGATGTTGTCACGGTTCACGTGGTGGAACAGGGCGGTGGTGTCGAGTCGACCCGGGTCGACGACGTTAAGATCATCGCACAGGCGGACATAACCGGGATCCCCCCGGGCTTCCCGGCCGGGACGCCCATCGAGATCACCTTCCGGATGGGCTTCGACGGCATCCTGGAGGTGACCGCGCTGCACGAGGGGCTGGTCGATCGTCCCCTGACCGTGCGGGTGGAGACCAGTGCGGCGCTCAGCCAGGCCGACGTCGCCCGGGAACGGGACGCGGTGGCCCGGTTGCGCCGTCGGGAGGGCTGAAGGAGCGGGCGTGGAGGAATTCCAGCCTAACGACTACCGCAAGCGGGTCCTCGCCGCCGTCCAGGCCCGTGGTGGGGTCGGGCAGTCCGACCCCTTCGAGCTGTACGACATCCCGCTGGCGGAGGTCGACCGGCTCACCGACGCCGACGTCGCCGCCCGCGTCGGCCAGGTGTGGGCCTTCTGGCAGAAGTCCCGGGACCATCCAAGTACCGGGGCCTGGTGCTCGCGCTGCTGGCCGCGCACGACCAGGTCGGCCAGGAACTGCTCGACGCGCGGCGCCGCGGCCTGCTCGCCGAGCGGGTCCGCCGCGAGCGTGACGACCGGGACGGGCAGCGCTTCGCCGACCTCGACGCCGCCGTGGCCCGGCTGGTGCAGCGCTTCGGCGGCCTGCCCGAGGACAAGCTCGCCGGCCTGCGGCAGCTCGCCGCCGAGCGCGGCATCGACGCCGACGCCTTCGCCCTGCGGGTGCGCCGGTACAAGGTGCTGCCCGCCGGGACGCCGGCGCGTCCCGACCGTCCCGCCGTCGACCCCGACCTGTTCCGGCAGGTACGCGCCGACCTCGACGAGCTCGGCCGGCTGTCCGGGGAGACCCCGCCGACGAGCCTGCTCACCCTGCTCGGCCTGCCGCCCGGCGCCGAACGGGACGAGATCCGCCAGGCCCGGGACGAGTTCGCCGCCCGCAACCGCGAACGCCGTCCGGACCGCCGCCGCGCACTCGTGGACGACCTGCTGGCCGCGGTCACCGCCCTGCTCGTCGACGCCGACCCGGCGCTGTACCTGGACGCCCTGGCAGCCGACGTGACCGCCCGACTGCGGCCGGCGGTGGCCGCGGCGGTGCTGGTCGAGGACGCCCTCACCCCGCGGCACTACACGAACTTCCTCACCGAGGCCGAGGAGCACGGCCTCGACCGGGGTCGAGCCGAGGCGGTACTCGCCGAGCTCGCCCGCGAACACGGCGTCGACGTGCCGGACGTCCCCGTCCGGGCCCGGCCAACCCGGCTGGCCCGGCCAAGCCAGCCGCTCCGGCCAGCCCAACGGCCCCAGCAGTCCCGAACCGCGCCGTCCCGGGCCACGCAGTGGCTGGAGCCGCTGGCCAGGGCCCGGGCCGCGCTGCGGGCGGGCCGTCCGGTCGAGGCCCACGAGCAGGTCGCCGAGGCCCGGGAACGGGCCGGGGAGCTGCTGCCCGCGATCCGGGCCGTCGCCGACGAGGTCGAGCAGGTGATCCGCGAGGCCGGGTCGCGGTGGCGGCAGGTCGAGGCTGCGGTGTCCGGCCGTAACCTGCGGACCGCCGCCCGGCTGCTCGACGAACTCGCCCGCGACGCCGCTGACGTGCCCGGCCGGGACGGGCGCAGCGTCGCCGAGGAGATCGCGACTGTCCGTGAGCAGCTCGCGCGCGCCGACGAGATGGTCGCCGCCGCCGGCCGCAGCCACGGCGCGCAGCGGGAGAGCCTGCTGCTGGAGGCGCTGGAGATCGTCGCCGACCATCAGGCCGCCCGCGACGCCCTTGCCGTCACCGGGGTGGCGCCACCGACGCGGGTACGGGCCCGGCGTGCCGGCCGGGCCGTGGTGGTCACCTGGCAGCCGTCGCCGTCGGCGGGCACTATCAGGTACCGCGTGCTGCGGATCGGGCCGGACGGAGCCTCCCGCGCGGTCGGTGTCACCCAGGTCACCAGCATCGAGGACGGCGGGGTCGGCCCGGACACGCCGATCCCGGCCTACGAGGTGCTCGCCGGCCGGTCCGGGCTGTGGTCCGCCCCCGCCCGCTCAGACGCGGCCCAGCTCGCTTCCGATCCCGTGTCCGTCGTCCTGACCGCCGCGGACCGCCTCGCGCCCGCGACCGATCTGCACCTCGCCGGCGACCTGCTGCGCTGGACCTGGCCGCCGGGATGCACCGAGATGATGGTCGTCTGGCGCGCCGACGCGCCGGCCCACACGGCGGACGACCCGGCGGCGCATCGCCGTAAGGTCACCAACGCCAGGTATGACGTGGATGGCGGCGTCCCGGTACCGGCCGAACGGCCGCTGCACCTGGCGGTGTTCGGCTGCGTGCGCGACGGCGGGCGGCTGCTGGTCGCCAGCGTCTGCCCGCCGTCGGCCCGCCTGTGGGCGGCCGGGGGTTGACGGGGGGCGGGAAACCCCCGACCGCCAGGGACGATCGACTGGGGGATGACCGTCGATCCTGGTCTATCACGGTCCGGCGCCGTCCAGAATCATCGCGGTGCGTTACTGTTACCGAGACGGCGGGTCGGTGCCATAGGTTGCCATAGGTCCGGTCCGGGCTAGATGGCCGCAGGTTACGGTATGGGCATGCGCGTCCAGATCATTGCTCAGACGCAGTTTGTCCCACCGGACGACGTCGACTGGAGCACCGATGCCGACGGTGGCCAGGCACTGGCGGAGTTCGCCGGCCGGGCCTGTTACCAGAGCTGGTCGAAACCGAACCCCGCCACGGCCACGAACGCCGGCTACCTGCGCCACATTCTCGACGTCGGGCACCTGTCCGTGCTCGAGCACGCGACGGTGAGTGTGTACATCACCGGGGTCTCCCGGAGCCTGACCCACGAGCTGGTGCGCCACCGGCACTTCTCCTACAGTCAGCTTTCCCAGCGTTACGTACCGGAGCGGGACGCCGCCGTGATCGAGCCGGACGTCATCGCTGAGGACCCACGGTTGCACGAACTGTTCACCGAGGCCACCGCCGCCTCGCTGGAGGCCTACGGCAAGCTCCTCGAGGGGCTGGAGAAGCGGTTCGCCGACGTGGCGACACCGACCTCCCGGCGCAAGCTCGCCCGGCAGGCCGCCCGGTCGGTGCTGCCCAACGCCACCGAGACCCGGATCGTGGTGACCGGGAACTACCGGGCCTGGCGTCACTTCATCGCGATGCGGGCGAGCGAGGCGGCCGACGTCGAGATCCGCGCCCTGGCGGTGGCGGTGCTGCGTGAGCTCCAGCGGCTCGCGCCGAATGTCTTCGGCGACTTCCAGGTGACCGCTCTGGACGACGGAACCGAGGTTGCGGCGAGCCCGCTCGCCGACTGAGGTGGGATGCATGCCGCTGTCACCAGGACCGCTGTCACCGGACGAGCTGCGGCGCATCCACGCCTACTGGCGCGCGGCGAACTACCTGTCGGTCGGTCAGATCTACCTGCTCGACAACCCCCTGCTGCGGGAGTCCCTGCGGGCCGAGCACGTCAAGCCCCGTCTGCTCGGCCACTGGGGCACCACACCGGGACTCAACCTGATCTACGCGCACATGAACCGCGTGATCAGGGCGAACGACCTGAACGCGATCTACGTCATCGGCCCGGGTCACGGTGGCCCCGGCATCGTCGCGAACGCCTACCTGGAGGGCACGTACTCCGAGGTCTATCCCTCCATCACCCGGGACGCCGCCGGGCTGCGCAGGCTGTTCCGCCAGTTCTCCTTCCCCGGCGGCATCCCCAGCCACGTGGCGCCGGAGATCCCCGGCTCGATCCACGAGGGCGGGGAACTCGGCTACGCCCTCACCCATGCCTTCGGCGCCGCGTTCGACAATCCTGACCTGCTGGTCTGCGCGGTCGTCGGGGACGGGGAGGCCGAGACCGGCCCGCTGGCGGCGAGCTGGCACTCGAACAAGTTCCTCGATCCGGTCCGTGACGGCGCGGTGCTGCCGATCCTCCACCTGAACGGCTACAAGATCGCTCAGCCGACCGTGCTCGCGCGCATCCCGCAGGCCGAGCTCGACCAGCTGATGCGCGGCTACGGCTACCAGCCGTTCCACGTTACCGGGGACGATCCCGAGCGGGTCCATCAGCGCTTCGCCGCCGTCATGGACACCGTCGTCGCCGAGATCGCCCGGATTCAGCGGCAGGCGCGAGCGCACGGCGACCCGTCCCGCCCGCCGTGGCCCATGATCGTCCTTCGTACCCCGAAGGGCTGGACCGGCCCGAGCGTCGTCGACGGCGCACAGGTCGAGGGCACGTGGCGATCCCATCAGGTGCCGGTCGCGCAGATCCACGACAACCCCGAGCACCTGGCGGAGCTGGAGCGGTGGCTGCACAGCTACCGGCCCGAGGAGCTCTTCGACGCCGACGGCCGCCTGGTCGCCGAGCTCACCGGCCTCGCGCCGTCGGGCAACCGGCGGATGAGCGCGAACCCGCATGCCAACGGCGGCGAGCTGCTGCGTGACCTCGCCCTGCCCGACTTCCGTGACTACGCCGTGGAGGTCGCCAACCCGGCCACGACGTTCAGTGAGGCGACAAGGGTCCTCGGCGGTTTCCTGCGGGACGTGATGACGGCGAACCCGACGACGTTCCGGGTCATGGGCCCGGACGAGACCGTCTCCAACCGTCTCGGCGCGCTGTTCCAGACGACGTCCCGGGCCTGGAACGCGCAGATCGTCGACGGCGACGACGACCTGGCGCCGGACGGCCGGGTCATGGAGGTGCTCTCGGAGCATCTGTGCCAGGGCTGGCTGGAGGGGTATCTCCTCACCGGCCGGCACGGGTTCTTCTCCTGCTACGAGGCGTTCATCCACATCGTCGACTCGATGGTGAACCAGCACGCGAAGTGGTTGAAGACGACCCGCCACATCCCGTGGCGGCGTCCGATCGCGTCGCTGAACTACCTGCTCACCAGCCATGTCTGGCGGCAGGACCACAACGGCTTCTCCCATCAGGACCCGGGCTTCATCGACCATGTGGTCAACAAGAAGGCGGAGATAATCCGGGTGTACCTCCCGCCGGACGCGAACACGTTGCTGTCCGTCGCCGACCACTGCCTGCGCAGCCGGCACTACATCAACGTCATCGTGGCGGGCAAGCAGCCGGCGCTGAACTACCTGCCGATGGACGCGGCGATCGCCCACTGCACCCGGGGCATCGGTATCTGGGACTGGGCCAGCAACGACCACGGACCCGCCAGCCGCTCCGAGCACGCAGCAGCCGACGGCATGCCCGACGTGGTCATGGCCTGCGCCGGCGACATCCCGACCCTGGAGACCCTGGCCGCGGTCGACATCCTGCGGCGCCACTTCCCTGACCTGAAGGTGCGCGTCGTCAACATCGTCGATCTGATGTGCCTCCAGCCTGACAGCGAGCACCCACACGGGATCTCCAACGCCCGTTTCGACGCGCTGTTCACCGCCGACCGACCGGTGATCTTCGCTTACCATGGCTACCCGTGGCTGATCCACAGGCTGACCTACCGGCGGACCAACCACACCAACATCCATGTCCGCGGCTACATCGAGGAGGGCACGACCACCACGCCGTTCGACATGGTGATGATGAACAACCTCGACCGGTTCCACCTGGTGATCGACGTGATCGACCGGGTGCCGTCGCTGGGTGCGCGCGCCGCACACGTCTGGCAGGACATGGTGGACGCCCGGATCGCGGCCCGCACGTACACCCGCGACTTCGGCACGGACATGCCCGAGATCTCCAACTGGACCTGGCCCTACTAGACGGCCCAGCAGCATGAACATCCTCGTGGTCAACGCCGGTTCGTCCAGCCTGAAACTGCGTCTCCTCGAGCCGGGGGACGCTCTGCTGGCCGCGGTCGACCTTCGCGCGCGGGAAGGCAGACCGAACCCGGACGAGGTCACCGCCGCGATCACGGACCTGGCTCGGCTCGGCGAGCTCGGCGCGGTCGGGCACCGGATCGTGCACGGCGGAACAGAGTTCACCGACCCGGTGGTCGTCACCGACCGGGTGGTCAAGGAGCTACGCTCGCTCGCCGTACTGGCCCCCCTGCACCAGCCGGCGGCGCTGGCCGCGCTGGCCGAGGTACGGACCGCGGCACCCGGCATCACCCAGGTCGCCTGCTTCGACACCTCCTTCCATGCCCGGATACCACTGGCCGCGGCCACCTACGCGGTTCCGGCTGACTGGCGGGACCGTCTCGGCGTGCGCCGCTACGGCTTCCACGGGTTGTCCCACGCGTACGCGTCCCGCCGGGCGGCTGCGCTGACCGGCGGGCGGCGGGTGGTGACCTGCCATCTGGGCTCGGGCGCGTCGCTGGCAGCCGTCCGCGACGGCGTCAGCATCGACACCACCATGGGGTTCACCCCGCTGGAGGGGCTGGTCATGGCGACCCGTTCCGGCACGATCGACCCGGGCCTGCTGCTGTGGCTGCAGACGTCGGCCGGCCTGTCCGCCGACGAGCTCACCGAGACGTTGTTCCACCGCTCGGGCCTGGCCGCCCTGGCCGGCACCCCGGACATGCGTACGGTCGTCAACCGCGCCGTCACCGGTGAGGCCGCATCCTCCTTGGCGCTGGCGGTGTACCTCCACCGACTGCGTGCGCAGATCGCCGCGATGGCGGCGGCTCTCGGCGGGCTGGACACGCTGGTCTTCACCGGTAGGGTGGGGGAGCGCTCCGCGACAGTACGGGCTGGCGCCACGGACGGGCTGGGTTTTCTCGGTGTGGGCATCGACCCGGCGCGTAACGTCGCTCATGCAGACGGCGATCATGACATCACCGCTGCCGGCTCGCCGGCCCGGACGCTCGTTGTCGAGGCCCGCGAGGACCTGGAGATCGCCCGGAGTGTCCGCGTGTGCCTTGCCGGGCAGTTCCCGCGTTGAGGAGCGCGGTGACCGACTCCTGGAGGCGCAGTGGTTCCCCGGCCCACCGCCCGGCGTTCGGGATGGCGACACCTGCGTCGCAGGCGAGCCGACGAACGGTTTCCGGATGTACCGCGACACCCGGTTCGACGTCGCTGCGGGACTGGTGCTCACGGTCGCCGTCGGTGAGCAGATTCGCGTTGATATGGACGTTCACGGTGTAGCGGGCGGGGTCGGCCAGCGTAGGTGCCCTGCTGGTGAGGAAATCGCAGGCGACCGCGGTGAGAGCGTCGGCGTTCGTGGCCCGGTCCCGAGGCATGTCAGGCGCGTGGCCGGCGTGGGCCGCGTCGAGGGCCTTGACGAACAGGGCGCCATCCTCGGGGGTCAGTCGGGCATGGATGATCAGGCTGCCGTCGTCGTCCCACTGCCACGAGCAGGACCGGCGAGTGTGTCGGTCGATCACCTGACCCAGCCCGTCACGGCCACGCAGACGACCGTACGCGGCGACGAGCCGGTCAAGCTGACTGGCCGTGGCATGTTCGGCCTGACGGACCCATTCGGCCTCGCTGTCGACGTCGGCGACCCGACTGATGGCGCGGACCTTGGCGTAGGACAACCGACCGCTCGCGAAGGCGTCGCGCAGTGCGGGGAGCTGTTCGAGAGCGTGCCCGACGCGGAGGTGCTCATAGCCGGTGCGCAGGCTGGTCCCGCACTTCCACGACAGCCAGTGTGCGCAGGAGCGGATCCCCGCCCCTGCCCAGCCCTCGCGGCGGTCGAACGCGGCCAGTGCCAACAGCCAGGCGCACATCGCGGCTGAGATCCGTCCGGCCCAGGCGCAGATTTCCGCTTCAAGCTGGTGGAGGGGGGCATGCTCCACATCGATATCGAACATAGGTTCGATGCTAGACCCATATTGTCTGGCCTGCAAGGAAATGTCTGTTCTGTACAGAGTTGTGAAGTGGGGTCGGCGGGGCCGAAGCCCGAGGCGGTCACGTCCAGGCGCGGGGTCGAAGGTCGGGTTCGCGCCCCGGGGTGCCGTGGGGCCTTCGGCAGGGGAATGATCCTTCAGGAAGGAGGGGTGCGTTCCGCGGAACACGGTCGAGACGACAGTGACGGCGACGGCTGCGACAGGTGGTTGTGGCAGTCGGGTGAGAGGCAGTGCGGGCGGAAGCCGGTGACAGCCAGGCGGCGGACGCGGTGGAGGCCCGGCTGCGTTCGGCTGGCGCGTGCTGTCGCGGCTGGCGGGCGTTGCTGGACACTGCTGCGTCTGTCGGCTGCTGGCTCTGTTGGCGGAGTAGACTGATCGCTCGCAGGCACGGACCGGCCGGCCCGGGAATGGGCTGATGAGGAAACGGGCCAGCGAGGAACAGGATGGTCACCATGCCGAAGAACCAGGGTCGAGGGGTGGCCGTCCGCTCCTGGCGTCCCGGTGGTCCGCGACGCCTCGTCCGGCTTGGCCGGAACATGTCGCGAGCATCCGGCGCCCCGGGGTCGGGCGCGCCGTCGGAGCGCCGTCGCCAGGATGCCGGTCGCGCTGGGTAGCAGCTATCGTCGAAGCTTCCTGGCCGTCGTCGGCATTCCGGCCGTCTCATGTGTGGCGGACTCATGTGCGTCCGAGGTGCCGTCACGTGCCGTGCCGGGTGTTGCCCGACAAGGCACCATGAGAACTAAGGTGACCGGCATGTCAGTGTTGTCCCGAGCGCCCTTCGGTCGCATGATTACAGCAATGATCACTCCGTTCACCGCGGACGGTGAACTTGATCTTAAAGGTGCTGCGGCACTCGCGGAGTATCTGGTGGACGTCGGCAACGACGGTCTGGTTGTCAACGGGACGACAGGGGAATCGCCGACCACCTCGGACGCGGAAAAAGAAGAGCTGCTCAGGACGGTGGTGGAGGCCGTCGGCACCCGGGCGAAGGTGATTGCCGGTGTGGGCACCAACGACACCCGGCACACGGTGGAACTGGCCGTGGCGGCGCAGAAGGCCGGCGCGTACGGGCTGCTGGTGGTCAGCCCTTATTACAGCAAGCCTCCACAGGCCGGGCTTGCGGCGCACTTCCGTACGGTCGCGGACGCTACTGGTCTACCTGTCATGATCTATGATATACCTGGCCGTACCGGTGTGCCGGTGGCAACGGATACGCTGGTACATCTGGCTGACCATCCACGGATCGTGGCTGTCAAGGATGCCAAGGGCGATCTTGGCGCGTCGTCGTGGGTCCTTGCCCGAACAGAACTTGCATACTACTCCGGTACGGACATTCTCAACCTCCCGCTCCTGGCGGTGGGGGCCGTGGGGGTCGTAAGCGTCGTCGGGCATGTCGCCACCGTCCGGATCCGTTCGATGATCGATGCTTTCGACGCAGGTGACGCCGTTCGTGCCCGTTCACTACACCTGAGTCTGCTTCCGGCGTACGAGGGCATGTTCAGGAACCAAGGTGTGATCATGACAAAAGCTGCTCTTCACATAGCTGGGCTGCCCGCTGGGGGAGTCCGGCCGCCGCTGGTGGATGCCACCGAGCAGGAACGCGAGCGACTCAGGGCCGACCTGGCCGCGGCCGGAATCGACCTGTCCGCGGACGTGGCCACGGCGACGGCGGGTTCCGCGTGAGCCATCCCCACCCCGGGCTGGGAACACCGCCACCGCTTCCGCCGGACGGGCTGCGCATCGTCGCGCTCGGGGGTCTCGGCGAGATCGGGCGCAACATGACCGTGTTCGAGTTCGACGGCCGGCTGCTCGTCGTCGACTGCGGAGTGCTCTTCCCCGAGAGTGACCAGCCCGGCGTCGACCTCATTCTCCCCGACTTCACCGCCATCCGGGACAGGTTGGACGCCATCGAGGCGGTCGTGCTCACCCACGCACACGAGGACCACATCGGCGCCATCCCCTACCTGCTGCGCGAACGTGCCGACATCCCGCTGGTCGGCTCCCGGCTGACGCTCGCGCTGACCGTGGCCAAGCTCGCCGAGCACCGCATCACCCCGGTCACCGTCGAGGTGCGGGAGGGGCAGGTCCACAGTTTCGGCCCATTCGGCTGTGAGTTCTTCGCGGTCAACCATTCCATCCCGGACGCCATGGCTGTCGCGATCCGCACGCCGGCCGGTCTGGTGCTGCACACCGGCGACTTCAAGATGGACCAGCTTCCCCTCGACGGCAGGCTGACCGATCTGGGCGGCTTCGCCCGGCTCGGCCGGGAGGGTGTCGACCTTCTGCTGTCCGACTCCACCAACGCCGAGGTGCCAGGCTTCGTGACCTCGGAGCGGGAGATCGCTCCCGTCCTCGACGGTGTGTTCCGGGGAGCGAACAAGAGAATCATCGTCGCCTGTTTCGCCAGTCATGTGCACCGTGTGCAGCAGGTTCTTGACGCGGCGGAGGCGCATGGTCGCTCGGTGTGCTTCGTGGGACGCTCGATGGTGCGCAACATGGGGGTGGCCCGTGACCTGGGGCTGCTGCGGGTCGCGCCGGGCCTCATGGTCGACATGCGTGACATCGCCTCGCTGCCCGATCGCAACGTCTGCCTGGTCTCGACCGGTTCCCAGGGCGAGCCGTTGTCGGCCCTGTCCCGGATGGCCAACCGTGACCATGCGATCCGGATCGAGGCCGGCGACACGGTCGTGCTCGCCTCCAGTCTGATCCCGGGGAACGAGAACGCGGTCCATCGGGTGATCAATGGGCTGACCCGCTGGGGGGCGAAGGTCGTCCACAAGGGCGTGGCCAAGGTGCACACATCCGGGCACGCGCCGGCCGGCGAGCTCCTGTACGTCCTCAACGCCACCCGCCCGTCCAACGTCATGCCGGTACACGGCGAGTGGCGTCATCTGCGTGCGCACGGCGCGCTCGCCGAGGCGACCGGTGTGCCCGCGGACAGGATCGTGCTCGCCGACGACGGCATGGTCGTCGACCTGGTCGACGGGCAGGCGAACATCACCGGCGTCGTCCCGTGCGGCTACGTCTACGTCGACGGGCTCGCCGTCGGCGATGTCGGCGAGTCGAGCCTGAAGGACCGTCGCATCCTGGGCGATGATGGCTTCATCACGATCACGGTTGTGGTCGACGCCGCGTCGGGGAAGGTCGTGGGCGGCCCCGAGCTGTCGGCCCGGGGGTTCTCCGACGCCCGCGAGGCATTCGAGCAGGTACGCGGCCTGGTGTCCGAGGCGTTGGCCGAGTCGATGCGTTCTGGCATGGTGGATGTCGCCGCGTTGCAGCAGCTGGTGCGCCGCACGGTCGGACGCTGGGTGAGTGACACCTACCGGCGCCGTCCGATGATCGTGCCGGTGGTTGTCGAGGTCTGAGGCGACGCGCCCGGAAGGTCGGGGTTGCCGGATGTCGCGGCCGGAGACCGGTACCGTCCTGGAGTGGCCACACGGGCGAGTGGTACGCGGACGCGTGCCCAGAGCGGGAGGTCTCCCTCCCGCTCGGCGCCTGCGCGGCGTCCACCGGCTGCGGGCAAGGCGTCGAGCGGAAAGCCGACAGCGAGCAGGCCCCGGCCGAAGGCCAGCCCCGCGAAGGCCGGTACGGGCAGATCACGCCCTCCCTTCACCGTGGTTGCCGCCCAAGCCGCGATCCGGCTGGTGGTCCGGGCCTGGCAGGCCGCGGCCGCGCTGTTGGGCGGGATGGGCCGCCGGATCGGTCGGGGCGCCCGTGACCTGCGTATCGACGAGGCGCACCGGCGGGACGGCGCGGGGCTTGCCACGCTTGGCGCGACCGCGCTCACCCTGGCTGCGGTCTGGTTTCATGCCGGTGGGCCGGTGGGCCGTGTTGTCGCAGGCCTGTTGCACTTCCTGGTCGGCGCGGGCGCGGTGGCGCTTCCGCTGTTCGGCCTCGGCGCGACCTGGCGGCTGATCCGCAGCCCGAGCGATCCGGACAGCCGCGGCCGGGTGCTGATCGGCTGGACCGCTTTCGCGGCGGGTGCGCTGGGGCTGGTGCACGTCGCGCACGGGGTGCCTGATTTCGGCGCCGGTACCGCCGCGATCGAGCGGGCGGGGGGGCTGGCCGGGTTCCTGGTCAGTTCGCCGCTGTCCAGCGCTGTCACCGCGTACCTGGCGGTGCCTCTGCTGGTTCTGGTGAGCGTGTTCGGCATACTCGTGATCACCAAGACCCCGATTCACACGATCCCCGACCGACTGCGCGAGCTGCGGGACAGGGTCATGGCCGGTTACCAGCGCGGGGAGGACCGTGGAGGTCGCCGGGATCGGGATCGGAGTCGGGATCGGGACCGGGGTCGCCGAAACGAGCCGGCCACCGGCAGCCCGGCGCAGGATCGGTTCCGCGGGTCACTGGTGGAGGACCTGCTCGGCATCCCTGCCTCCCAGCCACTGCCGGATCCGGACGTGTTCGACATCGACGCGACCGGGGATACCGGGCCGCCGGTGGCGGACGAACCGGCGCCGGCGCCCCGGGCCGGCGGACGGCGGGCCCCGAAGACGCGGGGACGCGGACCAGGGCCCGAGCCGTCGTCCGAGCCGGCACAGATGCGTCTGCCCGATCCGTCCGAGGTGGAGCACTTCGTCGCTCCCGGCCTGAGCGGTATGGCGGGAAGTGGCTATGTTCTGCCGTCGCCGACGTTGTTGCAGCAGGGTACGCCGCCGAAGGTGCGGTCGGCTGCGACGGATGCGGTGATCGGTTCGTTGACGGATGTCTTCGCGCAGTTCCGGGTGGATGCCAGGGTGACGGGTTTCACTCGGGGGCCGACGGTGACCCGGTACGAGATCGAGTTGGGTGCGGCGGTGAAGGTCGAGCGGATCATCCAGCTCACCAAGAACATCGCGTACGCGGTGAAGAGCCCGGATGTGCGGATCATCAGTCCGATCCCGGGGAAGAGCGCGGTGGGGATCGAGATCCCGAACACCGATCGGGAGTTGGTTTCGCTCGGGGACGTGTTGCGCAGTGAGGAGGCGACCGGGAACCCGCATCCGCTGCTGGTTGGTCTGGGTAAGGACATCGAGGGCGGCTATGTGGTGGCGAACCTCGCGAAGATGCCGCACATCCTGATCGCCGGGGCGACCGGGGCAGGGAAGTCGACCTGTATCAACACGTTGATCACGAGTGTGTTGGCGCGGGCCACCCCGGATCAGGTGCGGCTGGTGCTGGTGGATCCCAAGCGGGTGGAGTTGACGAACTATCAGGGGATTCCCCATCTGATCACGCCGATCATCACGAGTCCGAAGAAGGCCGCGGACGCGTTGGAGTGGGTGGTCAAGGAGATGGAGAACCGTTACGAGGATCTGGCCGCGTGCGGGGTGCGGCACGTCGACGACTTCAACCGCAAGGTGCGGGCCGGTCAGATCGTGGCGCCGCCGGGTTCGGAGCGGGTGTATGCGCCGTATCCGTACATCCTGACGATCGTGGACGAGCTGGCGGACCTGATGATGGTGGCGCCGCGGGATGTCGAGGACTCGATCTCGCGGATCACGGCGATGGCGCGGGCGGTGGGGATTCATCTGGTGTTGGCCACGCAGCGGCCGTCGGTGGACGTGGTGACTGGTTTGATCAAGGCGAATGTGCCGTCGCGGCTGGCGTTCGCGACGTCGTCGTTGGCGGACAGCCGGGTGATTCTGGATCAGGCGGGGGCGGAGAAGCTCGTCGGGCTCGGGGATGCGTTGTTCTTGCCGATGGGGGCGGGGAAGCCGGCGCGGATCCAGGGGGCGTTCGTTTCCGAGGAGGAGATCGCCGCGATCGTCGCTCATACCAGGGAGCAGGCGGCGCCGGCGTTTCGGGTGGATGTGTTCGAGAGTGGCGCAGAGTCCAGGAAGGAGATCGACGAGGAGATCGGGGACGATCTGCAGTTGTTCGTGCAGGCGGTTGAGCTGGTGGTGTCGACCCAGTTCGGGTCGACCTCGATGCTTCAGCGCAAGTTGCGGGTCGGGTTCGCCAAGGCCGGCCGTCTGATGGACCTGATGGAAAGCCGTGGCATCGTCGGTCCCAGCGAGGGGTCGAAGGCCCGGGACGTGCTGGTCATGCCGGACGAACTCGAAGGACTCCTGGTAACTCTACGCAATGACGAGTAGACTGTCGCTGCTTAGTTCTGGTGTGTCTTGTGTCTGGGTGAGAGGGTTGGGTCTGGCAGGTCTCCCCGTCCCTCTGCCGGTCAGGACTGTGTCGTGGGTTCGCAGAAGAAGTGGCCGGTCACCTTGACCGAGGCTGATCGTGACGAGTTGGTTCGGGTGACCTCGACGGGGGTTCATCCGGCGTCGATGATCCGGCGGGCGCGGGTCCTGCTCGCGTTGGACACCTCGGTCGGCCCGGTTGCCTCCCAAGAAGAACTCGTGGTCCGGGTCGGGGTCTCGGGTGAGACGCTGCGGCTGGTCGCGAAGCGGTTCACCGAGACCGGTGGGGATGTGGGGGCCACGATCGGTCGGAAGGCACGGGAGCTTCCCCCGGTGCCTTCCCCGGTGACCGGCGAGGTTGAGGCCAGACTGATCGCGCTGGCATGCTCGCAGCCACCGGCTGGTTATGCACGCTGGTCGCTGCGGCTGTTGGAAAAGCACGTCGCGCTGGTCGCCGACATCCCGGACCTGGACCATTCCACCATCGGCCGGGTCTTAAAAAAACGAGGTTGCGTCCTCATCTGAGGAAGTGCTGGACCATCCCACCGAGGGCGAACGCGCAGTTCGCCGCGCGGATGGAAGACGTTCTGGCGGTCTACGCCCGGCCCCACAACCCGGGCGTGCCCGTGGTGTGCATGGACGAGAAGCCCTACCAGCTGTTGGCCCACGCCCGCGACCCGATCCCCGCCACGCCAGGGCGTGACCGGCGCGAGGACTCCGAGTACGTGCGCCACGGAACCTGCTCGATCTTCTGCTGGGTCGAGCCACTCGCCGGCTGGCGCCGCGTCCAGGCCACCCCACGGCGCACCAGGATCGACTGGGCACACCACGTCAGGCGCCTGCTCACCCTCGACTACCCCGACGCCGAACGGGTCGTGCTGGTCATGGACAACCTCAACACCCACGACATCTCCTCGCTCTACGAGGCCTTCGACCCGGCCGTCGCGTTCGCACTCGCGCAACGACTCGAGATCCACCACACCCCCAAACACGGCTCCTGGCTCAACATCGCCGAAATCGAACTCGCCGCCCTGACCCGCCAATGCCTCGACCGCCGCATCGACACCCTCGACGTCCTGAACACCGAACTCGACGCCTGGCAGACAGCCGTCAACGCCAACCAGCGCCAAGTCAACTGGCACTTCACCACCGATGACGCCCGCACCAAACTCCGCCACCTATACCCCACACATTAGCGGCGACAGTCTACTAGTGACGTCCATGGCGATCATCGGAGTGTGCTTTCGGCGACTGGCCAACCACCGTAGACTCGCCAGTACTGCCGATCCGACCGGGCGGAGGGTGGCCTATGCAGTCCACTGACCCGACGGTGTCCGCAGGCAGCCCGCCTCCGGAGGGAGTGGGTGCGGCGCTCGCGACCGCCCGCGTCAGACAGGGCCTGTCGATCTCGGACATCAGCGAGCGGACCCGTGTGCGCGCCGCGCTGATCGAGCAGATAGAGGTTGACGATTTCACCAGCTGTGGTGGTTCGGTGTATGCGCGTGGCCACATCCGCAGCATCGCCCGCACCCTGGGGATCGATCCCGCGCCGCTGATCTCCGAGTTCGACCGGCGGCACGGCCGGCCGACCGGGCCGCAGCCGCTCCCGTCGCGGCCGGCCGATCCGTTGATCTCGCACGGGGCGGTAGCCCGTCGGGGGTTCCCCTGGGCACCCGCGGTGATCGTTGCGCTGGTAGCGGTCTGTGTCCTGGCCGCTCTCGCCGTCTTCGTCCCGGACGACTCCGGCGGTGCACTGCGCGACCCAACCGATGTTCGGGCGGCCGCCACGGTCCCGCCGGCGACGCCGGGAGCCGGCGCGTCCGCCGCACCCGTGCGGTCCGCGACGCCCGCGCCGAGCGGGGTGAACGTCGAGGTGGCGGTACGGGACGAGCCGAGCTGGCTGGAGATGCGGGACGAGGCACAGCGGGTCCTGTTGCAGCAGCTCCTGCAGCCCGGCGACAGCCGGCTGGTGAAGGCGGCCCGTTCCATGGAGATCAAAATCGGCAACGCTGGATCGGTGGCGGTCTCCTGCAACGGGCGGGATCTGGGACTGGGGGGCAGCCCCGGCCAGGTCCTCACCGTACGTGTGGGTCTGGGTGTGTCGGGAGACTGTGCCATTGGTAACCCGGCATCCCGGTAGCCTGACGTCGTGCCCGATCGTCCCGTTCGCCGTGTCGCGCTGATCACACTGGGCTGTGCCCGCAACGACGTGGACTCCGAGGAGCTCGCGGCGCGGCTCGGGGGGGACGGCTGGGCCGTGGTCGACGATCCGGTCACCGCCGACGCCGTGGTGGTCAACACCTGCGGTTTCGTCGACGTCGCCAAGAAGGACTCGATCGACACACTGCTCGCCGCCGCCGATCTGCGCGACGCCGCCACGGACGCCGGGGGCCCGAAGGCCGTGGTCGCGGTCGGCTGCCTGGCCGAGCGGTATGGGCGACAGCTCGCCGACAGCCTGCCGGAGGCCGACGCAGTCCTCGGTTTCGACGCCTACCCGACGCTCGGCAGCCATCTGGACGCGGTGCTGCGTGGCGAGAAACCCGCGGCGCACACTCCGCGTGACCGGCGGACCCTGCTGCCGATCACACCGGTCGACCGCCAGGCGGAGCGGACGGAGCGGGCCGGGCCCGCCTCCGGCCCGCCGGTCCTGCGCCAACGCCTGCTCGGGGGACCTGTCGCGTCGTTGAAGATTTCCAGTGGTTGTGACCGGCGCTGCGCGTTCTGCGCGATCCCCACGTTCCGCGGGGCGCACGTCTCCCGGCCACCGCAGGACGTCCTCGCCGAGGCCGAGTGGCTCGCCGGCCAGGGCGTGCGGGAACTCGTCCTGGTCAGCGAGAACTCGACCTCCTACGGCAAGGACCTCGGGGACCTGCGGGCGCTGGAGAAACTGCTGCCCCAACTGGCCGCGATCGCCGGTGTGGTCCGGGTCAGAGCGGTGTACCTGCAGCCCGCCGAGGTACGCCCGTCCCTGCTGGAGACGGTGCTGACGACTCCGGGAGTCGCCCCCTACCTCGATCTGTCGTTCCAGCACGCCAGTCCGTCGGTGCTGCGGCGGATGCGCCGTTTCGGTGGCGCGGACGCCTTCCTCGATCTGCTGGCGCGGGCCCGCGCGCTGGCCCCGGACCTCGGCGCCCGCTCGAACGTGATCGTCGGCTTCCCGGGCGAGACCCGGGCGGACGTCGCGCTGCTGGAGCGCTTCCTCACCGACGCCGACCTCGACGCCGTCGGGGTCTTCGGATACTCCGACGAGGACGGGACCGAGGCGGCCACCCTGCCCGGCAAGGTCACGCCGGCCACGGTACGCCGGCGCCAGGCGCGCGTGACCGACCTGGTCGAGCAGTTGACCGCCGCCCGCGCGCAGCAGCGGCTCTCCTCGGTCGTAGAGGTCCTGGTGGAGGAGGTCGCCGGTGGGCTGGCACATGGACGGGCCGCGCACCAGCAGCCCGAGGTCGACGGAGCGTGCACGGTCCGCCTGCCGGCGGCCGAGGCCGCGCGGGTGCGGGTGGGCGATCTGGTGAGTGCGAAGGTGGTCGCGTCCGAAGGGGTGGACCTGGTCGCCGAGCTCCTCGACATCGTCGACCCTGTGACAGTCGACCCTGTGGTATGAGCGGGGCCGCCGTCAGCCGGCTGAATCTTGCCAACGCGCTCACCGTCGGGCGGGTCGCGCTCGTCCCGGTGTTCGTGGTGTTCATGTTCGCCGATGGGCAGGACGGTTCCGACTGGCGGGTGGCGGCGTTCGCCGTCTACGCGCTCGCGGCGGTCACCGACCAGGTCGACGGATATGTCGCCCGCAGCCGCGGGATCGTCACGGATTTCGGGATCATCCTCGATCCGATCGCGGACAAGGCTCTCACCGGCGCCGCGCTGCTGTCCCTGTCGCTGCTCGATGACCTACCGTGGCTGGTGACGGTGGTCGTCGCGGTCCGGGAGGTCGGGGTCACCCTGCTGCGGTTACGGATGATCCGCTACGGGGTGATGGCACCCAGCCGCGGGGGCAAGCTGAAGACCCTGCTGCTCAACTGCGCGATCGGTCTCTACGTGCTCCCGCTGGAAGGGACCGCCGCCTCCGCGCGGGCGGTCGTTCTCGCCGCCGGGGTGCTGGTGGCGGTGGTCACCGGTCTTGACTATGTGGGACGGGCGGTGGCCCTGCGACGGCAGGCGACGCGGCCGGTCCCCGCGATCTCCGAGGAGAGCGATGCGGGCTGAACTGCTGGCAGTGGGTGACGAGCTGCTGTTCGGGGACATCGTCAACGGCAACGCGGCGTGGCTCGGGCGGCAGCTTGCCGACGTGGGTGCGCGGCTGACGATGTCGACGGTGGTGGGCGACAACGTCGAAACGATCGCGGCCGGGATCCGGGCGGCGCTGGGCCGCGCGGACGCGGTCATCCTCACCGGCGGGCTCGGGCCGACCCAGGACGATCTGACCCGGGAGGGGATCGCCCTGGCGGCCGGCGTGGCCATGCGCCGGGATCCCTTCCTGGAGGCGTCCTTACGCCGCTGGTTCCAGGCGCTGCGGCGGGACGCGCCGGGCGGTACGGGCCGGGGGACGCCGGAGATGAACTACCGGCAGGCGGATCTTCCCGAGGGCGCCGAACCGCTGCCGAACGAGGTCGGCACCGCGCCCGGTATCCGCCTGGAGATAGCCGGTGAGGGCAGCGGCAGCGGCGGTGTGGTGTACGCGCTGCCTGGCGTCCCCAACGAGATGTACGCGATGTTCACCGGGTCGGTCCTGCCGGATCTGCTGCGCCGGGCGGGGGAGCCGGCGGTCGTGGTGCACCGGGTCCTGCGCACCGCCGGGATCTGGGAGTCGGTGGTGGCCCAGGCGCTGGCGGGGGAGGTCGAGCGGCTTGCCCCGGTCGGGAACCCGATGATCGCTTTTCTCGCCAGCGGCGGGCAGACCCGGGTGAGGATCAGCGCCCGCGCCACCGACCGGGCCGAGGCCCACCGGCTCATCGAGCCGGTGGAGAAGGCGGCCCGCGACGCGCTCGGGATCGCGCTCTACGGCGTCGACGACGATTCGCTGGAGGGGACCGTCCTGCGGCTGCTCGCCGAGCGCGGTGAGACGCTCGCCGTCGCCGAGTCGATGACCGGTGGGCTGCTCGCCGGCCGGCTCACCGACGTCGCCGGTGCCAGCGCGGTGCTGCGCGGCGGGGTGGTCTCCTATGCCACCGAGGCCAAGCGGGACGTGCTCGGGGTCGACCCGGAGGTGCTGGCGACGTCCGGCGCGGTGTCCCCGGAGACGGCGGCGGCGATGGCCGCGGGCGTACGGGACCTGCTGGGGGCGAGCAACGGGCTGGCGGTGACCGGGGTGGCCGGTCCCGACGAGCAGGAGGGCAAGCCGGTCGGGACCCTGCACATCGGTATGGTTGGTGCCTTCGGCACGCTGACGAGGTCCCTGCGCCTCCCTGGCGACCGTCGTACGAACCGTATCTATGCGGTCGTCCAGGCGTTGGACGCTCTTCGGCGTACCCTGACTGTTCATACTTGTTGACTGGGATGAACCGCCGGACGCGTGTTGCTTACATGGTTACAGTCGTATCAACGGCCAGCCATCACGGTGGACAGCAGGTATACGGTAAGGCCCAGCCCGAGGACGAAGGAGGAGGCACGATGGTCCTGCTCCGACGCATGCTCGGCGAGGCATTGCGCCGCCGCCGCCAGGATCAGCACCGGACCCTGCGTGAGGTGTCCTCCAACGCGAGAGTCTCGCTCGGATACCTCTCCGAGATCGAGCGGGGACAGAAGGAGGCCAGCTCCGAGCTGCTCGCGTCGATCTGCGACGCGCTCGGCGTCCGGCTCGCCGACCTGCTGCGTGAGGTGAGCGACGACCTGGAGCTCGCCGAGCTCGCGGCCGGCGGCCCGGCCCGGGTGGGCGCCCCGATGGCGGGGATGCCGCCGATGGCCGCCATGCAGCCTCCCGCCATGCAGTCCCGCGGCGGCGCGACCACCGCCGTGGTCGACCGCGCCGCCTGAGCCGACTGACGGCGGCGGTGGTGCCGTCTAGCCGACGTCCGTTTTAGTGGGCCGGGGGGCACCGATGTCCGGCTTGACGTGCGACGATCGGGGTATGGCGAACGTCGTCCGCAAGTTCTACCGCTATCTGTCCGCGTCGGCGAACCGGAAGCTGGACGAGAAGGCGGATCCGCGCGTCCAGATCGACCAGGCGATCACCGAGGCGCAGCGGCAGCACCAGGCGCTCGTGCAACAGGCTGCCGCGGTCGTCGGCAACCAGCGGCAGCTGGAGATGCGGATGGCGCGCCAGATCGAGGATGTCGAGAGCCTGACCGCCTCCGCACGCCAGGCCATCCTGCTCGCGGACGCGGCCAGCGCGAAGGGCGAGGAGGACGCGGCAGCCCGCTACGAGCAGACCGCGCAGGCGTTCGCCAGCCAGCTCGTCGCCGCGGAGAGCTCCCTTGACGACCTCAAGGCCCTGCACCAGCAGGCCGCGCTCTCCGCCGAGCAGGCCCGCCGCGCGGTGGAGGACAACACGCTGCGGCTGGAGGGGCAGCTCGCCGAACGGGCTCGGCTGCTGACCCAGATCGAGCACGCCGCCATGCAGGAGCAGATGGGCAAGGCGCTCGACGGCATGTCCCGGCTCACCCCGCCAGGCGACACCCCGACGCTGGGGCAGGTCCGGGACAAGGTCGAGCAGCGCTACGCGATCGCCCTGGGACGGCACGAACTGTCCTCGCAGGGGGTGGAGTCGCGGATGCTGGAGATTCGTCGGGCGTCGTTGGACGCGAAGGCGTCCAACCGTCTCGCCGAGATCCGCACGGCCCTGTCGGCCGGGCCGGCGGCGGGCGGATCCGACGGCACGCTGTCCCTGGACAAGGGACAGGCTGATCGGCCGGACGCCTGACGATGCTGCCGGCACGCGGGACGGGGCCGAGCAGCCGCCTGCCGGAGTGGCTGCGTGCCGATATCGAACGCCGGAACCTGCTGCGCGGCGAGCAGCGGCTGATCCGCGCCCAGGCCAGGCAGCGCCGCCGCGCGGCCGCATCCGCGCGGGCGTGGTCCGGGGTCGCGGTCCTCACCCCGGCGGTCGCGGTGCTCGACGGGACGTGGGGCTGGCTGGTCGTGGGCGTCGGCGCGCTCGTGCGGGCCGGTCTGTCCTGGCGTCAGGCGCGGGCGGCTCCGGCGCTGCCGGCGGCTCTGCCGCTGCCGACGGCGCCGCTGCCCTCGCGGCTGCGGCTACGGGGCTCGGCCGCCGCGGAGCCCCTGCACCGCGGCGAGGCGGCGGTGGTCGCGCTCGCCGCCATGCTGCGGTCGTTGCCGCCCGGGGCCGCCGCCGAGGCGGTCCGCGCGGCGATGGCGTCGGCCGCCCAGGTGGTCGATGGTCTGCGCGGCCAGGCCGCCCGGGTGCTGGCCTGTGAGTCGGCGGCGCGTACGGTCGTCGACCCAGGCCGTCGAGCGGAGATCACTACTACGATCAAGGGCCTGGTGAGTTCGATGACGACCGAGGCGGACGCCCTCGACGAGATGCTGGCCGCGGCCAGTGACCTGCTCGCCTCGACACCGTCGGCGCTGTTGCCGGCGGGGGCGGTGGCGGGGCGCGACGGTGAGCTCGAACGCGGGACCGCGGCCCTGCGCGGCTTCGCCGACGGCCTGCGCGAACTCATGCGGGATGGTTCAGGCCCGTAGCCGCAGGCCGCGCGGTGTAGGATGGAAGCCGGCGCGTTCCAGGGCCTGGCCGAGTTCGCTGGTGCGCAGTTCGCTGGTGAGCACGGCCTGGCCGTCGGCCCTCTCCACGGACAGCTGTCCCAGCCAGCCGTCCCGCACGGCGAGCGCGAGGGTGTCGACCGCCGGCTGCACCCGTTCGGGGTCGTCGGTCCAGGTCAGTAACGTCCGGCCGCCGCGTTCGACGTAGAGCACCAGTTCGCCGTCGACGAGCACGACGAGCGCACCCGGTGTGCGTCCCGGCCGGTGCCCCCCGCCGGGGGAGCCAGGGGCGTTGGCCGGCTGGGCCGCCGGCCAGGGCAGGGCGGCGCCGTAGGGGTTCGCCGGGTCGGTCGCGGCGAGCACGAGTGCGCCGGACGTCGCCGGCATCGCCCGCAGCCGGTCGACCGCACCGGGGACGGCGAACTGGGCCGCGCCGAGGGATTCCACGAAGTATCCACGTCTGCACTGTCCGTTGTCCTCGAAGGCGGACAGGGCGCGGTACACCCCGGCGAAACCGCCCGGGATCCCCTCGGCCGTGACCGTGCCGCGGGTGACGATCCCGTACCGGTCGAGCAGCATCTCGGCCTGCGCGTGGGCGTGCAGCGTCGGGTCGGCATCCCGTGCGGGCAGCAGTGACCAGCGGCCGGCCACCGTCGGCGGGCCGGTCCGCGACGGCATGCTCGGACGGGACATGCTCGGACGGGAGTAGCGCACCGGGCGCAGCCGGGGGCTGCGCCGAGCGGTCGGATGGCTGCCGCGGCGGGCGGCCAGCGAGGTCCGCAGCGGGGCGAGGCTGTCGTTGGTGACCAGGCCCGCCCACACCAGATCCCACAGTGCGGCCGCGAGCGCGGTGTCGTCGAGGCTGCCGACCCGGTCGGAGAGGGACCGGAAGAACAGGGCGGCCCCCGCGTCGAGGGCCTCGAGCACGGCGGCGTGCAGGGGGGTGCTCGCCGCGTCCGGGACGGGCGGTGGCAGCAGCAGGGGAGCGCTGTCGGCGAGGACCAGGGTCAGCCAGCCGTCGTTGCCGGGCAGCCCGCCCGCACCGGCCCACAGCACCTCACCGGACACGCACAGCTCGTCGAGCATCCCCGGCTGGTAGTCCGCCACCCGGGCGGGCAGGACGAGTTGCTCCCAGGCGCTGGCCGGCATCAGCGCGCCCTGCAGCTGCTCAACGGCCCGCACCACCGCGTCGACGCCGTGGCTGCCGTCCCGGCCGCGTGACAGCCCCTGCCAGGCGGGCAGGAAACGGGCAAGGGCCGTCACCGGGACGGGCTCGACGTCGCGGCGGGAGGCGGCGAGGCTGCGCCGGCGCAGTATCCGTAACACCGTGTCGTCACACCACTGCTCGCCGGTGCCGCCCGGGCGCAGTTCGCCGCGGACGAGCCGGCCGGTGGCGAGCATCCGCTCCAGGCCGGCGGTCACCACCGCCACCCCCAGCCCGAAGCGGTCGGCGACCGCCTCGGCGTCGAACGGGCCGTGCGTGCGCGCGTAGCGGGCGAGCAGGTCACCGAGCGGGTCGCGGACCGTTTCGGTGAAGGCCGTGGGTACCCCGACCGGCACCGGGATGCCGAGGGCGTCGCGCAGCCGGCCGGCGTCCTCGACGGCCACCCAGCGTTCCTCGCCGGCGATGCGTACCCGCAGCGCGCGGTGGGTGTCGGCGAGCTCGGCGAGGTGGGCCGGGGTTGCGCCGCGGGCCAGCGCCTCCGGTGTGCTGAGGTCGCCGACCAGGCGCAGCAGGTCGGCGACGTCCTCGACGTCACGCGCCCGCCGGTCGGGTGCCAGGCGCTGCAGTTCGGCCTCCACCTGGGCGAGCACGGCCGCGTCGATCAGCTCCCGCAGGTCGGCCTGGCCGAGCAGCTGGGTGAGCAGGGAGCTGTCCAGCGCGAGCAGTTGGGCCCGGCGTTCGGCCAGCGGGGTGTCCCCGTCGTACATGAACGCCGCGACGTAGCCGAACAGCATCGAGCGGGCGAACGGCGAGGGCGCCGCGGTCTCCACCTCGACGACGCGCAGCGTGCGGGCCGCGACCTGACGCATCAGCCCGGTCAGGGCGGGAACGTCGAAGACGTCCTGCAGACACTCCCGCATGGTCTCCAGCACCACGGGGAAGTCGTCGAAGCGGGCCGCCACCGCCAGCAGGTGGGCGCTGCGCTGCCGTTGCTGCCACAGCGGCGTCCGGCGGCCGGGGGTGCGCCGCGGCAGCAGCAGCGACCGGCCCGCGCACTCCCGGAACCGGCTCGCGAACAGCGCGCTGGTACCGACCTCGGCCCGCACGAGCGCGTCGATCTCGTCGGGGTCGAACACGACCACGTCGGCGGTGGGGGCGAGGTCGGCGTCCGGGATCCGCGCGACGACACCGTCGTCGGAGTGCATGATCTGCACCTCGACGCCGTAACGGTCGCGCAGCCGGGCGGCGATAGCCAGCGCCCACGGCGCGGTCACCGGGGCGCCGACGGGCGAGTGGACCGCCAGCCGCCAGTCGCCGAGCTCGTCCCGGAAGCGCTCGACGACGATCGTCCGGTCGTCCGGCAGATGGCCGGTGGCCGCCCGCTGGTCGGCGAGGTAGGTGAGCAGGTTGTCGGTGGCCCACCCGTCGAACCCGGCTGCCCGCAGGCGCTCGCGCGCCTGCCCGCTGTCGAGGCGGGCCAGCTCACGGGTGAAGGCGCCGATCTCGCGGCCGAGTTCCGCGGGACGCCCGAGCGTGTCACCGTGCCAGAACGGCAGCTTGCCCGGCCGGCCCGGCGCCGGGGCCACCAGCACCCGGTCGGGGGTGATCTCCTCGATCCGCCAGCTCGACGACCCGAGCAGGACGACGTCGCCGACCCGGGACTCGTAGACCATCTCCTCGTCCAGTTCGCCGACCCGGCTGGCCTTCTCACCCACCAGGAAGACCCCGAACAGGCCGCGGTCGGGGATGGTGCCGCCGCTGGTGACCGCCAGCCGCCCGCTGCCGGGCCGGGCGGTGAGGGTGCCGGTGACCCGGTCCCAGACCAGGCGGGGACGTAGCTCGGCGAAGTCGTCGCTGGGGTAGCGGCCCGCGAGCATGTCCAGGACCGCCTCCAGGGCGGGCGGCGGCAGCGTCGCGAACGAGGCCGCCCGGCGGACCAGCGCGGCGATGTCGTCGACCGGCCAGGGATCCATCGCGACCATCGCCACGATCTGCTGGGCGAGCACGTCCAGCGGGTTGCGCGGATACCGCAGCTGTTCGATCCCGCCGTCGCGCATCCGTTCGGCGACGACGGCGCACGACAGCAGGTCGCCGCGGTGCTTGGGCATGATCACCCCTCGGCTGGCGGCCCCGACCCGGTGCCCGGCGCGTCCCACCCGTTGCATGCCGGCGGCCACGCTCGGTGGCGACTCGACCTGGACGACGAGGTCGACGGCGCCCATGTCGATGCCGAGTTCCAGGCTGGAGGTGGCCACGACCGCGGGCAGTCGGCCGGCTTTGAGATCGTCCTCGATGAGCGCCCGCTGCTGTCGGCTGACGCTGCCGTGATGCGCCCGGGCCACCTCGAGGGACGGGTCCCGCATGCGCTGGGCGTACGCCTCGTTCAGCCGGGCGCACAGCCGTTCGGCCAGCCGGCGGGAGTTGGCGAACACGATGGTCGAGCGGTGCGCGAGGACGAGGTCGAGGATGCGTTCCTCCACGGCCGGCCAGATCGACGCGGCCGGGGTCGGGCCGGCGAGCTGGGTCATGTCCGGCACCGGCACGACCACGTCGATCCGCAGGGTCTTCCCCGTGGGTGGGCGGACCACCGTGACCGCGCGGGCGCCCCCGAGGAAGCGGGCGACCTCCTCGGTCGGGCGCGCCGTCGCCGACAGGCCCACCCGCTGGGCGGGAGTGTCCAGCAGCGCGTCGAGGCGTTCCAGGCTCAGGGCGAGGTGGGCGCCGCGCTTGGTGCCGGCCACGGCGTGCACCTCGTCCACGATGACCGTCTCCACCCCGCGCAGCGCCTCGCGCGCCTGGCTGGTCAGGATCAGGAACAGCGACTCGGGCGTGGTGATGAGCACGTCCGGGGGCAGCCGCCCGAACGTCCGTCGCTCGGCGGCGGGGGTGTCGCCGGAGCGGATGCCCACCCGCACGTCGGGCTCGGGCCGGCCCAGGCGCGCCGCGGTGGCCCGGATCCCGGCCAGCGGGGCCCGCAGGTTGCGTTCGACGTCCACGGCCAGGGCCTTGAGCGGGCTGACGTAGAGCACCCGGCAGCGCCGGGACGCGTCGGCCGGGGGACCGGCGCGGGCGATCCGGTCCAGCGACCACAGGAAGGCCGCGAGCGTCTTGCCCGAGCCGGTCGGGGCGACGACCAGGACGTCGTCCCCGTGGCTGATCGCCTCCCAGGCGCCGGCCTGCGCGGGGGTGGGCGCGGTGAACACGCCGGCGAACCAGGCCCGGGTGGGGGCCGAGAACAGTGTGAGGGGGGACGGGGCGGGCATGCTTTCGAGTCTGCCTGTCGCGAGTCCGCCTGTCGGGAAGGGCAGACTTGCACCCGTGCGACTGACCGAGTTCTGGGCGCGGATGAACAAGCAGTTCGGCTCCGGGTACGCGGAGTCGGTTGCCCGCGACCATGTTGTCGCCGGTCTCGGCGGGGTCACGGTCGAGGCGGCCCTCGCCCGCGGTGACGACGCCAAGGACGTCTGGCGGGCGGTGCGCGAGGAGTTCGGCCTGCCCGCGCGCGAACGCTGACGATCCGGCGTGTCGAGGATGCTGTCGAACGCCTGTTCGCCTACTGTGGATACCGAGTGACAAGGTGCCCCGGTGGGGTGAGCCGACGGGTGAGAAAGGCTGTTGATCGTGGCTGCTTCGACCGTCCAGTTGTCCACAGGAGCGACCCGGCGCTCGAAATTGTCGGACCCGCCCCCTACCGTCGCCATCGTGGCCAAGAATCGACGACCTCAGCCTGGAGTGACCCCGATGGCAGGACTCGACCGCGAGAAGGCGTTGGAGAACGCCCTCGCTCAGATAGACAAGCAGTTCGGCAAGGGCTCGGTGATGCGGCTCGGTGACGACACCCGCCCACCGGTCCAGGTCATCCCGACCGGTTCCATCGCCCTGGACGTGGCGCTCGGCATCGGCGGGCTTCCACGCGGGCGCGTCGTGGAGATCTACGGCCCGGAGTCGTCCGGGAAAACGACCGTTGCGTTGCACGCGGTCGCGAACGCCCAGGCAGCCGGTGGGATCGCGGCCTTCATCGATGCCGAGCACGCGCTCGACCCCGACTACGCAGCCAAGCTCGGGGTCAATACCGACGCGCTGCTGGTCTCCCAGCCCGACACCGGTGAACAGGCGCTGGAGATCGCGGACATGCTCATCCGCTCCGGGGCGATCGACATCATCGTCATCGACTCGGTGGCGGCCCTCGTGCCCCGGGCCGAGATCGAAGGTGAGATGGGTGACAGCCATGTCGGTCTGCAGGCCAGGCTGATGTCCCAGGCGCTGCGCAAGCTCACCGGCGCGCTGTCGCATTCGGGGACCACCGCCATCTTCATCAACCAGCTCCGCGAGAAGGTCGGTGTCATGTTCGGTTCGCCCGAGACGACCACGGGCGGCAAGGCGCTGAAGTTCTACGCGTCCGTGCGGCTGGATGTTCGCCGTATCGAGACCCTGAAGGACGGGACGGATGCCGTGGGTAACCGTACCCGAGTGAAGGTCGTGAAGAACAAGATGGCCCCCCCGTTCCGCACGGCGGAGTTCGACATCGTCTACGGGGGCGGCATCAGCAGGGAAGGCTCGTTGATCGATATGGGGGTCGAGCAGGGCATCATCCGCAAGTCGGGGGCCTGGTACACCTACGACGGTGATCAACTGGGTCAGGGCAAGGAGAACGCCCGCTCCTTCATGCGGGACAATCCCGACATCGCCGACGAGATCGAAAAGCGAATCAAGGAAAAGCTCGGCCTGGTGCCGACGCTCGACGTGGATCCGGCGTCCCCGCCGCCGGCCGACCTGTGAAACAGGCCGCGGACCTGTGAAAGAGGCCGCGGACCCGGTCGCCAGAGCGCGGGAGATCTGTCTGCGTCAGCTTGAGGCCCGGCCGCGAAGCCATGCGGAACTGGCTGCCACCCTGGCGCGGCGCGGGGTGGATCCCGACACCGCGCAGGCGGTGCTGGCCCGTCTGGCCGAGGTGGGTCTTGTTGACGACAGGGCGTTCGCCACCGCGTTGATCTCCTCCGCGCGGGCGAACCGAGGTCTGGGTCGCCACGGGCTCGTCCATGAGCTGCGTCGCCGGGGGGTCGACGCGGATGTCATCGCCGCGGCGCTCGCCGACCGGGACGACCTGGACACCCACGACGAGGAGGCCGCCGCGCGGGAGCTGGTACGACGTCGTATGCCGGCGATGGCAGGGCTGCCGGCCCAGGTGCGCACCCGGCGTCTGGCCGCATTGCTCGGCCGTCGCGGCTACCCGTCCGATCTTGTTGTGCGGGTGATCACCGAGGAGGTTGTGGATGGTTCGCTTGACTAGCTTTTCTTGACCGTCCACGAGCCGCAGACCTACTCTCAGCAAAGGTGAGAGGGCTCCCGCGGTGACGCGGTTCCGATAACGTGAAACAACTTCACACGAGGGTGGCTGGCCCGGATCGCGACGTCTGCGGACGCCGCCGCATCCGCTTGTGCTCAGGCGTTTGTCGGTAGCAGCACGGATTCCGCAAGTTCCGGAACAGCCCGTTTCGTGGGCCCCCTCGCCGTTTCGGCCCGTTGACCGCGGGCCAATCCCGGCCGAGGGAGGAGGACCGATGAGCGTTCTCCTCGTCGTGCTTGCCAGCTGCGTGCTCATGGGCCTGGGGGTAATTACGCTGCTTCTTCTTCGCGTCCTGCGCTCGGGAGATGGCCTGGCGGCGTCCCAGCCCCGGGCCGGGGGCGAGGACGGCGCTGATGCCGAGGTGGCGGAGGGCAAGCCCGCCGAAGCCGCCGAGCTCGCCAGGCAGGCCAGCAGCCTGCGGGAGCAGGCGGAGCGGGAAGCCGCGGAGCTGCTCCGCCGCGCGGAGGAGAACGCCCGAGCGCTGCGGGAACGGGCCGAGGCGGAGTCGACGCTGCGTGGCTCCCTCGTCGAGGCGGAGGCGCGCGAGGCCGGCCGGAAGTCGGCGGAGACCTTCCGGACGCAGGCCGAGGAGGAGGTGCGGGCGCTGCGGGCGGAGCTGCGCGAGCGGGACGCCCGTCTCGCCCAGCGCGAACAGCGGCTGGAGGCCCGTGCCGCCGTCGTGGACGAACAGGCCGGCCACATCGAGGCCAGGGACCACGACCTCGCGGCCCGGGAGGCCGAACTCGCCAGGCGGCGCGCGGAGGTCGTCGACCTGGAGGAGGAACGCCGCCGGACGCTGGAGGAGGCTGCCCGGCTCACCGCCGCCCAGGCGCGGGCCGAACTTGTCAAGGTCGTCGAGGCCGACGCCCGGCGGGACGCGGCCGTGCTGGTCCGCGACATCGAGGCGCAGGCCCGGGAGCAGGGCGAGGAACGGGCCAGAAAGATCGTTACGCTGGCCATCCAGCGGGTCGCCTCGGAGACGACCACGGAGTCGGTCGTCTCCGTCCTGCATCTGCCCAGCGACGAGATGAAGGGCCGCATCATCGGCCGCGAGGGCCGCAACATCCGGTCGTTCGAGTCGGTCACCGGCGTGAACGTCATCATCGACGACACGCCCGAAGCGGTGCTGCTCAGCTGCTTCGATCCGGTACGCCGCGAAATCGCCAAGATCACCCTGGAGGCCCTGGTCGGGGACGGGCGCATTCATCCGCATCGCATCGAGGAGGAACACGACCGGGCCAGGCGCGAGGTCGAGGCACGCTGTGTGCGCGCCGGCGAGGACGCGCTCGTGCAGACCGGCGTCGCGGAGATGCACCCCGAGCTGATCCACATCCTCGGGCGGCTGCGGTACCGGACCAGCTACGGCCAGAACGTCCTGGCGCACCTGATCGAGTCCGCGCACCTGGCTGGGATCATGGCCGCCGAGCTGCGGCTGCCGCCGGCACTGGTCAAACGGGGCACCCTGCTCCACGACCTCGGCAAGGCGCTGACCCACGAGGTGGAGGGCAGCCACGCCCTCATCGGCGCCGAGATCGCCCGCCGCTACGGCGAGGACGAGGAGATCGTCCACGCCATCGAGGCGCACCACAACGAGGTCGAGCCGCGTTCGATCGGGGCGGTGCTCACCCAGGTCGCGGACCAGATCTCCGGCGGCCGGCCGGGTGCCCGCCGGGAGAGCCTGGAGTCCTACGTCAAACGGCTCGAGCGCATCGAGCAGATCGCCGGCGAACGCCCGGGGGTGGAGAAGGTCTTCGCGATGCAGGCCGGCCGCGAGGTCCGGGTGATGGTCGTCCCGGATCAGGTGGACGACATCGCCGCGCACATGCTCGCCCGCGACGTCGCGAAACAGATCGAGGACGAGCTGACCTACCCGGGCCAGATCCGGGTCACGGTGGTTCGCGAGACCCGCGCCGTCGAGACCGCCCGTTAGCCGTCGAGACCGCCCGCTGGAGGCGGTGGAAAGTGTCTGTTGCGCCCGCGCCGTAGGCTGGCTGCGTGAGTCCCCGCAGTTACCAGGTCCGGACATTCGGATGTCAGATGAACGTCCACGACTCCGAGCGGATCGCCGGCATGCTGGAGGCCGCCGGTTACGTGCCCGCGGCCACGGATGTCACTCCGGACGTGGTGGTGTTCAACACCTGCGCCGTGCGCGAGAACGCCGACAACCGGCTCTACGGCAATCTTGGTCAGATGTACCCGGCGAAGAAGCACCATCCGGGTATGCAGATCGCGGTCGGCGGCTGTCTCGCGCAGAAGGACCGCGCGACGATCACCGAACGGGCGCCCTGGGTGGACGTCGTCTTCGGCACCCACAACCTGCACCGGCTGCCCGTGCTGCTCGAGCGCGCGCGGCACAACGCGGCGGCCGAGGTCGAGATCGTCGAGGCGCTGGAGGTCTTCCCCAGCGCGCTGCCCTCCCGCCGGTCGACGCACCACTCGGCATGGGTGAGCATCAGCGTCGGCTGCGACAACACCTGCACCTTCTGCATCGTGCCGAGCCTGCGGGGCAGGGAGGCAGACCGGCGTCCGGGCGGCGTCCTGGCCGAGGTCGAGGCGCTGGTCGCCGACGGCGTCATCGAGATCACCCTGCTCGGCCAGAACGTGAACTCCTACGGCCGGTCGCTGGGTGATCCCGGGGCGTTCGCGAAACTGCTGCATGCCTGCGGGACGATCGACGGGCTGGAACGGGTCCGGTTCACCTCGCCGCATCCGCGGGACTTCACCGACGACGTGATCGAGGCGATGGCGGCGACCCCGAACGTCTGCCCGCAGCTGCACATGCCGCTGCAGTCGGGGTCGGATGCGGTGCTGCGGCGGATGCGCCGCTCCTACCGCCAGGAGCGTTTCCTGGGAATCCTCGAGCGGGTCCGGGCCGTGATGCCGCACGCCGCCATCACCACCGACATCATCGTGGGCTTTCCGGGCGAGACGGAAGCCGACTTCGCCGACACCCTGCGCGTGGTGCGCGAGGCGCGGTTCGCCGGCGCCTTCACCTTCCAGTACTCCGCGCGGGCGGGCACCCCGGCCGCCGCCATGGACGGCCAGGTCGACCCGGCTGCCGTGCGGGACCGTTACGAACGGCTGGTGGCTGTCCAGGACGAGATCTCCTGGGTGGGCAACCGCGCGCTCGTCGGCCAGCCGGTGGAAGTCCTCGTCGTCGAGGGGGAGGGGCGCAAGGACGCCGCCACCGGGCGGCGTTCCGGCCGCGCCCGGGACGGCCGGCTGGTCCATCTGGGCGCGCCGTCGGCCGCCCTGATCCGTCCCGGCGACGTGGTGCGGACGGCGGTCACGCGGGGCGCGCCCCATCATCTCGTCGCGGACGGCCCGCTGCTGGCTCACCGGCGGACCAGGGCCGGTGACCTGTGGGAGGCCGAGCGGGAGCGGCCGGCCGCCGCGGCCGCTGCCGGCGCGCCCACGCTTCTCGGTATGCCTGCCCTGCGGCGGTGACGCTGACAGCGGCGGTTGTCTGTCCGCATCCACCGTTGCTCGTCCCCGAGCTCGCCGCCGGTGAGCCTGTCGCGGTGCGTGAGCCGGCGATCCAGGCCGTGCGCCGGCTGGTGGCCGGCGGCCCGGACGCGGTCGTCGTCGTCGGTGATGCGCCACGGACCAGGCCGTACGCCGCTGGCGAGTCCGGGAGTCTGGCTGGTTACGGGGTGCCGCTGTTGGTCACGCTGGGATCCGCCACGCCGGAGGCGGCCCCGACTCTGCCGCTGTCACTGACGGTCGGGGCCTGGCTGCTCGGGCAGGTCCTGTGGGAGGGCGCGGTCACCGGCCTCGGCGTGAGCGCGACGACCAGCGCGGCGGACGCCGCCCGGCTCGGCGCCGAGCTCGCCGGCTCGGCGCGGCGGGTCGCCCTGCTGGTGATGGGCGACGGCAGCGCGCGGCGGACGGCCGGCGCGCCCGGCGGGTTCGACAGCCGCGCGGACGGTCACGACGCCGCGGTGGCGGCGGCGCTCGCCACCGGCGACGCGGCCGCGCTGCTGAGCCTGGACCCCGCCCTCTCCCGCGAGCTGATGGCGGCCGGCCGCGCGTCGTGGCAGGTACTCGCCGGCGCGCGGCTTGCCGATGCTACCCTCACCGCTACAGCGCACGACCCGGACATCACCATGAGCGACACGCGCACGTGGTCATGGATGTCTCGTGCTGAGTATGTCGCTGCCCCTTACGGTGTGGGGTACGTGGTCGCCGTGTGGGAGCAGGGGAGTCCTTGGTAATGGTCTCGACGTCGACGGAACTGCCGTCCGGGGTACAGCGCTCGACCTGCGCGAGCCTTGCGGTCCTGCGGGCCGGATCGTCCATCGACCCACCGGTCGTCCTGCTACCCGGCTACACCGGGAGCAAGGAGGACTTTCTGCCGATCATTCCGCGTCTTGCGCGGGCCGGGTTCGACGTGATCGCGGTCGACCAGCACGGCCAGTACGAGTCGCCCGCGGCCAACCCGGAACAGGACTGCACGGTCGACGCCCTTGCCGGGCAGGTCAGTCTGGTGGCCGAAGAGATCGGTCGCCCGGTGCACCTGCTCGGCCATTCCTTCGGGGGGCTGGTCGCGCGGGCCGCGGTCATCGCCCGGCCGTCGTGTGTGGCAAGCCTTGTGCTGCTCAGCTCCGGCCCGGCCGGGATCGTCGGCCCTCGGCGGATCGCGCTGCAGGCGATGCGGGTCCTGTACAGGCGTAGCGGCCGGGACGCGGTGTGGGCCGCCATGCGGGCCGCGGACACCGCCGTGTACCCGCCCGGTGGCCTTGAGTTCCTGGAGCGCCGGTTCTTCGCCAGCAGTGACGTCGGTCTGCGGGTGATGGGGGAGCAGTTGCTGAGCGAACCCGACCGGGTCGGTGAGCTCGCTGACGCCGTCAGTCAGGACGCCGTGCCCGTACTGGTCGCCCACGGGGCCGCCGACGACGCCTGGCCGCCGCGTCTGCAGGCGGAGATGGCGGTGCGTCTGGGCGCCCGCTACGAAGTGATCGCCGGGGCGGCGCACTCGCCGGCGGTCGAGAACCCGAAGGTCACCGCCGCGCTGCTGGTCGAGTTCTGGCGTAACGGCGTGGGCCAGCGGGCCGCGTAGGCCCGCCGGCCTCAGGCCGGTTCGAGGAAGAAGCTGGTGAGCTGGGAGGCGAGTTCGGCCGGTACCCGGGCCCGCAGGACCGTGCCGGTCGCCGTGTGCTCGAGGCCGAGGACCTCCCCGCGGGCGTAGACCCGTGAGACCAGGTCGCCGCGGGTGAACGGCAGCAGCACACACACCTCGACGTCGGGGTGGGGGACACGCTCGGTCAGCTCCTCCACCAGAGCGGTCAGCCCGTCCCCGGTGCGGGCCGAGACAAGGATCGCGTCGGGGACGGTGCGGCGCACCCGGGCGAGCACGTCCGGGTCGGCGGCGTCGATCTTGTTTACGACCAGCAGTTCGGGGACGTCCCCGGCGCCGATGTCGTTGATCACCGTGCGGACCGCGGAGATCTGTGACATCGGGTCGGGATGCGAGCCGTCGACGACGTGCAGCAGCAGGTTGGCGTCGGCGACCTCCTCCAGGGTGGAGCGGAACGCCTCCACGATCTGGTGCGGCAGGTGGCGGACGAAGCCGACGGTGTCGGCGAGGGTGAACGTCCTGCCGTCGGGCAGCGTGGCCCGCCGCACGGCCGGGTCCAGGGTGGCGAACAGGGCGTCCTCGACCAGCACCCCGGCGCCGGTCAGCCGGTTGAGCAGCGAGGACTTGCCGGCGTTGGTGTAACCGGTGATCGCGACCGCGGGGATGCCGCTGCGCTGCCGCGCCGACCGTTTGGTCGTCCGGACCGTCTTCATCCCGGCGAGCTCCCGGCGGAGCCTGGCCATGCGGGCGCGCAGCCGCCGCCGGTCCGTTTCGATCTTTGTTTCACCGGGACCGCGAGTGCCGATGCCACCACCGGCGCGGGACATCGACTCACCCCAGCCACGCAGCCGCGGCAGCATGTACTGCAGCTGCGCGAGCTCGACCTGGGCCTTGCCCTCCCGGGAGGTGGCGTGCTGGGCGAAGATGTCGAGGATCAGCGCGGTCCGGTCGATGACCTTGACCTTGACGACGTCCTCCAGCTGGCGCAGCTGGCCGGGGGTCAGCTCACCGTCGCAGACGACGGTGTCGGCGCCGGTGGCGGTGACGACGTCGCGCAGCTCACGTGCCTTGCCGGAGCCGACGTACGTCGCCGAGTCGGGAGTGTCCCGACGCTGGATGAGCGCGTCCAGGATGACCGAGCCGGCCGTGGCCGCCAGCGCGGCGAGCTCGGCCATGGAGGTCTCCGCCTCGGCGGCCGTGCCCGAGGTCCACACTCCGATGAGAACCACCCGTTCCAGCCGGAGCTGGCGGTATTCGACCTCGGTGACGTCGTCGAGCTCGGTCGCCAGGCCTGGTACCCGGCGCAGCGCCAAACGGTCGGCGAGGTCGAGGCCGAGGCCGAGGCCGAGGTCCTCATCGGAGGCGTCGAAGATGGCGGGAAACGTCATGTCGCTGCCTCCTTTATCGCAGACTCCCACGTCCGCTCCGGGGCCGCGACCGAATTTTCTCGGTCGGATGATGACAGTTCCCGGTCAGATGACGGCGGCCGGGGCCGGTCTCGGGATTGTGCCGGTGGCCGTGGCCGTGGCCGTGGCGCGGTCGGGCGCGGCGCGTCCGGCGCGTCCCGTGCCGCTGGTGGCGCCGGTCGGCCGGGAACGCCCGTGGCGCCGGTTCGGTCGGCCGCGGCCCAGGGCGATCATCCTGGCGTCGTCGGTGGGGACGGGCGGGCAGAACAGGAGGCCGGCTCCCCGGTCACAGTGCATCGCCGCCAGCCGGGACGCCGTGACCACGCTGTCGACGCCCTCGGCGGTCACGACCATCTGCCGCCGGTGGGCCAGCGTGATGATCGAGGCCAGGACCGCCTCGCCCTCCAGGTCCCGCTGCATCGCATGAAGGAAGCAGCCGTCGATCTTCACCATGTCCAGCGGCAGGACATCGAGGGTGGACAGCGACGCGTACCAGGTGCCGAAACCGTCGACGCCGATCGCTGGTCCGAACGAACGCAGCCGGGCCAGCAGCCGGGGCACCCCGACCCGCGCGAGGCCGAGGGTCTGCTCGGTGAACTCCAGCCCGAGCGCTCCCGGTGGCAGCGCACGCCCGTGCATGAGCTGTTCCACCTCGATCGCGAAACCGGGCCGGGTCAGCTGGTCGGCGGTCACGTTGACCCACAGCCGGGGTGGGCGGATCGCGGTTCCCGCGGCCATTTCGTGCCATGTCCGGGCCTCGGCCACGGCGGTGCGTAACACCCAGCGGCCGACCTGGTCGGACAGGCCCGCGGCCGCGGCGGCCGGCATGAACTGCGACGGGTTCATCAGCCCCCGGTCGGGATGGTGCCAGCGCAGGAAGGCCTCCATCCCGGGAACCGACCCGGTGCGCAGGTCGACCTCGGGCTGGTAGTGCAGTTGTAACGACCCGTCGTCGAACGCGGCACACAGGGCCGGGACGAGGTTCAACTCGATCGCGGTCACACATGTCTCCAGACGACGGGTGTCTCCAGACGACGGGAAGAACGGGCCACGGATCCGCCGCACGTTCAGGCCGGGTTGACCATGCCCGCCACCTGCTCGACGTCGGGACGGTCCAGCCAAATTATGCGAGGATCGCGCCGAAACCACGACCTTTGTCTACGTGCCAGTCGGCGCGTCGCGGCAATTGTCGCGAGCCGGGCCGACTCGGCCGAATCGAGCGCGCCGTCGAGCCAGGCGAGAACCTGGGCGTAGCCCAGCGCCCGGGAGGCGGTGGGGCCGTCCCGCAGGCCCATGCTGACGAGGGCGTGGACCTCCTCGATCATGCCGGCGGCCCACATGCCGGCCACCCGGTCGGCGATCCTCGCGTCGAGTTGAGGATGGTCGATGCCGATCTGGACCACGTCGTAGACCGAGCGGTGTTCCGGCAGGGAGGCGGTGAAGCTGCCGGTGAGCTCCACCACCTCCAGCGCGCGCACGATACGGCGGCCGTTGCCGGGCAGGATGGCCGCCGCTGCCGCTGGTGCCCGCGCGGCGAGATCGGCGTGCAGCGCGGCCGGGCCCCGCTCGGACAGCTCCCGCTCCAGCCGCCCCCGCACGGCCGGGTCGGTGCCGGGGAAGGCGAGGTCGTCGAGGACGGCCCGGACGTAGAGTCCGGAGCCGCCCACGAGCACCGGCGTGCGGCCGGCGGCCAGCAGACCGTCGACGACCTGTCGGGCCAGCGCCTGGTAGGACGCCACGTCGGCGGCGCGGGTGACGTCCCAGACATCGAGCAGGTGGTGGGGGACACCGCCGCGTTCCGCCGGCGGCACCTTGGCGGTACCGATGTTCATCCCGCGGTAGAGCTGCATGGAGTCGGCGTTGACGATCTCACCGTTCAGCTCGGTGGCCAGCGCGATCGCCAGGTCGCTCTTGCCGGCCGCCGTCGGCCCCACGACAGCCACGACCCGACCGGTGCGGTGCCGGTCGACACCTGTGCCCATGCTCCCTCCCGGGAGGATCAGACCCGGCGAAGGACCGCGACGATCCGGCCGAGGATCGTCGCGCTGTCACCCGGAATGTCAGCATAGGCCGGATTCTGCGGCTCGAGCCAGACGTGGCCGTCACGACGGCGCAGTGTCTTGACCGTCGCCTCGCCGTCGATCATCGCGGCGACGATCTCGCCGTTGTCCGCGACCGGCTGTTGGCGGACGACCACCCAGTCGCCGTCACAGATCGCGGCGTTGACCATGGAGTCCCCGACGACCCGCAGGGTGAACAAGGTGCCCTCGCCCACGATCTCGCGGGGGAGCGGGAAGACCTCCTCGACCGCCTGCTCGGCGAGGATCGGCCCACCCGCGGCGATGCGGCCGAGGACCGGCACGTAGGCCGCCTGTGCGGGGCCGTCCGTCGACGAACCCGCCGTGAGTGTACCGACGCCGGGGGCCTGGCGTGCCACGGGGCGTACCGGTGCCTGTGCGGAGAGGACCTCCATGGCCCGGGGGCGGTGCGGGTCACGGCGCAGGAAGCCCTTCTCCTCCAGCGTCTTCAGCTGGTGCGCGACGCTGGACGTGCTCGTGAGCCCCACCGCATCGCCGATTTCCCGCACGCTCGGCGGGTAGCCTCGGCGCTCGACAGCGTCGCGGATCACCTCAAGCACCTTGCGTTGGCGGGGGGTCAGTCCCGCGGCGTCCGCCGGCCCGTCCGGCAGGTCGCGCACGGAGCCGCGGGGGGGCCGGCCACGGCGGGTGCGGTTGTCGTCGGTGGTCATCCCTGCCGTACTCCTTCGTTGTCGGTCATGGCAGACTTGCGCTCCCGGCATATCCGACGTTTTGCCGTGAACCGGAGCTGCGGCCACGACCTGGATCTGACCTGGATCTGACCTGAATCTGATCGCTACGACCGTAACCGTCGCGGCCGGATATCTCAAACGTCTGTTCGAGCGTGTCACGACGATTCCGTCGGGGCCGTGCGATACAAACTCGACCAGACGTTCGATCGAACGGATGTTCTTTGATCATGTTGTTGGAAGTGGTACGTGCTGGTGGAAGTTGGGGAGGTGGACGATGCGGGCGTCGGCTGAGCCTCCGTTGCGGCTGACCGGGCGGGGCCGGGTTGTCCTGATTGTCCTGGTTATGCTGGTGTCCTGCCTGGTGCTGTCCGTGGCCCGGGTGACGTCGTCGGCCGCGCCGACCGGGGACGACCGGCCGGCGCGCGTCCACGTGGTCCGGTCCGGGGAGACGCTGTGGGGCATCGCCCGCGGGCTGGCTCCCGACGGTGACACCCGGGTGGCCGTGGCCCGTCTGGCCGGCCTCAATCGGCTGGAGACGACCGATCTCGTCCCCGGCCAGACGCTCCGCCTGCCGTGACAGGTCGGTCATGACGGGCCTGTCGTGACGGGTTCGCTGTGACGGGTTCGCTGTGACGGGTTCGCTGTGACGGATTTGTCAGGAGACTCCACACACTGGCCAGCTTGCCAGGTCGTAGTGTCCGGTCCTAGTGTTGACCACAACATCTTGTAGTTGCATGGCTGTGAGTCGACAAGATCTTGGGGGTTGTGCGTGCGGTGTCCGTTCTGTCGACACCCCGACAGCAAGGTCGTCGACAGTCGGGAGGCTGAGGAGGGTGCCGCGATCCGTCGCCGCCGGTCGTGCCCGTCCTGCGGCCGTCGTTTCACGACGATCGAAGAGGCGTCACTGCGGGTCATCAAGCGCAGCGGTGTCACCGAGCCGTTCAGTCGCGGGAAGGTGATCGCCGGCGTGCGGCGGGCATGCCAGGGGCGACCGGTCCAGGCGGACGCGCTGGCCCGGCTCGCCCAGCTGGTCGAGGACACGTTGCGTGCCTCGGGGGCTGCCGAGGTCGCCTCGGACGAGATCGGCCGAACGATCCTCGGGCCGCTGCGGGAGCTCGACGAGGTCGCCTACCTGCGGTTCGCCTCGGTGTACCTGTCCTTCGAGTCGCTGGAGGACTTCGAGACGGCGATCGCCGATCTGCGCGGGCGGGCCGACCGGTCGCCGTCGTAGCCACGCACCCCGACACGACAGACAGCTGGTGAGAAACACCATCCGACCGACGCCAGACGAGGAGCGCCATGACCGACAACCGTGGCACGAAAGCGAGCAAGGCCGCCACCAGAACCGGCACCAAGGCCGCCCCCAGGGCCACCGGTCTGCAGGTGCGACGCGTCAACACCTCGCCGGGCGTCCATCCCTATGACGAGGTCACCTGGGAGCTGCGGGACGTCGTCATGACCAACTGGCGCGACGGCTCGGTCAACTTCGAGCAGCGCGGGGTGGAGTTCCCCGACTTCTGGTCGGTGAACGCCACGAACATCGTCACGAGCAAGTACTTCCGGGGCGCGCTCGGCAGCTCCGCACGCGAGTGGTCCCTGCGCCAGCTCATCGACCGGGTCGTGCGCGCCTACGGCGCGGCCGGCACGCAGCACGGGTACTTCGCCTCGCCGGCGGACGCCGAGATCTTCGAGCACGAGCTGACCTGGATGCTGCTGCACCAGGTGTTCAGCTTCAACAGCCCGGTGTGGTTCAACGTCGGCACGCCCGCGCCGCAGCAGGTCTCGGCCTGCTTCATCCTCGCGGTGGACGACACGATGGAGTCGATCCTCAACTGGTACCGGGAGGAGGGGTTGATCTTCAAGGGTGGGTCGGGCGCCGGGCTGAACCTGTCGCGCATCCGGTCGTCGAAGGAGCTGCTGTCCTCCGGCGGCACCGCCTCGGGCCCGGTGAGCTTCATGCGCGGGGCCGACGCCTCGGCCGGCACGATCAAGTCGGGCGGCGCAACCCGGCGAGCCGCGAAGATGGTCGTGCTCGACGTCGATCATCCGGACATCGTCGACTTCGTCGAGACCAAGTCCCGCGAGGAAAACAAGATCCGCGCGTTGCGGGACGCCGGCTTCGACATGGACCTCGGCGGCCGTGACATCGTCTCGGTGCAGTACCAGAACGCCAACAACTCCGTGCGGGTGACGGACGAGTTCATGCGGGCCGTCATCGACGACGCCGACTTCGACCTGCGGGCCAGGCTCGACGGGCGCACGATCGAGACCGTCCGGGCCCGGACGCTGTTCCGCTCCATCGCCCAGGCGGCCTGGGACTGCGCGGATCCCGGGATCCAGTACGACGACACGATCAACGACTGGCACACCTGCCCGGAGTCCGGCCGGATCAGCGCCAGCAACCCGTGCAGCGAGTATGTGCACCTGGACAACTCCAGCTGCAACCTGGCGTCGCTGAACCTGATGAAGTTCCTGCGCAAGGACCTCAGCTTCGACGCCGACGCGTTCGTGGCGGCCGTCGAGCTGATCATCACCGCGATGGACATCTCGATCTGCTTCGCGGACTTCCCGACACCGGAGATCACCCGGGTGACCCGGATGTTCCGCCAGCTCGGCATCGGCTACGCCAACCTCGGCGCGCTGCTGATGGCCACCGGTCACGCGTACGACTCCGAGGGCGGCCGGGCCATGGGCGCGGCCATCACGTCGCTGATGACCGCGACGGCCTACCGCCGCTCGGCGGAGATCGCGGCGGCCCTCGGGGCCTACGACGGCTTCGCGCGCAACACCGACGCCCACCGTCGGGTGATCCGCAAGCACGCCGCCGCCACCGACGCCGTCCGCACGGTCGGGGTCGACGACGCCCGCGTGCTCGCCGTCGCCGCCCGCGAGTGGGAGCGTGCCCAGAGCGTCGGGGAGAAGCACGGCTGGCGCAACGCCCAGGTCAGCCTGCTCCCTCCGACCGGCACGATCGGTCTGGCGATGGACTGTGACACCACCGGCATCGAACCCGACCTCGCGTTGGTGAAGATGAAGAAGATGGTCGGCGGCTCCAGCATGCGGATCGTCAATCAGACGGTTCCCGCCGCGCTGCGCGCTCTCGGCTACGCCGAGGAGACCATCGAGGCGATCGTCGAGTACATCGCCGAGCACGGTCACGTCATCGACGCCCCCGGCCTGCGCCGCGAGCACTACGAGGTCTTCGACTGCGCGATCGGGGAGCGGGCCATCACCCCGATGGGGCACATCCGGATGATGGCGGCGGTCCAGCCGTTCCTGTCCGGCGCCATCTCCAAGACCGTCAACATGCCCACGTCGGCCACGGTCGAGGAGGTCGAGCAGATCTACCTGGAAGGGTGGCGGCTCGGCCTGAAGGCACTGGCGATCTACCGGGACAACTGCAAGGTCGGCCAGCCACTGTCGGACCTGCGCGGCGCGAAGCGGTCCGCGAGCGGGGGCGCGGGCGAGCAGACGGCCGCGCAGCCCGCCACCGCGCCGTCCGGTGAGCACCGCCCGGTCCGGCGTCGGCTGCCGAAGATCCGCCAGTCGCAGACCGTCTCCTTCACCGTGGGCGGCGCCGAGGGGTATCTGACCGCCGGGTCGTATCCCGACGACGGGCTCGGCGAGGTCTTCATCAAGATGTCGAAGCAGGGTTCGACCCTCTCCGGCGTGATGGACGCGTTCGCCATCGCGGTCTCGATCGCGCTCCAGCACGGCGTCCCGTTGGAGACCTACGTCCGCAAGTTCATCAACATGCGTTTCGAGCCGGCCGGCATGACCGACGACCCGGACGTGCGGATCGCCCAGTCGGTGATGGACTATCTCTTCCGCCGCCTCGCCCTGGACTACCTCCCCGAACAGACCCGCGCGGAGCTCGGCGTCCTCAGCGCGCAGGAGCGGGCCCGCCAGCTCACCGGCCAGCACGGGGGAGCCGGCCCGGCGGACGCGGTCGAGACAGCCGACCCGGAGGTGGCGGAGGCGGCCGAGGTGGCCGGGCCCGACGCGGCCGGGGCAACGGTTGATGCCGGGGCCGTCCACACCCACCAGGTGGGCCTGCCCACGACGCTGGAGATGCGGGGCGCGATGCCGCGCAGTGTCCCACCGGGTGAGGCGCTGTCGGCCCAGAACGTGGTGGACGCGCCACTGTGCTTTACCTGCGGGGTCACCATGCGTCCCGCGGGCAGTTGCTACGTGTGCGAACAGTGCGGTTCCACCAGCGGCTGCAGCTGATCGCTCGGGCCGGTTGACCCGGCGCGGCGGCCGGTCAGCCGCCGCGCCGGGTCAGGTGCTCTCCGTCGTTCGCGCCCGTGCGGGCGGACGGCAGGTGGTGAGCGGGTTTCCGGCCGTCGAGCAGGTCCAGGAGCAGGGCCGCTGTCCACGAGAAGTGGTTGCTGCCCACCCCGGTGCCGTCGAACGGCGAGTAGTACTCGTACAGGCCCTCGGATCCCGCGATCATCGAGATCGTGCCGGCGCGCAGCCGTTCGGCGAGGTCGCCGCGGCCGGCACGGTCGAGCCCGTCGGCGAGCAGCCAGTTCATGTTCACCCAGACCGGGCCCTGCCAGTAGCAGCGGGGCTGGAAGTCGGGATCGTCGGTGGGGGTGCTGGCGATGCCGTGGGCCGGCCAGAACCGCCGCGCGGTCATCCGGCTGACAAGGTCCTCGACGTTGTCAGGGGGCACGACACCGGCGTACAGGGCGAGGAAGCCGGCGATCGTGGGTCTGCTGATCAGCCGGCCGGAACGCGCGTCCCGGCTCCAGCACATGCCGTCGGCGAACAGGGTGGGCAACGCCGCCCTGGTCCGGCGGGCCGAGCGCAGCAGCTGGTCGGGCAGCTGTTCGCCGATGTCGGCGGCGATGTCGCGCAGGTGGTCGTTCGCGCGGGCGAGAATCGCGTTGAAGGCGACGTCCTGTATCAGCGGGACGCGGGAGGCGCGGATCCGACTGAAGTCGTAACGGGCGTCGCGTAGCTCCCCGACCAGGTGGTAGAGGGTGAACAGGTCGGTGGCGGACAGCCGCTGGTCGGACGGGACCTCCTTGTTGTCCCGCCGCAGGGCGTCGAGCGCGCCGTCCCCGTTGAGCCGGCGGATGAGCTTCAGGGGGATGGGGGCCGCCCTGCGGGTGAGCTCCATCCAGGTGGGGGTGTTGTCCATCCCCGACTCCCACGAGTGGACCAGGGTGACCAGCCCGGTGTCGTCGGGGTCACGTTCGCGGTACAGCCAGCAGTGGTAGCGCAGCAGACCCGGGTAGATCGCCCGGTAGAACTCGTGGCGCCGGGCCGGGTCGAACACCTCGCCGACGCGGACGACGGCCTCAGCGATCATCGGCGGCTGGGTGACGCCGGTCGTCTGCACATGCTCCGGGCCGCCGTCGACGAGATCGGAGCGCCACCGGTCGGGCCCGGCGTGGTAGCTGCCGGAGCCGGAGAAGATGACGTGCGGAATCATCCCGTTGGGCCACTGGCCGTGCAGCAGCGAGAGGATTTCCCGGCTGGCCCGTTCGGGGTCGATGTGCCGTAGCCCGATGGCGATGAAGCAACTGTCCCACAACCACTGGTGCGGGTAGAGCGTCGGAGACGGTCGGGTAGCCCCACCCAGATCGTTGTCCCGCAGTACCTCGATCGCGGACGTTCGGAGTTCGGTGAGCACCTCGGACGGCAGAGCCGACGATGACATCGTGTGAGGGTACCGGGGCCGGTGGCTGGCAGCGCTGGAAGCTCGTGACACTCTCGTGATCTCACGTACTCTCAGTGACGATTGTTACGGTCCGTCCGCATTATTGTGGCTGTGTTGGTGAAAAGTTGGGACTAGTGTCGTTCTCGACGGCGCGGACGTGGAGAACTGAAGAGATAATTAGTTATTCGTGACACACCGGCTGATCCGCGGAGTAGTCTTCGCGACAGCGGGTGCGGCGTCCCGAGGGTGAGGGTCTACACTGCTTCGTAGACCCGGCGATCGCTTACGTCCGGTTGTGTCTGAACGCGGAATGGGAGAGACGCCCCCAGGCGTTGCCCATACGTGCAAGCACCAAGACCCGCCACCCGCACCGACCTTCGGATCTGCTACTGATGACGCTGCCTGCCCTCGAACTTCATGAGCGCTCCGATGAGCCGCGTACGCGTGCCGTGAGCACGCGACGGACTCGTCGGTCATCCACTCCTGCCCGCACGGCGCCCAGCCGCAGCTTGGCCGCCGTGCCCGATGATACCGACGAACTCGACGTGACTCAGGTCGCCGAGCTCGTCGCGCGTGGACGTGAGTCCGGCGAACTCAGCCGTGCCGAGCTCCGTGAGGCACTGGAGACCGCCGATCTCGGTCTTGAACTGCTGCCTGTCCTGGTCGCCCGGCTGACCACACTCGGGGTCGAGGTTCTCGAGGAGGAAGAAGAGGAGGCGCCGGGCGGGGCTGCGGCCACACGCGCGACGTCCGAGCACGCCGGAACCGCCGACCTTGTCCGTATGTACCTGCGTGAGATCGGCAAGGTGCCGCTGCTCAACGCCGCGCAGGAGGTCGAGCTGTCGAAGCGGGTCGAGGCCGGGCTGTTCGCCGAGTACAAGCTGGACACCGATACCGACCTGGCTCCGGAGCTGCGTCGCGACCTGCAGACCCTGGTCCGGGACGGGCACGCCGCCAAGCAGCAGCTGGTCTCGGCGAACCTGCGCCTGGTCGTCTCGGTCGCCAAGAAGTACAGCGGCCGGGGCATGACCCTGCTCGACCTGGTCCAGGAGGGCAACCTCGGCCTGATTCGCGCGGTCGAGAAGTTCGACTACGCCAAGGGCTACAAGTTCTCGACCTATGCCACCTGGTGGATCAGGCAGGCCATCGGCCGGGCCCTGGCCGACCAGGCCAGGACCATCCGGATTCCGGTGCACGTGGTCGAGCAGATCAACAAAATCACTCGGCTGCAGCGGCAGCTCGTCTCCACGCTCGGCCGGGAGCCGACCGACGAGGAGCTGGCGCTCGAGCTCGACATGCCGATCGAGCAGGTCGTCGAACTGCGGCGGTACGCGCAGGACACGGTCAGCCTGGAGACCGCCGTCGGCGACGACGGCGACTCCGTCCTCGGTGACTTCATCGAGGACGCCGACGCCACCTCGCCCGCGGACGCCGCCTCCTACGGCGCCATGCAGGACGAGATCGAAGGCGTGTTGAACTCGCTCACCCCGCGTGAGCGTGAGGTGATGCGGCTGCGGTTCGGCCTCGCCGACGGCAAGCAGCACACCCTCGCCGAGGTGGGCAACCGCCTGGGGCTGACCCGGGAGCGGATCCGCCAGATCGAGCGGGACACCTTGCGTGAGCTGCGCAAGCCGGCGGTCGCGGGCAGGCTGCGGGAGTTCCTCGACTAGTTTCCCCGCGGCTGGTTTCCCCGCGTACGACACACGATCCCCTGTCCGGGTGGTTGACCGGGCAGGGGATCGTGTGTCGTACGGCCTGTTCGTACGAGACCGGTATAGCGTGGGTCAGCGGGTCGCCGGCGGCATGAACGGCAGCAGCGCCTGGGGATTGGCGACGGCGCCGAGGCTGATCGCCTGCTCCAGCGGCTCGCCCAGCAGCAGCCGTCTGACCGGCACCTCCAGTTTCTTGCCGTTCTGGGTGTGGGGAACCTCGACGATCTTCTCGATGCGGTCGGGCACGTGACGAGGGCTGAGCTCACGGCGGATCGTGGCGCGCAGCGTCTCGGTGAGCGCGCCGTCGAACACCACGTCGTCCGCCAGGCATACGTAGAGGACGAGCTCACCACGCCGGTCGGCGGTCGAGGTGTCGATGACAATACTGTCGGTCACGCCAGGGATGTTCTCCACCACCTGGTACAGCTCGGCGGTACCGATCCGGACCCCCGCGCGGTTCAGCGTGGCGTCGGACCGGCCGTGGATGGACACGGCCCCGCGGGAGGTGACGCGCGCCCAGTCCCCGTGTCGCCACACGTCCTCGTAGGTCGAGAAGTAGGCCGCCCGCAGCAGCGAGCCGTCGTCGTCCCCCCACAGGGCGACCGGCATGGACGGCATGGGAGCGGTGATCACCAGCTCGCCGACCTCGTCGACGACATCCTTGCCCTGTTCGTCGAAGGTGGTCACCGCGCAGCCGAGCCCACGCATGGGGATCTCCCCGGCGCGCACCGGCAGCGTCGGCAGGCCGAGCACGAACGCGGTGCACACCTCCGTCCCGCCGCTGATGGAGGACAGCATCAGGTCGCTGCCGACGGACTCGTACACCCAGGCGTACGTCCGCGCGGGCAGCGGCGCGCCGGTGGATCCCACGGTGCGCAGCGCCGAAAGGTCGGCGACCTCACGGGGAACCGTGCCGGAGCGTGCGCACTCGGCCAGGAAACCGGGGCTCGTCCCGAAACAGGTGACTCCGGTGGCCTCGGCCAGGCGCCAGAGAGCACCGGTGTCGGGGAACTTCGGGCTTCCGTCGAAAAGCACCACGGTCGAGCCGGCGAGCAGGCCGGAGACGAGCAGGTTCCACATCATCCAGCCGGTGCTCGTCACCCACAGGAAACGGTCGTCCGGCCCGAGGTCGAGGTGGAGCACCAGCGCCTTGAGATGTTCGAGCAGGATGCCGCCGTGACCGTGCACGATCGGTTTGGGTTTTCCGGTCGAACCGGAGGAGTACAGGATCCACAGCGGCGCGTCGAACGGGAGACGGTGGAAGGTCGGGACGGCGTCGTCGCATCCGGCGAGCAGGTCCTCCCAGGCCAGGATGCCCGGCAGGCCGATGGTGCGGGCCCGTTCAAGGGCGTCCGTGGCCAGGTAGGCGACGACGACGGTGGCGCGCAGGCCGGGCAGCCGCTCGGCCACCTTGGCCAGGACTCCGAGCGTGTCGAACGACCGCCCGCCGTGGGTGTAGCCGTCGACGCCGATGAGCACGGTCGGGCGTACCTGGGCGAAACGGTCCGCAAGGCCGGTGGGCCCGAAGTCGGGGGAGCAGGACGACCAGACCGCTCCGACAGCGGTGGTGGCGAGCATCGCCACCACCGCGTGAATACAGTTCGGCAGCACGGCGCAGACCCGGTCGCCCGGTCCCACCCCCAGCCGGCGCAGGCCCGCGGCGGCGGCCGCGACCTCGCGGCGCAGTTCGTCCCAGGACACCACGGCCGTGGTGGCGTCCTCGCGTACGGCGATCACCGCCGGCGCCGGCCCGTGGCGGGTCAGAGCATTCTCGGCGTAGTTCACCTGGGCGGTCGGGAACCATCGGGCGCCCGGCATCCGCGCGTCGGCGAGCGCGGGCCCGTCCCCGCGTTCGCCCTCGACCGCGCAGAAGTCCCAGATCGAGTCCCAGAAGCCGTCGAGATCGTCCACCGACCACTGCCACAGGGCGGTGGCGTCGGTCAGCCGTCGGCCCCGTTCGGCGGCCAGCCACTCGAGGTAGGCGGTGACCCCGGCGGCGCGGACCCGCTGCGCGGACGGCGTCCACAGCAGTTGTCCCTCGATGCCGGTATCCGCTCCGATGTCCGGGGCAGGTCCGTGTTCGTTGCCGTGTCCAGCAGCCACGGACCCAGACCCTAACGAATTCCTGGCCCGTTCAACGCGGCGTAACCGCGGAGATCGTGGACAGCTGACGGGTGCGGACGCGTACCGGGCACGGGAGGTAGGGCCCGGCGCCGTCCCGGGCGTTCGGCCCCGGGTATTCGTCACAACGGAACGACAAAGAATGTCGACAGTGTGGTCGATGTTCCCTGGGAATCCGTTGGGCCCGATATGGACGGGTCAGGCCGGCTACTGTCAGGGCATGGGCGGGCGCTGCCCGGTCGGGCGATCCAGGGCCGACGGCGGTCGAGAGAAAACGGGCGGGACGCCGTCGGACATGCGCCGTCACACATGCGATGCGTGCCACCTCTGTCAGTCGATGGACAGCGCACGGCCTGCCAGGCCCGGCACGATCGGGCGCATGAGGTGTTTTCCAGGCCCAGGGTGTGTCCCGGGCCGTCGACCGACCAGCGACGTGCCGGCCCATGGTGGGACGTGACGGCGATCCGACACCCGGAGCGAGCAGCGGTCCAGTTCCCGGGACTGGTGAGGAACCGGTGTCCGAAAACATCAGAGGTAAGGCTTTGGGCACAACACTGCCACACCGGCCACAATCGTCTCCCATGACGACGCCGTTCCTCGGGGAGCTTCCCGGACAGCCGCCGAGCGGACCGGCAGGTGACCGGGCCGGCTGGAGCGACGCTCACGGGGCTCGCAGGACGAACGGTGTCGGCCATGCGGGTGCGGAGAAAGCCGGGGGCGCCGGGGTGGCCGGGGACGACGACGAGGACAGGGACGAGGACGGGGGCGAGGACAGGAGCGCCGCCGGGGAGGAGCCCGCCGGGGCTGGTCCGGACGACCCGCCGAGGCCGCCCGCCGCGGTGGAGCCGACCATCACCCTGCTCGAGGCGCTGTTCGCCCAGGCGTCGGCCGGTTTCGCCTTCTACGACACCCAGGGACGCTACCTGCGGGTCAACGACGTCCTGGCCAGGCTGAACGGGCGGGCGCCCAGCGAGCACGTCGGCCGCACCATGCCGGAGCTGCTCGGCGACGTCGGCCACGAGATGGACCGCCTGTTGCGGCGGGTGCTCACCACCGGTGAGCCGGTGGCCAACTTCGAGGTCAGCGCCGCCACCACCGCCGCGGGGCCGCCGCGGATCTGGACGATGAGCTGGTTTCCGGCCACGGACGCCCATGGCGTGCTGCTGGGTGCGGCGCTCGTCGCTACCGATGTCACCAGGATCAGCGACGCCCGCCACCAGCTGGCCCGCGGTGAGGCCCGGTACCGGGCGCTCGCGCAGGCCGGGGACACGGACGTGTTCCATGCCGGTGCCCGCGGCGCCCTGGACGTGGACATGCCGCGCTGGCGGGCCGTCACCGGCCAGAGCTTCCCGGAGATCGCCGGGGCGGGCTGGCTTGGCGGGGTGCACACCGAGGACCGTGACCGGGTCGCCGACGCCTGGCGCAAGGCTGTCGAGCAGCGCACCGTCTTCGACGCCGAGTTCCGTCTCGACGCCGCGGACGGGACGGAGCGGGTGCTCGTCATGCGGATCGTTCCTATTACTGAGGGTGATTATCCGCTTGAGTGGATCGGTGTCAGCCGTGACGTGACCGAGATCCGTGCTGCCGCGGCGGCACGCGACGCGCCGGCGGTCGACGGACCCAACACGGCGGACACAACAACTGGCGTGACCGGCACAACAGCTGGCGCGGCCGAACAGACCGAACAGATTCGCCTGGTCACGGCGGCATTGTCACGTGCTGTAAGCATCGACGAGGTCACCGCCGTGGTGCTCGACGCCGGCCGGCAGGTGCTGGGGGCGAACGGGCGGGGGATCGCACTGGTCGACGAGGTCGACAACTGTCTGCGCTTTCGATCGCTGCTCGGTTATCCCGCGCTCCTCGCCCAGGCATGGTCGGGGATCAGCCTGGAGGCGTCCCACCCGGTCGCGGAGGCGGTCCGCGGCGCCTCGCCGCTGTTCCTCCTCGACCGGGAGGAACTGACCGCGCGGTGGCCCGCGCCCGAGCAGGCCGCGATCCTGGCCGAGGCCGACGAGCACGCCTGGGCGATCCTGCCGCTGGCGACCGTCGACGCGCCGTTCGGCGTCCTGCTGTTCGGCTTCCGGGCCCGGCAGGCGTTCTCCGCGGCCGACCGCGCGTATCTGACCGCGCTCGCCGACCAGTGTGCCCGGGCGCTGGAACGCGCGACGCTGTTCGAGCGCGTCCTGGCCGAGGCCCGTTCCAGCCGCCGGGCGGAGGAGACCGCCCGTACCGCCGCGGCCGCGGCCCGGGAGGCCGGCCGTCGCCTTGAGCTGCTCGCCCGGGCGACCGGGGCGGTCGGCAGCGCGCTGGAGCCCGAGCGGGCCCTGCGGGCGCTCACCGACGTCGTCGTGGGCGAGCTGGCCGACTCGTGCGCGGTCTACCTGGTCGAGTCCGGGCCGGACAGGCCGGACCTACCAGTCAGGACGGACGGGCCGGACGGCCTGGGAGGAGCGCCCGCCGCCGGCCCGGCCGAGGCGCCGGTCCTGCGGCGGGCGGTCGTGTCGGTGCGCCCCGGTCTGACCCAGCTGCCGATGCCCCGGGCCCGGACGGGCCGGTGGCCGCGGGACAGCCCGGTCCATCTCGCCGCGCTCACCGGGCGTGGGCACATCGCTCCGTTGGCCGGCGCGCCCTGGCTGTCGTCCACCGACATGGCGCGCTGGATGCAGCATGTCGGCGCGCACACCCTCGCCGCCGTGCCGTTGATCCTGCGCGGCCAGGTGGCCGGTGTGGTCAGCCTGATGGCCGCCGGCGACCGGCCGCCGTACACCCAGGCCGACGTGGCCTTTCTCGAGGAGCTCGCGGCCCGCGCGGCGGTCGCGGTCGAGCACGCGGAGCTCTACCGGCGCAGCCGGGACACCGCGCTGACCCTGCAGCGCAGCCTGCTCCCACCGACCGTGGTCGAGCCGGAGGGTCTGGAGATCGCCGCCCGCTACGTGCCCGGGGTCGAGGACACCGAGGTCGGCGGGGACTGGTTCGACGTGATCGACCTCGGCGCGGGCCGGGTCGGTCTGGTCATCGGCGACGTCATGGGCCGCGGGGTCCGCGCCGCGGCGATCATGGGCCAGCTACGGACCGCGGTGCGGACCTGCGCACGCCTGGAGCTCTCCCCGTACGAGGTGCTGACCCTGCTCGACGGCGTGGTCAGCGAGATCGACGAAGGCCAGATCGCCACCTGCATCTACGGCGTCATCGAGCCGCACACGGGCCTGCTGACGCTGGCGAACGCGGGGCATCCGCCGCCGCTGGTGGTGGCCCCCGACGGCCTGGTGTCGCGGCTGTACATGGAGGTCGGCACCCCGCTCGGCCTCGGCCGCGGTGACGTCAAGGAGTACACCGTCCGCCTGCAGCGGGGGGCGTTGCTGGTCCTGTTCACCGACGGGCTGGTGGAAAGCCGGGAACGCGACATCGACGCCGGTGTCTCGGACCTGGCCGCCGTGCTCGCCCGGCAGGACGGCTCCCTGGGCAGACGGGCCGACCAGGCCCTGGAGGCCCTTGGCCGGGACGTCGGCCATGACGACGACGTGGCCCTGCTGCTGGTGGGGCTGCCCGACACCGACGCGGGCGGGGCGACCCGCTACGCCGACATCACGATCCCCGACGGGCCGGCCGGCCTCGGTGCGGCCCGGGGACGGGCCTGCGACCTGCTGACGACGTGGTCGGTGGACGCCGACACCGCCGACTCCGTCGTCCTGCTGATGTCGGAACTGGTCACCAACGCGCTGGTGCACGGTCGGTCCCCGCTGTCCGTGCGGCTGCGCCGGACCGGGTCCCGGGTGATCGTGGAGGTGTCCGACCGCGACCCGCGGCTGCCTCGGCGCCGGCACGCCGATTTCGACGACGAGGGCGGCCGCGGCCTCGAACTGGTCTCGCTCATCGCATCCCGCTGGGGGACCAGATCGGTCGGTGACGGCAAGGTCGTGTGGGCGGAGATAGCCGCGCCACCGCTTGAGACGGGCTGAGAAGTCGGTCACCTCCCGACGGACACACCATCCCGGCCGACTCCGCGCCGGGACGGGTCGCGTAACGTGAGGCCCGTGACAGACGTGGTGTTGCGCCTGGACTCGGTAACTGTTGTACGGGATGGCGCGACGCTCCTTTCCGACATCCACTGGACCGTTGCCGACGGTGAACGCTGGGTCATTCTCGGGCCGAACGGCGCCGGGAAGACAACCCTGCTCCAGGTTGCGGCGAGTCGGGTTTTCCCGACTCGAGGAACGGTCGATCTGCTCGGCGGTCGGCTTGGCGAGGTCGACGTGTTCGACCTGCGCAGCCGGGTGGGCCTGGCGAGTTCGGCGGTGGCGGACCTCCTGCCGGCCACCGAACGCGTCCTCGACGTGGTCATGACGGCCGCGTGGGCGGTGCTCGGGCGGGCCACCGAGAAATACACCGATGACGATCGCTGGCGGGCCCTTGAGCTGCTCGCCCAGGTCGGGTGCGGGAATCTCGCCGAACGGCGGTACGGCACCCTGTCCGAAGGCGAGCGCAAACGCGTCCAGATCGCGCGTGCGCTGATGACCGACCCCGAACTGCTGCTGATGGACGAACCGGCCGCCGGGCTCGATCTGGGGGCCCGTGAGGCCCTGCTGGTGCGGCTGACCAGGCTGGTCGCGGATCCGCTGTCGCCGGTGACCATCATGGTCAGCCACCACGTGGAGGAAATCCCGCCGGGTGTGACCCACGCGCTGCTCCTGCGCGCCGGCCGGGTGGTCGCGGCCGGGCCTGTCGAGACGGTCCTGACCGGTCCGACGCTGTCGGCGTGCTTCGGCATTCCCCTTGAGGTCGGTGCCGGTGCCGGCCGGTTTTCCGCGCGGCTGATGCCCGTCTTCCAGCATTCGGGGCGTACCGCGCCGTCCGTCTGAGCCGCCCGCTGGGCGGTTTCCACGGGTGGCTGTCTCCAGCGGCTGCTTCCAGCGGATGCGGCCGCGTTCTGACGGGTCTAGCGGGTGCGGTCGAGCAGCGCCCACAGCCACCCCGGCCCCGCTGTGGTCGCGCCCACAGCGTGGACACGGCCACGAAGCGCGCGATCCGCGGTGATGACGACAACGGCCCCACATTGCCGCCTGACCGCCTCGACAGCGGCCTCGACGACCGTGTCGTCGCCCGGTCCGGGGGCGTGGACGACAACGAGCCTGGCGGCCCGGTTCCCCGGGTCGCCGCCGCCGGGCCGCCCGCTCGCGGCGACCCCGGCCCGGGCCGGGCCTTCGAGTACCAGGACCACCTCGGTGGGCAGGTCCTCCCCGCCCGCGGCCCGCGGCGTGGAGGCCTCGAAGCCGGTCTGGCACAGCGCGGACAGGTGTTCGTGCAGGCGTAAGGCGGCCCCCGCGCGATCGCGCCACCATCCGTCCGGGCGGGCCCCTATCACATTTGCCGCATCGACGATCCATGTCCGCTCATCCACCGTGGCTCCCTGGGCTACTACCGGACCAGCTCTACTACCAGACCGTGAATCGGATGAGCGCGGCTGCGGCCCATACGTGGTGTATCGCATTCGCAGGTGCGGGATCCTTGATGCCGTTGCGTGGCGCTCACCGCCGCTGGCCAGACCGTGACGTCCTTGTCTGCGCCGACCACCGGCGTTTCGGATCGGAAGTCGTGATTCGGCGACAACTCATGATCAAAATTTATCCTGACGGTGGCCTCCAGCGCTTTGGCTAGACGTGACTCACGTCTACCTGAGGGGTGTTGTGTGGTGTCGATGACGCTGCGGACGGCATGTCGCAGGCGATGGCGGTCGCGCGTGTCCGAACCAGCCGTTACAGTTCTTCCTGATGACGTGGTAATACTAGTCTCGAAGAGTTCCGCGGTTCGCTGACCTGAAGGAGAGAAGCATGGCGCAGAAGACCATCGTGTCGTTGATTGACGATCTCGATGGACACGAGGCTGATGAGACTGTTCGGTTCGGGCTGGACGGCGCTTCGTACGAGATCGATCTGTCCGAGAAGAACGCCACCAAGCTGCGCGAGTCGTTGGCTCCGTTCGTTGGGGCGGCGCGTCGCTCGGGTGGCCGGGCAACTGCCGCCCGCCGTGGGCAGCGTGGCGCTTCTCGTCGTACCGGCGGCACTGACCGTACCGCCGACATTCGTGAGTGGGCGCGAGCCAACGGTTACACGGTCAGTGACCGTGGTCGTATCGCCTCCAACATCGTCGAGGCGTACGACAAGGCTCACTGAGCGGCTCTCGGTCGCATTCGTCCAGTTGCCCGAATCCCACGCGGTCACAACTGTTTTCGCGTGGTCGCGGGCCTGCGGGGTCGGTTGCGACCGAGCGCTGGACCATGACGCGGGGGGTCAGTCGTACGGCGATGCCGGCGCGGAGCGGCCGGGCCTCTGGTTGGTGCCACTTATGGCCAATTTGGGGCATGTGGCAGTGCTGTTTTCTGGGCGACAGGTTGTCGGGCCCGCAACCTGTCGCCCAGGTCATGTCCGGGCTCAGGCGCCGCGCTGCCGGGCCATCCAGTTTTCCACCTCACCCCGGACGCGGGGAAGCGCGGCCGACAGGTTGCGGTGGCCCTCGGTGGTGACGAGAATGTCATCCTCAATCCGCACCCCGATCCCGCGCAGCTCCGGCGGCACCGTAATGTCGTTGGGCTGGAAGTACAGACCCGGCTCAACCGTGAGCACCATCCCGGCCGTGAGTGGGCCGTCGCGGTAAGCTTCGTCGCGGGCGTGGGCGCAGTCGTGGACGTCGAGACCCAACATGTGTGACGTGGAGTGCAGGGTATACCTGCGATGCAGCCCCGCGTTCGGCGCTTCGGGGTCTTCCGCGAGGGACTCCTCGACGCTGACCGGGAGCAGCCCCCAGTCGTGCAGCGCCTCGGCTATCACCCGCATTGCCGCCCGGTGCGGATCGAGGAACTGTGCGCCCGGTCGCACCGCTTCGATTCCGGCCTGCTGGGCCGCGAGGACCACGTCGTACACCTGACGCTGCACGTCGCTGAAATGTCCGTCCACGGGAAGCGTGCGTGTGATGTCGGCGGTGTAAAGCGAGCGGGACTCCACACCCATGTCGAGCAGCGCGAGGTCGCCGGGCCGTACCGGCCCGTCGTCACGGACCCAGTGCAGGGTGGTGGCGTGGTGGCCGCAGGCGACGATGGAGCCGTACCCGACATCGTTGCCGTCGACCCGGGCACGGCGCCAGAACGTGCCCTCCAGCCACCGTTCGCCGTTGGGCAACGTCATCGCATGGTCCATCTCACGCACACATTCGGAAAAGCCCAGGACGGTGGCGGCGATCGCCTGCTCCAGCAGAGCGGTTTCGTGCTCGTCCTTGACCAGCCGCAGCTCGGAAAGGGCCTGGGCCAGCTCCGTGTCCCGGTCGGTCCCAGCGGGGGTGGACCCTCCCCGGCCGGTGGGCGTGTACGGCAGGACCGCGCGGTCCACCTGTTCGTCCTGGCCGCGTATCACCCGGGTCGTCGCTGGTGACAGCCGGGCCAGCGCGTCGGCGAGTTCGTCGAGCGGACGGCAGGTGATCTCGAGAGCGGCCGACGTCTCCCGTACCCCCGCGCGTGGTCCCACCCACAGTTCGCCGTAGCGCCGGTCGGTGTAGAAGGCCGGTGTGGAACGGTCCGAGCGGTCGGCGACGTACAGGACGGCGTCGTGGTCGCCACCGGGGTTCGGATGCAGAATCACCACGGCGTCCGGCTCGTGACAACCGGTCAGCCAGAAGAAATCACTGCCCGGCCGGAACGGGTAATCGGTGTCATTCGCCCGTACCTTGAACCCGCCACTGGGCACCACCAGCGTCTCGGCCGGGAATCGTGAGCTCAGCAGCGCGCGTCGCTTGGCCGCGTACTGTGCCACATCGTCACAGGCCGGTGCCATCTCGGCGGTGGGCGCCCAGCCGGTGGCCATGAATCGGCGGAAGGCGGATGGTGGCTGCTGGTCGTGGCTGGCCTGTCCCGTCGGCGAAGCGGGCCCGCTGACGGAACCGGTGCTGGAACCGGTGTCGGAACCAGCGCTGGATGACGTGACAGCCGGCTGTTCGGATCCGCCGGTAAGCTGCTCGGATCTGTCGGTAGAAGGCGGGGAAGCACTCGGGCGCGTACTCATGGTTCCAACGGTAGGCTGCGGCGGTCCGTGGCGGGTAGCGTCCCAGGAGTGCCTATGTCACCGGGTCCCATGGATGGTCTTCTTGTCGTCGATCTCACCCGGGTATTGGCCGGGCCGTTGTCCACGCTGATGCTCGCCGATCTCGGAGCGAGGGTCATCAAGGTGGAACGTCCCGGTCACGGGGATGACTCCCGCTCCTACGGTCCGTTCATGGACGGCCGGTCACTCTACTTCGCCCGGGTGAACCGCGGCAAACAGTCGATCGCGCTCGATCTGAAGGATCCGGACGACCACGCGACGTTACTTTCCATCATCGACCGTGCCGATGTGCTGGTGGAGAACTTCCGGCCCGGTGTGATGGACCGGCTCGGTCTCGACTGGGACACGTTGTCGCAACGTAATCCCCGACTGGTTTACGTGAGCATCTCCGGCTTCGGGCGGACCGGCCCGTGGCGAAACCGGCCGGCCTACGACGCGGTCGTACAGGCGGCCACCGGGATTATGTCGATCACCGGGTCACCGGACAGCGACCCGGTGAAGCCCGGCGTCCCGATCGCGGACCTTGCGGCCGGTCTGTATGCTTTCGGCGCGATCGGGGCCGCATTGTACGGGCGGCTGTCCACCGGCCGCGGTACCCATATCGACATAGGCATGTTCGACGCCACACTGTCGTTGCTCGAAGGCGCGGCCCTGTCCTATCTGGCGACCGGCGACACGCCGCCGCGCATCGGCAACGCACATTACTCGATCGCGCCGTTCGACACGTTCGCCTGCGCGGACCGCAGCATTGTGATCTGTGCCGCGAACGACAGCCTCTTCGCCGGGCTGTGCCGTGCGTTGGACCGTCCGGATCTCGGCGCGGATCCGCGGTTCGTCACCAACAGTGCCCGGCTCGCGGCCCGGGACGCGTTCAAACAGGAAGCGGAGCGGACTCTTCGTGCCCGACCGGCTGCGTATTGGCTGAAAGCGCTGGGTACGGCGGGCATACCCTGTGGCCTCATCAACAACGTGGCGGAGGCGGTCTCCTCCGAACAGGCTGTTTTTCGCGACATGGTGGTCGACGCCGGGGGCCTTCCGCTGCCTGGGAATCCGGTGAAGATGGCGGACTGGCCGCAGACCTCCCAGCGGCCGCCAGAACCAAGGCTCGACGCGGACGGCCCCGCGATCCGGGCCGAGTTCGGTTGACCCGGCGATGCGCCGGTGACGACTGTGGAAGTCGTGGGCGCGACAGCACGAACTGGGAACATTCCGGCGGCCACCGGACGTCGACAGGGATGGCGAGCGGTGGGGTGGACGAGGGGACGTGGTCATGACGTGGCCTCCGGACGGGCCCGGACGAGCTGGGCGGCCTGGGCGGCCCGAGAACCGGTGGCCCCCCGGCGGGGCCCCGGCTGGCAGCAGCCACCACAGCCAGGGCAGCGCCAGCCGCCACCACAGCCCGGCTGGCAGCAGCCGCCACAACCACCGTTTCAGCCGCCGTTCCAACCAGCACAGCCACCGCCCGGGCCGTTACCGTCCCGATGGTCCACCGGACGCCGCCTGGTCACCGGTGTGGCGGCGCTGGTGTCCGTCCTCGTGCTGGCTGTCTCCGGCGGGGGTTGGCTGGCCCTGCGGTACTACGACAACAAGGTCACCCATGTTTCGCTGACCTTCCCCGACACCGGCCAGCGGCCGGACGGGGCCGGCGGCGCTACCCGCAACATCCTGCTCGTCGGCTCGGACAGCCGTACCGGTACGGCCGGGGAGTTCGGTGAGGTCGAGGGGCAGCGGTCGGACACCACGATCATCGCCCATCTGGACGCGGACGGCTCCACCACGCTCGCCTCGTTCCCCCGGGACCTGTGGGTGACGATCCCCGCCTACACCGACTCCGCCGGCCGCTCCCACAAGGCGCAGCAGTCCAAGCTCAACGCCGCGTTCGCGCTGGGCGGGCCGTCCCTGCTGGTACGGACCATCGAGACGCTGACAAAGATCCGCATCGACCACTACCTACAGATCGACTTCGTCGGCTTTCAGCGGATGACGGACGCCCTCGGCGGGGTGACCGTGTGCGTGAAAGCGCTGCCGGGCGGGAGCCGGAGCAACCTCGACGACAAGATGTCGGGCTGGCACGGCCACGTCGGCGACAACACGGTCAACGGCGAGCAGGCACTGGCCTTCGTCCGCCAGCGGTACGGCCTGCCCGAGGGCGACCTCGACCGGATCCGGCGTCAACAGCAGTTCATCGGCGTGATCTTCCGGTCGGCTACCAGCACCTCGACCCTGGTCAACCCGGTCCGACTGACGTCCCTGCTGGACGCGGCCACCTCGTCCGTGACCGTCGACGCCGGCACCTCCCTGACCGACCTGCAGCCGCTCGCGGTCCGGCTGCGCGGCGTGGGCAGCGGGGGTGTCCGCTTCGAGACCGTCCCGGCGTCACCCGGTCAGGCTGGCGGCCAGTCGGTGCTGCGCACCGACCCGGACAAGCTGGCGGCCTTCCTGGCGGACCTCTCCGGCCGGCGGCAGTCCGCCGCGCGCGCCGCGGGCCGGCCGGCCATCACCCTGGTGGCCGCCACGACCGCGGTGGCCGGGGCGGCCGACGCCACCGCGGGATCGTGCACCTACTGAACCGCTGGCCGCCGCTGGTGGGGAGGTAGGCCGCTGTCCGCCGGCGGCGGGGTGTGGCCGCTGTGCTCGTCGATGGCGGCGTTCAGTTCGGCGCCGAGCAGCACGGCCAGCGCCGTGATGTAGAAGAACAGCAGCGCGGCCACGGGCGCCGCCACCGAGCCGTAGATCAGTTCGTGGTCGATGACCGTTCCCAGGTACAGCCGCAGCAGGTAGCTGCCGACGTTCCAGACCACCATGGCCAGCAGGGCGCCGGGCAGCGCCCGCCGCCACGGACGCCGGGACGGTAGTGACAGGTGGTACAGCGAGGTCAGCATCGTCAGGGAGAGGAGCGCGACCACCGGCCAGAACAGGACCGTCAGCAGCCAGTCGACAAGATGGTGACGGTCGGCGTCGAGCAGTTCTGAGATCAGGTCTGGTCCGAGGACGAGCGCGGGCAGCAGGATCACACCGCTGACCACCTGGGCCAGGTACAGTCGCAGTGCCAGTAGCCGGCTGCGTACGGCCGATCGCAGTCGGCGCTGACCGTAGGCGATTGTGATGGTGTTGACGTAGGTCGCCATGGCCGACGACCCGGTCCACAGTGACAGCAGGAAGCCGATCGAGATCACGTCAGGGCGCCCGTGGGTGAGGATCTCGTTGATCGTGGGGCGGACCACGTCGTCGACGACCGAGGGTGTGAGCAGGTCGTTGGCGGTGTTCAGCAGGCTCTGACGGACGCTGTCGACGGCGTCCGCGCCGACCGCGTCCCCGACGTAGCCGATGGTGCCGAGGATCGCCAGTAGTAACGGAGGCAGCGACAGCAGCTGCCAGAAGCCGGCCTCGGCCGCGAGGCCAAGCACGCGGTCGCGCCAGGCGCGAGCGGCGGTCCGGCGGGCAAGGGTGAAAACACGCATCGACACTCGTCTGAGCAGGGTGGTCACCGCTCTCGGAGCCCGGGCCTGCGACGGTGATGCGGGGCCTGACGGTGGCACAAGGCCTGGTAGCGCGGCAGAAGCAGGATGCCTCAGATCAGCGGACCGCGACGTATCGGACGCGGAACCAGGCGTCTGGAGCACCGCGGATAGCAACCTGTTCGCCAACCACACTGGACCAACGGTACGGCCTCGGGTTCACGGCGGTTCCGGCGGTCGCCGATTGGCCCGGAACCGGGCCGGTCGGCCGCTGTCGATGTCACCGGTCGTACCGGTGTAGATACACCAGCCGTACTGGGGCATGGATAGCGGAGGCATGCCGCCGGTCGACGCGCCATGCCTCCGAGCCACATCAAAATGCCCCCGCTGACAACGTGTGATCGTGTCCGCGGGGGTCACCGGGCCGATGCCCGCCGCCGGATGGCGGCGGTCAGGGGGAGACTGTCAGTTTGTCGGTTTCGTCATGGTATTCGACGGCCACGGCTCGTAGCTTCGAGTCGTAGGACTTGGCATGGTGCCGGCAGAACAGCAGTTCGCCGCCACCGGGAAGCACGACCCGCACGTACGCCTGCGCGCCGCACCGGTCGCACCGGTCGAGGTTGGTCAGCGTCGGTCTGGTAGTGGTTCCAGTCACACCATCTTCAACAGTCTTCGTCGGGATTTGGTTCCGCCCGGCGGTGTGACGGTTCCCTCAGGTCCCTCGCGGCCGTCGACGACGGAGGTCAGGTCGGGACGCGGCGGGAGTCGTGATGATCACGGACGGCGTGCGCCGAAGACGATGTCGTCCCAGGCCGGTACGGACTTGCGGTTCTTGCGGCCGCCGGAACCGCGTTCCGTCGTTCGGCCGGCGGTACCCGTACGCCCGCCCCGTGGGGTCGAGGACGTCCGTGCGGCGGGGTCGGCCTGCCCGGCGGTGTCATCGGCGGTGTCGGTGCTGCCAGCGGTGTCGGCGCCGCCAGCGGCGTTGGCGGCACCGACAGCATCAGCGATACCGGCCGTGGCAATCTTGGCCGCGTCGGCGAGGTCGGCGAGGTCGGCGAGTTTGGCCGTGTCGGCGAGATCGGCCATGTCAGCGAGGTCGGCGAGGTCGGTGCTGCCGGCGGCGACCGTTGCCGGCTCGGGAGCCGCCGTGGCCGGTGGATGCGCGGTGGGCGCGGTGGGCACCGGATGCGGGTGGACGGCTGGTGCCTCGGTACGGGCCGTCGACCGGGGCAGCCCATGGGTCCGCCCCCTGGCCGCGGCCGGCTGGATCGGGGTGGGCACCGGCACGGCCGCCACCGCGGGCAGCGACGCCGGCAGCGAGGCGTTGTCCACCGGCTGCGGGGGCAGCGGCACCTCGTACACGGCGGCGGACTCCTGGACCAGCGTCAGCGCGGGGGCGGCCGGACGCGCGAAGACCGGTTGCGGGGGTGGTGGCGGGGCTGCGGGCTCGGCCGGGGCCTCCGGCGCCACCAGCGCCCGGGCCGCGTCGTCGTGCGGGCGGACGCGGCGTACCACCGGATCCCAGGTCCAGCGGGCGCACCGGCTCTCCGAGGTGAGCTGGACCAGCCAGATCCCGTCCACCCGGCGCCAGGCGTCCCACTGCGCGTTCTCCGGGTCGTCCTGCACGGCCTGCAGCCGCGCGTCCACCACCTCGCCGAGGGGACGGCCGGGCGCGCCGCCGGGATCCTTCGGCAGCAGGGCGGCCCGCGCCTCCTGCACCACCCGGGCTCGTTCGGCGAGCACCGGGCCCTCGTAGCGTTCCACCCGCTCGACCGCGATGCCGGCGACCCGCGCGACCTCCGCGGTGGTCTCACCGGCCCGCAGCCGGGCCTGGATCTCGCGGGGGGTCAGCGCGCTTTCCTGGCGCACCTCGTTGCGCCGCGCGCCGCGCAACGTGGCCCGCAACCGGTCGTCGACCGGCACCCGGAACTTTTCCGCGTCGGGCCCGCCGGCGGTGTCGGCGAGTACGAGGTAGCCGCCGTCCTCGCTGAGCGCGACCGCTCGCAGCTCACGCATGGCGCCTCCTCATCGGCGTGGTCCGAGTCTGCCACAGCGCGTTCGGTGACGATAGGTACCTGGGCTGCCGAGAACCCACCGTTCATCCCTACAACCACACCTTGCCATCGGTGCGCCTGTGGTGTCCCACCTCGCCGAGTCGACACGCTCTGCCGGAGTTGCCGGTATGGCGACACTACCCACTTCTGGGGACGACGGTAGCCGCGGGGCCACTTTTTGGAGACGACAATCGTCGCGAAGCCGGTCGCGAGGCTACATTTCGACGGCGGCGCCCGCGGGTCGCCTTTCAGGGACGACGGCCGCCAGGGGGCCTGGTGGCGGGCGGGCGCCGGCGCGTGGGCCGGGCCGTCATCTTCGGCCGGGCCTGGTCGCTGGCGCCGGCGAACAGGGCCGCGCCGACGATTCCGGCCTCGTTCTGCAGTTGTGCCGCGACGACCTTCGTGTTCACCTCGAGGCGGTCGAGAAAACGATCAGATTTTCGGCTGGCGCCACCGCCGATGATGATGAGATCCGGCCACAGCAGCGCCTCAAGCGCATTCAGATAGCGGGTGACGCGCTTCGCCCACTTCTCCCAGGAAAGATCGTCGCGTTCGCGGGCCGCCTCGGACGCCCTCGTCTCCGCATCGTACCCACCGATCTCCAGATGGCCGAGCTCGGTGTTGGGAACGAGCTGCCCGTGCAGGAACACCGCCGTGCCGATACCGGTGCCGAAAGTCGTCATGATCACGACGCCGCCGACGTCCCGGCCGGCACCGAAGGCCATCTCGGCGACGCCCGCGGCATCGGCGTCGTTGACCACGGCCACCCCGCCCGGGCTGCCTGGCAGCACCGATCCAAGAGTTGCCGCGACATCGGTGCCCACCCAGACCGGATCGATGTTGGCCGCGGTCCTGGCCGCGCCGCCCTTGATGACGGCGGGGAAAGCGGCCCCGACCGGCCCCGTCCAGCCGAAGTGCGCCACGACTTCCGCGACGGTCTTGGATATGGCCGCCGGTTGTGCCGGCTGCGGTGTGGGTAGCCGGAAGCGGGGCGCGGTGAGTGTTCCCTCGTCGATGTCGACGGGTGCACCCTTGATACCGGTACCGCCGATGTCGACACCGAAGACCTGCATGTCGCCTGTGTCCTCCTGTTACCACCGGCGCCGATATCTCTGACGCGGTATCCGCCATGCGCGGCGCGCACAGTGCCGCGGCGCGCCGTCGTGGGCACCCTGTGCCAAGCCGTGTGCCAACGACGTGTGTGCCAAGCCCTGTGTGCCAGCCCCGTGCCCACTCCACCATAGATCCGCACACCTCGTCGGCCTATCCGAGTGTGACACCGATATTCGGGGGCGGGGAGGATCATCTCCGGAGCGCTTCGGGCCGGCGTCCACGCGATCGAACATCCGTCAGGAACGGCCTAAGCTGGGTGGGTGCGCCTGCGCGATTCTCACGGCCGGGTGGCCGCCGATCTTCGGGTTTCGCTGACCGATCGCTGCAACCTGCGGTGTTCCTACTGCATGCCCGCCGAAGGCCTGGCCTGGCTGCCACGGGCGGGGATCCTGACCGACGAGGAGATCGTCCGGCTGGTGCGGATCGCGGTGACCAGGCTCGGTGTCGACGAGGTCAGGCTCACCGGTGGCGAGCCGACGCTGCGGCCGGGCCTGGTCGGCCTCGTCGCCCGGCTGGCGCGGCTGCGCCCCCGCCCGCAGCTGTCGATGACGACCAACGGCATCGCGCTCGTGGGCATGGCCCCGGCGTTGCGTGCGGCGGGGCTGGATCGGGTGAACGTCTCCCTCGACACCCTGCGGCCCGGCCGTTACCAGGCGCTGACGCGTCGGGACCGGCTCGCCGACGCGCAGGCGGGGCTGGCCGCCGTGGCCGCCGCCGGGCTGGTACCGGTGAAGGTCAACGCGGTGCTGCTGCGCGGCGTCAACGACGACGAGGCGCCCGATCTGCTGCGGTGGTGCCTGCGACGGGGCTACCAGCTGCGCTTCATCGAGCAGATGCCGCTCGACCCCCAGCACTCCTGGGACCGGGCCGCCATGGTCACCGGCGCGGAGATCCTTGCCGGGCTGCGTGGCGAGTTCACCCTCGCGCCGCTGCCCGCCCGGGGCAGCGCGCCCGCCGAACTGTTCACCGTCGACGGTGGGCCGGGCACGGTGGGACTGGTCGGTTCGGTGACCGCGCCCTTCTGCGCCGCCTGCGACCGGGTCCGGCTCACCGCTGACGGGCAGGTCCGGTCCTGCCTGTTCGCCCGGGAGGAGACCGACCTGCGTACCCCGATGCGGGCCGGGGCCGACGACGCGCAGCTGGCGGCGTTGTGGGTGCGGGCGGTCCGGGGCAAACGGGCCGGGCACGGCATCGACCAGCCGGCGTTCACCCAGCCGGCGCGGCCGATGTCGGCGATCGGCGGGTGAACGGCCGGCGGACGGGCTGGGACGCGGTAGTGCTCGCCGGCGGCCTGGCCCGCAGGCTCGGCGGAGTGGACAAACCGGCGCTGACCATCGGTGAGAAGACTCTGCTCGAGCGTGTGCTGACCGCGGTGGACGACGCCCAGGAGGTGATCGTGGTCGGTCCCCGGCGTCCGGTCGCGGCGTCGCGGCACGTCGTCTGGACACGGGAACGACCGCCCGGCGGGGGACCGGTCGCGGCCCTGGCCGCCGGTCTCGAGCTGGTGGGCGCGCCGTTGGTGGCGGTGCTCGCCGCTGATCTCCCGTTCGTGACGGCGGGGACCCTCGACGCGCTCGTGCGGGCGGTCGACGACGGCAAGGTGCAGGGCGCCCTGCTGGCCGACCCGGCGGGCCGCCGGCAGTACCTCACCGGCGTGTGGCGGACGTCGGCGCTGCGCGCTCGGCTGCCTGTGGTCACCGCCGGCGTTCCGATGCGCTCCGTCCTGGCCGGCCTGCCGGTGCGGGTGCTGCCCGCCGACGCGCGTGTCACGCTGGACTGCGACCGGCCCGCGGATGTCGAGCGGGCACGGTGCTGGGTCAGGGGTGCCGGGTCAGGGGCGCCGGGCCAGGATGGACGGGTGAGTTCTCTTGACGACTGGGTGGTCGACGCGGCCGGCGCGCTCGACCTCGACCCGGCGCTCCTCGACGTCCAGGGGGTTCTCGATCTCGCCCGGGAGGTGGCTCACGCCGTGGAGCGGCCCGCGGCTCCCCTGACCGCCTTCCTCGTCGGCCTCGCGGCCGGCCGCGCCGGCGGTGATCCGCGGGCGGTCCGGCTGGCCACCGACAGGGTGCTCGCCCTCGTCGCGGCCCGCGCGGGCGGCGACGCCCAGGACGCCCAGCGGCGCATCCAGGACGCCTAGCGCATCCAGGCCGGGTTGTCCTCCAACAGCTCTCGCATGTCGATGACCATCGTCTGCATGGTGAGCGGGTCGTCCACCGCTGACAGGCGGGGCAGCACCATCGTGGCCATGTCGGTGTCGACATCCCTGTCGGCGCCGGACGGGGCAAGGCCGAGAGGGCCGGTCTGGGCCTGGTCCGGTGCTGGTGACCGACCCCGGGCCGTGACGATCACCCGGTCCAGGCCGCCGAGCGCGAGGATCAGCACGAACCCCGGCAGTGCGAAGAGCGCCGGCCGCCACGCGGTCAGCGCCACGACGGCGAACACGACCATGACCGTGCACGCCCCGATCGTGTGGCGTTGCGCTGGTGGCAGTGCCGGGACCTTTCGACCATGTCGGTAGTGCGCCACGAGCTCAAGTGTGCCTCTCGCGGACGAATCCGCCAAAGTCCGGCCCCGTCCACCGGCAGCCGCGGCGGCCGGCCGCCGGCAGGCGCGCGGGCGGTTATCCCCCGGCGGGGGAGCGGGGGGGACAGGAGGCGGCGGCAGCGGACGCCGGCACGGGCGCGTCGCTGAACAGCGACCGCAGCCCCTGGGCGCCTGCCTCGGCGCGGGTCTCGATCGTCCACGCGATCACCGCGCGTTCCCGGCTGTCGCGGGCGGCGACCAGCCGCTCGGCGTCCCGCCAGGCGTTCTCCCGGGCGGCGACCAGGGTCGGGACGAGGGCCTCGCGATTGGTGCCGAGCCGGTTCGCCGCCTCGTCCGGCAGCGAGCCCAGCGGTGTCCCGGGCTGCGTGAGCAGGGACACCGCCACCTTCGCCAGGACCTCGTTGACCCGGTCGTGGTCGCCCTTGTGGCTGCTGCCGTCCGGGCCGGTGAGGCCCATGGCGGCGAGGACGAACGGGAGGTCGCGGGTGATGTGCGTGTGCATGCCGAGTACCAGGTCGCCGGCGGGGGAGACGGTGGGCGTCGAGGCCGCCGCGAAGGCGGTCCGCCACGCCGGTGGCACGTCGGCCAGCCTGCCGTCGGACCAGCCGTCGAACGCCCGGAAGTAGTACTCGGCGAACAGCGCGGCCTCGGCCCGGGCCCAGGCGGGGTCGGCGAAGTAGCCCGGTGTCGCGGCCGCGTCGCGGAACGTCTCGGTCGTGCGCAGGTAGACCAGGGCGAAGGACGCGCGGGGGTCGCAGTGGTCTTCCAGTAGTCGCAGCCGGTTACGCATTGTAGCCACTACGTCGTCCGTGCACGCTGTCGAACCGGTCGTACAGGGTGGCGGAAACGTCCCGTCCGTCTGCCGTGTCCAGGCGGGGGTGACCGCCGTCGTGGCCCGGCTGGTCGGCGCGGTCGCCCGAGCGGGTATGGCGATGATCAGTAAGCCGGCTGCAAGAGATATCGCGATTGCTGTGCGTAGCCGGATCATGGGTCTCATAGTAGCCTTATGGCTACCAGAAGTATTTACAACCCCGCGGTGAGTCGCAATACTGCTGCGCCATGTCCTCCAATGGTCACACTTCGCGTGAGATGGCTACGCTGCGCAGTTCGTGGCATCGCCAGGGTGCTGGCGGCGGATCCGCTCACCGCGGCCCGGCCGAGGACGATCCGGCGGCAGCGGGCCCTGCCGGCGCCGAGGGTCCCGCCGGCGCCAGGGGCCGTTCCGCCGCCCGCCGCGGACGGTGCCGCCCGGGACATTCTCGACAGACTGCCCGAGATCGTCTTCCGGACCGATGCCCAGGGCCGCTGGACCTATCTCAACCCCGCGTGGACGGTGGTGACCGGCTTCGAGGTCGAAGCCAGCCTGGGGAAGCACTTCCTCGACTACGTGCACCCGGACGAGCGCGACCACACGGTGGCGCTGTTCATGGCGGTGGTGGCCGGCGGTGCCGACCACTGTCACCACGTGACGCGCTATCGGACCCGGGGCGGGTCCTACCGTCGCGTCGGGATCCGCGCCAGCCTGCTGCGCGGCCCGGACGGCCAGATCGTGGGCAACCTGGGAACGATCATTGATGCGACCCGCGGCCACATCGACGCCGAGACGGTCGGCGAGCACACGGCGTTGCTGGAACTCGTCTCCGACGGCGCCCCGGTCGACGATCTCCCGATGGGGATCCTGCTCGTCGACCGCGCGCGCCGGATCCGCCGCGCGTCACCGGTCGTGGACCGTCTGATCGACGGCCGGCTGCGGGCCGGTGACCCGCTGGATCGGCTGGCCGGGCTGCTGCGGCCGTACGCCGGCGCAACCGCCCTGGAAGGCGAGTGGGGGCTGGTCGCGACGGCGCTCCGGACCGAGCAGCCGCAGCACGCCTACCTGAGCCTGCGCCTGGCCGCCGGACCGGTGGTCGACGGGTACGCGCGGGAGCGGGCGCTGCGGGTGTCGGTGATCCCCGAGGTCGGGGAGTCCCGGGACCTGCTGGCGGTGGTGCTGCAGGACGTCACGGACCTGCGGCAGGCCGAACGGCGGCAGGCGGCGGTTGCCCGTCTCGGCCAGCGCGCGCTCGTCGGGACGACGGTCGGCAGCCTGCGGCGGGAGGCCGCCGAGGTCGTGCGCGACACGCTGGGCGTGCCGTACTGCGAGGTGCTGGGACCCGTCGCGCAGCATGGCTCGGTGATCGCGAGGGTACTGGCCGCGGACAGCCCGGTGGTCGTCGACCATGGCGTGACACCCCTGGGTGTGCCGTTGCCGGGCGCCTCCGAGGTCTACGGCGGGGTCGGCCGGGTCGCCGGTGTCGCCGCCCGCGTCGGAGCGGCCGGCCGCGGTTTCGGGCTGCTGGTGGCGTACACGACGCAACCACGGGAGTTTGCCGCGGACGAGGCGGACTTCGTCCAGTCGGTCGCCAACGTGCTGGCCGCGGCGATCGAACGGCACAACGCCGAGCAGAAGGTCCGCCGCCAGGCCCTGCACGACCCGCTGACCGGCCTGGCCAACCGGATCCTCCTGCACGACAGGATCTCCGGGGCGCTGGGGGAGATTGAGCGGGACGGCGGGCGGCTCGCGCTGCTGCTGATGGATCTCGACCGGTTCAAGGAGATCAACGACACGTTGGGTCACAACGTGGGCGACGACGTGCTGCGCGAGGTCGCCGTACGGCTGGGCCGGGCCACCCGGCCCAGCGACACGGTCGCCCGCCTCGGCGGGGACGAGTTCGCGATCCTGCTCCCGTCGACACCGGGGGGTGCCGCCGACGCGCTGGCGGTCGCGGGCTGCATCCGGGCGGCGCTGGCCGAGCGCATCGACGTCGGCTCCCTGCCCCTGCACGTGGACGGCAGCATCGGGATCACGCTCGCCCCCGCTGACGGACGTGATCCCGGGACGCTGGTGCGCTGCGCGGACGTGGCCATGTACCGGGCGAAGCAGCTCTCCCTCGGCGTCGCCGTCTACGCCCCGGACGCCGACCAGAACCGCCGGGAGCGCCTTGAGCTGCTCGGCGGCCTGCGTTCGGCGATCGCCGGCGGTCAGCTCGTCCTGCACTACCAGCCCAAGGTGGACCTGCGTACCGGGCGGACCACAGCGGTCGAGGCGCTGGTCCGCTGGCAGCATCCGGCCCACGGGCTGGTCGAGCCGGGCCGTTTCGTCCCCTTCGCCGAGCAGAGCAACCTGGTCAAGCCGCTGACCCGCCGGGTGCTCATGCTCGTGCTCGACCAGGCGCGCTCCTGGTGGGACGCTGGCCGGCTGTTGCCGGTGGCGGTGAACGTCTCCGCCCGGATGCTGCACGACGCGGAGCTGATCTCGACCGTGCGGGCGGAGCTGGATCGCACCGGCCTGCCGCCGCGGGCGCTCGAGCTCGAGCTCACCGAGAGCGCGGTCATGGTGAACACCCGCAACGCGATGAGCGTCATCACCCGGTTACGCGGTGAGGGAATCCGGATCTCGGTGGACGACTTCGGGACGGGATACTCGTCCCTGGCCTACCTGCGTGATCTTCCCGTCCACGATCTCAAGATCGACAAATCGTTTGTGGTGAATGTGGCGCATCGCACGAAGGACTTCTCGATCGTCCGGTCGATCATCGATCTCGCTCACAATCTCGATCTTCGAGTGGTTGCTGAAGGTATCGAGTCGAGCGAGGTCTGTAGCCTGCTGCGCGACCTGGGGTGCGACGAAGGGCAGGGTTTCTATCTCGGTCACCCGGTGCCGCCCGCGGATCTCGCGGCCTAGAACTGTCTGGTGGTCGTCTGAGTGCCGCCCGCGCGATCGAACATCCCTCGGGCACGCCCTACTAGACTGTCGCTGCTTAGTTCTGGTGTGTCTTGTGTCTGGGTGAGAGGGTTGGGTCTGGCAGGTCTCCCCGTCCCTCTGCCGGTCAGGACTGTGTCGTGGGTTCGCAGAAGAAGTGGCCGGTCACCTTGACCGAGGCTGATCGTGACGAGTTGGTTCGGGTGACCTCGACGGGGGTTCATCCGGCGTCGATGATCCGGCGGGCGCGGGTCCTGCTCGCGTTGGACACCTCGGTCGGCCCGGTTGCCTCCCAAGAAGAACTCGTGGTCCGGGTCGGGGTCTCGGGTGAGACGCTGCGGCTGGTCGCGAAGCGGTTCACCGAGACCGGTGGGGATGTGGGGGCCACGATCGGTCGGAAGGCACGGGAGCTTCCCCCGGTGCCTTCCCCGGTGACCGGCGAGGTTGAGGCCAGACTGATCGCGCTGGCATGCTCGCAGCCACCGGCTGGTTATGCACGCTGGTCGCTGCGGCTGTTGGAAAAGCACGTCGCGCTGGTCGCCGACATCCCGGACCTGGACCATTCCACCATCGGCCGGGTCTTAAAAAAACGAGGTTGCGTCCTCATCTGAGGAAGTGCTGGACCATCCCACCGAGGGCGAACGCGCAGTTCGCCGCGCGGATGGAAGACGTTCTGGCGGTCTACGCCCGGCCCCACAACCCGGGCGTGCCCGTGGTGTGCATGGACGAGAAGCCCTACCAGCTGTTGGCCCACGCCCGCGACCCGATCCCCGCCACGCCAGGGCGTGACCGGCGCGAGGACTCCGAGTACGTGCGCCACGGAACCTGCTCGATCTTCTGCTGGGTCGAGCCACTCGCCGGCTGGCGCCGCGTCCAGGCCACCCCACGGCGCACCAGGATCGACTGGGCACACCACGTCAGGCGCCTGCTCACCCTCGACTACCCCGACGCCGAACGGGTCGTGCTGGTCATGGACAACCTCAACACCCACGACATCTCCTCGCTCTACGAGGCCTTCGACCCGGCCGTCGCGTTCGCACTCGCGCAACGACTCGAGATCCACCACACCCCCAAACACGGCTCCTGGCTCAACATCGCCGAAATCGAACTCGCCGCCCTGACCCGCCAATGCCTCGACCGCCGCATCGACACCCTCGACGTCCTGAACACCGAACTCGACGCCTGGCAGACAGCCGTCAACGCCAACCAGCGCCAAGTCAACTGGCACTTCACCACCGATGACGCCCGCACCAAACTCCGCCACCTATACCCCACACATTAGCGGCGACAGTCTACTAGCATGGCGGGAGGCCTGAGGACGGGGTCAGGAGGGATCGGGGCGTGTTGCCCCGGTGTCGATGCCGACGCGTGCGCACTGCTTTCCCGGACAAGGTGTCACGTTGGCGCGCTGTGCTGCACCATAGGCTCAGCCTCACTACATTCTGGAGGTCGGCCGTGGGCAGGGGAAGTCGTACGCCGCTGGGACGCGCCATGCCTGTCGTGTCCGCGCTCCTGGCGGCCATCGTCGTTCTCGCCGGGTGCGGCTCCGGTCGCTACGAGTACGTGACGAACAAGGACGCGGGCACGTTTCTCAAGATCCCCAGCTCCTGGCAGCACCAGCCCATGCTCGGCCCGGCCTTCGTCGGGATAGACGCCCGCAACGTCTCGCCCGAGGCGGCCCGGGTGCTCGCCTCCCGCGAGTGGGTGGTGGGGATCGACGCGGCGGCGAAGTTCGACGACAAGAACCTCCTGCTCCCGGACGCCCAGGAGCCGAAGGGGTTCGTCCAGGTCCGCCAGCTCCTGCCGGAGGAAGCGGCCACGCTGTCCACCAACGACCTGCGTAACCTGCTCATCCCCATCGACGACGCCGAGCGGGAGCAGGCCGAGGAGATCCGGCGGGATCCCGAGGGGGCCCGGCTGGCGCCGCACTTCCTGCTACTGACCGACGAGGCCGTCCGCAAGGACGGCGGTGTGCACGGTATCCATCTGATCTACCAGCTCCGGGTGGACAGCGGTCTGGTCACCATCGACCAGACCAGTCTTTTCGACCGGGATCAGACGATGCTCTACCAACTCGTGTTCGCCTGTTCCGCCTGGTGCTACGACAAGCACGGTGCGCAGATCAACCAGGTTCAGACATCGTTCACGATCAAGCCGATCACCTGAGATTGAAGACCATGAATCAGACCTCGTCCTCGCAGCAGCCTGTGCAGCCGCCCGTGCAGCCGTTCCAGATCGCTCCCGCCGACCCTCCGCCGCGGCCGTCGGGGCCGGTGCGCAGGCGGCTGGCCCTGTGGGACAGGGTGAAGTTCCTTGTTCTGATCGCGGCGCTGTTCGGGTTCGTGGTGGCCGCGGCCATGTCGGACAACCCGATCATGGCCTTCTCCGACGCCCTGCGCGAGCAGGTGTCGACGAGCTGGTGGCTGGTCGCGTTGTTCGCGATCGAGATCGTCCGCCAGGTGCACATGTTCATCGGCGAACGCTCGTCGGCCTACTACGTGTTCTGGACCGACCGGGTCTTCGGCCGTTTCGAGCGCCGCCTGCTGCGGTTCAACGACTGGAACCGCTACCGGCTGAGCCGGGCCCTGAAGTGGGTGGTGACCCTCGCGGTCGCTGCCTTCGTCTACGCCCGGATCCGCAACGACTCGATCTTCAACGCCCTCGTCACCCTCCCCGGTGACATCTGGGACGCGGTCCCGTTCGTGCTCCAGCTCGTCCTGTTCATGATGCTCGCCGTCGGCCAGTTCGTAGCGATCTTCTGGTTTCTCTCCCGCGGCGGTGTGGACGTCTACTTCCCGGAGGACATCAAGACCCGGTTCACCGACGTCTGGGGTCAGGACCACGTCCTGTCCCGGGTCAAGGAGGTGGTCTTCCACCTGGAGAAGCCCGAGGAGATCGAAAGCCGTGGCGGTTACGTGCCGGGTGGCATCCTGCTGTGGGGCCCGCCGGGTACCGGCAAGACCCTGATCGCGGAGGCGGTCGCCGGTGAGACCGGCAAGCCCTACGTCTTCGTCGACCCCGGGGCGTTCCGGGCGATGTTCTTCGGCGTCGGCGTGATGAAGGTCAAGAGCCTCTTCCGCAAGCTGCGCAAGCTGGCTCTCCGCTACGGCGGTGTGATCGTCTTCTTCGACGAGGCCGACACCCTGGGCAACCGTGGTCAGCTCGCCGGCGACTTCGGGCGGGCGGCTCCGGCAGGCCTGACCGACATCCCCGTCTTCGGGCCCGGCACCCCCGCCTTCGGGCCTGGCGGCACCCCCGTCTTCGGGCCTGGCGGCTTGGCGCACTCCTCGTGCAACGGGCTGGCCTATGCCAGCCACGGCAGCCGCCGGCAGCTCGCCGAGGCCCAGTTCGTCGTCCCCGGCGGCGGTGGTGGTGGCCAGTCGAGTTTCGACGGGACGCTGCAGGCGCTGCTGACCGAGATGTCGGGTCTGAAGAAGCCCCGCGGCTTCCTCAACCGGGTCGTCCGCCGTGCCCTGGGGATGCGGCCGAAGCCGCCGCCGAAGTACCGCATTATGATCATGATGGCGACCAACATGCCGCAGTCCCTGGACGAGGCGCTGCTGCGGCCCGGCCGTATCGACCGCATCTACAAGGTCGGCTACCCCAGCAAGGAGGGCCGGGTACGGACCTTCCAGGGCTACCTGTCCAAGGTCCGCCATGACGTGGCGCCCGAACAGGTGGACCGGCTCGCCGTGATGAGCCCGTACGCCACCGGCGCGAGCATCAAGGACATGGTCAACGAGGCGCTGATCCAGGCGATCAAGTCGGGCCGGGAGGTCGTCACCTGGCCGGACCTGCTCAAGGCCAAGGCAATCAAGGAACACGGCCTGCCCGACGACCACGAGTACGTCGAGCGGGAGCGGCACAGCGTCGCCCTGCACGAGGCCTGCCACGCGGTGGTCATGTACCGGCTGCAGAAGCACATGGCGATCGACATGGCGACCATCGAGCGCCGGGGGGACACTGGCGGCTTCGTGGCCCCGGTGCCGCTGGAGGACAGGTTCGTCGACTGGCGCTCCGAGGTCGAGATCGACGTGATGACCTTCCTCGCCTCCATCGTGGGTGAGCGGATGTTCTTCGAGGGCGACCACACCCAGGGCGTCGGCGGGGACCTGCACGCCGCCACCGAGCTGGTCGCCCGCAGCATCGGGCGGCACGCCATGGGCACCACGCTCACGTCGCGCCCCGCGCTGGCCTCCGGACTGGGCAGCAACCCGGCCTACTCGGGCAGCAGCCCGGGCTACCTCGGCGGCACGTTCGTCGCGGAGGTGGAGGCCAAGCTGCAGGAGCTCTACGCGCGCACCGAGACGATCCTGGAGGCCAACCGCCGGGAGATCCTCGCGGTCACCCACGCGCTGGAGACGAACAAGACCATCACCGGTGAGGACGTGGAAGCGATCATGGAGGGCACGCCCGGCCCCACCGTGGACGGGCGCCGCTACCACGAGCCGGACTTCCTCTCCCTCGCCGAGGAGTACCACTCCAGCGCGGTGCTGGCGCACCGTGGCCAGCGCGTCGAGCAGCTGCGGCTGCCGGACCTCACCGGCAAGGCCGCGGCCACCCCGGCGTCCGAGGGCCCGTCGGCCGCCACCGCGTCGGCCTGAGCTGGTACGCGCTGTCGAGGCGGGCGGCCGCGGGTCGCGCGGTGCGCGTGGGCCGGGCCACCGGCAGGATCCCCGGGAGACACCCTTCCCGGGGACGAGGCCCGCTGGTGGGTGCTAGAGTCCGAAATGTGCGCTCCTGGTTAGTCATGTCGTGCGACATGCGGGAGTGCCCGGCGCGCCTGTTCGTGGACAAGACCTTCGTGGACAAGGTCTTTGTGGACGAGGTCTTTGTGGACGAGGTCTTTGTGGACGAGGTCTGTTGTCCCGTCTGACGGCCGTTGGTGATGTTCGAAATCCATGTGGCCGTGACCCGGCGGTCGCGTCCGTCCCGGTATGAGTGCTAACGCGGCCTGTCCGGCGCCGCCGCCCATTTCCGGGGAGGATCACGTTCCATGTCAGTAGAGAGCTGGTCGTTCGAGACCCGCCAGATCCACGCCGGTGCCCAGCCGGATCCGACGACCGGCGCCCGCGCCGTCCCGATCTACCAGACGACGAGCTATGTCTTCCGGGACACCGACCACGCCGCCGCGCTGTTCGCCCTCGGTGAGACCGGCAACATCTACACCCGGATCGGGAACCCCACGCAGGACGTCTTCGAGCAGCGGATCACCGCGCTCGAGGGGGGCGTGGGAGCGCTCGCACTGTCCTCGGGCCAGGCGGCCGAGACCCTGGCGATCCTGAACCTGGCCGAGGCCGGCGACCATATAGTGACCTCGGCGAGCCTGTACGGCGGCACGTACAACCTGTTCCACTACACCCTGCCCAAGCTGGGCATCCAGGTCAGCTTCGTCGAGGACCCGGATGACCTCGACGCCTGGCGCGCCGCGATCGCCCCGAACACCCGGGCGTTCTACGGCGAGACGATCGGCAACCCCAAGGGGGACGTGCTCGACACCGCCGGGATCGCCGAGGTCGCGCACGCCGCCGGTATCCCGCTCATCGTCGACAACACCCTGGCCACGCCCTACCTCTACCGGCCGTTCGAACACGGCGCCGACATCGTCGTGCACTCGGCGACGAAGTTCATCGGCGGCCACGGCACCACGATCGGCGGCGTGATCGTCGACGGCGGGCGGTTCGACTTCGGCGCGTCGGGCCGGTTCGCGAACTTCACCACGCCCGACCCGAGCTACCACGGGCTGGTCTACTGGGACGTCCTCGGCCACGGCTCCTTCATCGCCAAGGCGCGCGTCCAGCTGCTGCGCGACATCGGCGCGGCGATCTCGCCGTTCAACTCGTTCCTCCTGCTGCAGGGCCTGGAGACGCTGTCGCTGCGGATCGAGCGGCACAGTGCCAACGCCCAGCGGGTGGCCGAGTGGCTCCAGGCGCGGGACGAGGTGAGCTGGGTCAACTACCCGGGGCTTGAGTCGTCGAGGTGGTACGACCGGGCCCAGCGGGTGCTGCCGAAGGGTGCCGGCGCGATCCTGTCGTTCGGGATCGTCGGCGGTGCTGAGGCGGGCCGGAAGTTCGTCGAGGGCGTGGAGCTGTTCAGCCATCTGGCCAACGTCGGCGACGTACGTTCGCTGATCATCCACCCGGCCACCACGACGCACTCGCAGCTCACCGAAACCGAGCAGGCGAGCACCGGGGTGACCCCCGACCTCGTCCGCCTCTCCGTCGGAATCGAGGGCATCGACGACATCCTCGCGGACCTCGACGCCGGCTTCCGTGCCGCCAAGGGCTGACAGTAGCCCGGACGGGGCGGTGGGCGACCGCCTGCCGCCCCGTCTCCGGCGCGTGGCGGGCCGGGCGTGACCCGGCCGGGGCGCGCCGGTTCGTCGAGCTGCCCGGCCCGGTCGAACTGGAGAGTGGGGCGTCGCTACCCGGCGTGACAGTGGCCTATGAGGCCTGGGGGCGGCTCGACCCGACGGCGTCCAACGCCCTGCTGGTCCTGCACGCGCTGACCGGTGACAGCCACGCCGCCGGTCCGGCCGGCCCGGGGCACGTCAGCCGTGGCTGGTGGGACGCGATGATCGGTCCGGGCCGGCCGCTGGACACCGAACGCTACTTCGTCGTGTGCCCGAACGTCCTGGGCGGCTGCCAGGGGACGACCGGCCCGTCCTCGACCGCCGCGGACGGCCGGCCCTGGGGCAGCCGCTGGCCGCAGATCACCATCGGTGACCAGGTGCTGGTGGAGGCGCTGCTGGCCGACGCGCTCGGGATCCGGCGCTTCGCCGGTGTGGTCGGCGGGTCGATGGGGGGGATGCGCTCCCTGGAGTGGGCGCTGCGCTATCCCGACCGCGTCGCCAGGGCGGTGGTCGTCGCCTGCGGGGCGGCCGCGACCGCCGAGCAGATCGCCCTCTACTCCACCCAGATCGCGGCGATCACCGCCGACCCCGGCTGGCGCGGCGGGGACTACCACCACCGGCCCGCCGGTGCCGGCCCCCACGCGGGGATGGGGCTGGCCCGCCGGATGGCCCAGGTCAGCTACCGCAGCGAGCGGGAGCTCGCCGGCCGCTTCGGCAACCGGGTGCGGCCCGACGGTCGTTTCGAGGCCGAGTCCTACGTCGAGCACCACGCGGACAAGCTCGTCCGCCGGTTCGACGCCGGCAGCTACGTGACCCTGACCCGGGCGATGATGACCCAGGACGCCGGCCGTGGCCGGGGTGGGGCGGCCGCGGCGCTGGCACGCTGCCCGGTGCCGATCGCGGTGGCCGGCGTCGACTCCGACCGGCTCTACCCGCTGTACCTCCAGCGTGAGATCGCCGAGATGGCACGGGTGCCCGCCCTGGCCGGCCGGCTCGCGGTGATCCGGTCGCTGTACGGGCACGACGCGTTCCTGCTGGAGGCCGACCAGGTCGCGGACGTCATCCGAGAGGCGTTGGACGCCGCGCCTGCCGTCCCGGCGGCGGGGCCGGAACAGCCGGGACAACGGGCGCAGCAGTGACCATCGCTACAGCGGGATGTTGCCGTGGCCCGCGGCACCCGCCGGGGCGGCGGCGATGGCCTGGGCGATCGCCGCCCTGGTGGCCGCTGGGGTGACCACGGCGTCCACGACGCCCAGCTCCACCGCACGGTCGATCCCGCCGACCGCGCGCACGTGCTCGGCGGCAAGCTCGGCGACCACCTCCGGACGGCGCTGGGTCGGGACCTCGGCCAGCTCGCGCCGGTGGAGGATCCCGACGGCGGCCTCGGCGCCCATCACCGCCACCTCCGCGGTCGACCAGGCGAACACGGCCGTCGCGCCCAGGCTGTGCGAGTTCATGGCGACGTAGGCGCCACCGTAGGCCTTGCGGGTGACAACGGTGACCCGGGGCACGGTGCACTCGGCGAACGCGTACAGCAGCTTCGCGCCGCGCCGGACCACGCCCTCCCATTCCTGGCCCACACCGGGCAGATAGCCGGGGACGTCGACCAGGACGACCAGCGGTACGCCGAAGGAGTCGCACATCCGCACGAAGCGGGACGCCTTCTCCGCGGACGTGGCGTCCAGGCAGCCGCCGCGGCGCAGCGGGTTGTTGGCCACCACGCCCACCGTCCGGCCGCCGAGCCGGCCCAGGGCGGTGACGATGTTCGGCGCCCAGCGGGGGTGCAGTTCGACCACGTCGTCGTCGAGGATGCCCGCCACCAGTGGGCGTACGTCGTAGGCGCGGCGCGGGGACTCCGGCAGCAGGTCACCGAGTTCGCGGGCCTGGACCGTGCCGATGCTGCCCTGCTCGCCGAGCAGCACGCACAACTGGCGGGTCCGGGCGACGGCGGCCTCGTCGGAGTCGCAGGTGACGGCGACGACCCCGCTGCGGCGCGCGTGCACGTCGGGCCCGCCCAGGCTGTCGGCGGTGCAGTCCTCACCGGTCACCGTCCGTACGACGTCGGGGCCGGTGACGAAGACCTTGGCGGCCGGGCCCATCACGACGATGTCGGTCAGCGCGGGGCCGTAGGCGGCACCGCCGGCGGCGGCGCCGAGCACCAGGGAGATCTGGGGGATGCGCCCGGAGCTGCGGACCGTGGCCGCGAACACCCGGCCGACCCCGTCGAGGGAGGCCACTCCCTCCCGCAGCCGGGCCCCGCCGGAATGCCAGATCCCGACTACCGGGCGGCGCAGGCGGGCCGCCGCCTCGATGGCGTCGACGATCCGCGTGCAGCCCTCGCGTCCCATCGCTCCGCCCTGGATGGCCGCGTCGGTGGCGAAGGCCACCACCGGGCTGCCCTCGACGGTGCCCGTTCCCGCCAGCACACCGGAGGTGTCCGTGGTGGTGAAGGGCTCGAAGGTGTCGGGGTCGAAGAACTGGGCCAGCCGGGCCGACGGAGCACGCGGGTCGGTGCGTTCGAGCGTGGAGAGACTCACCGTTTATCTCCTTGGGATCCCTGGGTCAGTGACGAGAGCAGGCGAGCGCCCGCGGGCCGGGGCCGTGCCGTGGCCCGCGGGCTCATCGGATCATCGTTCCCGTTTGCGACCGGACGGGTCCTCACGGTTTTCTGTCGCAGTCACCCGTAATTTCCCGTTGTTTATGTCTGTGGACAGCGGTCGGGCCATATGATCCGCTGGTTGTGGGCATGAGAAAAGCAGGTATGGAAAAAAGTGGGTAAAGAAATCAGAGCAGAAAATCTGGAACCAGGAGAACCGAACACTCGCGCACGGGAGCACCCGGCCACCGACCGCACGTCGGCCGGCTGCGACGGTCGGTACCGGGTGTTCGCCATGAATATCCAGCTGAACGAACTGACTGAACGAACTGACTGAACAGGACACGAACTGGCTGGACGGAATCACCGGCGGGATGGATGCCGGGTCCGGGAACCAGTGGTGGGACGCGTTGTTCCCGTCAGGGTGCCGGCAGGCCGCCGGGGGTGGCCCGGCAGTCGGTCAGGAGGTGCGCTCAGGAGGTGCGATCAGGGAGCGTGCTCAGGGAGTGAAGGCGAGACAGACGTCGTGCCCGCCGAAACCGAACGAGTTCGACAGGACCGCGCCCGCGAGGATGGAACGGTTGTCGATGGACACCACGTCGAGGTCGATCTCGTCGTCGAGGGCGTCGAGGTTACGGGTGGCCGGCACGATCTTGTCCCGCAGGGTGAGGACGGCTATCACCGCCTCGACGGCCCCGGCCGCCCCGAGCAGATGCCCGGTCATGGACTTGGTGGAGGTCACCGCCACCCTGTCCAGGGCGTCCCCGAGCGCGGCCCGCAGCGCGTGGGCCTCGGCGACGTCCCCGATGGGTGTGGAGGTGCCGTGGGCGTTGATGTGCACGAGGTCGGACGCGGTCAGCCCCCCGGAGCGCAGCGCCGCACGCACGGCCCGGGCGGCGCCGGCGCCGCTGGGCTCGGGGGCGGTCACGTGGTAGGCGTCTGCGCTGGTCCCGGACCCGGCCAGGGTGGCGTACACCCGCGCGCCGCGGGCTGCGGCGTGCTCGGCGGACTCCAGGACGAGGGCGCCGGCGCCCTCCCCGAGGATGAACCCGTCGCGTCCCTTGTCGAACGGCCGGGATGCCGCCTGCGGGGCGTCGTTACGCCGGGACAGGGCCTGCATCTGGGCGAATCCGGCGAGCGGCAGCGGGTGGATCGCCGCCTCCGACCCGCCGGTGATGGCCACGTCCGCCCGGCCGGCCCGGATCATGTCCAGGGCGTAGCCGATGGCCTCCGCGCCCGACGCGCACGCGCTGACCGGGGCGTGCACCCCGGCCCGGGCGGTGAAGGCCAGCCCCACGGTCGCGGCCGGACCGTTGGGCATGAGCATCGGCACCACGTGTGGGGAGACCCGGCGCGGGCCCCGCTCGCGCAGTACGTCGTACTGGTTGAGCAGGGTCAGCACCCCGCCGATGCCGGAGCCGACCACCGCGGCGAGCCGTTCGGGGTCGACCTCGGGCGTCCCGGCGTCGGCCCACGCCTCCCGGGCGGCCACCAGAGCCAGCTGCTGCACGCGGTCGAGAGTGCGTGCCTCCAGCCGCTCCAGCGGGGGTTCCACCGCGACGGGCGCGGCGATGTGAACCGGAAGCTGCTCGACCCACTCGTCGGTCAGCCGACGCACACCGGAACGGCCCGCGAGCAGACCCTCCCACGTGGAGGCGACGTCGCCGCCGAGAGGGGTGGTTGCCCCGAGGCCGGTGACGACGACCTGCCTGGGGGTGGCGGTCACGCGGCGACACCCGCCCGCTGGATGTAGGACACCGCGTCGCCGACGGTCTTGAGGCTCTTGACGTCCCCGTCAGGGATCTTGACGTCGAACTTCTCCTCGGCGGCGACGACGACCTCGACCATGGACAGCGAGTCGACGTCCAGGTCGTCGATGAACGTCTTGTCCGCGGTGACGTCGGCCGGGTCGACTCCGGCGACCTCCTCAAGAATCGCGGCGAGACCCTCCAGGACGTCGGGCTGTGACATTATTCCTCCTGTTCCTTCGTGACGTCACGGACAACGCGGGCGGATCTGCCCGCGCCACCATCGGCCAAACTGGTTCCAACTGGTTTTGACAAAGACCGCCGGAAGACGCGAACAATCAGGCTCGTGTCGTCCTCGGCCGATGAGATGAATCCTATGGGCAACGTACGACCTGACCACAGTAGGTCAGGCCGGCGCCGAAGCCGAAGAGTAGGACGGGGTCGCCCGGCCGCAGCTGGCCGCCGTCGAGAATCCGGCTGAATGCCAGCGGGATACTGGCGGCCGAGGTGTTGCCGGATTCGACCACGTCCCGGGCGACCACGGCGTTCGTGGCGCCGATACCGGCCACCAGCGCGTCGATTATCCGCAGGTTGGCCTGGTGCGGGATGACACCGGCGAGCTCGGACGGTGCGACACCGGCGAGCTCGCAGGCGCGCCGGACCGTCGGGGTCAGGGTGATGGCCCACCGGAACACCGTCTGGCCTTCCATGCGGAAGAGGTTGTCGCCGTATCCGGGCACCCGGATGGCGCTGGCCTTCCCGCCGTCGTGGCCCCAGACCGCCGGGCCGATCTCGCGGGTCGGGGCGGGCCCGACCACCGCGGCTCCGGCGCCGTCGGCGAGCAGGATGCAGGTGGAGCGGTCATCCCAGTCGGTATAGTCCGACAGCCGCTCGGCCGCCACCACCAGAACGTGTTGGGCGCTTCCCACCCGGACCATGTCCGAAGCCACCGACAGGGCGTACGCGAACCCGGCACAGCCGGCGTTGATGTCGAGCGCGCCGGCGCGCACGGCGCCCAGCCGGTGCGCGATCTGCGGCCCGGAGCCCGGGATCTGGGACGGGTTCGTGCAGGTCGCCAGCAGCACCATGTCGAGCTCGGCGGCGTCGATGCCGGCTGCGGCGAGCGCCTTCTCCGCGGCCATGGATCCCATCGCGACGATGGTCTCGTCGGTGTCGGCGATCCGGCGGGTGGCGATGCCGGTCCGCGAGCGGACCCATTCGTCGGACGTCGCGACCCGCTTGGCCAGGTCGTCGTTGGTCACCAGGCGGGCGGGACGGTAGGTGCCGATCCCCATCAGCCGGGAGCCATTCACCGCGTCGCTCCCACGAGCCCGGCTGCGGTGGAGGAGCCTGCCGCCGGATCGCCGCCGCCATCCGGGTCGTCGCCGCTCGGCGCGTCCGTGTGGTGGGCGATCAGCTCACGGGCCGCGGGCAGGTCGTCAGGTGTTTTCACAGCAAGGATCTGCACGCCGGTGAGCTCCCTTTTGGCTATGCCTGCCAGCGTCCCGGCGGGTGGTAGTTCCACGATGGCGGTCACCCCGAGATCACGCATACGGGCCAGGCACAGGTCCCACCGCACCGGTGCGGCGACCTGATCGGCAAGGTGCTGGACCAGCTCGGGACCGTTGTCGATGACATTACCATCGGCGTTGGACAGCTGGGCCACGACAGGCGTCCGCGGGCGCAGTCCGGGGGCGACCCCGGCGAGCTGGTCGCTGGCGGGTTGCATGAAGTGGGTGTGGAAGGCGCCGGCTACGGAAAGTGGGCGCAGCCGGGCGCGCGGCGGCGGCTCCTCGGCGAGGCGGGCCAGCGCCTCGAGGGAGCCGGCCGCGACGATCTGCCCGGCGCCGTTGCGGTTCGCCGCGGTCAGGTCCAGCCGGCGCAGATGCTCGGTGACCTCGTCCGGATCGCCGCCGACGACCGCTGTCATACCGGTGGGGACGCGCCCCGCGGCCTCGGCCATGGCACGGCCGCGCAATGCGACGAAGACCAGCGCGCTTTCAGCGTCCAGAGCACCGGCCAGGACAGAAGCGGTGATTTCCCCCACACTGTGTCCGGCGACAAGAAGATTCCCCGTCCGGGGAAGGGAAAGTTGTTCGGCGGCAACAAGACCGGTCGCGACGATCAACGGCTGTGCGACGGCGGTGTCGCGGATCGTCTCCGCGGAGCCGTCACGGCCGACGTCCACAAGGTCGATTCCGACGGCCGCCGACCACCATCGCAACCGGGACTCGACACCGCCGATCTCAAGCCAGGGTTTCAGCTGGCCGGGAGTCTGGGCACCTTGACCTGGGGCGAGGATAGCGAGCACCAGACCACCTAACCCTTCCCGCCCACCGGCTGTCGCTGGCGGGCACTCACCGTTGTGCCGTCGGCTCATTGTGGGATCTCTACAAAATGATTCGGTCGTCCCATACCTTTATTGCCCATCGCCAGGCCGGTGGGGAATTCGGTGACAGGGGCGACAAGTGATGGCAACGTGCCCCGTCGGATCAGGCGTCGGTGAGTCCGCGCTGAACGCCGAACCGAACGCCGAACCGAACATGGTCGGTCACGGCAGCGAACAGCCGGCGATCACGGCCGCGGCTGGCCGGTCGATCGGCTGGCCGGCTGGCCGGCTGGCCGGCGGGTCAGCCGATCGCCTGATCGACCGGCCCGCCGGTGGTCACACCGTGGCGAGCCGGCCCAGGATGAGCGCCACGTGCAGGGTGAACCGTTCCCGGTGGTCCGTCGGGTCGAGCCCGCACGCGTCGGCTGCCTTGCGAAGTCGGTAACGGACCGTGTTGGGATGCAGGTACAGGGCGCGGGCCGTGGCCTCCAGCGAGGCACCGAAGTCGAGGTAGGCACCCACCGTCGCCAGCAGTGGTGCCCCCGCTTCCCGCAGCGGCGTGTACACGTCCTCGATCAGGGCGCGGCGGGCCCCGGTGTCGCCGGCGAGCGCTCGTTCCGGCAGGAGCGCCTGCGCGGTCACCGGGCGTGGGGCGGCCGGCCACGCCATGACCACGTCGGCCGCGGCCAGCGCCGCGTGCGCCGAGGAGGCGGCCGTGGCCAGGTCGGCGGCGACCGGGCCGATGACGACCGGCCCGGGCCCGTAGGCCGGCAACAGGGCGTCGACGGCGTCGAGCAGGGCACGTCCGCACCCGACGCCACCGGGCCGGGCCGGCCGCCGCGCGGACCCGGCCACGAAGTCCCCACCGACGATGACGACCAGCCGTTCGTGGTGGACGCCGGTGAGCACCTCCAGACCGGCCCCGCGCCCGAGGCGGTGGACCTGGTCGACGACCACCTCGGGGGAGTGGTCCGGGGTGTCCCCGACGATCACCGCGACGGCCGGCGGATTGCGCCAGCCCAGCGCCGCCGCGCGTGACGGCAGCGCCCGCTCCACCTCGCCGCGCACGACGTGGTCCACGACGAGCGCCTCCAGCCGGGCGTCCCACGCGCCCCGCTCCTCGGCGGCGCGGGCGTAGACGACCGCGCCGGCGAAGGCGATGTCACGGGAGTAGCGCAGCACGTCGGCGAGCAGCCGCTGCTCGTGGTCGGGGCCGGCCAGGGCGGGCACTTCGGCCTCGATCGCCTCGACCGCCACCCGTACCAGTTCGACCAGGCGGCGGAAGGTGACGGCTCGGACGAGGTCACGGGGAGCGACCCGGAACACGTCCCCGGACAGTTCCCGGGCGTGCTGGGGACGCCGGCACCACTCCACGAACGAGGAGATCCCGGCCTGCACCACCAACTGGATGTCGGCCCGGTGCCGGGCCGACATGGGCGTGAACCAGGGCAGGACCTCGTGCATGCGGGCCACCGCGCGGCTGGCGAGCATGCCGCTGGACCGCTCGATCCGCCGGATGACGTCCTCGACTGCCGGGTCGACAGTGGCCGCCGGGTTCGCGGCGGGTGCCGAGTCGACGGCGGGCTGCGGGGCGGCGTCGGCGTCCGGCAGCGGCCGTGTCACCGCCCACCATTGTCGGTCATTGTTTTCTCCATCGATTTTTCCGGGGCTCCGGACGGTGTGGGGACGAAGCTGCCGGCAGGTGTCTAGAGCTGGTTGTTGAATCGGCTGGTCCAGTTGTGGACGTTCGCGACATATGCCCGTGTCTCGGCGAAATCGGGAACTCCGCCGGCATCGCGGACAGCCGCGGGCCCCGCATTATAGGCGGCCAGGATCAGCGAGACACGGTCGCCGGGCAGTTTCTGGACGAGTTGGGCCAGGTGGGCGTCGTAACGCGCGGCGGAGAAGATGGCGTCCGCCGGATCCAGCGGGTCGACCGCGCCGTCGGCATTGCCGTCGACACCGAACTGTTCCCAGGTGCCGGGCAGGAACTGCATCATGCCGCGGGCACCCGCGCGGGACACCGCGTCACGGTTGAACTTGCTCTCCACCCGGGCCTGGGCCGCGAGCTGGGCCGCGGTGAGGACACCGTAGACCGTCGCGGCATTCTGGAAGAGGGGGATCAGGTCGCGCGGAACTTTCGACGCGGATCGGGAAATACCCTCCCCGCAGCCGGTGAGGACCGTGCTCAGGCAGGTCGCGGCCACGAACAGGACCAGCATCTGTGGGGCGCCGCGGGACGGCTGCCGCCGGGAGGCACCGCGTACCCGCCAGGGCTGGTCGGGCCGGCGGTGCCGACAAGGCGGTGTCGCGTCCACCACCCCATTGTGCTGGGTGGTCCAGTCAGCTGGATGGACCCGGTAAGACCAGTTGGTGCCAGCAGTTCGCATGGGATGTCCGCCACCCTGCTCAGTCGGTCAGGTTGGCCCGCAACGAGCGGAGCGCGTCGTCGGGCACGCCGGCGTGCCGGGCCCACCCGGCCGCGCCGCCCCAGGTGTCGTCGAGCGCGGTGAGGAAGCGGCTGATGACCTCCGGCCGGCAGCTCATGCCGTCCGTCCTGGCGCTGCTGCGGGCCCGGTCGTAGGTGGGACGCCTGGCCAGCCGGCGGTCCACCCGGTCGATCCGCTCGTTGCTCGCCACATAGTCGGCGATGACCGCGTCCCGTTCGACCCCGGCGATGTCGAGCACGACGGCGGCCAGCACGCCCGTGCGGTCCTTGCCCGCGGCGCAGTGGAACAGCGCCGGCAGGCGGCCGGGGTCCGCGAGCAGCCGCAGGGCACCGGCGACCGCGTCCGGTGCCCCGCGCAGGTAGTCGAGGTAGTGCTCGACCCGGTCCTGCGAGGCGCGGTCGGCGACGATGAGGGGATACCGCGGGTCGTCGGCCATCACGAACTCGCCGGGGAGGAACGACAGGTTGTGGTAGGCGACAGCCTCGGCCGCCAGCGGGCCGCGGCCCTCCCGGGCGATCTCCGCTTCGGCGCGCAGATCGATGACCGTACGCAGACCATAGTTGTTACGTAACGTAACAACATCGTCCTTGGTCAGCTCCTGGACGGTGTCGCCGCGCAGCAGTTGCCCCGGCCGGGTCGACGCTCCGTCCCTGGTCGGTAGTCCGCCGAGATCCCGGACGTTGTCGGCGCCGACGAGATTGAACCAGCGATCCACGCGATGACCATAACCACTGGAATACCCCCACGAGTGGCGAACGCCTCATCCGCTCGCCCGGCCGGCGCGCGCCGGCAGGCATCGGTCACCGGTCGTTGCCGACCACGCTCGGTGTCTCCGCCGCGCGCGGCCGGGTTTCCCGCTGCCGGGTTTCCAGCGGATGCGGCTCGGCGGGGTGTGGCAGGGCCGGATGCGGCCTCGCCAGCTGGCGCAGTGTCGTGCGCAGCGCCCCGGGATCCCCCCAGGGCGCGAGCGCGAGGACCTGCTGCCGGTCGATCGCCGGCGCGGACACGTACGAGATCAGGGGATGATGGTGGCGGATGTCGCGCTCGTTGTCGTCGAAGAGATCCTCGTGCAGTTTCTCCCCGGGGCCGAGCCCGGTGTAGACCACCTCGACCGGCCGTGGGCCGCGCCCGGCCAGCCGTCTGGCGACGTCGGCGATCCGTACCGGCCGGCCCATGTCGAGGACGAGGACGTCCCCGTTGCCGCCCAGGGCGCCGGCCTGGACGACGAGTTCCACCGCCTCCTCGACGGTCATGAAGTAGCGGGTGACATCCGGATGCGTGACTGTCAGCGGCCCGCCCGCGGCCAGCTGGCTGGCGAACACCCGCAGCACGGAACCCTGGCTGCCCAGGACGTTGCCGAACCGCACGCTGACGAAGACCCCGGTCCGGACGTCCGCGGACACCCCGGCGGTCAGCCGTTCGGTGATCCGCTTGGAATAGCCCAGGACGCTGGTCGGGTTCGCGGCCTTGTCCGTCGAGATGTTGACGAACCGTTCGACGCCCACCGACACGGCGGCGTCCAGGACGGTCATCGTCCCCCACACGTTGGTCTTCACCGACTCACCGGGGAAGCGTTCCAGCAGGGGCAGGTGCTTCAGCGCGGCAGCGTGGAAGACCACCTGCGGCCGGTACCGGGCGAACACGGCGTTGACGGCCTCGACGTCGCGGATGTCGCACAGCACCACCGTCTCGTCGTCGGCGGCCGCCTGGCCGTGGATGGATATCTGGACCGCCCGCAACGCGGACTCGTCCCGGTCCAGCATGACCAGTTCCTGGGGGCGGTAGGGGTACAGCTGCCGGCACAGCTGCGAGCCGATCGAACCGCCGGCCCCGGTCACGAGCACCCGCCGGCCGGTGACGTAGCCGGCCACCGAGGCGACGTCGGTCTGGATCTGACAGCGTCCCAGCAGGTCGGTGATGTCGAGGTCGCGGATGTCGTGGACGCCGACCCGCCCGTCGATGAGGTCCGCGACGCGGGGGAGCACCTTGACGGCGAGGCCGGCGCCCTCGGCAACAGTGGTGATCTCCCGTAGCAGCGCGGCGTCGGCGCTGGGGATGGCCACCAGCAGGGTGCGGGCGCCGGTCTGGCGGGCGACCGCGGCGATGGCCCCGCGCCCACCGCGTACCCGCACGCCGCCGAGCGCCAGGTTCCAGGTGCCCGGATCGTCGTCGAGCAGGGCCACCGGCGTGTAGGGGCTGTCCGGGCTGCCCGACATCGACGCCAGCACCCGGTCGGCGCCCTCACCCGCGCCGAAGACGATGATCGGCTCGCTGCCGGCCCGTTGCCGTCGGCGGCGGCGCTCCCCGGCCAGCCGCCACAGGTAGCGAACGCCGAACATCAGGACGAGCCCGGCCGCGCCCGCCAGCGGGAGGATCTCGGCCGGCATCCGCTCGGAACGGCCGAGGGCGACGTCGACGACGACGGCTCCGACCGTCGTCGACGCGACCGCGCAGACCAGCGCCAGCACCTCGTCGAAGCCACCGAAACGGTAGCGGCCCAGATAGAGGTGTCCAGCCGTGCCGACGAAGTACAGCAGGCAGACCGCGACCGTTGTGATCATCCAGAATTCGCCGTTGGTCAACGGGGACGCGCTGAAGCGGGCGAGGTAGGCGGCGCCGAACCCGGTCACCAGGCAGGCGGCGTCGAGTCCGATCTGCAGTCCGACGTGCCGGCGCAGCCCGCCCCGCAGCAGCCGGCTGCCCGATGTCACCGGTGCGGGCGCCGATTCGCCAACGACCTTCTGTTCATGCATAGCTCCATAGAGTAATAACTACGGATGGTGACTGTACAGATGTACATCGAGTATGTTGGTTGCTCAGAGCGTTGATATGGTTACCGGAGTACATCTCCGGGGGAGGGTTGGTCCGCTGGTGGAACTTCGGGAGTACGTCAGAGCGCTGCGCCGGGGCTGGCCGCTCATCGTGATCTGCGTCCTGCTCGGCGGCCTGTTCGCGGCGGCTGTCTCGTGGCGTCAGACGCCGGCCTACGCCGCTGTGACGACCATGGTCGTCTCGTCGTCGGACACGACCGACAGCGCCGCGGCGGCCTACCAGGGCGGCCTGCTGTCCCAGCAGCGGGTCAAGTCCTACGCCGATCTGGTGGCCAGCGACCGGGTCGCCGCGGCCGTCGTCGACAAGCTGCACCTCGACGAGAGCCCGCAATGGCTGCGCGGCCGCATCCAGGCGCAGACCGTCCCCGAGACCGTCCTGCTGCGTGCCGTGGTCACCGACACCGACCCCCACCGCGCCCAGCTGATCGCCGACACGGTCGGTGAGGTCTTCTCCCAGGCCATCGCGCAGATCGAGAGCCCGTCCCCGGACAAGGCGCCGCTGGTCCGGGTGAGCGTGTGGGAGAAGGCGAAGACGCCGACCAGGCCGATATCGCCGCAGCCCGTGCGGGCTGTTGCGTTCGGCGTGCTGGCCGGCCTGCTCGCCAGCGTCGCCGCGGCGGTGGTCCGGCACCGGTTCGACACCAGGGTCACCACGGCCGCCGACATCACCGCGGCGAGCGGGCTGGCGACCCTGGGCACGATCGCCTTCGACGCGACCGGCGCCCAGTCCCCCCTGATCGTGCCAGAGGGCGGGCACTCGGCGAGCGCCGAGGCGTTCCGGCAGCTGCGGACCAACCTGCGCTTCGTTGACGTGGACGCCCCGCCACGCACCATCCTGGTCTCCAGCTCGATGCCCGACGAGGGCAAGACGACGACGACCTGCCGCCTGGCCGTCACCCTCGCGCAGACCGGCGCCCGGGTGGCGCTGGTCGAGGGCGACCTGCGCAGGCCGTCCTTTGGCGACTGTCTCGGGATAGAGACGGCGGCCGGCCTGACCTCCGTGCTGATCGGCACCGCCGGCCTCGACGACGTGCTGCTGCCCTGGGGCGACGTCGACGGCCGGCTGCACGTGCTGCCCAGCGGACCGCTGCCGCCGAATCCCAGCGAACTGCTCGGATCCCGGGGGATGAGTGACCTGCTCGGCGAGCTGTCCGCCCGTTTCGACTTCGTCCTGATCGACACGCCACCGCTGCTCCCGGTGACCGACGCGGCCGTGCTCGCCGCCCAGACCGACGGCACCGTGCTGATCGTGCGGGCCAGCCGGACCCGGCGCGAGCAGGTGGCCAGGGCCGCGGACGCGCTGCGGCTGGTCGACGCCCGCATCCTGGGCGCCGTTCTCACCATGGTCCCGGTCAAGGGGCCGGACGCCGCCTACGACGGCTATCACGCCTACGGCGGTTATGCCCCGGCCGACCCGCCCCGGGCCTTCGCGGACCATCCGGTGCTCATCCCGGCCGCGGCCCGCTCCGATCGTCCGGGGGGTGGCCGCCCAAGGACCGATCGTCCGCAGGCCGAACTGAGGATCGCGGCACAGCATCAACCGTACGACCATCCCGTCGGCGGCCGCGACAGCGCCACGGCGAACACGCGCGGCGATCGTGACCAGCTTCGAGAGCAGCTTCGAGAGCAGCACCGAGACCAGCACCGTCGGGCCGGTGGCACGACCGCGGTCGCGGCCGGCACCGAGCTGACCACCGAACGCCCGGCGGACCTGGCCGACGACAGCCTGACCGGCAGGCTGACCGACAGTCAGGCAGACGACGCGACGACACCGTTGACGCTCAACGCGCGGCCGGCCGGCTCCCACCGGCGTAAGCGCGGCCAGTGACAGGACGGGCCAGGACGTCGTCCGCCGGGCGAAACCGACTGGACACCCAATGTTGTGGACACGGAGAGCAATAGTGAATATACTCTTCGTATTCATGCGTCAACAAGCTTGTCCGGAATCCGGGCAGGGGGAGCGCTTCCATGAGGTTTCGCACGTTCGCAGTCGCGCTGCTCGTGGGGGGCGGACTGGCACTGGGCACGGCGGTGGAGTCGGCGGCCGCCACACACGCCGGCCCGTCCGTTGACCATCCCGATCATCCTGACCGCCCCGGCCCACTCGGTGCCGCCACGGTCAGCGCGCGATCGGTGTCCGTTGGCGAGTCGGTGCTCTTCGGCGGCGGTGGTTTCGCCCCGGGCGGCACCATCACCATACGGGTCAACAACAACACGGTCGGCACGGCAACAGCCGACGACCAGGGCAGCTTCAGCCTGCGGCCGCCGGCCTTCACTGCACCCGGCGACTACGTCGTCACCGGCACCGGCCCGTCCGCGGCTGATCCCGGCCTCGGACTACCAGAGGGGCTGCCGACGGGGCTGCCAGACGCCGTGGCCGAGTCCGGCGGAACGGCGCTCGACGGGCTGCCGCAGCGCACGGTGACCGCGACCGTGACCGTGACCGACCCGTCCGCCGGTTCTTCCGCCGGCGGGGCTCCATCCGCTGCTGGGAACGGCGGTGACCCGCGGGTCGGGGTGGCCGTCGGCGGCTGGGGCAGCCCCGACGGCGGCGCCGGTGGTGTCGGCGTCGCTTTCGGTGTCGGTGGTGGCGGTGGCGGTGGTGACAGCGGTGGCGACGACACGGAAGAGCCCGCGCCTGGTGGCGGTGGCGTGGGCGTCCCGGTGGTGCTGCCCCCCGTGCCCGGGGGCGATGGCCCGGCGGTCGTCGGCCAGGAGCCGGTCCGCCCGGCCGGCCAGGAGTATCCCAGCACCGGTGGGCTGCCCTTTACCGGCGTGGAGACCGGCGCGATGGCGGCGATCGCCGCGGCGCTTGTCGGCGGCGGTGTGATCCTGCGGGTCGCGGCCCGTCGCCGCCGTCCGGGGGCGACGCCTGACGAGCTCTGAAGCGGGGCGGGGCCGCCCGGCGCACGCGGTGTGCCGGGCGGCCCGACGATCGTGTCCTGTCCGCTCGACTGGCTACGATGGGCCATCGGCGTTTGGCCGGGCACGCCCGGCATCCGCATCGCGCGCCGATGGAACGTCGATGGCGCGTCGTTCGCCGGGCAGGAAGGTCGGAATGAAGTCCGCTGAGATCGCGAGCCGCTGGCTGCGCTATTTTGCCGACCGGGGCCACACGGTCGTCCCGTCGGCATCCCTCATCGCGGACGACCCCACCCTGCTGCTCGTCAACGCCGGGATGGTCCCGTTCAAGCCGTACTTCCTCGGTGAGGTCGCCCCGCCGTACAGCCGCGCCGCCAGCGTCCAGAAATGTGTGCGGACCACCGACATCGAGGAGGTCGGCCGTACCACCCGGCACGGCTCCTTCTTCCAGATGTGCGGGAACTTCTCCTTCGGGGACTACTTCAAGGAGACCGTGATCCCGCTGGCCTGGGAGCTGCTGACCACCCCGGTGGCCGACGGCGGCTACGGCCTGGCCGAGGACCGGCTGTGGGTGACGGTGTACCTCGACGACGACGAGGCGGCCGACATCTGGCACTCCAAGATCGGCGTGCCCACCGACCGCATCCAGCGGCTCGGCATGGAGGACAACTTCTGGTCGATGGGCGTGCCGGGCCCGTGCGGGCCCTGCTCGGAGATCAACTACGACCGCGGGCCGGAGTTCGGCGCCGAAGGCGGCCCCGCCGTCAACGGCGAGCGGTACCTGGAGATCTGGAACCTCGTCTTCATGCAGTACATCCGCGGTGAGGGATCCTCGAAGAAGGACTACCCGATCCTCGGTGACCTGCCCTCGAGGAACATCGACACCGGCCTCGGGCTGGAGCGGCTCGCGACCATCCTGCAGGGCGTCGACAACCTCTACGAGATCGACACCTCACGGGTGATCCTCGACCGGACGTCCGCACTGACCGGCGCCCGCTACGGCGCCGAACACCGCTCGGACGTGTCCCTGCGGGTGGTCGCCGACCACGTGCGCACCTCGGTGATGCTCATCGGTGACGGGGTGCTGCCCGGCAACGAGGGGCGCGGCTACGTGCTGCGCCGGATGATGCGCCGCGCGATCCGCAACATGCGCCTGCTCGGCGCCCATGACGCGACCATGCACGAAATGGTCGAGGCCACCATCGAGGCGATGGGCCCGCAGTATCCGGAGCTTGTCACCGACCGCGTCCGGATCGACTCGGTCGCCACCGCCGAGGAGGCGGCCTTCCTCCAGACGCTACGCACCGGCACGTCCATCTTCGACCTGGCCGCGAGCGAGACGAAGAAGGCCGGCGGCAGCGTCATCCCCGGCGAGCGGGTGTTCCAGCTGCACGACACCTACGGCTTCCCGGTCGACCTCACCCTGGAGATGGCGGCCGAGACGGGTCTGACCGTCGACGAGGAGGGCTTCCGCCGGCTCATGACCGAGCAGCGGCAGCGCGCCAAGGCCGACGCCCGCGCGAAGAAGACCGGCCACGTCGACACCTCGGCGTACCGGGACGTGCTGGCGGCGGCCGGCCCGTCGGCGTTCACCGGATACGACAGCGGCGCCGAGGAGGCGCGCGTACGGGGGCTGCTGGTCGGCGGCGCGGCGGCCCGGGAGGCCGCGCAGGGTGACGACGTCGAGATCGTGCTCGACCGGACGCCGTTCTACGCCGAAGGCGGTGGGCAGCTCGCCGACGCCGGTGTCATCCGGCTCGCCGACGGCACCGAGATCGAGATCCTCGACGTGCAGAAGCCGCTGCCCGAGCTGATCGTCCACCGCGGCCGGGTGCGCACGGGGGAAGTCACCCTCGGCGCGGACGTCCAGGCGGAGATCGACCCGGCCCGGCGGGCGGCGATCTCGCGCTCCCACAGCGCCACCCACCTCACCCACCAGGCCCTGCGGGACGCGCTCGGCCCGACCGCCGCGCAGGCCGGCTCGGAGAACTCCCCCGGCCGGTTCCGCTTCGACTTCTCCGCCGCCGCGGCGGTACCGCCCTCGGTGCTCGCCGACGTGGAGGAGACCATCAACCAGGTGCTGACCGAGGACCTCGACGTCCACGCCGAGGTCATGGACATCGACCAGGCGCGCCGGACCGGCGCGATCGCCATGTTCGGCGAGAAGTACAGCGACCGGGTCCGGGTCGTCTCCATCGGGGACTACTCCCGCGAGCTCTGCGGTGGCACGCACGTCCGCCGCTCCGGCCAGCTTGGCCTGGTCAAGCTGCTGGGGGAGGCCTCGGTCGGGGCGGGGGTGCGGCGGGTGGAGGCCCTCGTCGGCCTGGACGCCTACCGCTACCTGGCCCGGGAGGCCGTGCTCGTCTCGCAGATCACCGATGTGCTCAAGGCCCCGCGGGCGGACGTGCCCGAGCGGCTGTCCCAGGTGCTCGGCCGGCTGCGGGAGGCCGAAAAGGAGCTGGAGAAGCTGCGGGCCGCGCAGGTGCTGGCCATCGCGGGCGACCTCGCCCGGGCGGCCGAGGACGTCGGCGGGACCGCGCTGGTCACCCACCGGGCCGCGGACGGCACCTCAGCGGACGACCTGCGCAAGCTCGCCATCGACATCCGTGGTCGGGTGCCGGCGGACCGCCCGGCCGTCGTCGCGGTCGCGGCCGCGGCCAGCGGACGGCCGGTCATCGTGGCGGCCACCAACGGCCCGGCGCGGGAACGCGGGATCCGGGCCGGGGAGCTCGTCCGCGGTGCCGCGAAGATCCTCGGTGGTGGTGGCGGCGGCAAGGACGACCTCGCCCAGGGCGGCGGCAGCAACCCGGACGCCATCGCGGACGCGTTGGTCGGCGTCCGGCAGGCGGTGGTCCAGCGGCAGGCGGTCGTCAACGGCTGACGCACCTGCCGACGGCCGCCCGGCGGGGTCCCTTCCGAGGTATCGCCACCAGCTCCGCAGCGCATTCTGAGCCCGGGCACGGACAGCTCAGGCACAGCTCAGCTCAGGCACAGCCAGTTCTTCGCCCAGGCACAGCCAGTTCTTCTGGTTCGTGTCCACAGTGGAACCCGCAGGAGGCAGACAGACCAGACGGACAGCCGTGATCGGAGCATGTGGTGTCGAACGGACAGCAACGCCGACGAATGGCGACATACGAGGGCCGGCCCGTGGCCAGGCCGGACGAGGACATCGTCGACCAGGGCCTCGGTTTCGACATCGGGACCCTGCTGGGCCGCCGGCAGATGCTGCGGCTGTTCGGCCTCGGCGTCACCGCGGCCGGCCTCGCGGCGTGCGGCAGCGGTTCGTCATCGTCGGCGTCCGCGTCGTCATCGTCGGCGGCGGCCGCCACGTCGGGTGAGATCCCGGACGAGACCGCCGGCCCCTACCCGGGTGACGGCTCCAACGGCCCGAACGTGCTGGACGACAGCGGCATCGTGCGCGGCGACATCCGGTCGAGCTTCGGTGGGGCCAGCGGTACCGCCGAGGGCGTCCCCATGACGATCGAACTGGTCATTCAGGACCTGGCGAAGGGCGGCAGCCCCTTCACGGGCGTGGCCGTCTACGTCTGGCACTGTGATCGCGAGGGCCGGTACTCCCTCTACTCCGAAGGGGTCACCGACCAGAACTACCTGCGCGGCGTCCAGATCGCCGACTCCGCGGGGCGGGTGCGTTTCACCACTATCTTCCCGGCCTGCTACGACGGCCGCTGGCCACACGTCCACTTCGAGGTCTACCCCGACTCCGCCAGTATCACCGACGCCGCGAACGCCATCGCCACCTCGCAGATCGCCCTCCCCGGGGACGTCTGCGCCACGGTCTACGCCCGGCAGGACTACGCGGCCTCAGCCCAGAACATCTCGAAGGTCAGCCTGGACAGCGACAACGTCTTCGGCGACGACGGGGGCGCGCGCCAGCTCGGTGCCGTCACCGGTGACGTCACCAGTGGTTACAGCGTTTCCCTCGTCGCCGGGGTCGACACCACCACCACTCCGACCGGCGGCGGCGTGCCCGGTGGCTCCGGTGGATATGGCAGACCTGGCGGCTTCCCCCCGGGGCAGCGGTCCTGAGGGCCGCGCGGCCCTCAGGCCTGCGCAGTTGGATCAAGAACTGGAAGGTGGGCGTTTTGTCCCTTCTGAGGTGAACGTCACAGCCGGAAACTTGGATCGGCTCTCCTTCGTTCTTCAGAGTGCATCAACTAGTTACTGCATGTGATGGCCCTGCCGGTGGCAGGGCCATCACCGACAGGACCCGGATTGGCGGTCGGATGCGGGCGGACGTCGCCCACGGGCCGGCTTCGACGTGGATACGGCCGTCTTCAGCGACCCTTTCGGAGCCGCTCCATCGCGACAGCCCTGTCCGGTGCTGACCCGACCCCGAGGAGCGTCGCGTGGCCGTCCCACCTGTCCCGTTGTCACCATCAGCATCATCGTTGTCACAGCACAGCCATTCGCCGCCCGGCCCGCCGGAGGAGGCCGGCCGCGGCCGGGCCCGCCGGCGCTCGCTCGTGCCCGGTACCTTCCGGCCCGACCTGCAGGCGTCGCTGGTGGTGTTCCTGGTCGCGATGCCGCTGTCGCTGGGCATCGCGGTCGCCTCGGGCGCGCCGGTCGCCGCCGGTCTCATCTCCGCCGTGGTCGGCGGGATCGTCGCCGGCGCGCTCGGCGGTGCCCCGTTGCAGGTCAGCGGCCCCGCGGCAGGGCTGACGGTCATCGTCGCGGGCCTGGTGTCCAGCTATGGATGGCGGGTCACCTGCGCGGTGACCGTCGCCGCGGGCGTGGTACAGATCCTGTTCGCGGTCAGCCGCGTCGCCCGCGCGGCGGTCGCGGTCTCGCCCGCGATCGTGCACGGCATGCTCGGCGGTATCGGGCTGACCATCGTCTTCGGGCAGTTGCACGTCGTGCTCGGCGGTGAACCGGAAAGCCACGCCCTGGACAACATCGCGACGCTGCCCGGGCAGATCATCGACAACCACAACGCCGCGACGCTGGTCGGTATCGTGACGATGGCGATCATCCTGCTGTGGTCCCGGCTGGCCAAGGTGCTGCCCAGGCAGCTGCGGGCGATTCCCGCGCCGCTGGCCGCGGTCACCGTCGGGACCGCCGTCGCCGCCGCGTTCCATCTCGACCTGCCCCGGGTCGATCTGCCCAGCTCGATCCTCGGCTCGCTGCCGCTGCCGAGATTCCCGGACGGCGCCTGGGGCGGGATCATAGTCGGCGTTCTCACCGTCGCCGTTGTCGCGAGCGTCGAATCCCTGCTGTCGGCGGTCGCGGTGGAGAAGCTCCCCGGCGCGCGCCGTCCCGGGCAGCGCCCGGTCAGCCTCAACCGTGAGCTGTTCGGCCAGGGATCGGCCAACATCCTCTCCGGTCTCGCCGGCGGCCTGCCGGTCACCGGCGTCATCGTCCGTAGTTCCACCAACGTCGCCGCCGGGGCGAGGACGCGGGCATCGGCGATCCTGCACGGTGTGTGGGTGCTGCTGTTCGCCGTGTTCCTCGGCGGGGTGGTCGAGTGGATCCCCCTGGCCGCCCTGGCCGGGCTGCTGGTGGTCGTGGGGATCCGGCTGGTCGACATCTCCCATCTGCACCATGTGCGTCGGCACGGCGAGCTGCCCGTGTACGTCGTCACCCTGGTTGGTGTCGTCGCTCTCGACCTGCTGCAGGGCGTCGCGCTCGGCCTGGTCACCGCGCTCGGCCTGATCCTGCGCCGGGTGCTGTGGTCCAGCATCCACCTCGTCCGCTCCGGTGAGCTGCGGCAGGTGGAGGTCGAGGGGACCCTGAGTTTCGTCTCCCTGCCCCGGCTGTCCCGGGTCCTCGGCCGGATCCCCCGGGGCGCGCCCGTGCTGATCGAGCTCGTGGTGGATTACCTCGACCACGCGGCATTCGAGCATCTGCACTCCTGGTGCACCGACCACGAGCGGGCCGGGGGGAGCGTGACGGTCGACGAGATCGGTCACGCCTGGTTCCGGCCCGCCCAGGACGCTCCGGCCGGTCGGCGCCGCACCGTCGTCCCGCACCTGCCCCGCTGGTTCGCACCCTGGTCGCAGTGGCAGGAGCTGGCCGCCGCGCACACCGACTCCCAGGAGGCCGACCCGCGGGACGCCGACATCCAGAGCGATCACCAGACCGACGACTCCTCGACGGCCGATCCTCGGCAGTCAATCGGAACAGGTACGACCGGCCGCGGGCCCGCGGCCGGTCACGCGCATCCCGTCAGCACGATGCTCGTCGGCGTGACCGAGTTCCACCGCCGGGCCGCCCCGCTGTTGCGTGGCACCCTCGGCGGGCTCGCCGAGGCGCAGCGCCCCAGCGCGTTGTTCCTGACGTGTGCCGACTCCCGGGTGGTTCCGAACATCATCACCAGCAGCGGCCCCGGTGATCTCTTCACCATCCGTAACGTCGGTAACCTCGTCCCGCCCGGCGCGTCCGAGCGCGGCGCCCACATCGCGCCGGGCAGCGACCTGTCCGTGACGGCCGCGCTGGACTACGCCGTCACCGTCCTGAAGATTCCCTCGATCGTGGTGTGCGGGCATTCCGGGTGCGGCGCGATGCAGGCGCTGCTCTCGGGCGACCTCGACAACGATCCGGACTCCGCGCTGGCGGGGTGGCTGACCCACGCCCGCGGGGCGCTGGCGCGCCTGCCGCTGCCGGGTACGGAGGGGCTGTCCCCGCTGGAGCAGTTGGGCCGGGCGAACGTCGTCCAGCAGTTGGAGCACCTGCGTGCCCATCCCGCCGTCCGGGGGGCGCTGGAGCAGGGCCGGCTGCAGCTTGTCGGCCTCTACTTCGACATCTCCGTCGCGTACACCTGGGTGCTCGACGAGGAGTCGGGCTACTTCGTCGACCCCTCGGAGGTGCTGACCACGGTCGCGCCGCACCGCCGCCGGGCGTCCCGCCGCTGGGACACGCCGGCCTCGACAGCCTCGACAGCCTCGACCGGCCCGACGACCGGCCCGTCCACAGCGCATCCGCCGTCGGCGCCGCACACCAGAGGGCCCGGGAAAACGCCCCTCGACGGCCATCGCGGCCGTCGCCGCCGTGGCACCCCGGCCTGAACGGTGAAATCGAGGTAAAGCACGGTGACATCGAGGTAAGACATACGGCCTTCCGCGGGAAGGCCGCGGTCGGCCGGCGGGCCTTCTTTCGCGGGAAGGCCGCCGGCCGACCGGGCCCTTGTACCGGTTTCGTGCGGGCCGTCGACTCTGACGAACGTCCCGGCCCGTAATCGATACTGGATGGTATGCGTATTGTGGTGTTCGGCAGCGGAGCGATAGGAACGCTGCACGCCTGGGCGCTGTCACGGGCCGGGCATGACGTAAGTGTGCTGGTCCGCCCAGAACAGCTGGCCCACTGGTCCGACGGGATCGGCCTGCGGATTCTCGACGTACGGGGCAGGCGCCGCCGAGAGGTCGTCGAGCGGTTCCGCCCCCATGCTGTCACCGAGTTGCGTCCCACGGACGGCGTCGACCTGGTCGTGCTCGCCGTCCGGCACACCCAGACCCCGGATGTCCTGCCGGAACTGGCGCGCAACCTCGGTTCCGCCACTGTGTTGTTTCTGAACAACAACTGGCGCGGACTTGACCTCATAGACGCCCACCTGGGCAAGGACCAGTACGTGCTGGGCGCGCCACGCGGTGGCGGCGGCATCATCGACAACATCCTCGACGGTGCGCTCGAGGGCGGGATCATGCTCGGGTCGAGCGTGTCCGGGCACGCGCTGTACGGCCCGACGACCGACACCGCCGAGCAGAACCTGGGCCGTCTCGTGGCACTGTTCGCCGAGGCCGGTTTCCGGCCGGAAATCCACCCCAACATGGAACACTGGCTGTGGGTGCATTTCGCGAGCACCGCCGCATGGATATGCGGTGCCGCCCGCGCCCGCGGCTTCGAGCCTTTCACCCGAAGCAACCGGGCGGTTTATGACGCGTTGCACGCCGGCCGCGAGGCCATGCAGATCTGCGCGGTGCGCGGGGCCGACGTGCGTACCGCGCAGGATGCGCGGCCATTCCTGCTGCCGCCGTCCACCGTCACCCCGGCGGTCCGGCTCATGCTCCGTGGTGAGCTGCTCCAGCGTATGTCGGTGAACCACGGCCGGTATGGCCCGGTGGACCTCTACGAAATCTACGATGATCTCGTCCGCACGGGGGAGCGGCTTGACGTCCCCATGCCCTGTCTGCTGTCCTACCGCGCCGACGTGGAACGCATGGTGGAACTCGCACCCAGCCTGTGACCGCGACTTCTCTGCTGTAACCGCTCATCGGGACCGGTTGGCGATGAGGGCGGCAACCGGGGGAATGAGTGCGGCGACGAGCATCATCGCCAGCGCCGCGGGCACCGACACCAGCCGGATCACACCGCCCGCGAGTACGAACAGCGTGACGCAGACGGCCATCATCGCCAGATACCGACGGCGAACCCCTCGTTGCGCCCACTCCGTCCACTCCGTCCGTTCGGCCCACTCCGTCCGTCCAGCCCGCCCCGGTGCGTCACCGGCCGCCTGGCCGGGCACGGGGTGGGCGTGCGTGCGCCGGTCGTAGTCACGCCGCCGTTCGGGATCGCCCAGCACCTCGTACGCCCTGCTGACCCGCTCGAAGGCCTGCTCGCTGCCACCGGCGTCCGGATGGGTGCGCCGCGCCGCCCGCCGGTAGGCGGCCACGATCTGCTCCTGGGAGGCAGCCGGTGGCACCCCGAGGACGTCGTAGAGTGAGACCACAGCCACGAGTCATCCCATACCCCGCCGGCCACATCCAGCCAGCACCCGTTCAGCCCAGCCCGTCCGGTCCCGGAGGTCACATGGATCTGCAGCTCGCCGGGCGGGTCGTTCTCGTCACCGGGGGCTCCGACGGGCTGGGGGCGGCCGTCGCGCGCGCCCTCGTCGCCGAGCGGGCGCGGGTGGCGATCTGCGCCCGTGACGAGGTCCGCCTGAAGCTCACCGCGGACGAGCTGCGCGCCGCCGGCGGGGACGTCCTCGCCGTACCGGCGGACGTCACCGACGTCGATGCGCTGGACCGTTTCGTCACCGCGGCTCACAGCCGGTGGGGCCAGGTGGACGCGATCGTCAACAACGCCGGCCGGTCCGCGGGCGGGGAACTGGCCTCCGTCACCGACCAGCAGTGGCAGGACGACCTGCAGCTGAAGCTGTTCGCGGCGATCCGGCTGTCCCGTCTGGTGCTCGGCCAGCTGCGCGCCTCGGACGCCGCGGCGGTGGTCAACGTGCTCGCGACGGCGGCGAAGGCACCGCCGGCGGCGTCGCTGCCGTCCTCGGTGTCCCGGGCCGCCGGGCTGGCGTTGACCAAGGCGCTCGCCAGCGAATGGGGTCCGCACGGGATCCGGGTCAACGCGGTGTTGGTCGGCCTGGTCGAAAGCGGCCAGTGGGAACGGCGGGCCGCCGCCACCGACACCCCCGTCCGGACGTTGTACGAACGGATGGCGCGCGACGCGCGGATACCGCTGGGCCGTGTCGGCCGGGCCGCGGAGTTCGCCGACGTCGTGACCTTCCTGCTCTCGCCGCGCAGCTCCTACGTGACCGGGACCGCGCTCAACGTCGACGGTGGCCTGTCCCCGGTGGTGTGAGACCCGGCCGTCAGCCCTCCGGCCGTCAGCCGGTGGCGATGAGGACGACGGCGACGACCACCCCGAGAGCGATCACGGTCGTGCGCAGCGCGGTGGCCGGCAGCAGCCGGGCGGCCCGTGCGCCGAGCACCCCACCGGCGCCGGAGGCCAGCAGCAGGACCACGGCGAATCCCCAGGCAACCCGCGCGCTCACCACGAACACGGCGATGCCCACCGCGTTGACGCCGAACGACAGCAGGGTCTTGGACGCGTTCGTGCGCTGGAGGTCGTCCGGCATGAGGATGCCCAGGACGCCGAGCAGCAGCACGCCGAGGCCCGCGCCGAAATAGCAGCCGTAGGCCCCGGCCACGAACACCCCGGCGCGGGTCGGCCAGGTCATAGCTGATTCGCTCCCAGCACCCCGCCGGCGGGCCACCAGGGCGGCCAGCCACGGCTGGACGCCGAACAGCAGGCAGGCCATCAGCACCAGGTAGGGAACGACCATCCGGAAGGAGTCAGCCGGGGCGGCCAGCAGCACGACCGCCCCGCCCAGCCCGCCGAGCAGCGCCGGGCCGGCCAGCGCCCGCAGCTGGGCGGCCTGCCCGGTCAGCTCCCGGCGGTAGCCGAACGCGCCACCGGCGTATCCGGTGACCAGCCCGACCGAGCAGGTGACGTTCGCGGTGAGCGCGGGCATCCCGGTGGCGAGCAGCGCGGGGAAAGCGATCAGGGTCCCGCCGCCGGCCACCGCGTTCACCGCTCCGGCCAGCAGGCCGGCGACCGCGACGCCCACCATGTCCGGGACTCCCATGGCATGCACGCTCTCACGGCGTACCCGCGGCATGTCGTCGTTCTCTTCGGCTAGACAGGGGGGGTGGCTGCTTCCGAGACGTTGAGGATCACAGGCCCGGTGCTGGTCGGCCCCGAGGAGGTCCGGGACGGACTGTGGGCCGTGGACGGCAGGATCACGTTCACGCCTCCCACCGGCGTCCGCGCCGCCGACGCGCGCACGGTGTCGGGCTGGGTGCTGCCCGGCCTGGTGGACGCGCACTGCCATGTGGGGCTGGACGCCCACGGCGCGGTCGACCGGGACACCGCCGAGCGGCAGATCCGCGCCGACCGGGACGCGGGCACGCTGCTGATCCGGGACGCGGGCTCGCCCGCGGACACCCGGTGGGTGGACGACCGTGAGGACCTGCCCCGGCTGGTCCGGGCCGGCCGTCACATCGCCCGGACGAAACGCTACATCCGTAACTACGCCGTGGAGATCGAGCCGGCCGAACTGGCCGCCACCGTCACCGAGCAGGCCCGCCGAGGCGACGGCTGGGTGAAGATCGTCGGTGACTGGATCGACCGGGCCACCGGGGACCTCGCCGCCTGCTGGCCCCGTCAGGCTGCCCAGGCCGCGATCGCGGCGGCCCATGCCGCCGGCGCCCGGGTCACCGCGCACTGCTTCGCCGAGGACTCCCTCACCGACCTGGTCGAGGCCGGGATCGACTGCGTCGAGCACGCGAGCGGGCTGACCGCCGAGACGATTCCCCTCTTCGCCGAGCGTGGCGTCGCCATCGTGCCGACCCTGGTCAACATCGCCACCTTCGAGGGCATCGCCGCCGGGGCGGTGGAGAAGTTCCCCGCCTACAGCGCGCACATGCGGGCGTTGCACGCCCGTCGCTACGACACCGTCCGCCAGGCCCACGAGGCGGGCATCCCGATCTACGTCGGCACGGATGCCGGCGGGTCGCTGCCGCACGGCCTTGTCGCGGACGAGGTCGCCGAACTGGTACGGGCCGGGCTGCCTCCGGTGGCGGCTCTGTCGGCGGCGACCTGGGCCGCGCGCGCCTGGCTTGGTTTCGCCGGGCTGGCCGAAGGGGCACCGGCGGATTTTGTCGTCTGTTCCGAGGATCCGCGGGTGGACGTCCGGGTACTCGCCGAGCCGTTGCTGGTTGTCGTGCGTGGTCGGGTGGTGGCGGGCAGGGGCGCATAACACCGGCGTTCGGGCAGTTGGTGGAAGTACGTTTCCGCGGTCGGGTTCCCGACGTGGGCAAAGCCGTGTTCTCGGGCACAACATCGGGAAGAAGAAGTCCGGCGCGCAACCACGTCGGCCGACCGGGCGGGAAACGCCGGGCCGGCCGCCGGGAAACGGCGAGCCGACCAGATGGGAAAACAAGGAGTTCTCCGATGCTCACACGCCCCCGGTGGACACACGTGGCCCTCCCGTCCAGCGACATCGACGCCTCGATCGACTTCTACACGACGATGACCCCGCTCGTGGTGGTCGCGACCCGTCAGGACGCCGCTGGCCGCAGCGCGTGGCTGTCCAACGATCGGCAGTGGCAGGACCCGTTCGTGCTGGTCCTGGCCGAGTTCAACGCCGAGCGTGGGCACCGGCAGCCGACGATGACCCCGTTCGCGCACATCGGGATCGAGGTTACGCAACGTGCTGAGATAGACGCGATCGCCGATCGGGCGAGGGCCGCGGGCTGTTTGCACTGGGAGCCGCAGGATCTGCCCGACCCGGTCGGCTACGTCTGCGCGGTGACCGACCCGGACGGGAACGTGATCGAGTTCAGCCACAACCAGAAGGTGTTCCAGACCATCCGCGAGCTGTGGGGCCCCGCCGAGCGCGCGCACAGCAACGGTGTCAGATGAGCCGACGGTGTCGATGAACTGACAGCAGTCGAGTTGGCAGCCGGCTGGGCCGGTAGCGTTCAGGACTCGTGGCGAGATCAGGGCACCAGGAGAGGCATTACGGTGGACGGCTGGGCTGGTTGCGCGCCGCGGTACTCGGCGCGGACGACGGGTTGGTGTCGACGGCGAGCCTGATGCTCGGGGTGGCCGCGTCGTCGGCGTCCCGGACGGCCGTGCTGACCGCGGGTCTGGCCGGGCTGGTCGCCGGGGCGGCGTCGATGGCCGCCGGGGAGTTCGTCTCGGTGAGCTCCCAGAAGGACGCCGAACGCGAGGACCTCTCCGTCGAGGCCGCGGAGCTCGCGAGCGATCCCGACGCGGAGCTGGAGGAGCTGACCGATATCTACATCCAGCGCGGGCTGAGCCCCCGGCTCGCCCGGGAGGTGGCTGTGGAGTTCAGCCACACCGACCCGCTTGCCGCGCACGCCCGCGACGAGCTCGGCCAGTCGCCGCAGAGCGCGGCCCGTCCGGTGCAGGCCGCCGCGGCCTCGGCGCTGAGTTTCGCCCTGGGCGCGGCACTCCCGCTGGTGACGTTGCTCGCCGGCTCCGACACGGCCAGAGTCGTGTTACTGATCGTGATTACTGAGGTTGGGCTGGCGCTGCTCGGCGCCATCGGCGCCGCGCTCGGTGGCGCGCGGCGGACGCGGGCGGCGATCCGTGTCGTTCTCGGCGGATCGGCCGCCATGGCCGTGACAGCCGCGGTTGGCGCTCTTGTCGGCACCACCGTCGGCTGAGCCTGTACCTGATGATCATCCGGCGATCACCTGGCGCGGTCGTGCTGATGCGCGACCGGAGCGCTGGCGGCTAGAGTGCTGGCTATGGTGCGATTGACACCGCAGGAACGGTATGCGCAGCAGGAGCGGCGGGAACTCAGCGACCTTCTGTTGGAGCTCGGCCCCGACCAGCCGACGCTGTGCACCGGTTGGACCACCCGCGACCTGGCCGCTCACCTGGTCGCCCGGGACCGCAAGCCGCAGACGTTGCCCGGGCTCGCGATACCGCAACTGCACAAGGTAACCGAGCGCGTCGAACGGGTCACCCGGAAGTCGCACTCCTACGAGGATCTTGTCGCTCTGGTCCGCAAGGGCGCGCCGGTGTGGCATCCAGCCCACGTCTCGCTGGTGGACGAGTTGCTCAACCATGTCGAGTACTTCGTCCATAACGAGGACGTCCGGCGGGCGCAGCCGGACTGGAAGCAGCGGGATCTCGACACCGCCGAGCGGGACAGGCTGTGGAAGGCGTTGAAGGTGGTCGGCAAGATCGGTTTCCGCAAGTCCCCGGTTGGCGTCGTGGCGGAGCGTACCGACGGGGAGGGCCGGCTGGTGCTGCGCTCCGGTGGGCGGCAGGTCGTCCTCGCCGGCGCGGCCCCCGAACTGCTGCTCTACGCCTTCAACCGCCGGGAGCAGGCCGCCGTCGACATCCGCGGCGACGAGGCGGTCATCGCCGACTTCCGGGCCGCCCCCTCCGGGCTGTAGGTCAGCCCCCGTCCGCGTAGAGATCCTCAAGGCCGACGGTCAGCAGACGGTCGGTCGTGTCGTGTAGTTCGGGATCGAAACCGGCGCCGCTGTAGCAGGCGATCACTGTGTCCCGGGTGTCGAATCCTCTGGCGGCCAGCAGGTCGCGGGCCCGGCGCAGCCGCTCGACCTGCCGGATGCCCATGATCTCGCCCTATTTCGCCTCACTCAGGGAAAGGTACAGAGCCGTATCCCGGACGTCGGCCTCCTCCTCGAGGAGATAGCGAGCTTCCCTGAACAGGGGAGTTGCCGGGTTGAGTACCGTCCGCAGCACCCGGTCGTCGAAGTCAGCCAGGCTTTCCGGTGAGTCGTCGTTGACGAACCCGCGGTAGGCCGGCGTGCCGCCGACGACGGCATGGTGACGAACGGCCGGAGCCGGATCGTCGATGTTCCAGAAACGCGCGGCCAGCGGATAGTCGAACGGGCGTACCACCAGCTCGAGACCGGCTCTCCCGCGCAGCGGGGTGTCGCCGGCGAGCATCTTTCCCATCACCGACATGGTCGAGCCGCACAAGCCGACCTGCGTCAGCCCGGTGCTCGCAGCCGCGGTTCGTCGCCGCCCCTGTCCGCTCCGCCCCGGAGGTGCTACGGCGGCAGCCCGTTCTCGCTGGCCCACTTCTCGAATCCGCCGGCTTCGAAAGGCAGGCGGTACTCCCCGGTGAGCGGATCATCGGCGAGCGCGGATACAAGCTTCACCGTGAGCAGCTCAAGTCGAATCGCCTCGCACAACAGCGACAGTGTCGGGCGTAGGGCCACGTTGTGCCTCTCCGCTATGAGCGCGCCCCGTTCTCAATCTTGGTGAGCGCCGAGCGGTCGAGGAACACGGCCGAGGCGAGTTCGGCCTGCGTCAGCCCTGAGCGTTCGCGGGCATCGGCGATGCGCCTACCTATGGTGCAATGCCGCTCAATTAGGCTGGAGGGGCGTCCGTCCATCCCGACACGCCAACGCCCGATCCCGCATCGATCAACTTCTGAACACGGCATCCAGTCACGTTCCTCAACGTCGATCAGTAGGCGGCGGAGTGCTCATGCCGCGATTTCGGCCGGTCGGCAGATAGAATCCAGATGTGGTGCGCCTTCGCCAGGTAGTTGAATTGCCAGCCGTTGACAACGACCGGCTGACCGACCGCATCTCGATCGGTGTGCTCGCCAGAATCGTTCCCCGGGACCTCGTCGAAGAGGTACTGGTGGAAACGAAGCGGCAGGAACGGCGTACCAGGCTGCTGCCAGCCCGGGTCATGGTGTACTTCACCATGACGATGTGCCTGTTCTTCGACGATGACTACGAAGAAGTCATGCGTAAACTCGCCGGTGCGTTGAGATGGCTGGGGAACTGGCAGGGTGACTGGAAAGTCCCGACCACCGGGGCGATCTCGCAGGCACGGATCAGGCTCGGTGCCGCCCCCCTGAAGGTCCTGTTCGAACGTGTCGCTGTGCCGGTCGCGGGGCTGGGTACCAAGGGCACTTGGCTGCGTTCCCGGCGGCTGATGGCGATCGACGGGTTCTTCCTCGACGCCGCAGACACCCCCGAGAACGTGGCCAGGTTCGGGCGGTCCACCAACGGACACAAGGCCAGCGCTCTGCCCCAGGTCCACGTCGTCGCGCTCGCCGAATGCGGCACGCACGCGATCGTCTCCGCCGCGGTCGGTCCCCGTGCCAGCGACGAACGTGCTCTCGCCGCCACCCTGCTCGACGCCTGCGAACCCGGGATGCTCCTCACCGCCGACCGTTACTTCTACAGCTTCGACCTCTGGCAGCAGGCGCTCGACACCGGCGCGGACCTGCTCTGGCGAGTCAAATCCGATCTCACGCTACCGGTCATCCGGTCCCTTCCCGACAGCTCCTACCTCTCTATCATCGTCAACCCGAAAATCAGAGGGAAACAGCGGAACCAGATCATCGCCGACGCCCGCGCCGGCCGCGACTTTCCCGAGGACTCCGCGACACCCGTCCGCGTCATCGAATACACGGTGCCTGACCGCACAGGATCCGGAACCGGAGAACTGATCTGCCTCATCACCAATATCCTCAACCAGACCGACATACCAGCGGTGGAACTCGCCACGGCCTATCACGAGCGCTGGGAAATCGAAAACATCTTCGATGAGATTAAGACACACCAGCGGGGCGAAGCCCGCGTCCTACGCTCGAAACTCCCGGACCTGGTGGAACAAGAGATCTGGGCGCTGCTCCTCAGCCACTACGCAATCCGATGTCTCATGTGCGAGGCCGCCGACGAAGCCGACGTCGACCCGGACAGGCTATCCTTCATGCGATCACTACGCGTCGTCCGCCGCCAGGTCACCGACCAGGCGGATTTTTCCCCCTGAGGACCACACGCACGCGCTCCGGGAAACCTTCACAGAGATCACCGAACGGCTTAACCCCGTGCGCCTCCACCGCACGTACCCACGCACCATCAGACGAGGCCGACACAACGCCTACCGAGTCAAAAGCCCAACAGACACCGGCACCAAGCATGATCAATCACCGAAGATCATGCTCGCTCGGGCCGCTTAACTAAGCGCCATTGACCTATGGTGAGGGGATCCGCGGCAGCCACATGTGCGATTCTGGAACATCAAGAAGGATGCTTCCATGACGGCGCGTGATCAGGAAAGCGTGATGCGAGCTCCGCCTCGACGCTTGTCCGGCGCTCATCCGGCCACGCCCGCCGCTGTGCCGCCCTTCGACGCCATGTCGGCAGGCATGACCCCGCCTGCCTGACTGGTCGGCTTCCTGCCTCGACCCGTGCCCCGCGGAACACGCCCCCCGGCAGCCGGAAGGCGTCGCTACCGGAGGGTGGGCTGGGCCGTGGCGTCGAGTTGGTCGAGCAGACGCACGATGTTCTCCGCCGGGACGGGGGTCCAGTCCCAGACGTCCACGCCTACGTTGATCTGCCGGTCGTTGACCTGCCAGGCGTCGTGCACGTGCCCGCACAGCAGCGGCCGGCCGTCGTTCTCGGGGCGGCGGTCGGCATAGCGGTCCTGCTCCGTGTGGTCGCCGTAGTACGGAAAGTGCGCCAGCGTGACGAGATGCTCGCCGACGCGGTGGTCCCGCACGACTCCGCCGGCATGGACGTGGGCGAAACCCGCGTCGATGTAACGCTGGACCTGACCGGTGTGCCGGCGGTGCCCGGACCAGCAGGCATCGTGATTTCCCGCAACGAGGATCTTGCGGCCGTTCAGTTCGGCGACCGGGCCGAGTTTCGTCGGTGTCAGGGAGACATCCCCGAGTACCCACACCGTGTCCTCGGGCGCCACGACGGCATTCCACCGCCGCACCAGGCCGGCGTTCATCGCCTCGACGTCGGGCCAGGGGCGGGAGGCATAAGCCAGAATGTTCGTGTGGCCGAAGTGGAGATCAGCCGTGTACCACGTCGTCACAGCTTTCCTCTCCTGCACTGTTCATGTTGTCGGAATCAGTTCCCTGTTTCTGGAGCCGACGTTTCGCCGAGTGGTCGTCCGTCCGCCGGCCGTAATACTGTGGGCGGACATGCCGCGGGCAGTCGGCGTTGTCGCCGGGCATCGACCGGTCACAGCGAGCAGGCCGATCATAGCGAACGCCGGTCGGCGCGGCCACGGGTCGTCCGGCGGCGGGCCGGGATTTCAGCGGGGAGTTTCACCACTGCCTCCTTCCTCGCTGGCTTCAGGCATCGGTTACGTCGTCGGGGGATTCGGGCCGGACGACGCCGGGGCTGTCGTCGGTGTCCGGGCCGGGTTTCGGGGGGCGTCCGCGGCGCGGCATACGCTCGACGTTCCCGGGCAGCCGTCCGGCCTCCGACAGGGACCGGCGCAGCAGGAACTCGATCTGCGCGTTGGTGCTGCGCAGTTCGGCGGAGGCCCAGCGGGCGAGCGCGTCGTGCACGGCGGGATCCAGCCGCAGCAGGACCTTCTTCCGCTCCGTCACCTGTCTGTCAGTGGTAGAGCGAGCCGGTGTTCACCACCGGCTGCGTGGACTGCTCGCTGCACAGGACGACCAGCAGGTTGCTCACCATGGTCGCCCTGCGTTCGTCGTCCAGCGTCACGACGTCCTGTGCCTCGAGCCGGGCGAGAGCGAGTTCGACCATGCCGACCGCCCCTTCGACGATCCGCTGGCGGGCGGCCACCACGGCACCGGCCTGCTGGCGGCGCAGCATGGCATGGGCGATCTCGGGGGCGTAGGCCAGGCGGGTGATACGCGACTCGACGATCCCCACCCCGGCGGACGCCACCCGCGCGGCGATCTCCTCGGAGAGCCTGCCCGTGATCTCGGCGGCGTTGTCCCGCAACGAGAGGACGGCGTCGCCGTGGTTGTCGTACGGGTAGCTGGTGGCGATGTGCCGCACCGCGGTCTCGGCCTGGATGTCGACGAACTTGACGAAGCTGTCCACCTCGTAGACGGCCCGTGCGGTGTCCCGCACCTGCCAGACCACCACGGCCGCGATCTCGATCGGGTTGCCGTCCGCGTCGTTGACCTTGACTGACGCGGTCTCGTGGTTGCGGATCCTGGTCGAGACCTTGCGGCGTCTCGAAAACGGGTTCACCCAGCGCAGGCCGGTCGTGCGGATCGTCCCGGTGTAGCGGCCGAACAGGGACACCACGCGCGCCTGGCCGGGCGCGACGGCGGTCAGGCCGAACAGCGTCACCAGGCCGCCGAGGACGAGCAGACCGCCGATCACGATCAGCACCACGCCTCCGGCGAGGCCGGGGCCGGTGAACGCCGTCACCAGCAGCACCCCGCCCGCGATGCCGCCGGGTCCGAGCACTAACACCACCGCCAGGCTCAGACCGAGTGCGGCCCAGCCGGACCTCCCGTTCATGGACCGCTCCTGGACCCGCGTCGCGGGTTCCCACGTGACCCCGTCAGTGCTCATGGCCGCTCCCCCTCGTGCGCCGTAGTCGCCGCCGCTGCCATCGACAGGCAGAAAGCTATCATAATGATATCACTTTTTGACGGAGAGATGACCACAAGAGGGCCGAACGAAGAACAGCGAGAGGCGGGGGAGAGTGGCGCCGGCTCAGGGCCAGTCGATGCCGTCGATGAGTTCCGCAGCGCTGACCTGGAGCAGGTCGCTCTGCCCGGTCTCGTCATACTTGCCGTCGACGAGCTGCCAGATCCGCACGGTCCGGTGCAGGGGGTCGGCGACGATCAGCTCGTCCACCCCGTGTGCGGCATAAAAATCGATCTTCGCGTAGGTCTCGTCGTCCGGAGAGACGACCTCGATGGCCACGGCGGCGGTGGGCAGAAACACCCCGCTGGGCCGCCCGCGGTGCAGACCGCCGTCGGGGACCCGGTAGTTGTCGTGGCGGCCGAGATTGAACGGGCCCGTGCCCACCAGCCCGGCGGCGCGCGCGCGAGGGAGCAGCAGAGCGTTCAGCTCGTAGTCGACACGGCCGTGTTCCGCGGATGGTCCTGGTGCCACGTGATATTCCCCGTCCCACACTTCGTCGAAGGTGTCCTGCCCGAGTGCCTGGCGTCGGGCGATGAACTCGTCGAGAACATGCGGGCGTTCGCCGAGGATCACAGTGCGCACGTCGAAATCATCTCCCAGGTCGGGCTGTCCCAGCTCGGGTTGTTTCCCTGCGACCTTGTGTTCCTGATCAATGATAGATCGACGCCACACCACGATCCATCAGGGTCTTCCGGGGCGCCGCATGTGCTACGACATATGCCAACATGCCAGCGCATGTGGCGCCCCGGAGAGGTACGGGATGGATTCCAGTGGTCGGTCAGTGGGCCGTGTTGCCGTTGCCGCGGCGGCGTGCGGCGGGGTTGGTCAGGGACGGCGGCTGGTAGCCGGCGTCCTCCGGGTTGATCGTCGTACCCGGCGGGACGATCTCGTCGATACGGTCCAGCACGTCCGGGGAGAGCGTCACCTTGGCGGCGTCGAGCTGGGACTCGAGCTGTTCGAGGGTCCGCGGGCCGATGATCGCCGAGGTGACGGCGGGATGCTCCAGGACGAAGGCGAGAGCCAGGTGGATCAGGGACAGCCCGGCCTCCTGAGCCAGCAGGGTCAGCTGCTCGACCGCCTCGAGCTTGGCGACGTTCGCCGGCCGGCTCAGGTCGAACCGGCCCGGGACGCGGGTGCTGCGGTGCGACACCGGCGTTTCGACGCCCTTGCGGTAGCGGCCGGACAGCCACCCGCCGGCCAGCGGGCTCCACGGGATCACCGCCAGGCCGTAGCGTTGCGCTACCGGCAGGACCTCCCGCTCGATGCCCCGGGCCAGGATCGAGTAGGGCGGCTGCTCGGACACGACGCGCTCACGCCCGCGGCGCTCGGCGATCCACTGCCCCTCGACGATGTCCGACGGCTCGAAGGTCGACGTCCCGATATAGCGGATCTTTCCCTGGTGGACGAGGTCGCTGAGAGCGCCGAGGGTCTCGTCGAAGTCGGTGCCCGGTTCGGGGCGGTGGACCTGGTAGAGGTCGATCCAGTCGGTCCGCAGCCGGCGCAGGCTGTTCTCGACCTCGAGGGCGATCCACCGCCGGGAGTTGCCGCGGTGGTTGGGCCGGTCACTCATCACCCCGTGGAACTTCGTCGCGAGCACCACCTCGTCGCGGCGGCCACCGGCGAGGGCCCTGCCGACGATCTCCTCGGACTCGCCCTGCGAGTAGACGTCCGCGGTGTCGATGACGTTGATGCCCGCGTCGAGCGCGCGGTGAATGATCGCGATGCTCTCGTCATGGTCGGGATTGCCCCAGGCGCCGAACATCATGGCCCCGAGTGTCAGCGGACTGACCTGGACTCCGGTGCGTCCGAAAGGGCGAAGCGACACGTGCCCCACTCTCCTCGTGAGATCGACTCTCCGTTGCGACACAGCCCCCACCGCATCTGCACCCAACCGATCGGAAGGGACGGTAATTCCTGCTCAGAGGGGTAGCTGGTCCAGGGCGCGGAAGATGCGTTCGGCTGATATCGGGTAGGCGGTGCGCAGGGTCTGGGCGAACAGGCCGACGCGCAGTTCCTCGATCATCCAGCGGATCCGCTGGAGTTCCTCGCCGTGCGGGCCGTCCGGCGGTGTCCGGTCGAGCAGCCGCTGGTGCTCCAGCGTCACCTGCTCGACCTGCAGCATGCGCTGCCGGTCGCGGTCCGGGTCGGACGGGAGCTTCTCCAGCCGCCGTTCGATCGCGGCCAGGTAGCGGGCGATGTCGGGCAGCCGCTGCCAGCCGGTGGCGCTGACGAAACCCGGATAGACCAGCCCCGAGAGCTGGGAGCGGATGTCGTCCAGCGCCGGTGCCAGCGCGGCGAGGCCGGCGTTCGCCCCCGCCCGCCGGGCGGGCTCCCGCGACCGTCCCGGCTGCGGCTGTGGTTGCACGCGTGCCTGCCAGTCGGCCAGCTGCCCGGAGACGGTGTGCGCCGTGGCGAGGATGCGCTCAACCTTCGTCACCACGTCGAACGCGGTCTCGTCCAGGTCGGCCTGGACGATGCCCCGCAGTTTGGCGAACCCGTCGGCGTCCCACCCGGGCCCGCCGCCGGCCGCGATCAGCTTGTCGGCGGCGCAGGCGACGCAGTCGTCGAGCAGCTCGACGACGCCGTGGTACGGATGATGGCTCAGCGTCAGCTTGGCGGTGTTGCTCAGCCGCGCGTTGATCTGTTTGATCGGGGACGGCATGTTCAGCAGCAGCAGGCGCCGCGTGCCCAGCCACATGGCCTGGCGTGCCTCGGCCTCGGTGGCGAACACGCGGATCGCCACGCTGCGCCCCTGGTCCAGCAGCGCGGGGTATGCCCGCGCCGGCCGGCCGGGGCCGGGATGCTGCCGTTCCACGAGCTGCGGGAGCGCGTCGAAGTCCCAGGTTCGCAGGCCGTCGCGCTCGACGCCGTCGGCCACGGCGCAGACCGCCGCGCGCATCGTCGGGGCCAGCTGGTCGACGAGCGCGGCCAGGTCCTTGCCTTCGGCGAGGGTGCGCTGCTCCTCGTCCACCACCCGAAATGTGATCTTGAGATGGTCGGCTACCCGGTCGAGCTGCCAGGACTCCCGCGGCACCGCCACACCGGTGAGACGGTCGAGTTCGCGTTCCAGCACGGCGAGCAGCGGCCCGTCCGCCGGGGTCACCGCCGCCAGCACCCGCGCGGCGTAGTCCGGTGCCGGCACGAAGCTGCGCCGGATCTGCTTGGGCAGCGAGCGGATCAGCGCGGTCACCAGCTCCGCCCGCAGGCCCGGCACCTGCCAGTCGAAACCGTCGGCGCTCACCTGGTTGAGCAGCGGCAGCGGGATGCGCACGGTCACCCCGTCGGCGTCCGTGCCGGGCGCGAACTGGTAGGACAGCGCCAGCGTGAGCTCCCCGTGCCGCCAGGCGTCGGGGTAGTCGCGTTCGTCGACGCCGTCCGCGCCGGCCCTGACGAGCATGGACGCGGAGAACGCCAGCAGGTCCGGCTGGGAGCGGCGGGCCTTCTTCCACCAGCTGTCGAAATGGCGGCCGGAGACGACGTCGGCGGGGAGCCGCTGGTCGTAGAAGTCGAACAGGGTGTCGTCGTCGACGACGATGTCGCGCCGGCGCGCCCGGTGCTCAAGCTCCTCGACGTCGTCGAGCAGCCTGCGGTTGTCGTGGAAGAACGCGTGGTGCGTCTGCCAGTCGCCCTCCACCAGGGCGTGGCGGATGAACAGGTCCCGGCACAGGGCGGGGTCGATCGCGGAGTAGTTCACCCGGCGGGAGGTCACCAGCGGCAGCCCGTACAGGGTCACCTTCTCGAAGGCGACCACGGCGGCCTGTTTCTTCTCCCAGTGCGGTTCGCTGTAGGTGCGTTTCACCAGGTGCGGCGCGAGTGCCTCGGCCCATTCCGGTTCGATGCGCGCGACGGTCCGCGCCCACAGCCGGGACGTCTCGACGAGTTCGGCGGCCACCAGCCAGCGCGGCGGCTTCCGGAACAGCGCGGAGCCCGGGAAGACCGCGAACCGGGAGCCCCGCGCCCCCTGGTACTCCTGCTTGTCGGCGTCCCTGACACCGATGTGGGACAGCAGGCCGGCGAGCAGCGCCAGGTGGATGTTCTGCGGGTCGGCCGGGGTGCTGCCGACGGGTATTCCGAGGCTTTTCACGATCTGGCGCAGCTGGCCGTGGACGTCCTGCCACTCCCGTACCCGCAGGTAGTTCAGGAAGTCGGCCCGGCACAGCCTGCGGAACTGGTTGCCGGACAGCTGCTCCTGCTGTTCCCGCAGGTATTCCCACATGTTGAGGTAGGCGAGGAAGTCGGACTGCCGGTCGGTGAAGCGGCCGTGTTTCTCCGCGGCGGCCTGCTGCGCGTCGACGGGACGCTCCCGCGGATCTTGGATGGACAGCGCGGACGCGATGACCATGACCTCGCGGACGCACCCGTTGTCGCCGGCCGCCAGCACCATGCGGGCCAGCCGGGGGTCGAGGGGAATCTGCGCCAGTTTGCGCCCCAGCGGGGTCAGCCGCATCCGCGCACCGGCCCGGTCCGGCGCCGCCGGCTTTCCCGATTGTTCCGGTGCGCTCGCCGTCTCGACGGCGCCGAGCTCCCGTAGCAGGAGCACACCGTCGGAGATGCTGCGCGAGTCGGGCGGGTCGATGAAGGGAAAGTCCGCCATGTCACCCAGCCCCAGCGCGGTCATCTGCAGGATGACGGAGGCGAGGTTGGTACGCAGGATCTCCGGGTCGGTGAACCGTGGGCGCGCGTCGAAGTCGTCCTCGGAGTACAGCCGGATGCAGATCCCGTCGGCGACCCGCCCGCAGCGCCCCCTGCGCTGGTTCGCGGACGCCTGCGAGATCGCCTCGATCGGCAGCCGCTGCACCTTCGTCCGGTTGCTGTAGCGGGAGACGCGGGCCAGGCCCGGGTCGACGACGTACCTGATGCCCGGGACGGTCAGCGACGTCTCCGCGACGTTGGTGGCGAGCACGATCCGGCGTCCGGAGTGGGGCTGGAACACCCGGTGCTGTTCGGCGGCTGACAGCCGCGCGTACAACGGCACGATCTCGGTGTTCGGCAGCTGCCTCTTCGCCAGGACGTCGGCGGTGTCCCGGATCTCCCGTTCGCCGCTGAGAAAGACCAGGATGTCGCCGGGCCCGGCCGCGCACAGTTCGTCCACGGCGGAGGTGATCGCTTCCGGCAGATCACGCTCGATCATCGCACCCGGGCCGTCGCCGTCGCCGGTGCCGGGGCTGGCGCCGGCGTCGATGCCGGCCGGCACGACCAGCGGCCGGTAGCGGACCTCCACCGGGAAGGTGCGGCCGGTGACCTCGATCACCGGCGCGTCCCCGAAGTGGCGGGCGAAACGCTGCGGGTCGATCGTCGCCGAGGTGATGACGACCTTCAGGTCGGGCCGGCGCGGCAGGAGCTGCCGCAGGTAGCCCAGGATGAAGTCGATGTTGAGGCTGCGTTCGTGGGCCTCGTCGACGATCAGCGTGTCGTACTGGGAGAGCAGCCGGTCGGTCTGGATCTCGGCCAGCAGGATGCCGTCCGTCATCAGTTTGATCAGGCTGTTGTCACCGACCTCGTCGGTGAACCGCACCTTGTAGCCGACGGTCGCGCCCGGCCGGGCGTCCGGGCCGTCGAGCTCCTCGGCGACGCGTTCGGCGACCGCGCGGGCGGCCAGGCGCCGTGGCTGGGTGTGACCGATCAGCCCGCGTACTCCCCGGCCGAGCTCCAGGCAGATCTTCGGCAGCTGCGTTGTCTTGCCGGAGCCGGTCTCACCGGCGAGGATCACCACCTGGTGGTCGCGGATCGCGGCGCGGATGTCGTCCCTGCGCTGGCTGACCGGCAGGTCCGGGGGATAGGTGATCGGCGGCACGGCCGCCAGCCGCCGTTGTACGCGCAGCGTCGCCGCCTCGACGTCGGCGGCGATCTCGGCGGCCACCGCCGCGCGGGCCTGGGGGTTGCGTATCCTGCGCGCGCCGTCGACGCGGCGTTGCAGGCGGCGCTGGTCACGAACCATCAGATCGGGCAGGCGTTCGGCCAGCTCAGCGAGCGGAGGCATCAGAAGACAGCGTCCAACAGAGTACGGAGAGTGGGCAAGGGGGCGCGAGCATCGGCCGGAAGGCCGGCCGTCCGCCGCCCCCCGGCATTCCCGGTGTCATGACCTACTATCCCGCACAGCGGGAGCAGATAAGGCGGGGCGGCCTGGGTAGGACGTCCGGCGATGGACGTATCCGAGACACCCGGGGCGACGGATGTCACTGTCCGCGGCGATCCGTTCGGGCCGCTGCCGGTGGCCAGCGTGGTCCTCGACCGGCTGGGCACGGTGGTCCGGTGGAGCCGGGCCGCCGAGCGGATGGTCGGCCGTGCCGCCGCGGACGTGCTCGGCCGTCCGGCCACCGCGCTGCTGCACCGGTCGGTGGACGGCACGGCGGTACGTGCCGAGGCCGAGCGGTGCCGGGCCGACGGCGGCTGGGGCGGGCGGCTGCCCACCGTGCACGCGGACGGTCACCGCATGAACCTCTACGCGCGGGTCTGTCCGATGTTCGGCCCGGACGACGGCGTGAGCTGGCTCGTGCTCGCCTCCGACGACGCGCAGATGCCCTGGTGGATGGTGGACCAGCTGATGCTGGGCGGCATGCTCGCCCAGTCGCCGATCGGCATGGCCCTGCTGGACGAGGAGCTGCGGTACAGGTGGCTGAACGACGCGCTGGCGCGTTCCGGCGGCGTGTCGCGCAACGCCCGCCTCGGCCGGCGACTGAGTGAGCTGATGCCGGGCCTGCCCACCGAGCAGATCGAGGAACGGATGCGCGAGGTGCTCCGGACCGGAGTGCCAATCATGAATTTCGAGTACCACGGCCGGACGGTCGCCGACCCCCATCGGGAGCACGCCTACTCCACCTCCTTCTTCCGGCTGGACGACTCGGCCGGGCGGGTCATGGGGGTGTGCTACATCGTCGTCGACGTCACCGACCGCTGGCGGGCGCAGCAGCGGCTGGCTCTGCTCAACGACGCCAGCGCGCGGATCGGCAGCAGCCTCGACGTCATGCGTATCACCCAGGACCTGGCGGACGTGGCGGTGCCGCGCCTCGCCGACTTCGTCGTCGTCGATCTGCTGGAGTCGGTCCTGCGGGGTGAGGAACCGGCGCAGCCCGTCACCGGCAGGTCCCGGATCCGGCGGGCGGGGCAACAGTCGGTGCTCCCGGGATGCCCGGAGTCGGTCGCGAGGACCGGGGACGTCGTCCAGCCGTCGTTCCCCGCCGCCCGCTGTCTGACCGACGGCAGGCCCGTGCTGGAACCGGTGCTGGATGCCGCGACGAACCCGTGGATCGTGCTGGACAGGCCCCGGCTGGCGAAGATCCGCCGGTTCGGCTTCCGGTCGCTGATGGTGGTTCCGATCCGGACCCGGGGTGTTGTCATGGGAGTGGCCACGTTCGTCCGGCGGGTGCGTCCGGATCCGTTCGACGAGGACGACCTGCTCATCGCGCAGGAGTTCGCCTCCCGGGCCGCGGTGTGGGTCGACAACGCCCGCCGTTACACCCGGGAACACGCCGCGGCCCTGACCCTGCAGCGCAGCCTGCTGCCGCACAGCCTGCCCGGGCAGACCGCCGTGGAGGTGGCGTCGCACTACCGGCCCGCGGACGAGAGCGCGGGCGTGGGCGGGGACTGGTTCGACGTGATCCCGTTGTCGGGTGCCCGGGTGGGCCTGGTCGTCGGGGATGTCGTGGGCCACGGGCTGCACGCGGCGGCGACCATGGGGCGGTTGCGCACCGCCGTGCACACCCTGGCCGGTCTCGATCTTCCCCCCGACGAGCTGCTGGCGCACCTGGATGATCTGGTCATCCGGCTCGCCGACGAGGAGGAGAGCGCCGCGGGCAACATCAGTACCGCCGTGCTGGGGGCCACCTGCGTCTTCGCGGTGTACGACCCGGTCAGCCGGCGCTGCACGCTGGCGAGGGCCGGCCATCCCCCGCCCGCGGTCGTCAGCCCCGGTGGGACGGTGGACTTCCTCGACCTGCCGGCGGGCCCGCCGCTGGGCCTTGGCGGCCTGCCGTTCGAGTCCGCCGAGCTGGAACTGGCGGAGGGCAGCCTGCTGGCCCTGTATACCGACGGGCTGGTCGAGGGCCGAGGCAACGACGTCGACGCCGGGCTCAGGCGGCTGTGCATGGCGCTGGGCGGCGCGGACCGCCCGCTGGAGGAGATCCGGGACGGGGTGATCAAGGAGCTGCTGCCCGACCGCCCCGAGGACGACGTCGCCTTCCTGCTTGCGCGCACCCACGCCCTGCGGGCGGAACGGGTCGCATCCTGGGACCTGCCCCTGGACCCGGCCGTGGTGGCGCTCGCCCGTGCCCACACGGCCCGGCAGCTGGTCGCCTGGGGGTGCGGCGAGGAGGTGCTCACCACCGAGCTCGTCGTCAGCGAACTGGTCACGAACGCGATCCGCTACGCCACCGAACCGATCCGGCTGCGTCTCATCCGGGACCGCACGCTGATCTGTGAGGTCTCCGACGGCAGCAGCACCTCGCCGCGCCTGCGGCACTCCCGCACCACCGACGAGGGCGGTCGGGGGCTGTTCCTGGTGGCGCAGTTCACCCAGCGGTGGGGCGCCAGGTACACGCCCAGGGGCAAGACCATCTGGGCCGAGCAGCCGCTGCGCTCGTTCGACACGGCTCTGCCGAGCTGGGGCGGCTTCTGGGACGCCCCGGTTTGACGCTCCGTAGGCTGGCCGTGGTCCTGGCTTCCCCCCGGGGCTCTGTCACACGGGCCGTCCGGCGGTTATCGTCCGTTTCCGTGTGCGATTCACCGCAGCTCGTGGGTTCGTCCGACATCGCTGCCGCGCTGGGCGTGACCCGTCAGGCCGTCGACCATCGGCTTCGGACCGATCCGCGTGCGCCCGCCCCGGCCGCGGTGGTGAACCGTACCGCGACCTGGGGTGGTACCCGGGTCTGGTGGCGCTCCGACATCGACCGCTGGCTCGGCGGCGCCGACCCCGACCGGTGGGCGCGGCGTCCCGGGCGGAGGTGACTTGTTTCGCGACCCTGTGGCCTGGCGGCGTGTTCCCGCCCGAGGTGGGGGACGATCCTGATGCGGCGGCCCGGCCTGTGCTGCGGCCGCTCGTCGAACTGGGCTACTGACCCGGCCGGGTCCCGTCAGCCGAGACTCGCCGCGAGCCGCCGGGCCACGGAGACGGTCGGGTCGGGCAGGGGAGCGTAGCCGATCGTCCGGGTGCTCAGCTGCCCCTGGGCGAGGGTGTAGGCGAGGTAGCTGCGCAGGAGTTCGGCGTTGCCGTTCCCCCGCGCGCAGACGATCGTGTACGTGACCGCGGATGCCGGGTAGGCGAGCGGGTCGTCCGGCGTGTAGTCGATCGGGAGCCGCAGGTCCCCGCGGTCGGACTGTCCCGCTGCCGCGCCGGCCGAGCTCAGCGCCGCGGCGACGCTGGTGCCGTTGGCCGTGACATATGTGCCGGACGTGGTCCGCAGCGCCGCCGTCGGCAGCCCCTGCTCAGCGGCGAAGGACAGTTCCACGTAGGTGATGCTGCCCGGGTTGTGTATGACGCTGGCCGTCACCGCGGCCGAGCCTGTGGCGGCAGCGGAACCGCCCGGCCAGGGCAGCTCCTTGCCGATCCCAAGGCGCCAGGACGCTCCCGCCGCCGCGCTGAGGTACCGGGAGAAGACATCGGTCGATCCGGAGGAGTCCTCGCGGTGTACGGGACGCACCGGTAGGGCGGGCAGGGCGCCGCCAGGGTTGTCCGCCGCTATCCGCGGGTCGTTCCAGGTGGTTATCCCGCCCTGGAAGATTCCCGCGGCCGTCGCCGGCGACAGCCGCAGGGAGTACACACCCGGCAGGTTGTAGATGAACACGAGGGCACCGCCGACGGCGGGAATGTGTAAAGCCTGCCCGGTCGGGGCCGATCCGGCTCCGACCGGTGGGGTACAGCGTTTGTTGGCGGCCTGTTGTTCCTGTTCTGTCAGAATGGCGTCGGAACCGGCGAAGTCCACGCTGCCGTCGATGAAGCGTTGAATACCCGCGCCCGATCCGATGGACTCGTACGTCACATGGGCGTCATGGCAGCGGATGGTGAAGTCACTGATCCACCGGGCCTGCAGGTTCTGCTGGAAGGTGGCGCCCGCGCCGGTCAGCTTACCCGCGGCACACTGCGGATCCGGGCTTGTCCCGGCGGCACGGTCCGGTCTCTGCGCCGTACAGGCCGCCAGAGTCAGGCAGAACACGGTGACGAGCAGCCGGACGGCCACCACCCGTGGCACCAGCCGCCCGGGTGTCAGCCGCGGACCGGGCGAGGACCGGCCGTGCGCCACCCGTCGTGGCCGCGTGCACCGCGTTGTGAACACGTCCGCCCCCCGACCTGCATTCTCGTGTATCTGGAACACGCGAATGCGGATGGTCGCAGTGGCCCGGAAACGTGACATCGTGCTCCGTGTGGACGGCCGGCGAATTGGAAGTGAACGCGGACGAAGGGCGGTGGGACACAGGCGGCCGGCGCGGGGCCGGTCGGCGATGTCGTTATTGTTCGCGGCATGCGGCGCACATCATCCCACCGCGTCCGATCCGTTCACCGTACTCATGGGATCCGTACTCACGAGATGCATCCCGACCAGGCCCGCCACGCTCGTCAGCACGCCCATCAGTGGGCTGGTCGGCTTTCGTATCGGATACTGACCGTCCCGCTGCTCACCGCGCTGGCGGCTCTGGGCGCTCTGCTGGTGGGCAACCTGCGACAGACACCGGTCGGCGTGACGTGCCCGGCGGATCAGCTGCTCGTGGTCGCGGCCACCGACATCGCCGACGCCGTCTCCACCCTGGCCGCCCGCTACACAGACGGCCCGGGCCGGGGGTGCACGGCCATCCGGGTCCAGGCACAGGAGCCCGCGGCCGTGGTCGAGGCCCTGGCCGGTGGGTGGGACACCGCACGGTACGGGGACCGTCCGGACGTGTGGATTCCCGACAGCTCGCTGTGGTCACGCCTGTTCGGCAGCAGCGGGTCGGCGACCGTTCGGCCGGACGGCGAAGCCGGTGGTACCGCCGCGCCTACCGGGCCGCCGCTGGCCTACTCGCCGCTGGTCCTCGCGCTGCCCGCCCCCATGGTCGACGCCCTGCACTGGGCGGAGCACCCACCCACCTGGGCCGACGTGCTGCGCGTGCTGAGCGCGGACCAGGGCTGGAGCGCCCTCGGGCAGCCGAGGTGGGGCCCGGTGCGCGTGGAGATGGCCGACCCGGCCCGGTCCACCTCCGCGCTCCAGGCGCTCATCGCCTGGACGGGCGCCGCCCGCGGCCTCGGCCAGGAGGACTATCTGCCCGCCGCCGCGGTGGACCAGCCATCGGTGGTGAACGTCCTGCGGAAGTTGCGCTCACGGGTCGGCGGGGCGCGGGCGGGCGCCGGGCCGATGTTCGTCATGAGCGAACAGGAGGTCTGGCGGCACAACCAGGGCGGGCCGGCCGTCCCGCTGACCGCCGTCTACCCCGCGGACGGAACACCCGTGTCCGACTATCCGTACCTGCCGCTGTATCCGGCGGGCACCGCGGCGGGGCGGCGTGCGGCCGCCGCGGGTTTCCTGCGTTTCCTGCGTGAGCCGGACTCGCAGACGTGGCTGGTCAGCCAGGCGTTCCGCTCGGGCCTGGGAGCCGAGGGCGCCCCGTTCGTCCCCGCCAACGGGCTGCGGGCGGACGGCGTCAGCGACCTCCTGCCGGCAACGGGCGCCGCCACCCTCAGCCGGCTCACCCAGGTCTGGAACTCCCTGCCGGCACCCGTTCGGTGACCGGATCGCCGGCGCGTGGCCGGCACGTATCGTCGGCGCGTGTCCGGCGGCCGCGGCGGACGTCGGTTACCCGGTCTCGGTCAGGGCGCGGGCGGCGGCGGCGGCCACGGCCGGCGTGAGGTCCGGATGGTCCAGCGGCGGCAGCAGCTCCCCGGCCCGGGCGTGCGCGGCCAGCGCCTCCACCGCGGCCAGGCGGGCCGCCGGGGTGATCCGGCGCTGGGTGGTGATCGCCGCGGTGAGCAGGCCGGGAAGGGCGTGCAGCGGGCGGGGAGCGGTCGTGGCGGCGGCGAGCGGCGGCGGGGTCTCGGGGCGGGTCCGCAGCAGCGGGACGCCCGGCGGCGGGGCCATCAGCCCGATCAGGTCGATGATCAGATCGATGCCGTCGGCGAGCTGGTGCAGCGGGGCGGTGCCGTAGGGCACCGGGTCGTAGAAGGTGAGGTCACCGATACCGGCGGCGATCAGCAGGCCGGACAGATCCCCGCCGCGGCCCGGATCCACCAGGACGACCCGGGCCCGGCGCGGGTCGATGGAACGCAGCCGCAGCGCGTTGACGGCCGCGGCGGTGGCGGCGACGGCGAGGCCGTCGTTGACGCTGTCCAACAGCAGATGGGGGACGGTGTCGAGCGCGGCGCGGGCGGCATGCACATGCTGGATGTGGGTGTGGACCAGGATGGTGGCCGCGAAGCCGGGGGCGAGCATGCGCACGGCCGCGGCGAGGTCGTCCGGGCCGTGGGCGGCGATGGGCAGCGGGAAGACGTCGAGACCGGTGGCCCGGTGCAGGTGGACCGCCTGGGACTCCACCGCGGGCAGGGCGGTTTCGGCCCGCAACGGCTCGAAGTCGAGCACGGCGCTGGCGTCGGTCACCAGGGCGACCCTACGTGACCGCCCGGTGTAGCGGTCGGTGTGCAGGGGGTGCTCGGCCAGGTGGGTGATCACGCGGCGGTCCGCGTCGGCGTCCAGCAGCGCGACGTCGTGGCCGGTGGCGGTGACCGCGCAGACCCGCTGGGCGAGCTTGCCGGTGGACGCGGCGAGGAAGACGAGGTCCTCGCTGTGCAGCAGGTCGGTGCCCAGGCGGTGCTGCAGGACGCTGCCCAGCCAGGTCAGGGTGTCCGTGCTGTCGGCGTCCAGGGTGATGTGGTGTATCTCGCCGCTGCCCGCTTCGTCCGCCTGGCAGGTGACGGCCCCCGGCGCGTCGGCGATGATCCCCTGGACCAGGGTCAGCGCCCGGGACGGCACACGGATCTGGATGCTGTACGCCGGATTGGCCCCGGGCAGGCCGGGGGTCAGCATGTTGTGATCATCGTGGTAGGGCGGAGCTCGCCTCGGCCTCGCGTAGCTCTGCCAGCAGTTCCTCACGCCCGGTCAGCATCTCGGTGAGGATCCGCCGCGCGGCCCGCATCAGTTCGGCCACGTCACCGCCGGCCAGCGCGTACACCACCGTCGAGCCGTCCCGGGTCGCGGTCACGATCCCGGATCTGCGCAGCACCGCCAGTTGCTGGGAGAGGTTCGACGGCTCCACCTCGATGGCCGCCAGCAGTTGACGCACCGGAGTCGGCCCGTCCGCCAGCAGCTCGAGCACCCGGATCCGTACCGGATGCCCCAGCATGCGGAAGAACTCTGCTTTCGCCTGGTAGAGCGGAACCTGTACCCCCACCGGACTCCCTTCAAGCCCGTCCACCGCGCCAGCATCCATTGCTGAAATTGAAGAACTTTGCAAGTGTACTGCCGGACGCCTTCACCCGCGCCGGATTCATCGGCCGCGGTGACTATCCGTTCCGGTGCTCGGACATGACGGCACGCAGCCGCTCGGTGTCGGCGTCGTCGAGGGCGAGGTGCCGGCGCGCCGCCTGGATGCTGACCAGTTGGTAGCTGGCCGTGGCCGTGGCCATCGCGTCGCCGTTCAGGCTGAGGATTTCGGCGCTGGCGTGGACGAGCCGGCGAGCGGGCCTGCCCTCGTCCTCGGCGCGGATCCGGGCCACGCAGTCGTAGGTCGTCCCGACGAGCAACGGCAGGATGTAGCGCACCTTCATGGTGGTGGTGAACGCCGTCAGACCGGTCCGCAGCACGATCAGGTTGCCCATGACCTCGTCGCACACCACCCCGGTCAGGCCGCCGTGCACGACCCCCGGGTACGACTCGTGGGCCCGCCCGAAACGGAAGCGGGCCTGTATCCCCTCCGGATGGGTCCGCAGCCGTAGCTGCAGGCCCTGCTCGTTGTGTGGCGAGCAGCCGAAACAGCGGTAGTCCGCCACCGCCGACCAGGGGACCTCGACCGCCTCACCGGGATGCTCGTCGGTCGGAAACTCCCCCGGCGGGCGGGGGATATCGATATCGACGGGTACGTCACCGGCGGTGTCGGCGGTTGGCATCCTGAAATCTCCCGTTCCCGTCACCCTGGTCGCCTTTTCTGGTTGACGCCGGTGAGCAGGTTACCAGGAATCGCGCGGCACTATCGGCCGAACGCGGGCCCGGATGGGCGGTGGGGCGGGCACCGGTGGCGGCCGGCCACGGTTCGCCGGGTTCTTTCACGGAATTGACGGGGAATTCACCCCCGCGTCGTCCGGAAGAGACCAGAGGAGACCGGAAGAGAGCTGCCTGCCGGCACGTCACTGCCCGTGCTCGAAGACGCGAGCATCCTCGTCCGCAAGCCGCGGGGGCGGAGCCGCCCCGCGCAGGCCGTATGGGACGGCTGGTGCCGGATTGTTGTCCGGGTGGCGTCTCGCGGACGCTGCCCGATCACCAGGAGTAGTCTCTACGCGTTCTTGATCCCGTATCTGCTCCCATCGGGCGCGCCGAATTTTCGATCTTCGTCAGCGTCTCCACGGTCGGCCGCGACGGGTCGGCTTCCGCCGCCGGCGAACCCGCTTCTTCGTCGATTGTCGGGTCCTGAATGTGGGCCGCAATACAACATCGATTTCTCTGGTGCGTTTGGTTCCCGCTGGGAGCGAACTGTTGTTGGGTTGGCAGTGCCCGACCTCTCGGCAGCCGGTACAAGTACAGGTAGATCATTAAACGAGAACACCGGAGCGTGGAATAGTCATGGACCGTTGGACCGCCGACGACATTCCCGACCAGAGCGGCCGGACCTTCATCGTGACCGGAGCCAACAGCGGGCTCGGTTACGTGACCACCCGTGAGTTGGCCCGCCGCGGCGCACATGTCATCCTGGCCGTGCGCGACGAGGCCAGGGGCGCCCAGGCGGTGGAGAAACTGCGCGCGGAGCAGCCGGAGGCGCGTCTGGAGGTACGCCGTCTCGACCTTTCGGACCTGGATTCGGTCAGCGCCTTTGCCAAGGGCGTCATCGCGGACGGGACGCGCGTCGACGTACTGGTCAACAACGCGGGGATCATGATGCCGCCGCGGTCACTCACCGCGCAGGGCTTCGAGCTGCAGTTCGGTGTCAACCACCTCGGGCACTTCGCGCTCACCGGGCTGCTCCTGGACACCCTGACGGCCAGCGGGAACGGGCGTGTCGTGACGGTCAGTTCCGCCCTGGTAACTAGTCAGGTAGTTTTTGATCTTGAGTTAGCTGATCGCGGGCATCCAGGGACGGCCCTCGGCAAGTTGGACGAGAGCGTCGAACAGGCTGATGCTGTGTTTGGTGGCGGTGGACAGGTAGCTGCGGATCGCGCAGAACTGGCGGGCGCCGGTGAGCGTGCGTAGGCAGCCGGATACCTTCTGCCGTAGTTTGATCATGCGGATGTCGCGTTCGGAGCCGTTGTTGTCCGCGGGAACCCGCCAGTCGCGGGTGAACCGAAGGTAGTCGGCTTCGCGGTCGACGAGCCGGCAGGCCAGGGCATGGCGGGCGGCCATGAGTTTCGTGCCGCGCGGCGAGGTCTGGCTGATCCCGATGTGAGCGGCGTGGCGCAGCTGCCGGGTCTGGGTGGCCGGTGCCTGCTCGTCGATGGTGACGCCGGTAGTGGCGGCGTCGACGGCGAGGCGGTGCAGGGCGACGAGCGCGTCGCCTGCCTGGGCGGCCCAGCACCAGGTTCCCGTCGGGGCCGCGTCGACGACGGCCTGTAGTTCGCGCAGCACGTGAGCGACGCACAGCTGGTGGGTGGCGCCGGTGTAGCTGTCGTAGGGGGCCCAGGCGTCGTGGACCACCACCCCACCGAAGGCGGGAAGCACCCCGAGGGCGTCGATCCCGCCGCTGCCGCGGGTGGCATGGCAGTCGATCAGCGTGTACTTGTCGGTGCGGGCGCAGTGCACCCAGTGCAGTTTCCCGGCGACCCGCAGCCCCGTCTCATCGGCCCCGATCACGTCGGCGGCGGCCAGCAGACCCCGGACGGTGTCACGGAAGCCGTCGAGTCCGGCGGCGGCACGGGCGGTCATCGCACCGACCGTGCCCGCCGAGATCGGGATCCCAACCAGCTCGGCCAGCGCGGTCGCGGTCCGCTCCTGCGACAGGAACTGACCGGAATACAGGTAGACCACCGCCGCGGCCACCCGCGGCCCGTACTGCACCGGCGCGTCCACCCCGGCCGGTGCCGCCGCCTTCGTCCGCGTCCCGCAGCCGCACTCCCGCTCGATGAGCTGATGTTCGACCACATGCGGACGTAGTTCGGGCAGGTCGAACACCTGCCGCCGTTCGGTCCGGGTCACAGGCCGGCCCGCAAGCCCCGCCCCGCACCCCGCACACGGCCCCGGCTCATGCCGCAGGCGCACATCAGGCTCAGCGAGCATCCGCAGCGTCGATCCCGGATGCCCGCCCTGCCCACCGGGCCTGCGGCCGGTCTTCTTCCGCAGCGACTTCGGTGGCGGTTTCGCCAGCCCGTCCGAACTCGGTGGCTTCGCCGAGTTCCGCGAGTTCTTCGCGACCTGAGCTTCCAGCTCGGCGATCCGCACCCGCGCCTGTTCCAACGCCGCAGCGGTCTCGACCAGCTGCGCCCGCAGACTCACCACCAGCGCCGCGAGCTCGTCATACGACGGCACCGGCGGCGACGCGGGCGGACCATCCGACACACCCGGACCCTACGGCCCGATCAACCACACAGCACCAACGACCCGGGCCTTCAGGCCATCGAGGAGTCCCAGCCAGCCGGGAAACCAAAAACAAACGATCTACCAGACCTGACCAGTTACCCGCCCTGCACCGATACGGCTCCATCCACTGGGACAACCTCGACGGCGGACGCCGGTACCTGCCGTTCACGTTCTATGCCCAGTCGAAATTCGCCAACATTCTCTTCGGCCTGGAACTGGACCGCCGGCTGCGGGTGGGCAGGGCGTCGGTACGAAGCCTCCTGTCCCATCCGGGTTATGCGGCCACGAACCTGCAGTCCACCGGGCCGACCGGTCTGCTCAATCGGACACTGAAACTCACCAACAGATTCCTCGCCACGGACGCCGAGACCGGAGCGTTGAACCAGTTGTACGCGGCCACCCATCCGGACGCCAAAAGCGGTCGGTTCATCGGCCCCGTGGTACGTGGCGCGGCCAAGGGCTCTCCCACGGTCGTCCAGCCTGTCAAAGGCGCCCTGGACAGTGCCACCGCGGAACGCCTCTGGAGTCTCTCCGAAGAACTCACCGGAGTCCGTTTCCAGCTCGCTTCCGCCACCTGATCCCCAAACGGGACATCGTTAACACCGTTTCCGCACAGAACAGCTTCGCCGGTCGGCCGGAGGCAGCGCGGCAGTAATTTCTCGCGCTGCCTCCGGTCTGGCTTTCCCGGTTCTCGCCGGCCCTGATGGGGATGCCGCGGATCAGAGCCGACGCCGTGGCCTGGCCCGGGACGCTGCCGCCCGGCCCGCCCGGCCTCCCCGGCCCGGCAGGTACCCGCCCGCGGACGACTGGCCGCTCATCTCCGGCCTGCTCGCCGGTACCGCTCGTCCGCGGATGATCGCCGGCCCGCGTCCCGGATGCTCACTCTTCCCTGGTTTGCCCTCTTGCGCCCCGTGCCGGCGTCCAGTACGTTCTTCTCGAATCGAGAAATTCTCTAGATGAGAAAAACCTGTGTGGGATGCCGGGCGTCCGGAGAGGAGCGGTCGATGGGGGTGGTGGAGTCCAGGGGCCCGTCGGTGCGGGCGGAGCGGGAGGTCCCAGCGGCGGAGCGGAGCCAGCTTGCCTCGTACGATCCGCGGGCCTACGACCCGATCGCGGTCACCGTCGACGTGGTCGCTTTTACGATTCGTGACAGGTCGGGTGCCCTGGGGGCCGATGGTCCGCTGGGCCGGCACGCTCTGCACGTCCTGCTGGTGCGTCGCGGGGAGATGCCGTACGCGGGCCGTTGGTCCCTGCCCGGCGGTTTCGTCCGTGCCCACACCGCCGCGGACGGCACCCGGCACGAGGAGGACCTGCCGCAGGCCGCCGTCCGCGAACTGGCGGAGGAGACCGGGCTCGCCGCGTCGGATGCCACCGCCACCGCCACCGTCCCGCACGACCTGGGACGGGTTCACCTCGAGCAGCTCGGCACCTACGGCACGCCCGGGCGTGACCCGCGTATGCGCGTCGTCTCCGTCGCCTACCTGGCCTTCGCGCCGGACCTGCCCGATCCCACCGCGGGTGGGGACGCCCGCGCGGCCGCCTGGGTCCCGGTCGACGCGGCCGCCGTGATCGACCCGCCCGAACTGGCGTTCGACCACACCCGCATCCTCGCCGACGGCCTTGAGCGAGCCCGCGCCAAACTCGAGTACACGCCGTTGGCGACCGCGTTCGCCGGTGAGCGGTTCACCATCACCGAACTGCGAGAGGTCTACGAGGCCGTGTGGGGGCGGCCCCTGCATCCCGGGAACTTCCACCGGAAGGTGCTGTCCGTGCCCGGTTTCGTCGAGGACACCGGCGCCACCACCGCCCACGGCGGTGCCCGGGGTGGACGTCGCGCTCGGCTCTACCGTGCCGGTACCGCCGGCCTGCTGCACCCCGCGCTGCTGCGCCCCACCCGGGAGCGGGACGCATGACAGCGGACTTCACGGGCTCGGTCCGGCCGTCGGGCGCGCCAGGCTCGCTGCCGCCGCCCATCCCGACCACGATCGACGAAGCCGTGCGGCTCATCCTGCGTGCCAGCGGCCCGTCAGCGCTGTTCGGGCGGGGCGGGGAGGCCTCGGGGACGGACTTACGCGCCGCCCGCCGCGCCTACCGGCGGCTGGCCCGCATGGTCCATCCCGACGCGGTCCCGGCCGACCGGCGGCTGGACGCCCAGGCCGCCTTCACCCGGCTGGGCCGCCTGTGGGAGCGGTACCAGCAGGAGATCGCCGGTGGGGCGGCGAGCGGCCGGGCTGTCGTCACCACTGGCAATCATGTCTACACGGTCGGTGGGGTGTATACCCGCGGTGATATCGCCACCCTGAGTGAGGTCACGTACACGGCTGGCGGTGCTGGCGGTACCGGCGGCGGCGATGGCGCGGTGGCCGGCGCGCTGTTGAAGATCCCGCGGTCGGCCACCGACAACGACCTGATGGAACGCGAGGCCGCGGCGCTGCGACAGCTGGCCGGCAGGGGGGAGAAACGGTTCGCCGCCTACGTCCCCCGTCTCGTCGAGACCTTCCGGCACCGCGACAGCGTCGGCGGCGAGTTACGCCGGGTGAACGTCATCGAGCGCGCCCACGGCTTCCGCTCGCTGGCCGAACTGCGTGCCGTGTGCCCGGACGGGCTCGACGCCCGCGACGTCGCGTGGATGTGGCGGCGGCTGCTCGTCGCCCTCGGGTACGCCCACCAGGCCGGGGTCGTGCACGGCGCCGTCGTGCCCGACCATGTGCTCGTCCACCCGGACGACCACGGCCTGGTACTCGTCGACTGGTGCTACTCGGTCATCACCGCCCTGGACGGCCCGGGTGGTGCCAGTGGCCCGGCTGGGCATGTGCCGGCGATGGTGGACCGCTTCGCCGACATGTACCCGCCGGAGGTCGCGGCCCGGCAGCCACCGAGCGCGGCCACCGACATCCACCTGGCGACGAAATGCATGACGTACCTGCTGCGTGACGACGTCCCCCGCCCGATCCTGCGGTTCGCCCGCGGGTGCACCCTGCCCGCCATGTCCCGTCGGCCGCGCGACGCCTGGCGTCTGCTCGGCGAGTTCGACGAACTGCTGGAACGGCTCTACGGCCCGCGCCGCTTCCGGCCGCTGCATGTCCCGGCCGCACCCCACGACACCGACGGGCCTCCCTGAAATCGCCGGTCACAGGCCCAGCAACAGTCTCGAATCCGCACTCGAACACGAACCGGAGGAATCCCATGGGCAGTGGAGCCTGGTCCACCGACGTCTACGCCGCGGCCGCGAGCTACCGGAAGCATAGTGGCCGCAGCGCGTTCCACTACAGCGACAGCGTCCGTCACAGCAGCTCACGCGACAGCTGGAAAGCCCACCCCGGCCTCGACCCGCACGGCGTCGGGACGCGCGAGAGCCGCGACAGCGACGAGCACCCGACCTCGCTGGCCATCGGCGTCCTGTTCGACGTGACCGGCTCGATGGGGAGGGTGCCGCGCACCCTGCAGAGCAAGCTGCCCGACCTGCTCGGCCTGCTCATCCGCAAGGGATACGTCGACGACCCGCAGATTCTCTTCGGCGCGGTCGGCGCCGCCACCTGCGACCGGGTGCCCCTGCAGATCGGCCAGTTCGAGTCCGACAACCGGATGGACGACCATCTCGGCAACATCTTCATCGAAAGCGGTGGCGGCGGGCAGAAAACCGAATCCTACGAACTGGCCCTGTACTTCATGGCCCGCCACACCTCGATCGACTGCTACGACAGGCGTGGCAAGCGCGGCTATCTTTTCCTCATCGGTGACGAGATGCCCTACCGGCGGGTCAAGCGCCGGGAGGTCGCCGCGGTCATCGGCGACGAGCTGTCCGAGGACATTCCGGTCGAGCACATCGTCGCCGAGGCGCAGCGCAGCTACGAGGTGTACTACATCCTCCCGCAGGGAGCCTCGCACGCCGGGGACACCGAGGTGCTCGCCGCCTGGCGCGCCCTGCTGGGACAGAACGTCATCGAACTGGACGACCTCGACGCCGTGTGCGAGACGATCGCGCTCACCATCGGCCTGGCCGAGGACGCCATCGACCTGGACGAGGGCCTGGGACACCTGCGCGAGACCGGCGGCGACGCACCTGTCGACGCCGTCGGCAAGGCGCTCACCGCATACGCGCGGGACCGCGGGACGGTGGTCGTCTCCGACGGCCTGCCGGGCCTCGACGACGACCCGAAGGGGATCACCCGGCTGTAGGGCGCCCACCGCGAGATGGAGGGAGGAACGTCGCCGTGCCGCACCGCCACGTCCCACACCGCCACGTCCCACACCGCCATGTCATCGTCGTCGACCTCGGGTTCGGTGACGCCGGCAAGGGAACGGTCGTCGACCATCTGTGCGCGCGGGCGGCCGCGCGGGGCCGGCCGGTACACGCGGTGATCCGTTTCAACGGCGGTGCCCAGGCCGCCCACAACGTGGTCACCGACGACGGCCGGCACCACACCTTCGCGCAGATCGGCTCGGGGGCGTTCACCGCGGGTACCGCCACCCATCTCTCCCGCCACATGCTCGTCGACCCGCTCGCGCTGGCCGCCGAGGCCGATCATCTCGAGGCGGTCGGGGTGCCCGGCCCGCTCACCCGGCTGACCGTCCACCGGGACGCCCTGCTCACCACCCCTTACCACGTGGCGGCGAACCGGGCCCGCGAGCGGGCGCGGGTGCCGGCCCGGCACGGCTCGTGCGGCATGGGCATCGGCGAGACCGCCGCCTACGCCCTGACCCATCCCGAGGACAGCCCCCGGGCCGGGGACTGCCTCGCCCCCGCCCGGCTACGCCGCATCCTGACAACGTTGCGTGACCGGCTGGCCGACGAGCTGGGCCCGCCGGCCGTGGCCGCGCCCGCGGTCGACGACTGCGTGGCGGCCTTCCACACCTTCGCCGACGCCGTCGAGCTCGTGGACGACGGGTACGTCGGCAGGCTGCTGCGCGCCGGGCCGGTGGTGTTCGAGGGAGCACAGGGTGTGCTCCTCGACGAGTGGCACGGTTTTCATCCCTACACCACCTGGTCGACGACCACCCCCGCGAACGCGGACAAGCTGCTCGCGGACGCGGGGATGGCGGGGGAGGCGCTGCGGCTGGGGGTGGTGCGCGCCTACACCACCCGGCACGGCGCCGGCCCCCTGGTCACCGAGGACGCGGAGCTGGCCGCCGCGCTGCCCGACGTCCACAACGGCACCGGCCCCTGGCAGGGCGCCTTCCGGGTGGGCCACTTCGACGCGGTGGCGCACCGGTACGCCGTCGACGTCGCCGGCGGGGTGGACGCGGTCGCGCTGACCCACCTTGACGTGGCCGCACGCCTCGACGTGGCCGCCCGGCGGCGTCTCGCCATCTGCCGCGCCTACGAGATCGACGGTGTGCCCGTCAGCCGGCTGACGCCGCGGCCGCCCGGCGACCTGGTGGGCCAGGCGAGGCTGACCAGCCGGCTGGCACGGGCGCGGCCCGTCCTCGAGCCCGTCCCGGACGCCGCCGCCTGGCCCGGGCTGGTGGGGGAGGCACTCGGCGCCCCGGTGACCCTGCTCTCCCACGGGCCGCGCAGCCGCGACAAGACCGGTGTCACATCCGGTGTCAGCGGTTTGCCGGCGCCTCTGCCTGCCAGCGCTTGCGCACCTCGTCGGTGATCTCAGCGGGCTGGGCGGCCGGCTGCCCGATGCGGAGATGGTTGCCGAAGGGGTCGCGCAGCCCGCAGTCGATGCCGTAGGGCTGCTCGGTCGGCTCCTGGGTGAACTCGACGCCGCGGGCCCTGAGCTCCTCGTAGGTCCTGCGACAGTCGTCGGTGCGCAGGATGAAACCGAGGCCCATCGCGCCCTTGGTCACCAGCTCGCGGACCTGGGCGGCGGTCTGCTCGCTCATGGCCGGCGGGCCGGGCTTCTCCAGCAGGATCTCACGCTCGGGGTGGCCGGGGACGCTGACCGTCAGCCAGCGCATGAAACCGAGATCCACATCGGAGGTGATCTCCAGGCCGAGCTTGCCGACGTAGAAGTCCACCGCCTGGTCCTGGTCGAGAACGTAGACGGACGAGTGTGTGATGGCGTTGAACATGCCGGCAACGCTACGGAGGTCCGCCCCGGTCCGCTTCTCCGAAACTGCTCGGTCGTTCTCCGAGGCTGCTCGGTCGCAGCCACGCCATTCCGAAACAGGTCGGTACTGGTGGCGGGGCCGGCGCCGCCCTCGTCCGCCGCCGGTACGAGGACGGTGACTCGCCGACGACGGCGTGGAACGTCCGACTGAAGGTGCCGAGGCTGGTGAAGCCGACGTCGAAGCAGATGTCGGTCACGCTGCGGTCGGTCTCCCGCAGCAGCGCCATCGCCCGCTCGACCCGGCGTCGCTGCAGGTAGCGGTGTGGCGTCTCGCCGAAGGCGCCGCGGAAAGCCCGGATGAAATGCGCCGGCGAGACGAACGCGATCCCCGCCAGGGTGGGGATGTCGAGCGGTTTCGCGTAGTCGCGGTCCATGGCGTCCCGGGCCCGCAGCAGCCGACGGTTGTTCTCCTCGACCGCCCGGTTCACCGACCGCCGCCGTTCACCGGCTTCCACCGTTCACGGGTCGCCGCACGTCAGTACTCTACCGCCGTCTGCCAGCCGTCTGCCAGCCGTCTGGCAGCCGGCCACCCGTGGTGATTTATGCGTTACGGACAACTATTACAGAAAAACCATGTCGACGAATACGAGGAGCATGTCAAAAATGAGCGACCGAGCGAAGGAGCGCACAGTGGCCCCGGGGCAGAATTCCGGGATTTCCTGTCGGGACCGAGTACGTGGCTGCCTGCTCGGTGGAGCACTGGGGGACGCCCTCGGGGCCGGCATCGAGTTCCTGTCGTTGGACGAGATCCGGCGCGTCCACGGGCCGGCCGGGGTGCGCGGCCTGACGGCGGCCTACGGCGTACACGCGCCGATCACCGACGACACGCAGATGACGCTGTTCACCGCCGAAGGGCTCATCCGAGCGTCGGTCCGCGGCCGCTCCAAGGGGATCTGCCATTACCCGACGGTGGTGTGGCGGGCATACCAGCGCTGGCTGGCCACCCAGGAGCACCCCGGGCCGCCAGCCGATACGGAAAGTGACGGCTGGCTGACTAGCCAGCCGCTGCTGTACGCGCGGCGCGCCCCCGGCAACGCATGCCTGTCCGGGCTGCGAATGCCACGGATGGGAACGCCCGCGCATCCCGCGAACCCGAACAGCAAGGGATGCGGCGCGGTCATGCGTTCGGCGCCGTTCGGGCTGCTGCCGACCGGGCCGGAAGCCGCGTGGGAACTCGCCGCCGAATGCGCTGTGCTCACCCACGGTCATCCTGCTGGTTACCTTGCGGCGGCGGCGTTCGCCTGGATCATCAATGTGGTGGCCGACGGTCAGACCCTTGTCGAGGCGGTGGAGTCGGCCCTCGGCCGGCTCGCCTCCGAACGGAACGGCGAGAAGGTTGCCGCCGCCCTGCGCGCCGCGCTGACGGCGGCAGCCGACGGCACACCGACTACCCCGGAGCGGGTGGAGTCCCTCGGCGCCGGCTGGGTGGCCGAGGAGGCGCTGGCCATCGCCGTCCACTGCGCCGTGGCGGCGCCGGCGGATCCGTGGACGGCGCTGCTCGCCGCGGTGAACCACTCCGGGGACAGCGACTCCACCGGCGCGATCTGCGGGAACATCGTCGGCACCATGCTCGGCGAGGGCGCCCTGCCCGCGGACCGGCTCGCCGAACTTGAAGGCCACACCCTCGTCCGCCAGATCGCTGAGGTGGTCCCCGTTCTTCGGACAGTGATCCCTATGTGGGATAATTGATCCGTGAGCGGAGGAGATTGATGACTGAGTCCCGGAGGCGGTTCACGCCCGAGTACAAGGACGAGGCAGTGAAACTCGTCATCGATTCGGGTCGGCCGGTATCGGCGATCGCGAAGGACCTCGGTATCAACGAGGGAACCCTGGGGAGCTGGGTGGCCACCTGGCGTCGGGCCCACCAAGGCGAAGAAGAACCGCTGTCGATGTCCGAGCGTGCCCGGCTACGGGAGCTGGAGAAGGAGAACCGGGAACTCCGGATGGAGCGCGAGTTCCTCTCAAAAGCGGCAGCCTTCTTCGCGCAACGCCATCAGTGATCGATAAGTTCGAGCTGATCGCCGCGGAGAAGGACAACTACCCGATACGCAAAATGTGCCAGTGGCTCGTGGTGTCGACGTCCGGTTTCTACGACTGGTACCAGCGACCGGTGTCGTCCCGGACCCGCCGGCACACCACCCTGGACACCCAGGTGCGGGCGTTGTTCGCCGCCTCGCGCCAGACCTACGGCGCGCGGCGGATCGCCGCCGCTCTGACCGCGTCGGGCCAGCCCACCTCGGTCCGCCTCGCCCGACGGATCATGCGCCGAGCAGGGCTGAAGGCCTGCCAGCCCAGGGCCTACCGCCGCACCACGATCCCCGGCCAGGCGCCGGTGCCCACCGACCACGTCCGCCGCGACTTCACCGCCACCCGCCCCGGGGCCAAGCTCGTCGGTGACATCACCTATGTCCGTACCGGCGAAGGCTGGCTGTATCTCGCCACGGTCATCGACTGCTATTCACGGAAGGTTCTCGGCTGGTCGATGGCCAGTCACATGCGGACCGAACTCGTCGTCGACGCATTCACCATGGCCGCGTCCCGCACCACCCTTGCACCGAACGCGGTTTTTCACTCGGATCGCGGTACGCAATACACGTCCGACGCCTACCATCGCACGCTGGCACGACACGGCGTGCGACCTTCCGTAGGCGCCACCGGAGTGTGCTGGGACAACTCCGCCGCCGAATCCTTCTTTGGCACCCTGAAAAACGAACTCGTCTATCGGGAAATTTACCTAACCCGTCGTGCCGCCCGCAGTGCGATCGCCGAGTACATCGAAGTCTTCTACAACCGGCAGCGACTCCACTCCACCCTCGGCTACCACACCCCGGAACACGTCGAACGTCTCTACCTGACGAGTCGGACATCAATACCAGAGGCGGCGTAAAGCTGATATAGTCCAGTTATCGCGTGTCCGTAGAATGGGCAGCACCTCACGCCGACGATTTCGTCCTGGAGACGTCCGGCGCCCCCGAGACCTCCGACAGCTGGGGAGAGGCGACACCGGCCTGGTTCGACCGCTACCCGGGCACCTGACCTGGCCGATGACTTCGAGCCGGCATCGACCGGCCAGCTCCGGCCCCCACCGGCTCTGAGCAGGCATGGCCGGACCGGGCTTCGACTCGGCTCTGATCCGTCTTGATACGCCTCTGGCTCTGACCCGAGACCCGATCCGGCCTACGCTGCCTGCTTCTTCCGCAGTCATCCGACTCGTCCGAGCTACTACCAGAGACCGACGACCTCATCCGGACGCGACGATCTCCTCTGGTTGCACGGCGGCGATATGCTCGGCCGGTCAGCACGTCTCACCACCCAGGGCAAGCATGTTCCACTAGATGGGGCAGTAGACGGGACAGCTTGGCCCGGAAGGTGGGACGATCAGGGGGCGGTAGCTCAGTCGGTCAGAGCAGCGGACTCATAATCCGTCGGTCGTGGGTTCGAGTCCCACCCGCCCCACAGTGTCTGCGCAGGTCACGGGCCTGTAGGCGATCTCTATCCGATCGCACTCAGAATCTTGCTAAAAATCTGCTAACGACGCTACTCCGCGGGGGAGGACTTGTGGGAGACGGGCTGGGATGTGCCCGCTGGGAGACGTCGCTGGCCTCGGCAAGGCGGGAGGCGGGGGAGCGGTCTCCGGTGACGTTGGACGAGGTGCGTGCGCATCGCGAGGAGATTCTTGCTGCCGGGCGTCGGTTCGGGGTTCGGAATGTGCGAGTGTTCGGCTCAGTGGCTCGTGGCGAGGCCACAGGGTCCAGTGATCTGGATCTGCTGATCGATGTCGGGCCTGGTCACGGATACTTCGACATGGCGGCTTTCGCGCTCGCGGTGGAGGACCTGCTGGGTGTGTTCACGCAGGTCGCCACCGAGGGTGGGCTGAAGCTACGTATCCGTGACCGGGTGCTCGCCGAAGCTGTGCCGGTCTGAACGGCTGTCTGTGCGGCGGGACGAGGAAGCGGCTGGCGGACATCCTGGACGCGGCGGAGAAGATCGCGGCCCGGGTGCGGCGCGGCCGGGAGCGGTACGACGCCGACGAGGATGTGCAGATCGTGCTCACCCATCTCGTACAGGTGATCGGCGAGGCATCGTTCCGGCTGTCGTCGGAGCTCACCGGCCGGTATCGGCAGGTGCCGTGGCGGCAGATCGTCGGTATGCGTCACCGTGTGGTGCACGACTACTTCGCGGTTGACCTCGACGTTCTGTGGGCGGCCGCGAGCATCGACGTCCCACGCCTGGCAGAACAGGTACAGGGCATCCTCGACGAGTTGACGTCCCACAGGGACGGTATTGCCGGGAGCCATGCGGCGGAAGATCCTGAGCGCTGACCGTGGATCGTCGTCCTACTTCGTCGATGATGAGACCGAATCGGTCACCTGTGGGACACGGAGGCGGCCGAAGTACTGGAATCTCCTGCCATAACAATGTGTATGAATGGGTATGCATCTGACCACTTTGGGGTGAGTCGCGGTCCCGGGGTTCGACCCTCGGTGGTAGCCGTGGACTGGCTGCCTGGCGAGCGGAGTCCCAAACCGCTGGCCAGGCAGAAGAAGACCGAGCCAGACAGAGGCCGCCCGACGTGGACCGCTGGTGTCGGTGGTGAGCAGGACGGGGTAGCCGTGGGGGTGGCGGTCGTAGGCGGCGTCGCGGGCGAGGACGGCGAGGGCGTAGGCGCGCAGCGCCGCCGCGGTCCGGGGGAGGTTCTGTGCGCTCACCGGTTGGCTCCGGCCTGGTGGGCGGCGGCCGGTGTGGTGGTCGCGAGGAATTCCACGGGGCCGACCGCGTAGGCGTCGATGCCCGCTGTGCGGGCGAACTGGTCGGCCGCGGCGGCGCTTTCGAAGACCAGCACGATGCCCGTGACCTGCCGCTGGTGTACCCCGGCGAACCTGACCAGCCCGTACAACGCCTGTTCGTCGTGCACGTGAATCGCCTCCGTGGGTCGGGGAAGGAGAAGGGCTGGTTCCGGGCGGGCCGTGTGTGGCCCGGGAAGGCACCCGCCCGGAACCAGCGAGGTGCGGCGCCGTGCCGGGGGACCGCTGTCAGCCCGGCCGGAACCGCTGCCGAAAGTCCATCGCGTTCGTCTCCCTGTCGGGACGTTCACCGTGGGAGATCCCGGAGGGACACTCGGGGGATACCGGGGGAGGATCGGAAGTCCGCACGCCTGCGCCGTACGAAGACCCGTCAGGTCGTGTCCGCACTTGTACGCTTACGCTGTGAGACGGGCTGCGGTGTCACCGAACGAGCAACTGCGCGCCGCCCGGCTGCGCACCGGTTCTGCCGAAATCCCGGGGGAGCCGCTGTCGCGGCAGGAGCTGGCCGAACGGGTGAACCGGTGGACCTTCCACCGGGATGGCCGTATCACCGAGGTGGACGGGAACTACATCGGCAAGCTGGAACGCGGGGTCATCCGCTGGCCGCAGCGGTGCTACCGGGAGGCGCTGCGGGCGATCCTACGGGTTGAGACCGACCGGGACCTCGGCTTCCACCGCCCGGCCCGAGTCGAGCACCAACCTTACTGCCTCGGATTTGTACTCCTGGGTGAACTTCCGGCGAGCTGACCCCATGACGCTCCTTCCCTATGGACAGCGAACCTCAGGTTCGCTGTCCACGGAAGCGGGATCACTCCAGTCCGCGTCGGGCCCGCGGATGCCGGCGTACTCCGATCCGTAGTCGTTAAACTGCCATCCGAACGCCCGAGCGTAGAAGTCGCGAGCTGTCGCGAGGTCGGGCGCGGGAAACTCGACGTAGTCGATGGCATGGTGGTGGTGGGACACAGGAGTCTCCTCGGTCGAGTGGTGGGTCGGCGGCCTCAGGCCGCGGGCTGCGGTGTGATGCGGTCGTGTCGGAGCAGCCGCTGGAGGTTGCTGACGGTGACGCTTCCGCGCCAGTCGAGTGCCTGACCGGCCGACCAGTGCAGAAAGTCGAAGTCCCATCCGCCGTCGTCGAGCCGCGTCCTCTCGACGCGATCCAGGTCGGCCGCGATCTGCACCGACGTGAAGAGGCGGCGGCTACGCGCGCCGGGCTGCGGGGATAGGTCGAGAGGGGTAACCCGCTCATCGTCGAGCCCGCCAGGAACCGGGATGCAGCCCATCTCGTCCGGCAGGGATCGGAGCCGATCGATGACACCGCACGCTCTGTCAGTATCCGGTACGGCATCGAGGAAACGAAGCGCGAATACGACGGTGTAGGTGTGGGGGCGCTCCACGGCCTGGAGCTCTCGCCAGCACCACTCGGTGGCGAGGTCGAGCCACGCGGATCGCGTCTCGGTTCGCCACAAGACACCCGCGAGAGCAAAGGTCAGGAACGTCGGGCCACCCGGGTTGATGAACGGGGCGTGTGGATATCCGGCACCCGTCGCACTCATCTGCGGCAGCGTGCCGTCGGGTGATGCGGCGGACGCCACCCAGTGGGCAGCGGCGTCGATCACCGGGTGTTGGGTGACACCGACCTCGACGAGGGTCTCCAGCGCCAGCAACGTGGCCGCCGGCTCGCTACCGGGTGCCCGGATATCAGGCTCCAACGCGTGCCCGAAGCCGCCATCGGCGTTCTGATAGGGCCGGAGAGCCTCAATGACCTGCTCGGCGGTCGTCGTGCCCATCAGGTACTCGAGACGGCGCCGGTCGAGCAGTCGCGCGTTGGCGTAGACGAACTGGATCGCGGAGTGGACGGCGATACTCATGGGCACGACGATGCCCGCCGATCGTCGCGGACTCTTGTACGAATCGGCCGAGCGTGCCCTGGGCGGTCACGCACCGGTGAGGAGATCCGCGACCTCGGCAAGAATGCGGTCTGCGCTCCAGGCGTCGACACCGGCTCGCTCGTCCCGCAGGCTCCGGGGTGTCGTGCCGGTCAGCAGCTTGAGGACGCGCGTCATATGGGCCTGGTCGGTGAACCCCGCATCCACAGCGACCACGGCGAGAGGGTGGTCACTGTGGTCGATCAGAGGCAAGAGCCGGTGCAGGCGACCGACCTGCGCGAGATCCCGGGGCGAAAGCCCCGTCAGTCGGCGCGCGGTACGTCGGGCCTCGCGTTCCGAAACGCCCAGACTGCGTCCCGTGTGCTCGATAACGCCGCCAGACGCATGGAGCAGGCTCTTGACGAGGTTCATCTGCCACGGCGTCGTATCGACCGTGCGCCAGCACGACGGAACCCGGCCGCGCCACACGTCATGGGTGACCTGACGGGCGAGTCGACTCCCGAGTAGGTCACCGAGCGAGAGCACCTGATCCCGAAGCTCGTTCGCCGTCGTTCGGAAGAGCAGAGGGATCGCCCACGGCTGCAGGCGCAGCCCGCGCAGCACGACCGACGGCTCGAGCTCGAGTCGATGTGGAGCCATGGTCGGCCCGACCAGAACGGCGGCCCCGAACTGGTCGACCACCACATCAGCACAGGCATCGGGAAGGACGGTGGCATTCGCACCCTGCGGGACCGATCCGCGACGGTGCCACGAGCAACGGAGCACCTCCGGCATCTCTGTCGCGAGCTCGGCGTACCCGACGTCCTGAACTCTCAACCCAACACCTCCCCCACCCTGCATCGTGCGGCGTGCCCTCTGTCCGAAGCCGCATGCTGGCGCCGATCCTCCCAGACTCGGAGGACAACCGACGGCCGTGTCGAGCGCGTCGCAGGCGAGCTGCGGCTTCGGGTGCGCGGGCGGGCGGAACGGGTGGTCTGTTCGCGGTGCGCGAGCGGAACACCCGGTCCGGCTGCTGCTGACCAGACAAGGAATCGACCTGGACCAGTTGGCCGAGGACCTGCTTGCCAGCCGGACAGCGACCTGATCGCGATGACGGGCAGGAGACGTCTGTGAGTACCGCTGTGACGGCCACCGAGTCTGACGCCGCCGAGCCGCGCGTGTGCTGGTGTTGCGGTGGCACCTATCCCGAGCCCGGACTTGTGCGGCTCGGCAGCCATCCCGAGGTTGGGATCTGCCTGCCCTGTGCGCACTACCTGCATCAGCAGGCCCGGGGTCGGGAGGACGCACGACGCCGCTCGCCCGCCGCCCGGTTACGCGACGGACTGCGCGCCGGCCTGCGCCTTGTCCATGCGGCGGCGTTGGCATGAGAACGCCGCCGTCGGCCGGCCACTGCGGTGGTTGGGCCGACGCCTTCCATAGATCACCGCATCACGGTAGACGGTTGAAGTCTGACCCTCTGGGGTCCCGCGTGGATCCCCGGAGAGTGGCTTTCCATACATCGCCAGGCGCGCGCTCCGGGCTGTCGTAGGCCACGGATCGGCCCACGTCAGTGGCCCGATCCGTGACCGGCTGGATACTGGCGACATCAGGTGCCGGCGAATCAGTGCTCGGACGAAGAAGCTGCGTCAGGAGGGCGGTGGCTCCGGTGAGCCCGGCCAGCACCCAGAGGCTGATGACGAAGGCATCGGCGATCGCGCCGGAGCGGAAGAACACCATGCCGATGACCGCCACCCCGAGCGCCCCGCCGACCTGCTGGGCCGTCGAGAGGACTCCCGCGGCCGATCCCGCGTGCCGCGGGTCGACGCCGGTGAGCACGGTCGACGCGAGCGGCACAAGCACCAGCCCGATGCCGAACCCGATGACCGCCATGCCCGGGGCAAGGTCCCAGGCCGACCCGGCATGCGCCATCTCGGCTAGCAGGACACAGCCCGCCGCCACCAGGAGCGCGCCGAGGGCGAGCACCTGGTGGCCGATCCATCGTGCCACCGGAGTCGCGACGAACAGCGCCACGAAGTAACCGGCCCCCACCGCTGTGAACGCCACTCCCGAGAACAGCGCATCGTAGCCGCGCCCGCGCTGGAGGTAGAGCGCGAGGACGAAGAAGAACGACGGCGGCACCAGCGCGAACGTCAGCCCAGCGATGCAGCCGAACGCGAAGGTCCGCACCCGGAACAGCCCCAGATCCACCAGCGGTGCCCGGCCGAGATCCGAACGACGGCGCTGATGCGCGGCGAAGCAGACGCCCAGGACCGGTGCGCCTGCGAGGCTCAGCCAGGTCCACATCGGCCAGCCGTGTTCACGTCCCTCGACGAGAGGCAGGACGAGCGCGGTGACCGCGCCCGCGCCCAGCGCCGTCCCGACCAGGTCGAGCCGTGTCGCGGCCCCGCTCGACTCCGGCACCAGCCGGCTGACCATCGGCAGCGTTGCGAGGCCGACCAGGACGTTGATCAGAAAGATCATCCGCCAGCCGAGACCAGCAACGTCGGCCTGAATCAGCGCACCACCGACGAGTTGGCCGAGCACACCGGCGATGCCCATCGCGAACCCATACGCCGCGAAGGCGGTGCCCCGCCGGGAATCGGTGTATGTGGTGCCGAGGATGGCAAGCACCTGTGGGGTGAGCAGCGCGCCGGCCGCGCCCTGCAGCACCCGGGTAGCGATGAGGAAGCCGGCCGTGGGGGCGAGGCCGCACCCCGCGGACGTGAGTGTGAACAAGGCAAGGCCGAGCGCGAACATCCGGCGGCGTCCATAGATGTCGCCGAGTCGGCCACCCGTGATCATTCCGGCCGCGAACGTCAGCCCGTATCCCGCGGCCACCAGGGACACCGCCGCTGGACTGGCGTGTAGGTCGGTCTGGATCGACGGCAGGGCGACGTTGACGATGAAGAAATCGAGGAAGGTGACGAACGTGCCGGCGAGCACCACGAGCAAGGGCGCCCAGCCGATCGTCTCTGGCCGGGTCTGGACCAGCCGGGCGTCGGCGAGAGTGGTCATCGTTTGCTCTCCTGATCGGGAAGGCCAGGAAGGTCAGCCGGGCACACGGTCGAGGAAGCCGAGCACCCGCTCGATGCGTCCGTCGGCATCGGTGACTACGACGTCGAAGCCGACCACGACCGGCTCGGCGCCCTCGGGCCCCAGGCCCCAGGTGAACCGCGCGACGTTGTGGTGGGTGTCAATCGGGCCGACCGGCGAGAAGACGAAGCCAGGGAACTGGCTCTGGATGGCGGCGATGGTCGCGGCCAACGCGTCCCGGCCCTGGACCTGCGTCAGCGGGTCGACGTAGCTGGGGTCGGCGCTCCAAAAGCGGTCGATCAGAGCCCGTCGGGCGTCGGCGTCGGTCTCGTTCCAGCACGCCAGGTAATGGTCAAGGAGATCAGACACGGCGAACTTCCTTTCGCCAGCGGAGTTTTGTCGGTCGACGACGACGATCCTGCCTGCGACAAAAGGGCCGGTCGATTCCCTCGAAGGTAATGCGTTCTCGTTACCTGGGAGGTAATCGCGGGCCCTCGAGGCGGGAGATACGGTCGCTGGTATGAGCGTCACCGCGCTACCCACTCGCCCGGTCGGTCAGCTGCTGCGCGACTGGCGCGAACGGCGCAGGCTAAGCCAACTCGAGCTGTCCAACCAGGCCGAGATATCGACGCGCCACCTCAGCTTCGTAGAGACGGGACGGTCCCGCCCGACGCCGGAGATGATCATCAGGCTCAGCGAGCACCTCAACGTTCCGCTGCGGGAACGCAACCTGTTGCTCCTGGCAGGCGGCTACGCACCCGCGTACCCGCAGCACGGGCTTGATGAGCCGGAACTCGCGAGCGTGCGGACGGCGCTGCGCCTCGTGCTATCCGGGCACGAGCCGTGCCCGGCTCTGATGATCAACCGGTGGTGGGAGTTGCTGGACGCGAACGCCGCGGTCGGCGTCATCACTGCCGGATGCGCTCCGCGTCTCCTCGAACCGCCGGTGAACGTGCTGCGGTTGAGTCTGCATCCGGACGGGATGGCGCCGCGGATCGCGAACCTCGCGCAATGGCGCGCGCACCTGCTAGGTCAGGTGCGTCGGCGAGCCGGTGAGACAGGGGACGAACGGCTAGGGGAACTACACGACGAGCTCGCCGACTACCCTGGCGGGACCGACTCGACGTTGCCGCCCAGCAACGTGGTGCTGCCGCTACGGCTCCGTCACGAGACCGGCGAGCTGTCGTTCTTCTCAATCGCGGCGAAGGTCGAGACCGCCGGCGACGTCACGGTCGACGAGCTCACGATCGAGTCCTTCTATCCCGCCGATCTTGAGACCACCCGCCGCTTGCGAGCGCTCGTGTGAGGAGCGGGCAGCCGAGCAAGTCCCAGCCCGACCACGATCCCCACGATCACGGTGGCCAGGCGGACTAGAGCCTCCAGAACCGCCAGGGTGACGGAACGCACGTTCGATTCCGTAGACGATGTTCCGGTCGGCGCGGTCACTGGACATTACCCCTGGCCAGAGCTCGAGTGGCGACTGGGCGGACGGTTATTTCGGGGCCTGCAACCAAGATCGAACGGTTCGGATGCTGGTACACAGGGTCCACCTAACTTTCGATCATGCCTTTGATCTGGGCGAATGCGGTTCGCGATCTATCGCTTTCAGCATCAACGCCGCGGAACGGTGCTGGTCGGGACCGCGACAGCTGGTTCGAGCCCCGTCTGGACGACCACGTCGCGGCCATGCGAACCGCCTCCGCCTCGCCGAGGTACTGGGCAAGCGGTGGCCCACGTCCAGACGCCGTCCACCGTTGTCGTGGCCCCGGCCACCGCGGTCTCACGTGAGCCGGCAGGACAATGCATATGGCCCTGACCGCTTCGCGTCCGTGGCTTCGCTCGTGGATGTCCTCGATTCGGCGGAGATCATGTCTGATACGTTCCGCGCACGGCTGTTCGGCAACCTCGACGAGTTGACAACCACCTCGCGACTGGTGGTGGACCGCCCGGCCGGCAGCAGGCACCCGCGGGTGCCGCAGGCCGTGTATCCCGTCGACTATGGCTACCTGGAGGGCACCGTGGCCGCGGACGGCGCCGGTGTGGACGTCTTCCGCGGCAGTGCCGTCGGCGCTGGCGTGGTGGGATTCTTTGTGACGGCGAATCCGGGCAAGCGCGACGTCGAGGTCAAGGTCCTGATCGACTGCACCGCCGACGAGATCGAGCGTGTGCGGCGACTACTCGACGACCTCCTGGGGATCGGCGGCCTGCTCGTGCGGCGGAACCTGGAGACCGCCACTGGCTCAGACGGCCCGACGGCTGGCGAAAAACTGGGTGCGCAGACGTGGCAGCAGCGGGGACGATAAGAGGCCTGGCACATGACGGGATGCCTTGAGGAGGATCGCTGAGCCGTGCCCGGTCGCGATCTTTCTCGACGGTTCTACGAGCGGGCGGTTCGGCCGCTGATCGCGGACGTGCCTCACGCTGCCGCGTTGCTCGGTGAGGGGTCCGAGGTACTCGGGTTCGACGACGAGGTCTCCACGGACCACGATTTCGGCCCCCGCGTGCAACTGTTCGTCCCTCCAGATCTCGACACCACGCCGATCGGCGTCGCCCTGGAGAGGCTGCCAGCTCGGTTCGACGATTTCCCGGTCGTCTACCCCGACAGCGACCGACACGACGGCCGACCACAGCACCAGGTGGAGGTGACCACCGCGCAGGCGTTCTTTCTCGACCGGCTCGGCGTCGACCCCGCCTGCGGGATGGATCTGGCGGACTGGCTGCTGGCCCCGACCCAGATCATGGCCAGCCTCACGGGCGGCGTGGTCCTGCACGACCCGCTCGATCTACTCACCGCGCGGCGTCGGGCACTGACCTGGTACCCCGACGACGTCTGGCGCTATGTCCTGGCGGCCGGCTGGCTGCGGGTCAGTCAGGAAGAACCGTTCGTCGGCCGCACCGGCGGCCGCGGGGACGACCTCGGCTCGCGCATGCTCGCCGCCCGCGTGGCCCGCGACCTTGTCCGGATCGGCTTTCTCCTCGAACGCCGCTGGGCCCCGTACAGCAAGTGGCTGATGACCGCGTTCGCGCAGCTGACCCTCGCCGACCAGGTCGGTCGGCACCTGCACCGCACGCTCAGCGCGACGCGGTGGCGGGAACGTGAAGCAGCGCTGTGCGCCGCAGCCCGTCACCTTGCCGACGTCACGAACCGGCTTGGTCTGGCTGAGCCTGTCGACCCCGCGCCGCGCCGCTTTCATGCCCGGGACATCCAGGTACTCGGCGCGCAACGCCTCACCCGTGCGCTGACCGATGCGATCAGCGATCCGCAGCTGCGAGCCCTCCTCACCGGGCTCGGACACCGACCCGACGGCCCGCTCGGCCATCTCCCCGGCGCGATCGACCAGGCCATCGACAGCGTCGAGATCCTCACCCAACCGAACCGCCGCCGCGACTATGCCCCCACGCTTGGACTCGGGGCATGAATCTCGCGGCAAGCTGTCCGCGGAGTGGATCGAGCAACTCGGCGGCGCCGGCGACTGGGACGCATGAGCAGATGCACCTCGTGCGTCGGACTGCTTTGCGACGCTGCGGGTCGCAGCTGGGTGGTGGTTCGCACGGCACGCAGGACGCCGGCGGGCGTCGCGCGTGAGGCGGTGCAGTCGTGCGGTTGTGGCTGTCTCTGGCGATAATGGCGATGTGACCGTCGACCTTCGTGACAGCCGGATCGCCGAGGTGTGCCGGCGCTACGGCGTCGCCGAGTTGTCCGTCTTCGGCTCGGTGGCTCGCGGCGACGACACCGACGAATCGGACGTCGACCTGCTGTACGTGCTGGCGCCCAACTCGATGCTTGGCTTCGAGATCGTCGACCTCCGAGATGATCTCGAAAAAATCGTGGGACGTCCCGTCGACCTGGTGCCCAAGTCCCGGTTGAAGTGGGTCATCCGTGACCGGGTGCTCGCGGAGGCTCGGGTCCTCTATGCGGCGTGATGAGCTCTACCTCGTCGACATGATCGAAGCCGCGGTCGCCGCGACGGCGTTCGTCCAGGATGTCGACGAGGCCGCGTTCCTGGAAAGCGATCTGATCCAGAGTGCCGTCCTCCAGAAACTCCTGGTGATCGGCGAGGCGGCCGGACGAGTATCCCCCGAGGTCCGCGAGCGCTGGCCCGACCTGCCGTGGCGGCCTGTCACAGGATTCCGCAACATCGCCGTTCACGCATACTTCGAGGTCGACTGGTCAATCGTGTGGCGAATCGCCACGACCGCGCTGCGGGAACTCCAGGAGCAACTGCTGACGCTCCTCAAAGCCGAGTTCCCACTCATCGCCAGCCAACTCGACCAGCCGCACTGACCGCGCGCTTGCCTTCGCGTTCCATGTCCGGCCACAGGTGACGATGGACCTGCGACGGAAACGTCTCCGAGCCTCGGCCGGTCTGTGGATGTGGCTGTCGGCAGACGGGCTGAGGTGCCCGGAACCGCCAGGTATACGGAACACTTGTTCGCCTCGGTGGACGATGTTGCGGTCGGTGCAGTCGGTGCGGTCACGGAGCATCGTCCCTGGCCAGGGCCCGGGTGGCGACCGGGTGGATGGCGATTTCAGGGCCTGCAACCAAGATCAATCGGTTCGGATGCTGGTACACAGGGTCCACCCCCCGTGACCTGCGCGAACAGGCCGCGGAGGTTGCTACGGAGATCGGTAACTGGCCCCGGTGGTGACGTGGTGGTGACGTTGCAACGGCAACCAGATGTCATCTCGTAGATGGCGACCACGGACAGTGGTTTCCAGTCGTCGGCCGTTGAAGAGGGCCGTGGTGGACGGCGGGTGGTACCGATAGTGCGAAGAGGCGCCGGACGGTGAGCCGGTATGCCTACGACCCTGGTCGCCGTGCGGTCGTTGTCTCCTGGGCCACCGGAAGCGGAGATCTGGCGGCAACCGTGGCCACCCTCTCCCCGGCAACCCCCGACCGCGACGCTCTGCGGCTGGTCGAACAGTTGACCTTTCTCACCGCCGCGGTGTGGCGTACCTACACCCACCCCGCAAGCGCCGCTCCGGATCTCACCGCCGGCAGCGAAGGTTGGCGATGTGACAACGACCGGCAGGCGTTCACCGGCGTGCTCACCGCAATCCTGACTCCCGAGCTCGCGCGCATCACAGATGCACCGGCGTCCCGGACGGCCGTGCGGCCGCATTTTCCCGCCACCACAGCGGCCCAGCGCAGCGCCGATACTGCCCGTGCACCCGCTCCGCGACCACCCCACACCCCGGACACACCACACCCGACGCCCGGACACGTAACCGCAGCCGATTATCGGCCCGGTCCACCCCGTCGACGAGCACACCCGACAGATGCGGAAGAAGAACCCCAAGGTCAAAGAGGCACCCGGCACATGATCACAGCAGACTGATCGTGCTCAGCGAGCACCCCGAGGGCCACTCCGATCGCAAGATCAGGAACAGATCCAGTTTTCACCCGATGCCGACAGCTGCCGAGGTGGGCACGGTTGACCGGGCTCGGACCCGTCTAGGCCCCCTGCGAGCGCGTGGATGTGGGAGGAGTCGACCAGCGCCCGGTGCAGGTCGAGCAGGCCGGCGGCGGTGCACTCGTCCAGCAGGTTCTCGTGCAGGCGCTGCCAGACGCCGGCGGCGTGCCAGTCGCGCAAGCGCCGCCAGCACGTCACCCCGAACAACGTCCTCGGCAATTCCCGCCAGGGCACGTCGTTGCGCAGCACCCACACGATCCCCTCCAGGGCCGCCCGGTCGTCGACCGGCAGTCAACCGGGGTAGCGGAGCCGCCGTTCCCGGGCCGGGATCAGCGGCTCCAGCCGCTTCCACAGTTCCTCGCTCACCGTCTCCTCGTCACGCATGACCGAGGTCTACCGGCGGAACCCGCCCGCTCCTGGTACGACACACCGCAGTTGATCAGACTTTGTGAAACGAGTTGTTAGTCGCTGGCCGGGTCGATGTCCTGATACCAGGGCGACCGGTAGGAACGCCAGTTCCGGTCAGCGGCGAAGGAAGGGGGTGGGACACCGCCGGCATCCTGGGGAGCGTCGCCGGTGGTGTTCTCGCCCTCGTTGCCGGCCGGACTCGTCGGTTGTTCCTGGGCATTCGCCTGTTGCGGTCCGGTAGCGGTCGGAGCCGTGTCGGTGGCGCTGCCGACTTTTCCGCCCCAGCAGGACCGCGATGCATTCCATGGAGCCGTGCCCTGCTGGGCGTACAGGATCCGGGCGCGTTTCCATTGCTCGGCAACGCTGGCGTTCTGTGGCAGCCCGGTTCCACCGGTCGCCTGCCACGTGCTGGGAAGAAACTGGAACAGTCCGCCGGCGCCTATCGAGTTGACGACAGTCGGGTTGCCTCCGGACTCGCATTGAACAATTGCCGACAATATCTGGTCCTCGGGCGGTGCCGCGCTGGCGGGCCCCGAGAGTCCGATGCCGGCGCCGCCGATGGCGGCGGCGAGCGTCGGAATGGCGACTAGCGCGCGGGTATAACTTGTGGTCTGCCTGGTTTTGCGATGCCGGGCACGCGCATGGGACATCTTGATGCCCTTTCCCTACGCCTGCGAGGTAAGCTGTCGGGTTCGGGCTGGGAAATGCCCGGCCGCATCCTGCGGCTTCACCCCAAGGGTGCTGTGCAGCGCCCGGGAAGTGGTTCCCCCGCTCCTGCCGTTGGTTTGACGGTCATCGGACGGGGCAGGACTCGGCGTGTTTCGCCCGATGCGCGCCCTCCTTGCGAAGGCACGGCAGAACCCTAGCCGCGAAGGGCAGCCGGCCGGCAAGGCGCGGTGAAAAAGCGCACAACCGAACGTCGACACTTGATTTCGACCTCGATTGCCGGTAGCGTGTGCATGCGCGCGCGTATATTTAAGCAGTCGCAGCAGGCGGGTCGTCTCCGTGGCATCTTTACCACCTTTTGACGCAGATTTTTGCACGCTTTGTGGACAATCGGATCGACCGGGTAGCATCGAGATTTCGAGTTCTGTTGGCAGACCGTGCCACAGGCCGTGACATTGACCATCCATGCGAAGCTGTGGCTGCGCAGAGTCAGACTCCTTGGATGACCATCCGCGCGACCAAGCCGGCGATCACGATTCTGGCGTCCGGGAATCCGCCTCTTTTCTCGGACGTTGAAACCCCGAACAAAAATGACGAAACGATGGAGCCTGCCGCAGTACATGGCCGTGATAAGCGGCAGGATTCGTACCGTCGGAAGGCGGCACCCCGGCGGTGTCGAGAAACAATGATGTTTCCCGATGTCAGTGACCATATGAAATAGAATCATTGCCGATGGTACCCGAGTCCGCCCCAACCCCCTTCCGTAGATAGAAACCATCGTCACCACAACGGTTTCTATCTACGTATTCTGGTCGGGGATGTGGGTAGGAGCACCGAACAGCCAGGCCAGGATGACGGCCGCCAGCGTCTCCGCGGTGAGCAGGGCGACGAGGACGACCAGCTGGAACCGTGCCGCGTCCGTGGGGCTTGCCCCGCCGAGCAGGGCGCCGACGAACGCGCCGGGCAAGGTGACCAGCCCGACCGTGCGGGTCTGGTCGACGGCGGGCAGCAGGGCCTCCCGGACGGCGGTACGGGTGAGGTCCGCGACCGCCTGGCGCGGTGTGGCGCCGAGGGCGAGCCAGGCCTCGACCTCGGCGCGGCGGCGCACCATCGCGTCGAACAGCCGCCGGCCGGTGAGGGTGCAGGCCGTCATGGCCCCGCCGATCACGATCCCGCCGGCTGCGACCAGATAGCGTGCGGATCGGTCGAGCAGCGGGACGGCGAAGATGATCCCGAGTGTGACCGCCGCGCCGACCGTGCAGGCGGTGAGGACCACACGCCCGGCGTGGGGGAAGCCGGTGAGGCGGCCTGTCGCGGTCAGGGTCGCGACGGTGAGCATCACGGCGAGGACCGCAATCGTTGTTGCTGGAGCGGCCAGCACCCCGCGCAATGCCAGGCCGACCAGGGCGAGTTGGGCGACCGCGCGGGCCGCGGCGGTGACCATCGCCCGGCGAAGCGGCACCCGGGCGACGGTGAGGCAGATGACTGCAACGGCCAGCAGACCACCTAGGCCCGCGGTCATCCGTACGACATCGCCCACAGGCTTACTGTGCGGCCCCGCGCCGCACAGGGTTCGGCTGGCGGGCCGACGTGAGACAGCGGGGGTCCTTGAAGCCAAAGCCGGGACCCGGCGAATTGGCTACGTAACTGAGGCGGAACCGACACCATCCAGAGCTACATGGCGGGTGGTGACTGGAGTTGACCCGAGTGCCGGACTGACTCGACGAGGTCCCCCTATCGCGCCACCGTGGAGACTGCGCCCGGTTCCACCCACCAAGGCGTCGCCGGCACCGGCCCCTTGGGCTCCGGAAGTCCACGCTGCTCGCCTGCCTGGCCGGTCTCGACAAGCCGTCGGGTGGTGCCCGTACGGGTCGGCGGAGTTCGTGTCAGCCATCGGCCCGAAGTCGAGCGGGTACGACTGCGGGCCCAGCGCATCGGCGGTCCTGCTCCGGTCCGGGAACCTCGTCCAACCTCAGCGTCTGCAACAACGTCCGCCTTACCCACGCCGTGACGGCCGTGGACGGTGGTGACGAGGACATCACAGCTCTACTCGACCACGCCGGGCTCGGGCAACCGTGCCCGCACCCTGCCGCAGGAGCTGGCCGGTGGTGAACTCGCCCGCGTGGGGCTGGCCGTCGCGCCCGCCAACGACCCCGAGGCGCTGCTCGCTGACGAGTCGACCGACGAACTCGACGGCTACACCGAGTAGCACATGCTGGGGCTGCTGCGAGAACGGGCGGACGCTGGGCACGGCGCGCTGATTGTTACATACAGCGTCGAGAGCGTCCAAACCACCGACTCATGTTATCACTCTAAGTGGCAGAAAGATCGACGTGTGGTGAGTGGGAGTTCCGCGCAGGGAGGCGCCGGGACGTGCTCGTCGACTGCCTGGACTGACCCAGCCCCGGGGGAGTACGCCGGCTCCATCTCGTCCCGGTCCGGGTCGGGCGGGAGGGTGCTGGTGGGCGAGGACCGGGCAACGCACCTGGAACCGCAGGAAGCGGGCCTCGGACCTCGAGGGGCCCGGGGGAGCCTCGGCGCGGACGAGATGGTTATCTCGTGCCGGGGCTCCCGCGCGTGCCGTCAGGATTCTCGGACAGCGATGCCCTTCAGTACCAGCTGGAGGAACCGGGTATCGTGTCCAACCAAAAATCGTTAGCGGGGCATGGCGTCGTTTCCAGCGTTTCTTGGTCGCTCCACGCCGACGGGGCCGGCTTGGAGGGTCTTCAGTCAGGTACCGGCGTTCGGGCCGAGGCCGGCGAGAAGTTCAGTCAGGGCTGTTCGTTCGTGGTTCACGTCCGGGTTCGTCGAACGAAGCGCGCGTAGCGCCGTATCGATCTTGTCATCGATTGCGGTCCAGGCGGACTTGTCCTTTGGCTTCAGGCGCGCTTCGGCGTCGTCCCACGCGGTTTCGATGTCGCCGATACGGGAGGTGGCGGAGGACTGCTGGCCGGCGTTCAGGCGATCCAGCGTGTCCTGTGTGATGGTCCGGAACTTCGAGAGGTCGCCGAGAGGAGAGGTCTGTGTTGTCTGGCCGGCGCCGGAGGCCAGGCCCGGGGTGCCGCTCTCCAGCGCGGACTTGCGCAGGAAGTATCCCGTCCCCGCGGTGACGAGAATGAGGGCCACCACGACGACCGTCTGCACCAGGCCGCCCTGTTCCGTCGGTCCTGTTGGCCCTGTCGTTGTGCCGGTGTTGTAGGTCGAGGCGGTCGGGATGACGTCTACTTTCGTCGCCGAGAAATAGACGACGATGCCGATGATCCCGGCCGTGAAGATCACGCTTGTCAGTGTGGCGCCCAGGCCCAGCCCGCCCGCGTCCGGTGACTGGGAGAGGTAGTCACCGATCGACGCGCCGAGCGGCCGGGTCAGAATGTAAATGAGCCAGAAGGCGAGAACGGGGTTGAGCCCGAATCGCCACCCGATGGCGAGAGCGGCGATCAACGCAGCCATGATGACGCCCGTCATCAGGTAGCCGATCCCGAGCACCTCGGCCATGAGATCGCCGGTTGCTGTACCGAGGGCGAAGGTGACGAGAATGGTCAGCCAGTAAAATGCCTCGCGCCGCCGGGTGAAGATCGAGTGGATGGAGAGTGTCTTCTCGGTCAGGTACCACGCGAGGAAGGTGAGCGCGAGAAGGACACCGAAGATCAGGGTGCTCGTTTCCAGTGGCACGCCGAGGTTGTCCGTGAGGTTATCGGTCACCAGCGTTCCGAAGACGCTCACGAGTGCCACCGTGAGCCAGTACTTGGCCGGTACATAGCGGCTCGCGGTGAACTGAAGGATCAGAGCACCGACGAGGAGGACACCGGTGACAACGGACGTCCCGGTCAGACCGATGTTCAGGTCGACGTTCAGGAAGTCGGCGGCCGATTCACCGACCGTCGTACAGAGGACCTTGATGATCCAGAAGAAGATGGTGACTTCTGGGACCTTGCTGAGGGGCCGACGAACCGGCGCGAGAGTGTCGTCTGCGGTGACGAGGCTGCGTTGTGAGGTCATGGGGCTCTTTCTCGGTTCGTCTGTCGCGGTGGGCGGACCGGCGACGGGGGGAGCCTGGGAGGACGGATCGGCCGTGGGGCGTCGCCTGTCGTCCAACCGCGCGGTGCTTCCTCCCCTGTCGTCGGCCCGGTGGCCAAGGCGCTGTGGTGTCGATATCCTGCACGTCGCTTCATGTAAGGAAGGTGTGAGGGCGTGCGGGCGTCAACCGCGTTTGCCGCACGCGGCGCGGACGCTGGCCGACGCGTTTCCAGCGTCAGGACGCAGAGCGCGGTCACGAGGTGGATCCGCCACCCCGCACCGCTGTGGAGGTGCCGTCCGGCGTGCGCGGATCCACATTTTCTCCACCGTCGCTCACATCATGCTCACATGATTCCGCGGCTAACGTGGCAGACGTTATCCGGCACGCGCGCCGCCCGCGCCGGGTAAACGGACCGCCGGTACCAGTCCGGCCGGTCCCGTTGGCTCCGAAAGGTCGTTCTGGTTTGCCCGGTTCCCTTGCCGTCAACGTTTTCGATCCGGCCTCCCTCACCTCCTCCTTCGGGCTGGTCGGTCTGATCCTCATCGTCTTCGCCGAGACCGGCCTGCTGGTCGGGTTCTTCCTGCCGGGCGACTCGTTGCTGTTTTTCGCCGGCGCCTACAGCGCGACTACGGCCACCGCTGACCACCCACGCTTCCATATCGGCCAGGTGCTCCCGGGGGTCATCGCCGCCGCTCTGCTCGGCGCCCAGACGGGTTACCTCATCGGCCGGCGGGCCGGGGTAAACCTGTTCGACCGGCCGGACTCCCGCCTGTTCAAGCGTGACAACGTGGAGCGGGCCAACGCGTTTCTCGACCGCTACGGGTACGAGAAGCCCATCATCCTGGCCTGTTTCGTCCCGGTTGTACGGACCTTCATGAACCCAGCGGCCGGGGTCGTCGGCGTTCCCGCCCGCACCTTCACCGTCTACAACATCGTTGGGGGTCTCGTCTGGGCGCTCGGCGTGACGCTGCTAGTGTCCTGAGTCGTTGATTCGTGTGCAGATAGAATGGGCTGGTGCCTGGCCCGAGCGCGGATCCCATCGAGTTGTCGTCTGCTGAGCGTGCGGTGCTGGAGGGCTGGGCCCGACGGCGGAAGACCGCGCAGGCGCTGGCGTTGCGCTCGCGGATCGTGCTGGCCTGCGCGGACGGTGGGACGAACTCGGGGGTCGCGGCCGAGCTCGGGATCACCCGGGGAACGGTCGCGAAATGGCGGGAGCGGTTCGCGGTCGACCGGCTGGAGGGCCTGTCAGACGAGGCACGTCCGGGAGCGCCTCGGAAGGTCACCGACGCCCAGGTCGAGGCGGTGATCGCGAGGACGTTGGAGGAGAAGCCACCGAACGGCGATACCCATTGGACATCGCGGTCGATGGCGAGGGCCAGTGGGCTGTCGCAGTCGACGGTGTCACGGATGTGGCGGGCGTTCGGGTTGAAGCCGCATCTGGTCGAGACGTGGAAGCTGTCCACCGACCCGCTGTTCGTGGACAAGGTCCGTGACGTGGTCGGGGTCTACCTCGACCCGCCGGAGAAGGCGATCGTGCTCTGCGTCGACGAAAAGTCGCAGGTGCAAGCTTTGGATCGCACGGCACCGGTGCTGCCCCTGATGCCGGGTACCCCGCAGCGGATGACCCACGACTACGTCCGCCATGGCACGACCAGCCTGTTCGCCGCGCTCGACCCGACGTCCGGGTCGGTGATCGCGCAGACCTTCCGGCGGCACCGTCACCAGGAGTTCCTGCGCTTCCTCAAGCTGATCGACTCCTCGGTCCCGAAGGGCTACGACCTGCACCTGGTCCTGGACAACTACGCCACCCACAAGACCCCGGCGGTGAAGAACTGGCTGCTGCGCCACCCCCGCTTCCACCTGCACTTCACCCCGACCTCGGCGTCGTGGATGAACCTGGTCGAGCGCTGGTTCGCGGAGCTGACCACCCGCAAGCTGCGCCGATCGACGCACCGCTCGGTCGTCGAACTCGAAGCCGACATCCGCCGATGGATCAACGCCTGGAACAAGGACCCGAAGCCGTTCGTCTGGGCCAAGACCGCCGACGAGATCCTCGAGACCCTCGCCGCCTACTGCCAGCGAATCAACGACTCAGGACACTAGTAGCGCTGGCACTTCTGTAACTCACAGTCAACTTTTGATCGCTTGGGGGCGTGTCGAGCGCTGGGTGGCCGGCATCCTCCGAAGCCTTGGTGAGTTGTATCGCTATGACTTTCGGGTTGCCGTTGCAGGCATGCCCGGTGAACGTCCCCACCCGCCGGCCGGCCGGGAACGGCCACGCCACGGGGCCGCATGCCGGTCGCCGCCGATATGGCGGGGGGAATCGGTTGAATGATCGAGTTCCGATGGTCAGCCGAGCTGGCCGTGGCACGTTGCTCGGAGACGTTTCCTGTCGCGGCCTCATCGCCCTTTGCTGTCCGTAACCGACAAGATCGGTCAGTGGACTAGGCGGGCCACCTTCCGGGCCAGTCCTCGAGTAGTTCCGCAAAGTGCTTGCCGCCCGTGGCCCCGATAGAGGAAGCTGCCGATGTGCGGCCACGCGCTTACCGACAGCAAACAAAGCGCATGTCGCCGAACCGCGCGACATGCCGGGGGGTTCACGGGTATGAAACTGCCGACCGCGCGATCATCCGAACAGATGAAGGGCAGAGATCATCCATATGCGTTCCTGGAGATCTGATCGGGCCGCTGGCCCGGCCGCGTCTCCAATGCCGATACCGCGGCCGTAGGGATGCCACGAGAATCCCCGCCACTGTCTTTCCCGCGTTCCGCGGGAGTCCTCCGGAAAAGATGACGCGGCGCTGTCGGAGCAGCGCCGGCGCCGCCGAGGGCCAGAAATTCTCGGGAAAATACCGGAACAGCCCTGACGAATCCGGCCGGCCGTCCCGCGCCCCCGCGGGGACACCAACCGGACAGCGCATCGGTAAGGGCGCGGCGTACCGCCGCGCCCGGTTGCCCCGATCCCTGGAAGAACCACAAGAGAGTCCCTGGAAGAACCACAGAGAGGTGGAGCCCGCATGACCGAGCCCGTATCGACCGACCCCGGCGTGACCGGTGAGGACCCCCGGCTGAGCCTGAGCACGGCGGCCGCGCGCAACCTCGCGACGACCACCAAGTCCGTCCCGCAGATGCAGGAGATCACCTCCCGGTGGCTGCTGCGCGTGCTGCCCTGGGTCCAGACGGCCGGCGGTGTCTACCGGGTCAACCGGCGGTTGACCTACATACTCGGTGACGGGCTCGTCACGTTCACCTCCACCGGATCCGAGGTGCGGGTGGTGCCCGGCGAGCTCGCCGAACTGCCCGCCCTACGGGGCTTCGACGGCGACGCGCTCGCCGGTCTCGCCGACCGCTTCGCCCAGCGGGAGTACGCGCCGGGCGACGTCCTGGTGGAGACCGGCGCGCCGGCCGACGCGGTGTTCCTCGTCGCCCACGGCAAGATCGGGAAATTCGGCCCGGGCGAGTATGGTGACGAGCGCTCCCTCGGGGTGCTCGCCGACGGCGAGTACTTCGGGGACGATGTCCTCGTCGAGTCGGACCTGACCTGGGAGTACACCGCCCGCGCCCTGACCGCCGCCACCGTGCTCGTGCTCACCCGCGAGCAGCTCGCCGAGGTCGTCGAGCGGGACACCGCGCTGCGCGGGCACCTGGCGGACTACCGCTCCCGCCCGCAGCCGCCGCGCAACCGGCAGGGCGAGGCGGAGATCGCGATCGCGGCCGGGCACAGCGGCGAGCCGGACCGGCCGGGCACGTTCGTCGACTACGAACTGGCCCCGCGTGAGTACGAGCTCAGCGTCGCCCAGACGGTGCTGCGCATCCACAGCCGGGTGGCCGACCTGTACAACGAGCCGATCAACCAACTGGAGCAGCAGCTGCGGCTCACCGTCGAGGCGCTGCGCGAACGCCAGGAGTACGAACTGGTCAACAATTCCGACTTCGGCCTGCTGCACAACGCCGACCTGCGCCAGCGCATTCACACCCGGTCCGGCCCGCCGACCCCGGACGACTTCGACGAGCTGCTCAGCCGGCGGCGCAGCACACATTTCCTGCTCGCCCACCCCCGGACGATCGCGGCCTTCGGCCGGGAATGCACCGCGCGGGGCATCTACCCGGCGACCGTCCTGTTCCACGACCAGCACGTGCCGGCCTGGCGCGGCGTCCCCCTCCTGCCGCTGAACAAGATTCCGATCAGCGCCACGGGAACGACCTCCGTCATCGCGTTGCGGACCGGGGAGGAGAACCAGGGTGTGATCGGCCTGCACCACACCGGCCTCGCCGACGAATACGAGCCGGGGCTGTCCGTCCGGTTCATGGGCATCAACGAGAAGGCAATTATCTCGTACCTGGTGACGACCTACTTCTCCGCCGCCGTCCTCGTTCCGGACGCGCTCGGAATCCTGGAGAGCGTCGAGATCGGGCGCTGAGCCCACCCACCGGCGCGTCGCCGCGGTCAGTGCGCCGCGGCGGCGCGCCGATATCGGTGACGCCCTCCGGGCGCGACCGCCCGCACCAGCGGCAGAGAAGGGTTTCCCGGAGAATCATGCAGCCTTTCACCCTCCCCGAATTCTACGTGCCCTATCCGGCGCGCCTGAGCCCCCATCTGGACATCGCCCGGGAGCACAGCAGGGCGTGGGCCCGGACCATGGAGATGATCGACCCGCCCGAGGGCGGGACCACGATCTGGACCGAGCGGGACCTCGACGCCCACGACTACGCCCTGCTGTGCGCCTACACGCATCCCGACGCCACCGCCGAGCGGCTGAACCTCGTCACCGACTGGTATGTGTGGGTCTTCTACTTCGACGACCACTTCCTGGAGCTCTACAAGCGGACGCACGACATGGCGGGCGCGCGGGCCTATCTCGACCGGCTGCCCGCCTTCATGCCGGTCGACGGCGAGATCACCGAAGAACCGACGAACCCGGTCGAGCGTGGGCTCGCGGACCTGTGGACGCGAACCGTGCCCGCCAGGTCCGCCGACTGGCGGGCACGGTTCGCGGTGAGCACCCGCAACCTGCTCGACGAGTCGCTCTGGGAACTCGCCAACATCAACGCCGGTCGGCTGGCCAACCCGATCGAGTACGTCGAGATGCGCCGCAAGGTCGGCGGTGCGCCCTGGTCGGCGAACCTCGTCGAGCACGCCGCGGACGCCGAGGTCCCGGCCGCCGTCGCAGCCACCCGCCCGCTGCGGGTGCTGCGCGACACCTTCGCCGACGCGGTCCACCTGCGCAACGACCTGTTCTCCTACGAGCGGGAGGTCACCGAGGAGGGCGAGCTCAGCAACGGGGTGCTGGTCGTCGAACGCTTCCTCGACATCGGCACGCAGCAGGCCGCCGACGCCGTCAACGACCTGCTCACCTCCCGACTGCACCAGTTCGAGCACACGGCGGTCGTGGAGCTGCCGGCCGTCCTGGACGAGTACGGCATCGACCCGGCGGGACGGCTCGCGACGTTGGCGTATGCCAAGGGCCTGCAGGACTGGCAGTCCGGCGGCCACGAGTGGCATCTGCGCTCCAGCCGGTACATGAACCGCGAGGCGACCCCGACGCCGTCCCGGCCGGTCTCGGGCTGCCTGTCGGGGTGGGCGGGTTGCCCGGTCTGCCCGGCGCGCCGAGCCTCGGCACCTCGGTGGTGCGGGTCGTGCCGTCCCTGCTCGCCACCGCGCCGCGGCGGCTTCGGTCCTATGCCAACGTGCCGTTCCGGGTGGTCGGGCCGACCCGGCTGCCCGAGTTTTACCTGCCGTACACCACCGGGCGCAGCCCGCACCTGGACGCCTCGCGACGCTCGATCGTCCGCTGGGCGGGTGCAATGGGCATGCTGGACCCGGTCCCGGGCATCTGGGACGAGCACAAGCTGGTCGCGTTCGACTTCGCCCTGTGCTCGGCCGGCATCCACCCGGACGCCTCCGCGGCGGAACTCGACCTCACCACCAGCTGGCTGACCTGGGGCACCTATGGCGACGACTACTATCCGGTGGTCTTCGGCCGGAGTGGGAACCTGGCCGGGGCGCGGCTGAGCAACGAACGGCTGCGCGCCTTCATGCCCCTCGACGGCCCGGCCATCGAGGTACCGGCGAACGCCCTTGAGCGCGGCCTCGCCGACCTGTGGGAACGCACCGCCGGGCCGATGGAGCCCGCCGCGCGGGCCGCCTTCCGCCACGCCGTCGAAGTGATGATCGACAGTTGGCTGTGGGAGCTGGCGAACCAGGCGGTCAACCGCATCCCCGATCCCGTCGACTACCTGGAGATGCGCCGCGCGACGTTCGGCTCCGACCTGACGATGAGCCTGTGCCGGCTCGCCCGCGCGCACACCGTGCCGGCCGAGATCTTCCGCACCCGGCCGATACGGTCGTTGGAGAACGCCGCGGCCGACTATGCCTGCCTGCTCAACGACGTCTTCTCCTACCAGAAGGAGATCCAGTTCGAGGGCGAGATCCACAACTGCGTGCTGGTGGTCGAGAACTTCCTCGGCTGCGGCCGCGACCGTGCGGTCGAGGTGGTGAACGATCTCATGACCGCCCGGATGCGCCAGTTCGAGCACATCGTGGCCGAGGAACTGCCGGTGCTGTTCGACCAGCTTCAGCTCGACGGCGACGTCCGCGGCGCGCTGCTCGGCTACGTCCGGGAACTGCAGAACTGGCTGGCCGGCATCCTGCGCTGGCACGAAGGAACCCACCGCTACGAGGAGACCGAGCTGCGCTACCACCCGGCCGTGGACCGGCGGCCCTTCGGTGCTCCGAGCGGGCTGGGTACCTCGACAGCGGACGTCCGCCGGCTGGTCGCCCGATAGAGCATCCCACCCCCCGGGCCGGCGGAGGCCCAGGTGAGAGCGGTGATCCGGGCACACCGCCCGCATGGCTGGAGGCGACCGGACGGGGTATCCGCGCCGTCCGGTCGGATCCCCGAACCCCCGAAGATTTCGCCCGGGTTCGCCCACAGCCGGAACAAAACCACTGGATCAACGCATATTGCGTACGACTGGAGCGGACAGCGCGGGACTTCCTTCCGTTGTTTCCGGCCGAATCCTGCCCGCGGCTGATCGTCTCACGGGCAGAGCGTCTCGGGGCCTGCGAAATCAGAACGAGAAGGGACCGAACCTCAGTACGGACACGAATCCGACGGCGAGACAGTAGAACGCGAACGGGGTGAGCGTCCGGGTTTCGAACCAACGGCTGAGGAACCGCACCGACAGATAGGCCGCGACGCCCGCGACCGCCGCCCCGAACAGGCTCTGCCCCCGTACCCCGTTGCCAAGCGGGCCGAACAGATCCGGCAGCTTGAGCAGGCCCGCGGCCAAGATCACCGGGGTGGCCAGCAGGAACGCGAACCGGGCCGCGTCCTCGTAGGACAGGCCGCGGACCAGACCGGCCACCATGCTCACGCCCGATCGGCTGATCCCCGGTGCGAGTGCGGCGACCTGGGCGAAGCCGATGACAAGAGCGCCCCTCGCGGGGAGTGCGGCCAGTCTCTGGTCGGCAGCCAGGTCCGCGGCGGCACCGACGGACAGCGGAGCCGGGCCAGCCGATCCCGGGGCGGTGCCTTCAGGAGCGCCCGTGGCGGGCGTCGGAGCCGGTCTCCCGGCGGTGAACCTGCCGGTGATCGGCGCCGTCGTCACCGGAGCGGGCGCCGCCGCGTAGACGGGTGCTGGGGCGGGGCAGGTGCCCGCGCCAGCGTGGCCATACCCAGCGTGGCCATACAAGGAAGGCCTCGGCCTCGAGCATGGCCAGCGCGATCCGGGGCAGGTCCGCGGACGCGGGATAGCAGACGTACCGGGACAGCCAGGTCGGCTGGAACTTGGCGTTGAACCGGTACAGGCTGTCGATCTGGAACCAGCGGGACAGGAACATCAGCAGACCGCGCCACGAGCGCAGCACCGGCCCCGCGCCGAGCCGTTCGCCACGTTCGAGCGCGGACCGGAAGACCGCGAAGTTCAGTGACAGCCGCTTGACACCGAGATCCCGGGCCCGGCGGACAGCGCTGACGATCAGGAACTCGTTGAGCCCGTTGTCGGCCGTCCGGTCGCGCATCATCGCGTCCAGCGACAGGCCTGTGCGCCCCCAGGGCACGAAGTGCAGCACGGCGCGCAGCCGGGGCTCCGCGCCGTGCGGCTCCGCGGAGAAGGCCATCACCACGACGCAGTCGCCGTCTGCCGCATCGCCGATCCGGCCGAGAGCCATCGAGAACCCCCGCTCGGTCTCGGTACCTCGCCAGACCGCGACCTGGGCCCTGAGCCGCGCGACGTCCCGCGGCTCAAGATCGCTGATCCGCTGGACGATCGCTGTGTAGCCGGCGCGCTCCACCCGGGCGACAGCCTGGCGGACGTTGCGCATGGTCCGGCCTTCCAGGGTAAAGCCGGTCGTCTCCAGCACGGCTTCGTCCCCGAACTCCAGCACCGACAGGCCCGCGCGGGTCCAGGCGATGCCCCCTGCCTCCGAGCAGCCGATGACCGCTGGCGTCCAGGCGTGGTCGGCCGCCTCGCGGAGGAACTCCCTGATGGCGCCGGGCCACGCTTCCCGGTCACCGAGCGGATCGCCGCTGGCAAGCATCACACCGGAGACGACACGGTAGGCCACACAGGCCTTCCCCGTCGGTGACCAGACAACCGACTTGTCCGATCGCAGCACGAAGTACCCCAGTGAGTCGGCATCACCGTGTCGGGCCAGCAGGGCACGCACCCGGGCCTCGTCCTCGTCGGTCAGCCTCGGCCGCGGCTCGGGGGGTCGCAGCGCGAGATAGGCGGTGGTCCCAATGGTCAGCACACCCATCGTCAGCAGCGTCCGAAAGGCCAGGTCGGCGAAATGGTGGGAGGTGAACTCCAGCGGCCCCGGGATACCGGCCAACCCCAGGACGACCTGTTCCAGCTGGGCGGACAGCGGTTGCGGGCCGGCAATCCGATTCTCGCGCAGGTGCAGCAGCAGGAAGCCGACCCCAATCGACACCACCGTGAGCAACAGGCCGATCCCGAGTGCCCGCCAGCGTGTCGTCGGGTCGCCTTTTGCTCGGAACTCCTGGTGAGCCAGGAGCAGGGCGACGAACAGCGCGGCCGACCCGGCTGCCTCCTCGTAGTCCAGTCCTTTGACTATGTGCAGGACCACGCTTGTCCCAAGGAGAACCACCGTGGCCCGCCACGCCCGCCTCTTGCGTCGCCGCAGTCCGGCCGCGAGCAGCACCAGCAGCATCCCCACCACGACGGTGAACGCGGAGGCCTGCCGGGAGACCGCCATGGGCAGCAGCGCCTGTAGGTCCTCCAGCCGCGAATGCCACTCCGGAGTCAGCGAGGACCCGATGTCCATCAGGCCGATGGCGAGCGTCAGCAGCGCGGCGATCCGCGGCACCCACGGCCGCCTCCAGGCCCACAGCCCGAACCGACGCGGCCCGGAGCCGGATGCGGCGCGTCGCGGGGCGTTCGAGGGACCCGTCCTCGTATCCGCGTTCGCTGTCTTCAGAGGCGCTGCCGGGTCTCTCGATCGCGGCGGGTTGCCTGGCTTCTGCCGCGCCGGGCGGCTTGGACGTGGGCGGATCCGTAACGGCTTACCAGTAAGGTCGGAGCGCGACCGCGGACGTGGCCATCCGCGGCGATTGCCGGAGATCCGATCAGCTGTCTCGGCAGGAGACTCCCGTCGCTTCGGCGGGTCTGGCGAAGTGTTGGTGCCGCTGAAGATGCTCACGATCCTTGTTACCCCTTTTCGGGTGAGCCCCGGAATCCGTCAACACTGTCGTATCGGGACAGCGAATTCGCACAGGCCGGCCTGTCCTGCCGACAAAATGGGCGGGGTGTGCCTGCTCCCTGTACGACGCAACAGCCCTCTGCCTCTTCACCTCTCCACCTTTCCGCCCCGCTGCCCCTCAGGCGGCCGCCACCCTGGCGTGATGGCGCTGGAGCACACGTGTATGACGGTCAGCCGATGCCGGGGATGCGGTCGGCACCGCCCACTGAAGGCCGTCGCGGAGCGCCGGTCGCCACACGTTGAAGTCGTGGCCGCCGGGCCTGAGCCTCAGAACGGTGGTGAATCCGGGGCGCCGCGACAGGGTGAGTGCCATGTTTCTGGTGTCGTCCAGGGACTCGCGGTCGCCGCGCCCACAGTCCAGCCACACCCGCATCGGCGGGTCCGGCGGGAGCGCGAGTGCGTAGAGCGCCGGTGCGTTGGCCGCGGCGACGAAGGCGAGATCCGGCCGGTTTCCGAACAGCCCGGCCATTCCTCCGTCATGGGTCGGTCTGGTCATCCCGGACATGTCGACGATCGTCGCGATGAGGTCGCGATGCCGCAGGCCGAGGTTCAGCGCGCAATACCCGCCCGCGGACATCCCGGCCAGGATCCGGTCGGCCCGATCCGGGATGGTCCGCAGCCGCGCGTCGACCGTCGGGATCACGTCGTCGACCAGGTAGGTTTCGACGTGTTCCCCAGGGCGGTCGACGCATTCGCTGTCGTCGAGCCAGCCGTGGCTCAACCGCGGGGCGACGAGGATTGCGGGCTGACCGTCGTGCGCGAGCATCGCACCAACCTGCGCGGCCTGGCCTCCCCGGTACCAGTCGACCGGAACGCCTGGCGACCCGTGTAACAGATAGACGACCGGGAACCGGGTATGCGGCTCGGTGAAGTACTGCGGCGGAAAATACACCAGGGCCTCCTGAGTTCCGAACCCACTGTGGACCCCGGTGACCGGCAGGCCGACGACCGAACCGTCGGGATGCGGCCGCGGCGCCTGGCCGACTATTTCGCGCGCCGACGCTGTCGGCCAGGATTTCACCCCGATGACGTCGTCGAACCGCGGCAGGTAGCCGTAGTGGGCGTTGACCAGGTCCGCCACCGTCGCCAGCGTGAGTAGCAACGCCAGACTTCCCAGGCCGACCGACACGGCCCGTTCTCGACGCGCGAGCAGCGCGCAACCGGCCCCGCAGATCGCCGTCAGTCCTGCCAGGGACAGCAGGAACCATTTCCCGATGATGGCCAGGGATCCCAATCCCGCCCCCGTCACACGATCGTCCCGAGCGCGAAGACGGCCGCGAGGCGGATGCGCAGCGGCATCGGCTGGTCAGGCCGTCCGTGTGCTCGTGGTGGCGCATAGCCGATAACCGGCTCCGCGGACTGTTTCCAGTTGTGAGATTCCGAAGGGCCTGTCGATTTTGCGGCGAAGGTAGGCGATGTACTGGTCGACCACGTTCGAGGTTCCGTCGTAGGCGAAGTCCCAGACGTGTTCGAGGATGGCTGTTCGGCTGAGGACCTCGCCGGGGTGGCGCATCAGGTATTCGAGGAGGGCGAATTCTTTGGGTGAAAGGTCGAGGGCGGTGCCGTCACGGCTCGCGGTGCGGCCGGCCGGGTCAAGTCGCAGCCCGTCGACGTCGAGGACGACGGGGCGTTCATGGGTTCCGCGGCGGATAAGCGCCCGGATCCGGGCGAACAGTTCGTCGAAGCTGAATGGTTTGGCGAGGTAGTCGTCGGCGCCGACGTCGAGTCCGCGCACGCGGTCGGTGACCTCGCTGCGGGCCGAGAGCATCAGTACCGGTGCCCAGCGCCCGGCGGCGCGCAGGCGCCGGCAGACCTCGAATCCGTCGAGGCCCGGCAGCATGAGGTCGAGAACGATGACGTCGTAGGCGATTTCGCTGGCCTGCCATACCGCCTCGAGGCCGTCCGCGACGATGTCGACGGCGAACCCTTCCTCGGTCAGGCCGCGGCGCAGCAATGTGGCGGTGCGTGTTTCGTCCTCGACCACCAGCACCCGCATGGGCAGCACGATATGACTGTCGGCATGTGAATTCGATGTGAGCCTGGCCTGGTCGGGCGTGCCCCGGCTGTGGACCTGCCCCAGATCGTCCCGGTCGGTCGGCGGCCATCATCTTCGTCGGCACGCGGGTGATCTGTTCGTCCATGCCGAGCAGGTCGCGCTCGAGACGACGGGGGAGGTGCCGGCAGTCCTCGGCCACCGGCCACCGGCCACCGCCGAGCCCCTGCCAGAGCACGCCGCCGATCCGAGTGCCCCGAACGGCTGTGGACAGCAGCGCGCGGAGCTTGCCCTCCAGGCCCAGCCAGCCGCCGACGAACCAGGTCAGGAAGAACACCAGGGTGATCACGATGATCGCCTGGGTGATCGCGGGCCCGGCGGCCGCGGAAAGGTTTCGCCGGACTCGCTACGGACGGTCGCGAACGGCCGACGTTGGCCGCTGGGTCATGGCCGCCCACAGCGCGGCGTAGCGACCGTCGAGGTCGATCAGTTCCTCGTGTGAGCCGTCTTCGACGATGAGCCCGCCGTCGACGACGAGGATCCGGTGTGACGCCCGTGCGGTCTGCAGCCGATGCGCGATGAGCAGGGTCGTCCGGCCGCTGGCCACGAGCCCCATCGCCCGCTGCACCTGCGCCTCGGTGGCGAGATCGAGGTTGGCGGTCGCCTCGTCCAGCAGCAGGATCGCTGGGTCGACGAGCAGCGCGCGGGCCAGGCTGAGCAGCTGGCGCTGGCCTGCCGACAGGGAGTGCCCCTGCTCGCTGACCGGGGTCAGGTAGCCGTGCGGGAGGCCTGCGATGAACTCGTGCGCGCCCACCGCCCGTGCGGCGCGCTCGACCTCCAGGTCGGACGCGGACGGGCGGCCGTAGGCGATGTTCGACCGGATGGTCCCGGAGAACAGGAACGGCTCCTGCGGCACGAACCCCAGCTGGTGCCGGTAGGCGGCCAGATCGAGATCGCGCACGTCGACGCCGTCGACCCGCACCGTCCCCGAGGTCGCGTCGTAGAACCGCGCCACCAGCTTGACCAGCGTGGACTTGCCGGCTCCGGTGGTACCGACCAGCGCGACGACCTGGCCGGGCGGGATGGACAGGCTCACGTCGTCCATCGCGACGAGCCCGGTGCTCTCGTAGGCGAACCGGACGTGATCGAGCGTGATCTCGCAGCGCAACCGCCCGGGACGCACCGGATCAGGGGCGTCGGGGGTTCCGCTCGGGGTCTGCAGGAGCTCGCGCAGCTGGGTCACGGCGACGACGGCCTGCAGCCACTGGTCGAAGACCGTCGACAGCTGCTGGATCGGCGTGAAGAACTGGTCGAGGTAGAGCAGGAACGCGATGAGCAGTCCCGCGCTGAGCGAGCCGTTCGCGATGCGATGCGCGCCGACGGCCAGCGCGATCGCCTTCGCCGCCGTGCTCAGCAACTGCAGGAACGGGAAGAACCGGGCCATCAGCTCGTACGAGCGTGACCGGGCGTGGCAGTACGCGTCGGCCAGCGACGCGAAGCGGGCCTCGTTGGCCGGCTGCTGGTTGTACGCCTGGCTGACCACGACGCCGGACAGGCTCTCCTGCATGTCCGCGTAGAGCACGGAGATGCGTTCCCGGGCCGCGAGATACGTCTGTGTGGACGCCCACCGGAACCACATCGTCGACAGCACCAGCGGCACGAGCACGGCCGAGATCATCAATGCGAGGGAGGGACTGAACACCGCGAGCACCACGGCGATGCCGCCGCAGGTCATCAGGCTGGACATCGCGGTGACCAGGCCCTGCTGCAACAGCTGCGCGAACACCTCGACGTCCGAGGCCATCCGCGTCATGACCTTTCCAGTCTGGTGTCGCTCGTAGTAGTTCAGCGACAGCCGCTGGAGGTGCGCGAAGGTACGCACCCGCAGGCCGAACAGCATCCGCTCCGCGGTGCACTGGGTGTAGAAGGTCATCAGCCGCTGGTTGGCCCAGATGATGATCTGGAGGACGAGGAGCATGGCGCACGCGACGGCGAGCACCCGCTGGGAGTGCCGCAGCACACCGTGGTCGACACCGAAGCGGATCAGCGCCGGGGCCGCCAGGCCGCTGAGCCCGTCGATGACGACCAGCACCGCGGCCAGCGCCAGCGGCCGGGCGAACGGCCGGAAGACGTCGCCCATGCTGAAGTCGTCGTGCGGCGCCATCGCCGCGTCGAGGTCGACCCGCGGGTCGCCGGCCAGCGGCGGGAGCCGGTCCACCTCGGCGAGCAGTTCGGGTGACGCGGCCGCCAGCCTGGCCAGCTGCGAGGAGTCGCCGCCGCGGCCGCCTCCGGGCCCGCCCGCCGTCGAGCGCAGGGCGGAGTCGCTGGCATAGGTGCTCACCTTCGGCGCGCCGAGGCGGGAGACGTCCGTCGGCCAGGCCACCGGGTCGATCGCGGTGACCGGCTCGGCCGGCGGCGTGCCGTGCTCGGCGAGCCCGGTGTCCAGGCCGGTGAGCAGTTCGCGGAACAGCTCCGAGCGGTCGAGCAGTTCCTCGGCCGTGCCCTGGTCGACGATGCGCCCGCGGTCCAGCACGATGACCCGGTCGGCCAGCTGCAGCGTGGAGTGACGCTTGGCGATCAGTACGGTGGTCCGCTGCGCGAGCACCTCCTCGAACGAGTGGTGGATCGCGTGCTCGGTGCGGGCGTCGATCGCCGACGTGGCGTCGTCCAGAACGAGCACGCGCGGGTTGGCCAGGGCGGCCCGCGCGAGAGCGATGCGCTGGCGCTGCCCGCCGGAGAGGGTGAAGCCCCGTTCCCCGACCACGGTCTGGTACCCGTCCGGCAGGCCGGCGACGAAGCCGTGCGCGTGCGCCGCGACGGCCGCGTGTTCGACCTCGTCATCGGACGCGGTCGGGCGGCCGAACGCGATGTTGTCGCGGATCGTCGTGGAGAAGAGGAACCCCTCCTCGAACACGAGGCCGACCGTCGAGCGCAGCGACGTCAACGTGTAGTCGCGGGCATCCCGCCCGTCCACGCGGACCGTGCCGGATGTCGGGTCGTGGAACCGTGCCAGCAGCAGCGCGAGCGTCGACTTGCCCGAGCCGGACGCGCCGACGATCGCGATCCGTTCGCCCGGTTCAATACGCAGGGTGATGTCGTGCAGCACCGGCTCGCCACCGGGGTAGGCGAAGTCGACGTGGTCGAGTTCCAGCAGCCCGTCCGGGTCCGTGAGGGCGACCGCGTCCGGCCGCTGCCGGACGCGGGACTCGGCGGACAGCAGTTCGAGGATGCGCGCCGCGCCAGCGCGGGCCTGCCGGGCCAGTTGCGCCTCGATCGGGGTAGCCGGCGCCGCTGGCCCGGATCGTCATCCCGCCACGGCCGGGTGGATAGCTGCCTGCCATGACCGGCCACCCGGCCCGGACCGGCACCGATCATGACTGGTTCGGCAGCGGTGCCCCGCCAGGCCGTGCATCCTATCCGTGCTCCCGACGGCGGCGGATGCCGTCCGCCCCCGAGCGGATTACGGTCGATCCGGGTTGTCCGTCGGCCGTGTCGGGTTACCGGCCGACGGGCCGCGATGCTTCGTGGCGGCAAGATTGTCTCTGACCATGACCGTGAAAGTGTGGTCGGGACCATTGACCCGCACGCTGTCGGTCAGTGTCCGCTCGTACAGGTGGATGGCGTCGTCGAGGCGGCCGGCGGCCTGGTAGGCGTTGGCGAGGTTGTGGCGGGCGGCCTGTGTGCCGGGATCGTCCGTGCCCTGGAGTCGTTCCCGGTCGGTCAGTGTCTGCTGGTACAGGTGGATGGCGTCGTCGAGGCGGCCGGCGGCCTGGTAGGCGTTGGCGAGGTTGTGGCGGGCGGCCTGTGTGCCGGGATCGTCCGTGCCCTGGAGTCGTTCCCGGTCGGTCAGTGTCTGCTGGTGCAGGTGGATGGCGTCGTCGTGCTGGCCGGCGGCCTGGTAGGCGTTGGCGAGGTTGTTGCGGGCGGTCAGCGTGGTCGGGTGGTTGGGGCCCTGGAGCTGTACTCGGTCGGTCAGCGTCCGCTCGTACAGGCCGATGGCCTCCTTCAGCCGGCCCGCCGCCCGGTAGGCGCTGGCGAGGTTGTTGCGGGTGGTCAGCGTCCGCGGGTGGTTGGGGCCCTGGAGCTGTGCTCGGTCGGTCAGCGTCCGCTCGTACAGGCGGATGGCGTCGTTCAGCCGGCCCGCCGTCCGGTAGGCGTCGGCGAGGTTGCTGCGGGAGGCCAGCGTGTCGGGATCGTCCGCGCCCAGGATCCGTTCTCGGTCGGTCAGTGTCTGCTGGTGCAGGTGGATGGCGTCGTCGTGCCGGCCGGCGGCCTGGTAGGCGTTGGCGAGGTTGTTGCGGGCGGTCAGCGTCCGCGGGTGGTTGGGGCCCTGGAGCTGCGCGCGGTCGGTCAGCGTCCGCTCGTACAGGCCGATGGCGTCGTCGTGCCGGCCGGCGGCCTGGTAGGCGTTGACGATGTTGTTGCGGGAGGCCAGCGTCCGCGGGTGGTTGGGGCCCAGGATCCGTTCTCGGTCGGTCAGCGTCCGCTGGTGCAGGTGGATGGCGTCGTCGTGCCGGCCGGCGGCCTGGTAGGCGTTGGCGAGGTTGTTGCGGGAGGCCAGCGTGTCGGGATCGTCCGCGCCCAGGACCCGTTCCCGGTCGGTCAGCGTCCGCTCGTACAGGCCGATGGCCTCCTTCAGGCGGCCCGCCGTCTGGTAGGCGTTGGCGAGGTTGTTATGGGAGGCCAGCGTCTCGAGGTGGTTGGGGCCGCGGATCCGTTCCCGGTCGGCCAGCGTCTGCTTGTGCAGGCGGATGGCGTCGTCGTGCCGGCCCGCCTCCTGGTAGGCGTTGGCGAGGTTGTTGCAGGAGGCCAGCGTCTCGGGAGCGTCCGCTCCCAGGACCCGTTTCCGGTCGGTCAGCGTCCGTTCGTGCAGGCTGATGGCCTCCTTCAGCCGGCCCGCCTCCTGGTAGGCGTTGGCGAGGTTGTTGCGGGAGGCCAGCGTGTCGGGGTGGTTGGGACCGCGGACCTTCTCCCGGACGGCCAGCGTCCGTTCGTGCAGGCCGATGGCCTCCTTCAGCCGGCCCGCCGCCCGGTAGGCGTCAGCGAGGTTGTTGCAGGAGGTCAGCGTGTCGGGATGGTTGGGGCCCAGGACCAGCGTCCACTCGGCCAGCGCCCGTTGGGACAGCGGGATCGCGAGTGCGAACTGCCCCTCCTGCCGGAGGTAGACCGCGGCGCGGTCACACAACCATGCCGAGTCGTCTCCCGCGCTGTCGCCGCCGCGGTCGAGAACGGTGCGAACATGCGGCAGCAGGGCACGCCACCTGGGCCAGACCTGCGGGTTGCGGGCGACATCGCCGGGCAGGTTGGCTCGGAACAGCCGAAGCAGGGTGGCCGTGTGCGCCTTCTGCCGATCCGACGGCAGCCGGTGACGGGTGGTGGCCTGCACCAGCCGGTGCACGTCCACCGTGTCCTGATCCCGGCGGGCCAGGCTGTACCCGACCAGCGCCCCGACCGTGTGCGCCCACACCGCCCGACTGGCGGCCGCGTTCTTCAGCGGCCCGTCGTCGAACCCTGCCGGATCCCCGAACAGATCGAGGGGGATCGTCTCCGGGGCGCACAGCGCCCACAGTTCCAACAGTTCCACCGCGGCCGGGCACTCATCGCGCAGCCGGCGCACGGACAGCTCCCACAGCACCGCGACGGTGACCCCCGGCCGATCGGCCACCTCCCCTTCCGCGAGCATGTCGCCGAGATACTTGGCGAGGAGTTCGGCGTACTCCTCTGGTGGGGTGCCGGTCTGGTCGAGATAGCCGGCGGCCTGCTCGACCGCCAACGGCAGGTCCCCCAGCAGGTCGCAGATCTGATCCGCGACCGTCGGATCCAGCGCTGGGAACCGGTCGGTGAGGATGCGCATCGCTTCGGCCCGTGGCAGCAGCGGCACGGTGACCGTTGCGCCGAGAGCGGTGAAGCCCCGCCGCCGAGAGGTCACCAGCAGCCGGCCCGCCCCTGGTGACGGGCGAAGCCCCTTGATCGTCTTGACCGTTTCGGGGTCGTCGGCGTTGTCGAACACCAGCAGCGACCGCGGCCGGCGTGCCCACGCCGCCACCACCGCGGCCGGTTCCGCATCCTGGGACAGGCCCACCATCGAGGCCAACCCCGCCAGATACCCGCCGACCAGCTCCGGCTGCTCGGCCGGTACCCAGCCCACCCGGTCGAAAGCGTCGGCATACCGGTGGATGTACTCGACCGCGAGCGCAGTCTTCCCGACCCCACCCATTCCCTCCAGCACGGTCACCGCCACCGACCCCGTCGCCGCCAGTCGGTCATGTATCTGAGTGAGCAGCGATTCACGGCCGACGAAGTTCGCCAGCCGGGCCGGTACGTTCCACATCGCCGGCAGATCCGGCGGGAACACCGGAGCGCCCACCGCCACCTCCGTACCGGCCGGGCCGCCGGGGAAGTCCGGTTCTGTAGCCGGCTTTCCCCGCCTGCCCGCGGCAGCGGCGAGCACCGCGCGGCGTGCCACGTCCTTTCGGATACCGAACAGGTCAACCATGACCACCTGGGCGAGCAGACCCGGCCGCGGGCACTGCTCGATCCGGAACACCAACAGCTTCCGCGCCTGACCCGATGGGTCCGCCCGCCACGCCTCCTGCCACTCCGGTGCCGTGAACGCCGACTCCAGATAGGCCGCCGACAGTACCGCCACCGTCCGGGTGGCCCGCGCGGTCGCCTGCTGCACCTCTTCCACGAAGTGCGCTCCCGCGCGGAAATCCCAGGCCTGGATCACCACCCGGTAATCGGCGTCTTCCAACACCCAGGCGATCCACTCGGCCCACGCCCGGTCTCCCCCTGTATACGACACGAAGAAGTCCGGGTCGGTAGCCTCGTCGCCTCCCCTGGTCACCTCTCCAGCATGCCACTACCACCCACCGCACAAGCCGCGGGCTGTCGCCTGGCCGACCAGCCATCGACGCGGGCGGATGAACCACGGAAGATTTTCACAATCCGTCGGCTGTGGGTTCGGGTCCACTCGTCCCACCACTCTGCGTTGTTAACCGTATGGCCGTCGCGAATACGTTTGCTCTATTGGCTGGGGCGATCCGCGCGGTGAAGAACGGACAGGTTCCTGGCAGGAGTTTGTGAACCGGGCCCGTACGCCCGACAGCAGGCGATCATGTCAACCGTAAAAGTCCAGTTCGCAGGCTGAAACCCGGATTTCGGAGTCCGCACGTATCCCCGTCATGCCTGGCGTCCCCGCCATGCGGACTGACCTGGACCGCATCGACTTCGAGGTGTAGCGTCAATACGATTTTTACCCGCCCGGAATGATCAGCGGGTGATGAGCGGCGAGTCAGTGTACGGGCGCTCGTGGTCGATCCGGGAGTAGCCGTGACCACAGGGGATTCGAGTCTGCGGCACCAGCGCAGCACGCTTGAGCGGGAGTGGGCGAGGTGGATCACGACGCGCCAGGACAGCGCCGTGCTGCGACCGCTCGTCGCGCAGTCCTGGGCTCGCTCGGTGCGCGTCGTGGACCCGGCGCGGGACAGCGCGCCCTCGGCTGAGGACCTGGATCCCGCGGCCATCTGGCGGGACTCCCCGCTGCGTGAACCGATACGTGAGCTCGGCGACGAACTGCGCGCCATCGCCGACGACGCCGGGTTCATCGTCGGGGTCACCGACGAGTCCGGCGGGATGTTGTGGACCTGCGGTGGGCGGGTGATGCGGCGGCGAGCCGAGCGGGTCAACTTCGCGCCGGGCAGCCGGTGGGATGAGCGGGCGATGGGCACCAACGCGATGTCACTCGTGCTTCACTACGGGCGGCCGGCCAGCGTGTTCTCCGCCGAGCATCTGGTTGAGGCGCTCCACGAATGGTCGTGCTGGTCGGCGCCGATCCGCGACCCCAACGGGCAGACGCTCGGCGTGCTGGATCTCTCCACCACCTGGAACCGTTCGCACCCACTTGCCATGTCCACCGTACGGACGCTGGTAACCGCGATCGAGTCGCGGCTGCGTCCCTCCGGGTCGGTCACGGCCGCCACGTCCGGGGTGCGGCTGCGTTGCCTCGGCAGCGGCACGGCGCTGTGCGACGGTGTGCCTCTGCGGTTGCCGCCGCGCCAGCTGGAGATCCTCACGCTGCTCGCGCTGGAGGCGGACGGCTTCTCTCCGGAGGGGCTGCGCGCGGCCCTGTACGGTGATCAGCAGATCACCGCCACCACTCTCAAGGCCGAGGTGTCCCACCTGCGTCGGACCCTCGGCGGAGCGCTGACGAACCGCCGGTACGCGCTGACCGCGCCGATCTCCTGCGACGCTGCCGACGTACTCGTCGCCCTTGCTGACGGGGACGCTCCTGCCGCTGTGCGCCGCTACACGGCGCCGCTGCTACCGCACTCGGAAGCACCGGGTATCACGATGTGGCGCGAGCACCTCGCGGTGGCCGTGCGGGAGGCGGTGCTGGCTTCCGAGCAGGCGGAGCTCGCTCTGTTCTATGGCCAGCGTCATCCCTTCGACGCGCAGGTCCATGAGTACGCACACCGACTGCTGCCGCCGCACGACGCGCGCCGGGGCATCGCCGCTGCCCGGCTTCAGGCCGCGTTGCGCGAGTGAGCGACCGCTCCCACTGACATCGGTTCATCCCAGCTGACACCGGTTCCATCCCAGCTGGGCGTGGTTTCCCGATCGGACGACGACTTCCGAAACATGCCAGGGCAGCCGGCCGTCGCCACCAACCTTTCGCCAACCTCACGTGTGCAGGGTGCTCTACATCACACATTGACCACCCGATGACGGTGGACGACATCGGCCAGGAGCGCACCCATGGCATACACCCCGCCAGGCGCCGAGGGCAGCATCGTTCAGTTCGCCCAGCGCTACGAGAACTTCATCGGTGGCACGTGGGTGCCCCCGACCGAGGGCCGCTACTTCGCCAATCCCTCACCGGTCAACGGTCAGGTGTTCTGTGAGGTCGCCCGCTCCAGTGCCGCGGACATCGACCTCGCCCTGGACGCCGCGCACGCCGCCGCGGCGAAGTGGGGCCGGACATCGGTGACCGAACGCGCCAACATCCTCAACCGGATCGCGGATCGGATCGAGCAGAACCTGGAGAAGCTCGCGGTCGCCGAGACCTGGGACAACGGCAAGCCGGTCCGCGAGACGCTGGCCGCCGACCTGCCGCTCGCGGTGGACCACTTCCGGTACTTCGCGGGGGCGGTGCGAGCCCAGGAGGGCAGCATCGGAGAGATCGACGCGGACACGGTCGCCTATCACTTCCAGGAACCGCTTGGCGTGGTCGGTCAGATCATCCCGTGGAACTTCCCCATCCTGATGGCCGCGTGGAAGCTCGCACCCGCGCTGGCAGCCGGCAACTGTGTGGTGATCAAGCCTGCCGAGCAGACTCCGGCCAGCCTGCTGCTTGTGGTCGAGCTGATCGCCGACCTCCTGCCGCCGGGGGTGCTGAACGTGGTCAACGGCTTCGGCGTCGAGGCGGGCAAGCCGCTGGCCTCGAGCGGCCGGGTCGCCAAGATCGCGTTCACCGGTGAAACCACCACCGGGCGACTGATCATGCAGTACGCCAGCGAGAACATCATCCCGGTGACCCTTGAGCTGGGCGGCAAGAGCCCGAACATCTTCCTGCCGGACGTGCTGGCCGCCGACGACGACTTCCTGGACAAGGCCGTCGAGGGTTTCGTCCTGTTCGCGTTGAACCAGGGTGAAGTATGCACCTGCCCGTCCCGCGCGCTGATCGCCTCCTCGATCTACGACGAGTTCATTGGCCGCTGCATCGAGCGGACCAGGGCGATCGTGGGCGGCGACCCGCTCGATCCCGCCACCATGATCGGCGCTCAGGCCAGCAACGATCAGTACGAGAAGATCCTTTCCTATATCGACATCGGCATCAGGGAGGGCGCCGAGATCCTCACCGGCGGCAGCCCCCGCAAGGTCGACGGCCTCGAGGGCGGCTACTACGTCGAGCCGACAGTCTTCCGGGGCACCAACGACATGCGGATCTTCCAGGAGGAGATCTTCGGTCCGGTCGTGTCGGTGACCACGTACGACTCGCCGGACGAGGCGCTCAAGCTGGCCAACGACACGCTCTACGGTCTCGGTGCCGGGGTGTGGAGCCGGGACATCAACACCGCGTACCGGTTCGGCCGGGAAATCAGGGCCGGTCGGGTATGGGTGAGCAACTATCACTCCTATCCCGCGCACGCGGCGTTCGGTGGGTACAAGAAGTCCGGGATCGGCCGGGAAACCCACCGGATGATGCTGGACCACTACCAGCAGACCAAGAACCTGCTGGTCAGTTACTCGCCGAAGAAGCTCGGCTTCTTCTGATGGACCTCGTCGGCCAGGGAGACGGCCGGGGGAGGCGCACCGAGCGCGTGCGGCTCACCCCGGCCGCGGAGGAAGTCCTGCGCGTACTGGTCGACACGCACGGCCCGGTGATGTTCCACCAGTCCGGGGGCTGCTGCGATGGCAGCGCCCCGATGTGCTACCCGCGCGGCGAGTTCCGCGTCGGCGGCGCCGACGTGCTGCTTGGCCGGGTTGCCTGTGACACCCCGTTCTGGATGAGCGCCGACCAGTACCGCTACTGGCAGCACACCCACCTCACGGTGGACGTGGTGCCTGGCAGGGGCAGCGGGTTCTCCCTCGAAGCGCCGCTGGGTGTGCGCTTCCTGCTGCGCTCGAGGCTGTTCACCGACGCCGAGTCCGAACAGGTCCGCGCCGAAGCGTCGCTGCCCACCGGCGCGGACGTGCCGGTGGCCGGGCAGTGAAACCGCCCGTGGTCCACTGACAGGGTGGACGGTCCGAATGGCGGCTTCCTGACCGCGGAAGATGTCTGTCAGGCACTGTGCGCAGCGCCCGTACCGGCGGGCAGCATTGTCGGCTTCGCCCCGGGAACCGTCCCGGGAAAGCCCGGCCTGTACGCCTGGTGGGCTGTTCCAGGGGCGCTTCCGGGAATACCGAGACCGGCTCATCCTTCCCTGCCCCTTGGGTTGCTGTACGTCGGCATCGCGAAGGTCGGCCTCCGGCAACGCGTCGTGGGGCAGCATCTCGGCGCGAACACCGGTTCCTCCACCTTCCGTTTCACGCTCGCGGCACACCTTGTGGCCGATGGTCAACTGACTCCGTACAGGAGGGCGAAGAAGGTCCTGCTGCCGCCGGCACAGCTTGACTGGCTTCTCCGCTGGCAGGTTTCGCACCTGTCCGTCTCCTGGATAACCAGGGAGGAACCAGCAGCGGTCGAGACTGCTGTGATCGGCGCTATGAGACCGCCGCTCAACAGCGACGACAACGGAGACCATCCCTACCGGCAGCCGCTGCGCGACATCCGCGCCGCCTTCCGGCTCAGGGCGACGGATGGCCGCAGCGCCGGCGAGTAGCGGTCGCTGGACATCCACATCTCGGGCGGCCGACGGTTGCCGCTCACAGCAACGTGAACGGACGCCGGCGGACGACCACGAACAGACGGCAGGTCCGTCGACTCGAGCTGACGAAAAACGGTGAATCTTCACGAACGCCACAAACGTGACTGTTCGCTGAAGTTACCCCGGTTTCGTTCACGGGCAGGGTTGTGAACGGCTGCGGATTCCTAACGGAAGGGACCATGTCGATCATGGCCTCTTCTTGGCCGGGCCGGTTTCGGTATGGATTCCCGTAAACCCTATCGGGATAGTAGGCTTTGTCTACATCACATGCAGAGGGGGTCACGATGACCGCCACCCGTACCGCGCCTTACGAGGTCCGCCAGGCCAGCCCCGTTCTCGGCGCCGAGATCGTCGGCGTCGACCTGGCCAACGGCGTCGACGACGCCACCGCCGAAGCCCTGCGCGACGACTTCTGGAAGTACAAGGTGCTGGTCCTTCGCGACCAGCACCTGTCGCCAGACGCGCATGTAGAGGCTGTACGGATCTTCGACGAGCCGTTCGACCACCCCAAGTGGCTGTACCGCCATGAGGACAACCGGCTGGTGTACGTCTTCAACCTCGAGAAGGCCGGCGGGGCCGCGAGGTGGCACATCGGCGGTATCTGGCGGAACCCGCCGTTCACCATCGAGTCGCTGACCTATCAGGTGGTGCCGGAGATCGGCGGTCGCACACTGTGGGCCGATCTGCAGGCCGCGTACGACGGCCTGTCCGAGCCGTTCAGGCGGCTGCTGGAATCGGTCAGCGCCGTGTACAGCGACTACCCCGGGGACGGGACCTACGACCGACCGCCGGCGACCGGGGTCATCGAGCACCCGGTGGTGCGCACACACCGCCACACCGGCCGCAAGGGGCTCTTCCTCAGCTCGTCCTTGCTGCCGACGTAGTAGTAGAGGGGCGCGGTCGGTGTCCAGAGCCTCCGCGGCGTCGCGGAGGGTGGCTGTGAACCCGCGCTCCTTGAAGACGTGGGCGGCCGTCTGGATGATCTCCTTGCGTCGCGCAATCTAGCTGGCGCTGCCGTCCTGGAGGGCGGCCTTGCGCCGTGCTTCGATGCCGCTGTTGGCCATGCATCCAGTAACCTCCGGCGGGGCGGCTCCCTGGTAAGGAGCGGCGGCGGTGTCGGCGCAACAGAGGATGGCTCTGGACGAAGGTAGCACCGGCTGGTCATCGACGCCGCGGCGGCCTTTGGGACCCAGGCGATCACCGTCCTGGGCGGGTGCGGATGAACGCGGATGAACAAGGCCCGAGCGTCGGTCGCGACATCACGTCTCGAAGCGTTTCTGGTCGCGGAACGGCAACGTGGTGGCTTTACTCCTCGTCCCAGCGCTGCTGGTGGGGGATGGCCTCGCGGGCGACGAACTTCCGGGCGACGGCTCGGAAGTCCTCGTGGTCCTGCCCGTAGAGCGTGCGCTCCACCGTGGAACTCCTCGGTCGGGGTGTTCGATCGGAACAGAAAAATCTTGTTTACCGATCGCTAAAAAGGCGGAGGTGGACGGTAGGACCGGCGGAGTGGAGGGCCAATCCGCTGCGGCCAGAAAACTTCCGCACGTTTATTTCGATCATGCCTTCTAGCTGTTCAGCAGGCATATCTTGGCTACTGGTACCGGGATCGCCGCAGCTTGACGAACGCGGCCGTCGGAGCCTAGCGTGCCTGTTTATCGATCGATAAATAAATGATCGTGGTTTGCGTGAGGGATCGTGAAGGTCCAGGGGAGGGGCGACAGCGAACGGGTCGCCCCGACCGGTGAAAGGAGCGCAGGATGAGCGACGCTGTGATCGTCGATGTGGTACGGACCGCGTCCGGTAAGGGCAAGCCGGGCGGGGCGCTGTCCGCCGTTCACCCGGTGGACCTGCTCGCGGGCGTGCTCCAGGCGCTCATCGAACGCACCGGCCTCGACCCCGCCCTGGTCGACGACGTCATCGGCGGCTGCGTCTCGCAGGCCGGCGAGCAGGCGGTCAACATCACCCGTAGCGCGCTGCTCGCTGCCGGGCTGCCCGAGTCGGTGCCCGGTACCACCGTCGACCGTCAGTGCGGCTCCAGTCAGCAGGCGGTGCACTTCGCCGCCCAGGGCGTGCTCGCGGGCGCCTACGACGTGGTCATCGCCTGCGGTGTGGAGTCGATGAGCCGGGTGCCGATGGGCTACCCGGCTCAGGGGCAGGACACCACCGGGACGCTGCTGGGCCAGCGCTACCCCGAGGGCCTGGTCCCGCAGGGGGTGTCCGCCGAACTGATCGCCGCCCGCTGGAAGCTGGAACGCCAGGAACTGGACGCCTTCTCGGCCCGTTCCCACCAGTTGGCCGCGGCCACCGCCGCCGGCGGCGGTTTCGACCGGGAGATCGTGCCCGTGGGCGACCACCGGGTGGACGAGACCGTCCGTCCCGGCACCACCGTGGCGGGGCTGGCCGGGCTGAAGCCGGCCTTCCTCGGCGTCCCCTCGGCGGCGCGCTTCCCGGAGATCGGCTGGCACATCACCCCGGGCAACTCCTCCCCGCTCACCGACGCGGCCTCGGCCACCCTGATCGTCAGCGCCCGGGCCGCCGACCGGCTGGGCCTGCGTCCCCGGGCCCGGTTCCACGCCTTCGCCGTCACCGGTTCGGACCCGGTGCTGATGCTCACCGGCGTCATCCCGGCCACGCAGAAGATCCTCGCCCGCGCCGGGCTGTCCATCGACGACATCGACGCCTACGAGGTCAACGAGGCGTTCGCGCCCGTCCCGCTGGTGTGGCAGCGCGAGCTGGCCGCCGACCCGGAGCGGCTGAACCCCCGCGGCGGCGCGATCGCGCTCGGCCACGCCCTGGGCGCCTCCGGCGTCCGGCTGCTCGCCACCCTGGTCAACCATCTCGAGGCGACCGGCGGCCGGTACGGTCTGCAGACCATGTGCGAAGGCGGTGGGATGGCCAACGCCACCATCATCGAACGCCTGTAAACGCCTGTAAACGCCTGTAAACGCCTGTAAACGCCTGTAAACGCCTGTAAACGCCTGTAAACGCCTGTAAACGCCTGTAAACGCCTGTAAACGCCTGTAAACGCCTGTAAACGCCTGTAGGCGAATGGAACGCTGCCGGGAGAACGAAGGGCTACCGGGGGCGCAAGCGTCGCGATCACGTTTCTTTCGTGCCGGTGGGCGGCAGGCCCACCGGCACGCCAGGGAAAGACCGCACTCTGTGGGAGGAAAGCTCCGTGAACATCGAAGGCAGTGTCGCGTTCATCACCGGCGGGGCCTCCGGTCTGGGCCTGGCCACCGCGCACCGGCTGCTGGACGCCGGCGCGTTCGTCGCCCTGGCGGACCTGCCGTCCTCCGACGGCGCGGCCGTGGCCGCCAAGCTCGGGGACCGCGCCGTCTTCACCCCCGCCGACGTCACCAGCGAACAGGACGTCACCGCCGCCCTCGACACCGCCGGGCGACTCGGGCCGATACGCGTCGCGGTCAACTGCGCCGGCGTCGGTACCCCGGGCCGGGTGCTGGGCAAGGACGGCCCGCTCCCGCTGGAGCTGTTCGCCCGCGTCGTCCAGATCAACCTGATCGGCACCTTCAACGTCATCCGGCTGGCCGCCGCCCGCATCGCCGCCCACGACCCCGTCGACGGCGAACGCGGTGTCATCGTCAACACCGCGTCGGTGGCCGCCTACGACGGCCAGATCGGCCAGGCCGCCTACTCCGCGTCCAAGGGCGGCGTCGTCGGCCTGACCCTGCCTGTCGCCCGCGACCTCGCGGGCAGGCAGATCCGGGTGGTCACCATCGCCCCCGGCCTGTTCGAGACCCCGATGCTGGCCACGCTGCCGGAGGAGGCCCGTAACTCCCTGGGTGCGCAGGTACCGCACCCCAGCCGGCTCGGCCGTCCCGAGGAGTACGCTGCCCTCGTCCAGCACATCGTGGACAATCCCATGCTCAACGGTGAGGTCATCCGCCTGGACGGCGCCATCCGCATGGCCCCCCGATGACTGCCCTGGTGATTCCTTGAGGAGTCCCGCGTGAACACGGCACCGGATGCGGCCGCCGGTGCCGCGAAGCGGTGGCGCGAATACCCGCCGCTGAACCTGCACCCGGTGCTCAGGCACGCCATGGAGGCGTTCAACGAGCACGGCTACCACGGCACGTCGGTACGCGACATCGCCCGCCGGGTCGGGGTGACCGTCCCGGCGCTGTACTACCACTACGAAAACAAGCAGGTCCTGCTGGTCACCCTGATCGAGACCTCCATCCGCGACGTTCTCGACCGCTGCCGGGCCGCGGTGGCCGAGGCCGGCGACGAACCGGTGGCCCGCTTCTCGGCCATGGTCGAGTGCGTCGTGCTCTACATGACCAACCGCCGTGGGCTGGCCTTCCTCGACACCGAGATCCGTAGTCTCGAACCGGAGAACCGGGCCCGGTATATCGCGCTGCGTGACTATCTGGAGCACATGTTGCTCGACGCGGTCGAGGCGGGTGTCGCCCAGGGGGCCTTCACCACCCCCATCCCGGCCGACGCCAGCCGGGCGGTCCTGACCATGTGCCAGAGCGTGGCCACCTGGTACTCCCCGGACGGGCCGCTGCCGCCGGAGGCGATCGCCGAACGCTACGTCCTGCTCTGCCTGAGCACGGTCGGCCACACCGGTGACCGCACCCTCGGGCCGGGCCCGCCGGCCGGCGCCCAGCGCGGCCGCCCGCGGGCGGTCACCGGCACCCGCAACGCTTTCCGGTGACCGGGGAAACCCCAGTCGCGGAGATCGACGTAAAATGCGACCCGCGTCGCCTGGTGGGGTCCTGGATGTTCGTCGGGGCTGGCTGCGGCCCCTTTGTTTTCCCTCGGCTGGTGGAGGGAGTGCATCCCTCCGGGGGAGGCTTCGCTCCCGTGACGCCTCTTAACGTCCGGAGTGACGGTCGTCATATTTGTGATGGCCGTAACGGCTCCGGCTAAGGAGGTCCTCGTTGGGACGCATGCCGCAGGACGTGGTGTCACACGAACTCGATCTGCTCTGGCAGTCGATCTTCACCTGGGTGAGCTGGGCCCTCGTACTCGGTATGATCGCGGTCGCGATCTATCTGTGGCGCAGGGAGCGGACGCCGTTCTATCTCTGCGCGCTGCTCGCGGCGGGCGTCGGGGCGTTCGCCGAGCCGCTGTACGACGTCGCCTTCGACCTGTGGTTCTTCGACGCGGACAGCGCCGGCCACCCCGGCGCGATGTGGTCGCACTTCAGCGCCTTCGGGGTCGTGCAGCCCAACTGGTCACACAGCGGCTACATCATCCTGTACGCCGCCGTCGCGCTGTACGCGGGGCGGCGGATGTACGAGGGCCGTCTGAGCCACAAGGGGCTGTTCGCGATCTGGGGGGCGGAGATCCTCACCTCGTGCGTCTTCGAGACGATCGGTACCGGCGTCGACGTCTACACCTACTACGGCCCCTACGAGCTGCGGATCTGGAACTACCCGGCCGTGATCGGCGTGCTCGAGGGCACCCAGACGGTCCTGTTCACGGTCCTGGCCGTGCAGATCTGGCGGCGCGTCTCCAGCCCGTGGGGTCTGACCTCGCTGTTCGCCGCCTTCCCGGTCACGATGTTCGGGGCGAACTTCGGCATCGGCAGCCCCGTCATCATCGCGCTGCACCTGGACGGCGAGGACTTCTCCCGCGGGCTCGTGTGGGCCGCGACCTTCCTCACGATCGGCCTCTGCGTGCTGGCCATCCACGGCGCGTCGAAGTTCCTTCCTCGGCCCCGCGGGATCGCCGAGCCCGACGGCCTGCCCGTCCCGCCACGCGAGCGCGCACTGCTGGTGTGACCTGACCGTGGGTGACCTGACCGTGGGTGACCTGGCCGTGGGTGACCTGGCCGTGGTGTGACCGCGTCCACCGCCCGGAGGGGCCCGGCCCGGGTCAGCGCCCCTCCGGGCCTGACGAGACCGGCATCGTCAGAGTTACTACCGCAGAACTGATCTGCCCTGGCGGAGTCGCCTGTGTGACGAGCTTGCTACCTGCCGGAATTTCGGCCCTGCCCAAGGCGTACGCGTCCGGCGGGGCGTTCCCCGTCCTGCCTGAATGGTTGATCCATCTCGGTGCTCGGACCGCTGTTGTCGTAATGGAAAGACCTGCCGTGCTCGCGGCCTTTCTTCTCGGTATCGCGAATTCCCCGGACGTGCCTGTAGCCGTCCCGGTTTCGTTCAACGGATGAACGGATGAACGGAGGACCGGCGGCGGGCGCTGGGACGGGCGAAGCTGGCAGAAGCTGACGAAAGCTACCGGGGGCCTTCAGCGAACTGCTGGGAAAATCATGCGTCGCCATGACCAGCTGATTCCGCCGGCCGTATCAGCTTCGGCCTCGCGGAAAAATGGCGCTGCCGTCGAATCCGGGTGATTCACCCCTTGTTGATGCCTGTCTTCGGATTTGGGGTCTTCTGCTCGCCTGCGGCGGTCGCGTTGACGACAGGAACAGCTACGGGGTCACTGGCCGTGGTGTCATGCGCTCCGCTCCCACATGGCGTTCCGCTGCGGAGGGTCCCCATGACATCGGCTTACCCTGTGACCTGGTGGAACGTCGAGGTCCTGCGCGACGGGGGGAACTCCCCGCGGCGCGACGAGAAGCCCGCCCGGGCGCCCGGCGAATCGATCGTGAGCCAGGCTCCCGCGCTACGTGACCGGGAGATCGGCCAGTTGGTGTCGGTGCCCTCACGGACGAACGCTGGCGCTGGCTCTGGCCCGCTGGTTATTTGTCCCGAATTACCGGATGTCCGTGCGGCGGAGAACGAGTTCGTCGGGCGGGGACTCCCCTCGGGGCCGATGCCGGTATGAGGTTCACCGACCGGACGCTGCTGCGTTTCCTCGACGCCGCCGAACTCGGCGCGCTCCTGCCGCCGAGGACGGGCCGGGCGCTCCTCGACGCGGCATACGACTTCGACGACCTCGCCGTCGGCGACGTTTCGGGGGTGAGCGCACGCCTCGTCGCGCTCGCCCCGGCACTCGCGCCGGAGCTGCCGGTCACCGTGACGGCCCGGCCCCTCGGCGGCGGACAGGAATGGCAGGTGACCGGCTCGTGGCAGTCCGCGGCCGCGCCGACGGTGCACGCCGTCCTCGACGTCACGGTGACCGCGGCGACGCGCGGCGTCCGGACCGACGTCACGGCGGTCGAGGTCGAGCCGCTCACCGGGCTGCAGGCACAGATCGAGGCCGCGGTCGACCTCGACGCGGCGCTCGACGCGATCGCCGCGCACGTCACCGACGCCCCCCGGGACGCGGTGGCGCAGGTGCTCCGGCGCCGCGGCCTGACCACCCTCGACGCCGTCCGGGACGCCTTCGGCCCGGCCCGGCAGACGAGCCGACTCGTCCTCACGCTCGTCAGCGACGCGACCGGCGCCGACGTCGAGCGGCCCTACCGGCTCACCATCCTCGCCCACGCCGTCGAGGACCTCGGCACCGGCCTGCTCGACGCGGTGGCGACGCTCGCGGCGGCCCGCCTCGGGCTCGACGCCGTCGCGGACCCGCCGGCCCGCCCGCCCGGTGTCACCGTCCGAGAGGGTCGCCCCGGCCTCGTGATCTTCCCCGCGGCCGCGCTCGACGACGCGGACCTGCCGGTCGTCGCGGGCGAGCGGCCCGCCGACGACGCGGCCCGCCGCGCGAGCCGGCTGTCCGAGCTCACCTCCCGGCTGCGCAGCAGCGGGATCGTCCCGGTCGTGATCTGACCGCCGGCCTCGAAGGAGAACCATGAGCGTCCCCACCGCCGAGTACCCGTACGTCAAGGTCACGATCGACACCAGCGGCCTGCAGCCGACGGCGACCCGCGCCTTCGGCAACGTCGCCGTCGTCGGGTCGGCCGGCGGCTTCGGCACCGCCGTGCCGAACACACCGGTCCTGGTCGGCAGCGAGGCCGAGGCCCGCACCCTCTTCGCGGACGTCGACCAGACCACCGGGGCGATCGCGAACAAGGGGCAGGCCGCCGGCCCGCTCTACCGGTCGATACGGGAGGTGCTCCTACAGCGCCCGGGCGCGTCCCGGGTGTACGCGGTCGCGACCGACGACTCGGGCGGTGGCCCGAACTGGGCGGCGGCACTTGCGACGATCGCGACCGCGCCGGTCCAGCTGGTCAGCCTCGCCCGGGTCACCGACCCGGCAACGCTCGCACTGCTGAAGACCCATGTCGAGAACGCCAGCGGCGCCGGCGCCAGGCGGATCGGCGTCGCGATGGTCGACCCCGACCTGGCGGTGGGCAACGGCCAGACGTTCGCGGACGCCGCGGACGCCGCGTACGGCGGGCTGAAGAACGGCGAGGGCCGGCTGGTGCTCGTCGCCGCGCGGGTGGCGACGGCCGGTGGCGTCCCGGTCAGCGACGTCGCGGCGTGCGCGATGGCGACGATCGCGGGGTACCAGCCGCACATCAGCGTGCTGCTCAAGCAGGTTGCCGGCGTCGAGATCCCGCTGCCGCAGCAGTTCACCGGCACCGAGGTCGCCCAGCTCGCCGAGAAGGCGATACTTCCGCTCCTCGACCCGGAGTACATCGCCGGCGAGGGGGTCTTCCTCGGCTCCGGGCGCTCGTACAACCCGGTCGACCCGTCGCGCCTGTACGTCGACGTCGTCCGCGTCCTCGACGACCTCGAGTTCCGGCTCAGGGGCGGCCTCATCGGCGCGATCGGGAACGTCCGCATCGACCGGCTCGGCATGGAGGGCCTGCGCGGCAGGTTCGACGCGATCCTCGAACCGCTGCGGTCGGCCCGGGTCATCGACGGCTACACCGTCGACATCCCGGTGCTGCCGATCCTCGAGACCGAGGAGGCGGACCGCTCACCCGGAGCGAAGACGGTGCTGACGTCGACCAGGACCAGCCGGGCGGTCGACGTCATCGTCACGGTGGCGTACGCCGGCTCCGTCCACTTCCTCGACATCAAGCTCGCGCTGACCGTCTGACCGTCTGACCGTCTGACCGCCTGACCGCCTGACCGCCTGACCGCCTGACCGCGTTCCTCCGGACGCATCGACCGAGCCCTCCCCGAGCCGACGGGCCCGCCGGTGGGCTCACGACCGAAAGGCAGCACCGATGGCCACGTGGACCAAGACCCGGTTGGCGGTGGTCGTCGACGGTGACACCGCGCACCCGCTGACGCCGATCGACTCCTTCTCACCGACGTTCGCGCTCAACACCGAGGTCGTGCACTCGATCGAGGCGACCCACGTCGGCTGGATCGCCAACCCCGACAGCTTCACGTTCTCGTTGTCCGTCAAGGCGATCGGCGGGGCCTCGGCGAGGCTCACCCAGCTGGCCCTCGAGGGCAGGGAGTTCTCCATCGGCCTGTACAAGCAGACCGGCAGCGCCGACGAGTGGGACTTCTCGACGCTCGTGCTGACGAAGTGCCTCATCACGTCGGCGTCCCCGTCGAACGCGACCGTCAGCGGCGCCCCGGTGGCGACGTTCTCCGGTATCAGCCGGCACGTCGACGTCACCCCGAAGAACGGTCCGGCCATCGCCCGGCCGACGTTCACCGCCTGATGGAAGGGCATGTGGAGGGCTGGGGGCGGGTCGACCCGGACGCGCTCGCGCGGGACGACACCGGCGCCGACCCGCTCGGCGGCCGCGTGGAACGGACCGGCATCGCCCTCGTCCGCCGCGGCGAGACGGTGACCGCGGAGGGTGACGGTGCGGCCGTCGTGCGGCCCGGCCAGGGTGCCGCGCCGCCCGGCGTCGTGCTCGAGATCCCGGTGACGGTCGAGATCGGCCCGACCGTCGAGGAGATCACCGAGGCGGCCGCGGAGCTCGCGCTCCGCCGGCTGCGGGAAGCGCTCGCCGCCCGGGCGCTGGGCTGACCGGGCAACCGGCACCGTCCGGCCCAGCCGGACGGACGGCACGGACGGCACGGACGCGGGGACATGGGGACTACGGGAACGCGGAAAGGAGGAGACGACGATGACGGCACCGACCGAACGGTCGAGGCGGCCTGCGACGGACGGGACGGCGAGCGCGTACGGTCCCCGGCTGCGCCTGCCGGTCAGCGTCCGGGTCACCCCGGACGCCACGGGCTGGGTGTCCGCGGAGGCGGTCCGGGCCGGGGTCGCGGACGCCGTCGCCGCCGCCTGCGCGCGCTTCCCGCTGTCGGTGCTCGGCATCCGGCCGGGTGACGTGACGACCGTCGCCGTCGGCGCGGCCCCGTCCGAAGCCGGCCCGCGGGTCCCCGAGACGCTGCTCGCGGCGGCCGAGCGGGGCGCGACCGACGGCGCGGCCCGCGCCGGTTTCCGTTCCCGAGCCACGGCCCGCGGCCCGGCGCGGGTGGACGACCCGCCCGCCGAGCCGTTCGACCCGTCCCGGATCCGGTACACGCCGACCGGCACGACCTACGAGATCCCGTTCTTCGACGGCGGGACGACCCGGGTGCCGCTGCGGGACGACGCGAACCGGCGGGAGCCGTGGCTGCCGCCGGCCGGGGTTGCCGTAAGCGTCGAGGAGGCCGTTCGGATCGCCTGGCGGTGGCACCTCTACCGGCACGGTGGGCCGGCGCTCGACCGGGAGCTTCCCGGATACCACGGCTTCATCCGGACGACGAGCGGGGCGTTCCTCCGCTTCCTGTTCCTCACCCGGGTCGACGCCGTCGGCGCCGACGGCATGCCGCTGCCCGGCCGCTACCGGCATGTCATGACAGTCGACAGCGGCGGCGAGTACGGCGGGATCGTCTTCTTCGCGAACAGCCCCAGGACCGCGTCACTGCCCTCCGGGCTCGGCACCGGGCAGGGCGAACTGTCCTTCGGTGAGGGGGCGGACACGATTCCCATCGTCTTCGCGCGCCAGCCGTTCCCCGAGGCCCTGCTGAAGGCCGGCGGCGGCGCGGGAGTCGGCTACATCGCCGCGCCGGGCGAGCAGGGCAGCCCCACCGCGCGGGACGACGTCGTCCCGCCCGACGACGAGCCGTCGGCCCTCGACGTCGCCGACATCCCGCGGTCCGACACCGGGACCCGGCGTGCCTGGCCCGGGGCGCCGGAAGCGCTCAGGGCACCGCTCGTCTGCCGTTCCTACCTCGTCGAGCCGAAGCTGTCCGACCTTGTCGACACCCGCAACCTCGTCGGCCGGATGCGTGCGCTCGCCGCCGCGCTCGCCATTCCCGAGTGCGGGTACGCCGGCATGTTCGCGCTGCACTGCGCCACCGCGATCAGCGGCCGGGCCAGGGGCGTCGCCGCCGCGAGCATCGCGTCCGGCGCGACGACCGAAGTGACCGTGCGCCCGGACGCCACCGGCAACAACGGCTTCGTCCACCTCACGCCGTCGCCGACGCCGGAGCTGCACTGGCTGCGCCGGCTCGCCGGCCTGGCCCGCGAGGTCGACATCTTCGCGGGGGACGTTGTCTCGACCTACCTCGACGCCGCCAACGCCCGGCTCGTCGGGATCGCCGACGGCGACCCGCCGAACGCCGCCGGCTGGGCGATCCGGTTCATCGGCGACCTCGCGGACGCGCTCCGCTTCGGCTACGAGAACGTCTTCGCCGAGACCTGCCGGTCGATCATGCTCCAGCAGCTGCGCAGCTCGCGCGCGGGCATCACGGCCCGGCAGCGGAAGCAGAACTTCGACGCCCTCGTCGAGGACATCGGCAGCAAGATCGAAAAACTCGGTGACCTCGTCCTGTGGCCGACGGTGCTGCTTCGGGCGATCGAGTACGCCGGGTCCGTCGGCCGGTCCGCCGGGACGGTCCGCGAGATCCTCTCGATCCACCGGGTCCGGCGCACCCGGGACGACTACTACGAGCTGCCCGCGCCGATCGAGAGCACCCCGCGCCGCATCCTCGACCTCGTCGGCGACGACCGCGTCGAGGAACGCGGCGGCGAGCGGGTCGCCGTCCACGACGGCCGCGCCTGGACCGCCGACCAGCTACGGGAGACGATCAACCAGCGCCGGCGGCTGCTCAACATGAGCGACCCGCTCTTCTACCAGGTGCCGGACCTGCAGACGATCGCCTTCCGCCGCGAGCTCGACCGCGGCTACCTCGAGCGGTACCTGCGCACGCTGCTCGCGGACATGCTCGCCGCGAACGAGCGGATGACCGGCGAGGCGACCGATCTCCAAGACGGGGCCCACTTCGCGCTGGCGGCGTCGAAGTACGCCGAACGCGAGGGGGGCCGGGACTGGCGGGGGCTGCGGTACACGCTCCAGGGCATCCACCAGCTCGCGGACGACGTCCTCGCGCCCGAGGTCCACGGGCTGCGGCTCTACGCGGCCGGGGTCGACCAGGCCATCGACCACAAGGCGGCCAGGGACAAGCTCCTTCAGTTCGCGTCCACCTTCGGGATCATCCTCCTCGGCCTGTTCTGCGCACCGCTGGGAGCCGTCGCCGCCGCCGCGATCACGGGCGCGGTCAGCATCGGTTTCGCCGTCCACGACGTCCTCGACGCCCAGCGGGAGACCGACCTCTACCACGCGCTGGAGGACCCCGAACTCTTCCAGCACTGGCAGGACGTCCAGCTCGACCAGCTGATGGCCGCGATCTCCGTCGCGTTCTCCGTCTTCGACGCCGCCGCGGTCGGCAAGGGCGCGCGGACGTTGACATCCGCCGCTCTCGAAGGGCTCAGGGTCGCGGAGAAGCAGGGCGCGCGGACCGCCGTCCGGCTCGCCGCGGCGGAGGTCCGCGAACGCGTCCTCAAGGGCCTCACCGAGGAGATGATCCAGCACGCCGTGCGCCAGGCCGTGCACGAGGCGGCCGTCGTCGCGGTGATGAACGAACTGCTGCCGCACGTCATCACACCCGTCCTCGTGCCGTGGATCCGCCGCCAGGCACAGGAGCACGGCACCGCCGCCGAGGTCGACGCCGCGCTCGGCCCGCTCGCCACCGGAGGCACACCGTGACGATCAGTGCCGGAGGCACACCATGACGATCAGTGCCGAATCCCTGCGGCCCGGGCTCGCGCGGCTCGCCCGCGAGCAGGCGCCGACGATGACACGGCTGCGCGAGGCGCTCGAGATCCTCTACCGCGACCGCGGGGACGGCCGTACCGCCGACGAGATTCTTCAGATCGTCCTGCTCTCCGTCGCCCGCGCCCACGAGCGTCGCACCCAGGGGGCGCTCGACAGCCTCAACCGAGCCCTCGGACGGATCCTGGGGGACGTCGAGGCCACCAGGCGGACCGGTGGGGCGCCGGCGACGCTGCGCGAACGCCCGCTGCGCGAGGCGGACCTGGCGGTCATCGCGGACGCCACGGAGGATCTGATGCGCTTCGAGGACGCGGTGAAGCGCCAGATCGCCGAGCACGACGAAGCGCTCAGCCACGCGGTCGCGGACGCGCTGCCGAGAACCGGGCCCGCTCCCGTGGTCCCGTTGCGCGGCGCGCTGTCGCTCGGGGAGGAGGTGCGGTCACAGGCCCGCCAGACGCTCGCGGCCTGGGCGGCGGGACGGACGGTTCCGGAACGCGGCGTCTCGTACGTCGTCAGCGACCCGAAGGCGCTGGCCCCGGCGATGGAACGGCTGCTGCGCGCGCTCGAGGCGTACCGCCGCAACCCCGGCCGGGACGCCGCCTCGGCGGCCGAGGCAGCCGCCCGGCTCCAGCGGGAGTGGGCGAGCGCGAACGAGGCGCTGCGGCAGGCGGCCGGCGACTTCGACGTCGTCGTCCACGGCGACGTCCTGCCCGGGCGGGCCCTGCCGCCAGGAGCGGCGCCGCCAGGAACACCGCACCCGGGAGCGGCATCGCGGGTCGGCGCGAGCGCCGAGGCCACGGCGCGGGCGGAGGGGATCCGGACCCGGCTCGCAGCCACCCCGTCCATCGCCGACCTGCCCCGCGCGCAACTGCTCGACGAGCTGCGGCTCGGCGGCCTCGACGTCATCGCCGAGGGCTCGCTGCGGGAGCCGATCGCCCGCGCCGGGTTGGAAAGGGCGCAGCTGAGCCCCGCGCAGATCGCCGCCCTGAAGACCGTGCCGCCGCGGCTTGCCACCCGGCTCGCGAAGCTCCTCGAGCGGTGGCAGCGCGCGCACCTCGTCGGCCCGGGCTTCGGCACCGAGCTCGTCGAGGGGATCATGCTCGCCCCCGAGGGCGTCAACCAGCTCGTCCAGAACAGGGGGTTCGAGGACGCGCTGCGCCGCGCGCACGGGCTCGGCGCGGACGTCCCGCTGACCGCCCGGGCGAAGGGCCGACGCCTGGCCATCCCGTTGCGGGACGGGGCCACCGAGGTGGTCGACGTCCTGGAGTCGGTGCACTACGAGATCCCGCGCGAGGGCCGGGAGCCGATCCGCTTCGACATCACCGTCAGCCCCGACGGGAGCTGGTCGGCCACCCATCACGGCAGCCTCGACGGGTACTGGCCCGCCGACGTCCCGCTGGCGGGCACCCGATGAGCGACCGGTCCTTCGTCGAGGAGTTCCTGCACCTGCCGTCGGCGACACTGCTCGCGCTGCCGCTCGCCGTCCCGCTCTTCGCGGTGAGCCGAATGTCGCTCAGCGAGTCGTACGTGCTGCCCCCCGTGGGGGCCGCGGCGTTCCGGGCGGCGACGACGGCGTCGATCGACACCGTCTCGCTGTCCGCGCTGCTCGTCGGGCCGCAGCGGCTGCTGTGGAAGAAGGACCTCGAGACCGTCGCCGCGGCGAGCCGGACCGGGGCGTCGCTCGGGTTCCTCCCGGACGGCATCACCCTGGTCAGCACCCTCGTCACCCGCACCCACATGCAGGTCACCGAGCTGTCCTTCACCGCCGCCGCGCAGCGGATCGACTGTATCGAGGTGAGCGTGACGTTGCGGCACGTCCCGAAGCCCGGCCCCCTCGACGCGCTCGTCGACCTCGGCGCGACCGCCGTGCTCTCCGCCGTGGAGTTCCTGACATGACCCTGCCCGCTTTGCCCACCCTCCCTGTCCTCCCCGCGGGCTTTCTCGCGCTGCCGCTCGACGCCGCCGGCGGCCTGCCGGCCGCGGCCGGGCTGCCGGCGCCGGACGGCGACCTGCGGGCCGTTGTCGTCGCCGTGGCCGGCGACCTCGCGGCGCTCCTCGGCGCCGCCCCGGACCGCACCGTGTGGACGTCGGCCGCCTGCCTCGAACGCCGTCCGGGCCCCGGGTCCGTCGCGGCGCGGGACCTCCCGGAGCTCGCACGGTCCGTCGCGGCCGCGGCGCTCACCGCGCCGCCCGGGCCCACCCTGTCCGGCGCCGAGGTGCGGGTCGTCGTCCTCGTCGTCGCCGGGCGCCGGGTGCTCGCCGCCGTCCCGCCGCGCCCGGGGCGGCCGGTCGCCGTCCTCGACGCCGGCCGGCTGCGCGGCCACCTGCTCGTCGACGAGGTGACCGTCACCGCCGGGGCGCTCGTCGCCGCCGGGCCCACCGGCGCCCGGCTGTCCGTCGGCTGGCGCACCCTCGCCGCGGCGCCCGCGGCCGAACGATCCATCGCCGGGCAGTCCGTCGCCGGGCGGCTCGCTACCGGACAGCCCGGCGACGGGCCGTCCGTCCGGGAGGAGGATCCCTATGCCGGGCTCGTCTGACGTCGGCTTCGACGCCGGCTGGCGGCTGGACTTCCGGGCCGCGTCGGCCGCGGCCGGCAGCAAACCCCCGGTCAGCGTCGACCGCTCCGGGTACGACGCGGAGATCCAGGTCGTCTTCGAGAGCACGTGGAGCGCGCCCACGTTCACCGTGACGGTCGACGGGATGAGCGGGCAGGACGTCGACGCGATCCTCGGCGGCCCGTACCCCGAGGTCGAGATCGCGCTCGGCTGGCGGGACACCCCGGGCTCGTTCCTCTCCGCCGGCGCCGGCGTGCTCACCGCCGTGGGCCTCGGCCCGGCCCGGACGTCGACCCTGACGGCCGTCCTGGCCGGCCGGATCACCGCGCTCGAACGGACCGCGGGCGACGTCCGCTACCGCACCCGGTTCAGCGGCGTCGACTCCACGTGGGCGCGGCTGCAGCGCTCCTTCGTCTCCGGCACCCCGCTGCCCGCCCAGGGGACCGTCGTGGACTGGCTGCGTGCCCTGCTCGGCTCGCTCACACCCGCGGTCACCGTCGTCGCGGAGGGGAACCACCCGACGATCGACGGCCGGACCGAGCTGCGCGCCGGGGACCGGATCGCGGACGCCGTCCAGGCGCTCGCCCGGAGCGCCTTCCCGGACGCCCCGCACGGCCGGATCCCCGTCCTGCTGCGCGACGGGACGGTGCACGTCGGCACCTGGACCACCAGGCTCACCGGCGCGAACAACCACCCCCTGGACACCGCGACCGGTCTCGTCGACGCGACCCCGGCGCCGTACGAGCACGACGACCCGGCCAGGGACGACCCGTTCGCCACCTCCACCGCCGACGCCTGGGACGTCGTGCTCCTCGGCCGCCCGGGCATCAAGGTGGGGGACGCCGTCACGATCCGCCTCCCGGAGGTGGTGAAGAAGAAGGCGGCGGCGGGCCTCGCCGACTCCGTCGTCGGCGCCCTCGGTGGCGCCGCCGCGCTCGCGGCCCCGATCGTCGGCCTGCTCGCCCCGCCCACCCAGGCGAAACCCCGCGACTTCCGGGTCGTCTCGGTGACGCACACCCTCGGCCGCACCACCGGCTTCACGACGAAACTGCGCGTCGAGGGCGTCGGCGCGGCCGCGAAGCAGCCCGGGCCCACCACCGAGGCGCACCGGGTCGCCGAGACGATCGACGCCCGGATCGGCACGATGGCCCGGTCGCGCCGTGCCGTGGACGCCGGCATCGTCACCGCGCAGTCCGTCGCGGCCTCGGAGCGGCGGCACGCCCAGCGGCTCGATCTCGACGACGGCCTCGCCCAGGCCGCCCCGCCGAACGTCGCCGTCCGCGGCAGGCTCGACTCGCCCGCGACCCGCCTCACGAACAAGCCCTACGTCACACCCTTCGCCTACGGCGGCACCGGGCTCGTCGTCCCGCACTACCCGGGCACCCGGGTCGTGCAGCTCAACCACGACGGCGACCCGCGCAACGCGGTCGTCGCGGGCTGCGTGTGGGACGAGGGGTCCGAGCCGAGCAGCCAGGCCGGCGACTGGTGGCTCACCCTGCCGACGAACGTCGCCCCGGCAACGGACGGGGAGGACGTCACACCGGCACCGGACGGCAGGAGCGCCGCACCGGCGCCGGACGGCAGGGTGGCGAGCGACCTCGTCGACGCCAAGGGCGCCCGCGTCGTCAACGTCCTCGGCTTCGAGCTCACCGTCGGCGAGGACTCGATGCCGAATGTGGGCAAACGCCCCGACACCCCCGCCGCCGGCGTCCTCACCGTGAAGACGAAGAAGGGCAACGCGTCGATCTCCATCGACGCCGACGGCAACATCACGATCTCCACCGACAAGGAGATCCGGCTCAACGGAGAGAAGGTTGTCATGACGGTGAAGACCGGCGTCGAGGTGAACAAGGGGACGGCTTGAGCGCCGACCCGGGCGTGACCGCGCCGCCCGACAGCGCCGGTGCCCGGGCCGTCCTCGGCCGGGCTGTTCTCGGCCGGGGCCTCGCGCTCGTTCCCGTCCCGGGCGGGCAGCCCGCGGTGGACCTGGCGTGGGGGGCCGGCGGGCCACGGCTCGTCGAAGGCCCGGACAACCTCGCCCAGGATCTCGCGGTCGCCCTGCTCACCCCGGTCGGCAGCGACCCGTTCGACGTCGGCTTCGGGTTCGACGGCCTGCGGGTGCTCGCGCTCGCCCTCGGGCCGCTGCTGCGCGACCAGCTGCTGCGCGTCGCCGTCGTGCGGACCCTGCTCGCCGACGCGCGGGTCGTGGACGTCGTGGACGTCACCCTCGAGCCGCTCGATGCCAGCCGGCGCCAGGTCGTGCGCGCCACGGTGCGGACCGTCCTCGGCACCGACGTACCCATGACCCTCGGAGAGGTGGACCTCGGATGACCGACCCGACGACCGGCACGGACCTCGACGCGCTCGCCCGCAGTACTGCGAGCGGCCTCGACCACGGCGTGACCGCGGCCGGCTTCGTGCCCAAGCCGGTCGGGCGCATCCTCGACGAGAAGATCGCCCTCGCCCGGGCGCTCTTCGGCGCCGACGTCGACCTGACCTCCGGCAGCGTGCTGCGCACCCTGCTGGAGCTCGTCAGCGTCGAGGACGCCCGGATGTGGAGCCACCTCGGCCTCGTCTTCGACGACTCCTTCGTCTCGACGGCCACCGGGGAGGCGCTGTCCCGGCTCGGCGCCGAGCTCGGCCTGACCCGCCCGTTCCACCGCGCGACCGGCACCGTCAGGCTCGCGCTGGCCGGCGACCTGCCGCCGGAGGTCCCACAGCTCACGCTGCCGCGCGGCAGCCGGCTGCGGTCCCGCGGCGGCACGTCGGTGTTCCTCGCCGACCCGGTCCGGCTCGACGGTGTGACCCGGAGCGTGACCGCAGCGGTCACCGCGTTCGAGCCCGGCCCGGGCGGCGACCTCGACCCGGCGGCACAGGTCGACGGCGACACCCCGGGCCGCATCGACGCCTTCGACCCGGCGGACGCCAGGACGTCGGGCGCGGCCGCGCTCGTCACCGCCGGGACGCTGACGATCACCCACGGTGAAAAGCTTGCGGGCGGCAGCCTCACCTGGTCCGACGAGACCTACCGGGACCTGCTGCTCGCCTACCCGCGCACGCTGTGGACGCCGGACGCCCTGCGGGTCGCGGTGTCGCTCGTCCCCGGGGTCCGGCAGGTCCTCGTCAGGGACCTCTACGGCGGCCTCGACGTCAACCAGTCGATCTACGGCAACTTCTCCTTCGCGGAGCGGCTCTTCAGCGAGCAGCGCAGCCTCGGGAACCCCTACTACGTCACGGTTCTCGTCGCCCCCGACGAGTCCGTCGTCTGGGACGGGCCCGGCCAGCTCGCCGACCGGGTGCGCCAGGCCGTCGACACGGTCCGGCCGATCGGCATCGCGCCGTCCATCGAGCAGGCGCTCCAGGTCGGGGTCGGCCTGCGGGTCCGGCTCTCGCTGGACGGTCTCGCGGCGTCCGACACCGGGACGTCGGCCGGCACCACCGCGCTCGTCGGCCGGATCGTCGACCGGATCCGGCGCTACGTCGGCCGGCTGCGGATCGGCGAGCCGGTCCGGTACAGCGAGGCGATGTGGGCGGTGATGAACGAGCCGGGCGTCGCCGACGCCCGCGACCTGCGCCTGCTGCGCTACCCGCCCCGGCTGACCGACGCCGTCCTCGGCGCCGGTCAGCCGTACGGCGTCCAGGAGTTCGGCGTCGGCGAGGACGTGACGATCGGGCCCGCCGAAGTGCCGGTGCTGGTCACCGACCCGTCCGACGTCGTGGTGGCGTGATGAGCCGGGGCAGCGACCGGCCGGTCGAGGCCGCGGGCCTGCGCGCCGCCCTCGACCTGCTCACCCCGCCGTACGCCGCGGCCGCCGGGGCGCACGGCGTCCCGCTCGTCGACGGCGTCGTCGACGTCCCGGCGACGCGGGCGCCCGCGGTCCTCGTCCGGCTCCGGGTGCCACTCGAGCGGCGGGCGGTCGTCGTCCGCCGCGACGGTGTGCCGGCCACGCCGCCGGCCGTGTTCACCGCGTGGTCGGCGGCCGGATCGCTGCTGCCGCTCCTCGTCCCCGACCTGCCCGGAGGTCCGGACGGGCAGGACGGGCAGGACGGGCAGGACACTGTGGGGCCGCTGCGCCTCACGGTCACCGTCCGTGTCGTCGACGGGCCTGCGGCGCACGACCCGTCGACCGCGCTCGCCGCGGCGGCCGCCGGCACGGACCTCGCCGCCGCGGCCGCCGCCGGCCTCGTCGAGACGGTCGTCGTCGAGGGCCGGCTGGCCCGGACCGTATACCTGCTCACCGCGGAGAAGCAGCGGATCGCCGCCGTCGCCCGCGAGATCGCGGCATCCCGGCACGTCTCGCTCGCGCGCTCCGGCGCGCTCGACCGGACCGGCGCCGACCACGGCGTCCCCCGGTTCGCCGGCGAGGACGACGACGCCTACCGCGCCCGGCTGCGGATGGTGACGTCCTGGCGGCTGGCCACCCCGGCCGGCTTCGAACAGGCCCTCAACGGCGTCCCGGACGGCTCCGCGGACGGCGGCCCGAACACCGGCCTGCCGTCGGCGGTCGGGGTCGACGCCCGGTTCCGGATCGTCGACGAGGTCGACCGGCTCGCCGTCGCGGTGCGGATGGTCGAGGTCGTCCCACCCGGCGGGGCCGGCGGCGGATGGCGGCGACGGTTCGGCGAACTCGCCCGCGCCGGGCTGCTCCTCGACCTTGAGACGCCGCCGGCGGCCCGGCTGCCGGACGCCACCCGGACCCGGCTGCTCGAGGTCCGGCAGGTGCTGCGCGCCAACCTCGACCGGGCCCAGCCGGTCACCGAGCGGCGCTACCTCGCCGCCGTCGTCGCGACGTCCCTCGCGCGGGCGGTGCGCGTCCTGGAGACGCTCACCGGATCCGGCGCGCTCACCCTGCGCTCGGCGATGACCGAGGACGTCGACCCGCGGCTCGACCTCGGGCTCGGGGTCGCCGTCGACCCGCTCGACCCGGCCCGGGTGGACGCCGCGGTGGCCGCGGCCCGCGACGCCCAGCAGTCCGCCGCGGCCGGCATCGACCCGGGGCTGGCCGGGCCGCCGGACGTCGTCGGCGCCGTCCTCGGCGCGCGGGTCCGCGACCGCGCCGACGACCCGGCCGCGCGCTGGCTGTTCGCCGCGGCGGGCCTCGACGCCACCCCGCTCGAGGACGGCTCGCTGCACCTGACGTCACTGCCGTCGCAGGGGCTCGTCATCGAAGGCCCCGGCGTGCTCGAGGCCGGCGCGTCGGCCAGCTACACCGCGCGGATCCACGGCGGTGGGTCTGGCCGCAACGTCCTCGTCGACGAGGCGTGGGCCAGGGCCGCGCCGAACCTCGCACACGGCGGGTCGCCCCCGGACGCCCTCACCCCGGCGACCCTCGACGCCCTCCTCGAACAGATCGCGACCGGCGTCCCGGGTATCCCCGAGGCGCTGCGACCGCTCGTCGGCGACGGGCTCGTCCCCGCGGCCGCCGACCAGTTCGCCGCGCGGGTCCGGGAGGCGTACGACGCGGACCTGCTCCTCGGCGTCGTCGTCGACCCGCACCTGAGGGCCTCGCGCCGGACGGCCCGGCGGTGGCCGCGGCCCGGCAGGCGCTTGTCGCCGACCTCGCGGCGCTCACCGCGGCCGGCTTCCACGCCGTGCGGGTGCTGCCGCATCCGGACGGCACCGACGTGCTCGTGCTCGCGTCCGTCTCGACGCTGCCCGGCGGGTCGAACCGGCCGGGCGAGCCCGCGCCCGCCGCATACCGCTGGTACGTCACCCCGTTCCCCCCGCCGGACCCGTCAGCGCCCAGGCCGCCGCTTCTCGAGCGGCCGGCCGACGCCCTCGGTGGCGGGATCCCCGGTGGCGGGATCCTCGGGCTGTCGCGGCTCGACCCGGAGGCGTTCGACTGGTCGTTCCGCCAGGGCGGGCCGCGGCTGCGCCGGCCGTTGCGCTGGGCTCCCGCGCCGCTGGAGATCCGCCGCGGGCTCGGCGGCCGGGCGGAGCTCGTCGGCACCCGGCCGGGCGTCGCGCTCGTCGTGTGTGTCGCGTACGTCCGGCGCGGCGCGGCCGACCCGTACGAGGTCCGGGTCGAGCTGCCCGACGGCGCGGTCCTCGACCTCGACCAGTACGGCTACGTGATGAACCTCCTTGAGGAGCTGTGCCCGCTCGGGGTGGAGATCAACACCTTCCAGCTCCGGCGCGACCATGTTTCGCCGGACGGCGGGCCGCCGCAGTTCCTCTCCGGCCGGGTCTCCCGCGGGTACACCCGGTTCCGCCGCCGCCGCGCCGTCGGCACCGAGCGGTACGGGCCGCCCGGCTGAGCCGGGCTGGACGATCACGCACCGACCGCCGTCCGCACCCGAGAAGAACGTCGTCCGCCGCCCGGAGCCGTCCGCCCTCCGGGCCCGTCCGACGCAGAGCCAGGAGGCCCGCCGTGCCGCAACCGATCTCGTTCCTCGACAGGGACATCCTCGTCAACGGCGTCTCGACCCAGCAGGTCGCCGGGACGCTCAAGTCCGCTGGGCTCGCCGAGTCGAAGATCGGCGAGATCCTCGGCTGGTGGATCGTCGGGGCGACCGGCAACTCCCGGCCCGCGCCGTTCGACTTCGCGACCGACGTGCAGACCGTCGACCCGGACACCGTCGTCACGTACACACGCACCTTCGCGCACACCGACTGGGTCGACGGCGAGGACCGGGTGCAGGCCTCCGCGACCCCCGAGGAGCTCGGTTTCAACGCGCGCTTCCACGCGATCGAGAACGAGTTCGACGCCGTCCACGACCAGTTCGTCCGGCTCGCGGCGGCGGTGCGGGAACTGCGCTCCGACCTCGTCGGCGTCGTCCACGAGCTGGAGAGCAAGATCACAGCGCTGCAGAACGACCTGTTCGACCTGCGGTCCCAGACGGCCCCGCGTCCGCAGGCACCGGGCAACCTCGGCGTCCTCGGCACGGTCAAGATCGCCGACAGGACGGCCTTCATCGCCCAGACCGGCAATGACTTCCAGCTTGTCGAGTTCGCCGGTACCACCCTCGGGGAAGCAGTCAAGATCAAGCCGCAGATCGGCAACACCGGCATCGTGTTCCGGCCCCAGGACGCGAGACCCGACGAGGTGGTCCGGACCGTGGCCGGCCTGGAGGACCTGATGACCGTGCCGACGGTCAGGGAGGTCGTCGAGCGCCCGGGCGCCACCGTCGCCGACCTGCGCGCCGTCGTCGGCGGCGCGGTGCTGTCGAACGGGGTCACCGCGGCCTCCGTGCTCGCCGCGCTCCCGGCGGACCAGCAGCTCGGTGGTGTCGCCTCGACCGTCCAGCTCGTGACCGGTGACGTCGTCTCGCGGCTGCCGCGGGAGACGGCGACGGCGGTGCTCGGTCAGGTCGTCGTCGACCCGGCGGTCGCGAACACCCCGGCCGGTGACCTCGGGACGGCGTCCGGCGCGGTCGTCGGGCTCGGGTCCGGGATCGTCGGCGCGCTCGCGGGCGCCGGGGTCGACACGACGGTCGCAGGCCTCGCCCGCCTCGGCACGACGGACATCGCCCGGCAGCTCGCCACGACCGGGGTGGCGGTGAACAACGACGCGCTGCGGGACGCCGTGGCGCGTAGCCGGATCGTCGCCGCCTTCGGCGCGCCGCGCTGACCATGGCCGGCGCAGCGGCCGCCCGGCCGACCGACGTCTCGGCGACGGCCGGCTCGTCGCCGTATACCGGGGCGACGAGCGGGACCTGGACCGCGGGCACCCCACAGCTCACAACGTCCGACGTGCTGTCGAGCGACGGCCAGGCGATCGTTGTCGGGGCCAGCTGCTCGTTCACGTTCTCCGGGACGAACGGGCAGACGAACGTGAACGGCAGCTCGACAGTGACCCTCGAGCCCGGCGGCCGAGCGCTCACGGCCGCCGGGGTGTGTCCGCTCGTGGATGGTGACTCTGCCAGGGATTCCTTCGGCAACACGGTCTTCGTGGCATCGAACGCCTCGCTGGTGACGGACTGACCCGCTGTTCACCCCGATGCCGGAACGCCCGGTTCGGGTCGCGTCGTCGCGCGGGTGGCCACCGGTGCGCTCCGCTGGAACCGAGCACCGCCCGCCCGCGATTTCGATCTTGCTGGGGGTCGTCGGGACCGCTGTGTCCAGCAACGGCCGTGCCTGCCACTGGAACGCGGGCCCTACCCAATATGGATCAAGATAACGTGCCTTCTGGATTCTTGACTGATTCCAGAAAACGGGCCAGGGTCGGGGACGTGACTACGGCCTTGGACTTCCGGCAGGCACTGCGCGGGGCCGTCCTGCGTGCGACCCGTCCTCGGATGGCGGTGCTGAGCGCGGTGCACGCGCATCCGCGTGCCGGCACGGACTCACTCGTCGGCGAGGCACCCTGCCTGGCCGCGTCCGGCGACCGCGGCTTCTCGATCGACGAGGCCGAGGTCATCTGCTGGGGCCTGTGTACCGGCTGTTCCCCGCACGCAGTTGCTGACCGCCCCTGATCCGCCTAGGCCCGGGAGGAATCTCAATGTCCGAGAACCACGATGCGGTCATACCCGACACGAATACGGAGAGTGGCGGCCAGTGTCCGGCCGCGAACGGGCGTGCCTCGCACCCCACCCAGGGCGGCGGGAACCGCGGCTGGTGGCCGAACCGGCTCAACCTCAGGATCCTTGCCAAGAACCCCGACGTGGCAAATCCCCTCGGCAAGGAGTTCAACTACGCCGAGGCGTTCAGGACCCTCGACCTCGCCGCCGTGAAGCGGGACATCGAGCAGGTCCTGACGACCTCGCAGGACTGGTGGCCGGCTGACTACGGCCACTACGGCCCGCTCATAATCCGGCTGGCGTGGCACAGCGCGGGCACGTACCGCATCAGCGACGGTCGCGGTGGTGCCGGTGCCGGCCAGCAGCGCTTCGCGCCCCTCAACAGCTGGCCGGACAACGCGAACCTCGACAAGGGCCGCCGTCTGCTGTGGCCGGTCAAGAAGAAGTACGGCCAGCAGCTCTCCTGGGCCGACCTGTTCGTCCTCGCCGGCAACGTCGCCCTGGAGTCGCTGGGCTTCACGACCTTCGGCTTCGCCGGTGGCCGTGAGGACGTCTGGGAGCCTGACGAGGACGTCTACTGGGGCCCCGAGAGCGTCTGGCTCGGCGACGAGCGCTACACCGGCGAACGGGAGCTCGAGAACCCCCTCGCCGCGGTCCAGATGGGCCTCATCTACGTCAACCCGGAGGGCCCGAACGGTGCCCCGGACCCGATCGCCGCGGCACGGGACATCCGCGAGACGTTCCGCCGGATGGCGATGAACGACGAGGAGACGGTCGCCCTGATCGCCGGCGGCCACACCTTCGGCAAGACCCACGGCGCGGCCGACGCGGACCGGTACGTCGGCCCGGAGCCCGAGGCCGCTCCCATCGAGGAGCAGAGCCTCGGCTGGAAGAACACCTTCGGCACCGGCAAGGGCGGCGACACGATCACCAGCGGGCTCGAGGGCGCGTGGACACCCACCCCGGTGACCTGGGACAACAGCTTCCTCGAGACCCTGTTCGGCTACGAGTGGGAGCTGACCAGGAGCCCCGCCGGCGCGTACCAGTGGAAGCCGAAGGACGGTGCCGGCGCCGGCACCGTCCCCGACGCCCACGACCCGTCGAAGCGCCACGCCCCGACGGCGCTGACGACGGACCTCTCCCTCCGGTTCGACCCGATCTACGAGCCCATCGCGCGGCGCTTCCTGGAACACCCGGACCAGTTCGCGGACGCGTTCGCCCGGGCCTGGTTCAAGCTGACGCACCGCGACCTGGGGCCGATCTCGCGTTACCTTGGCCCGGAGGTCCCGACCGAGCCGCTGCTGTGGCAGGACCCGGTCCCGCCGGTGACCCACGAGCTCGTCGACGCTGGGGACATCGCCACCCTCAAGAGCCAGATCCTCGCCTCGGACCTGTCGGTCTCACAGCTGGTCAGGACCACGTGGGCGGCGGCCGCGTCGTTCCGCGGCAGCGACAAGCGCGGCGGCGCCAACGGCGCGCGCATCCGCCTCGAGCCGCAGCGCAACTGGGAGGTCAACGAGCCCGACCAGCTGGCGACGGTCCTGCGCACCCTGACAGGGATCCAGGAGGCCTTCAACGCGGCCCAGACCGGTGGCAAGCGGGTCTCACTTGCCGACCTGATCGTGCTTGCCGGTGACGCGGCGGTCGAGCGGGCCGCCAAGAACGCCGGCTTCGACGTCGAGGTCCCCTTCACGCCAGGACGGACCGACGCGTCGCAGGAGCAGACCGACGTGGAGTCGTTCGCCGTGCTCGAGCCGACCGCGGACGGATTCCGCAACTACCTCGGGAAGGGCCACCGGCTGCCGGCCGAGTTCCTTCTGATCGATCGGGCGAACCTGCTGACCCTGAGCGCCCCCGAGCTGACGGTCCTCATCGGTGGTCTGCGTGTCCTGGGTGCGAACTACAGGCAGTCGCCGCTCGGCGTCCTCACCACGACCCCCGAGACGCTGTCCAACGACTTCTTCGTCAACCTGCTCGACCTGGGCACGACGTGGCAGCCGACGTCCGAGGACGCGAACACCTTCGAGGGCCGCGACAGTGCCACGGGCGAGGTCAGGTGGACTGCCAGCCGCGTCGACCTCATCTTCGGCTCGAACTCCGAACTGCGCGCGCTCGCGGAGGTCTACGCGAGCGACGACGCGCGGGAGAAGTTCGTGCACGACTTCGTCGCGGCATGGACCAAGGTGACGAACCTCGACCGGTTCGACCTCGTCTGATCCTGTTCTGCTCCTGACCTGACCCTGGCGTCCCGGTCGGTCGGCCGGTCGGCTCGCGCCGGCCCCCTCCGACCGGGATGTTTCCGTTCATGTGCGGCTCGGTCGGCCGCGGCCGTCACCGTGCCGCGGCCTGGCCGTGTCCGGCCGGCGTTTGGGCGGGGCGGTCCTCTGATTCGGGTCCGGGGGCGCGATTCTGTCGTCGGTGCGGGTCCGGTTTCTGGATACAGTATGTGCGGCTACACATGGCTATGTGTGCCACAGTCGCGACCTGGAGGGCGAGCTCGGGCCCGGCTGCCTCAGGCGCGGTTCGTCCATGGAGGGCTCGGGTCGTCATGCGTCTTCACGTGGGATGCGCGATGTGGACGCACAAGTCGTGGCAGGGACGTTTTCTGGCGCATCCGCTCCCGTCTCACGAACGCCTGCGGCACTATGCCGGCTGGTGCAACGCGGTCGAAGGAAACACGACGTTCTATGCGACCCCGGCCAGGGACACCGTGGCCTCGTGGGCGCGGCAGACCAGCGCCGACTTCCGGTTCGTGATCAAGCTGCCAAAGGTCATCACACACGAACGCCGTCTCACGGACACCGACGAGGCACTGCACGCCTTCCTGACGGCGATCGAGCCGCTCGGCCCGCGGGCCCACGCCCTCTGGATACAGCTGCCAGGATCGTTCACCCCCGCCGACGTCCCCGCGCTCGCTCGTTTTCTCCACCGGCTCACCAGGTCCCACCGGTACGCCGTGGAGGTCCGTCACCCCGTCTTCTTCAACGACCCCCGCGCGGCGCGGCTTCTCGAAGGAGCGCTTGCCACCGTGGCCGCCGAATGGATTCCATTCGACACCACCGCGTTCTTTCGGAGCCCGCCAAGCAGCGACGCCGAACGGGAGGCGTGGACGAAGAAACCACGCCTGCCACTGCGATCGCTCGCGTTGACCGACCGGCCGATCGTCCGCTACCTCGGCCGCGACGCCGCGGAGCGGACGATCGAAGGCTGGCAGCACTGGACTGACACTGTCGTCGAGTGGCTGCGCGAGGGCCGGTCACCCACCGTTTTTGTGCACACCCCGGACAATGCCGACGCGCCGCTGCTCGCCCGCCGTTTCCACGACGAGGTTCGGGTACGCGTACCCGAGCTCGACGCGCTGCCCCAGCCGATACCAACCGAGCCCCTGACCCTCTTCTGACGCGGCACAAGGAGGGGTGGGGTCGCCGTCACTGATCGACGAGATCGTGCGCACGGGCGCGCGGGGCGGATGCCGGCTGCGGCCGTTGGGGGCGGAGATTGGATCTTTACCTGGCCCGGTTGGTCGGTGAGCGGAGTGGCCAGCGCCGGTGACTGGTCGTGCGCAACGATCACGTCCAGCCCCGGCATCCTCCCCGCCGTGACCTGCTCGGTGGGCCTGACCGCACGACAGCCGGTCCCGGGCGGCTCACAGGCTCGCGACGGAAGGTCCTCGTCCCCGACCACGCGATGACGGTTTGCCGTTCTCTTCCTGACTCCCGGTCATCATTTCTGATGATTTTGGAGTAGAAATCAGGTATTCGGTCGGCGCTGGCGGGTGTGGCGGGGGACGCGGCGGCGAACCGTACGGTTCCTTTCGCAGCAGGTGTCCCCGCCACGAAGGGAACCTGTGTGCCAATCCTGGTCACCGACCTCGACGGAACCCTGCTGGGCGGAGCCGCAACCGACCGACGGCGCCTGCGCGACGCGCTGAACCGCCATCCCGAGGTGATGGTCGTCTTCGCCACCGGGCGCGGACTGCCCTCCATCCACGAGGCGCTGGAGGACCCGCTGGTGCCCAGGCCCCGATGGATCATCGCCGACGTCGGTGCGACCGTGCTCGACGGTGTCGACTACACGCCGGTCCAACCACTGCAAGGCGAACTGCGGGCCGGCTGGCCCGGAACCGGGCGCATACGCGCCGCACTGCGCGGCTTCCCCGCGCTGACCTACCAGGACGATGCGCCGCAGGAGGGCCGCTGCTCGTTCTTCCTCCGTCCCGAAGATCTCACACCGGCCATCATCGACGCGGTGGAGGCGCTCGGCTGCTCCTGGAGCTACTCGGCGGACCGCTACTTCGACGGCCTGCCCAGGGGCGCCTCCAAGGGCAACGCTCTGGCCGCTCTCGCCCGCTCGCAGGGCTGGCCGGTGGCCTCGATCCTGGTCGCCGGGGACAGCCTCAACGACCTGTCCATGTTCCGGATCGGTGCGCACGGCGTGGCGGTCGGCAACTCCGAGCCCACGCTGATCGCCGCGCTGGACGGCCAGGGGGCCGTCCCGCGGCCCCAGCAGCCCGGTGCCGCGGGCGTGTTGCAGGCGCTGCTGGAGCTGGGCTGGGTCGAGACCGGCTCCTCACTCGTGATCGGCTACCATCGCCCGCCGGTCAACTGGACTCCCGAAGCCGACTGGCAGGAGCCGTCGAGCCCGAACGGCATCCTGCCCACCCTGCGGGCTCTCTTCAGCGGCGGTATGGAGGCCGTCTGGGTGACCGCCGCGGTCCTGGACCAGCCGGAACGCGCGGCTCACCTCGACGGCTATGACAGCAGGATCCCGCTCTCCTTCCTCCCGCTGTGACCGGACGAATGGCGCTCCTACTTCCACCAGGCATGCAAGGAAACGCTCTGGCCGGTACTGATGTCACAACCCGAACGGCTGCGTTTCAACCCGCTCACCTGGGAGCAGTACCGCACGGTCAACAGGCGTTTCGCCGAACGCATCGACGACGAGGCGCCCCGGGGCGGCACGGTCTGGCTGCACGACTACAACCTCTGGCTGGTACCGGGCATCCTCCGCAGGACCCGGCCGGACCTGCGGGTGGGACTGTTCCACCACACCCCCTTTCCACCACCGGAGATGTTCGCCGTCCTGCCGACCGCCGACGAGATCCGCGCCTCGCTCAACTGCCTGGACTGGGCCGGATTCCACACCACGACCTTTGCCGAGCGTTTCCGGTCCGTCCTCGCGGACAGCCCGCGGCCGCCGAGGATCGGCGTCCACCCGCTCGGTGTCGACCACGACGCCATCGGCGCACTCGCCCGCGACCGAGCCCCTTGCATCCGCAGGCAGGATGGCCACCTGGTGCTCTCCGTCGAACGCCTGGACTACACCAAGGCCCCGGTCGAGAAGATCGAAGCGGTCGCGATGCTGCTCGCCCGCCGCCCCGAGCTGCGCGGCCGCCTTCGCGTCCGGCTGATCTGCGCCCCGCCTGAGCCCGGCATCACCGCCTACGACTCGACACGGCGGGAACTCGAACGACGGATCGTCGAGGTCAACCGGGCCTGGGCGGAGGATGGCTGGCAGCCCATCGACTACCTGCCTCGCTCGCTTTCCTTCACCGAGGTCGTCGACAACTACCTAGCCGCCGACATCTTCTGGGTCACCTCCTTCCAGGACGGGATGAACCTGACGGCCAAGGAGTACGTCGCCGTACAGGCAGCGGTCGGCGGCCTCGGTGTGCTGGTGCTCTCCCAGCACACCGGAGCGGCGGAGGAGCTGGGAACGGCCGCGGTGCTCACCGACCCCTACTCCCTTGAGGACCTCACCGACCGGCTGGCCCTGGCACTGTCGCTCACGACCGCCGAACGGCGGACGCGCCTGGCCGACCTCACCCACCGGCTCGGCCACCGTCATCCGACGACGTGGGCAGCAGAGATCATCTCTGCTATCCAGGAAACGGAGCGCCCCCCGTGGCCATCCCGGCAGGTTCCTGTTCACAGCGGCGGCCATGACAGCGGCGGCTGGTATGCGGCCCGCAACCGTTCCTGAGCCTTACGGCAGCCATCAGCAGGCCGGGCGGCCGGGAAGCCGGGCCGGGCGGCCGAGAGGTGGTCGAGGCCGAGGAGCGCGGCCCCGACGACCGGGGGAGCGACCACCAGCCGAATCTCGGCGAGTGGTGCGCGGACGGCCAGCCGGGCGGTGAGGTTGTCCAGCAGCAACGGCTGCCGGGAGGCCAGCATGCCACCGCCGAGGACGAGCGGGGTCGGCGTGTCGAGCAGGTCCAGCCGGGTGAGTGCGGCCAGAGCGAGCCGGACGATCTCGTCGGCCTGACGGTCGATCAGGCCGACCGCGGTCGCGTCGCCCGTCGCGGCGGTGGCGAACAGAAGCGGGATGATCTCATGCAGCCTGTCCTGCTCGAGCTCGCCGAGGTGGACCGCCTCGGCGACGCGGGTCGCGCTCGACAGGTTGAAGTGTGCGGCAACGGCGGACGCGAGCGCGGTCGCCGCACCGCGACCGTCCTCCGCCCGGACGGCGTGCCACATGCACTCCACCGCCAGTATCTCGCCACCGCCCCAGTCACCGGTCAGCCGTCCGAGAGCGGGGAAGCGCACGGTCCGGCCGTCCGGCAGCAGGCCCACGCAGTTGACTCCGGCGCCGCAGACCACAGCGACCCCGTGGGCGTCGTCCGTCCCGGCCCGCAGCACGGCGAAGGTGTCGTTGCGGACGCACACCGACCGCGTCCAGCCCTGCTCCTCGATGGCCTTCCGCAGCCGCTCCTCCTCCACCGGCAGGTCGGCGTTGGCCAGACACGCGCTGGTGTGCTCCGCCACCGGGTTCTCTGCCACCGGGTTCTCCGCCGGCGGTAACCCGGCCCGTGCGGCGGCTGTCCGGACCAACGGCGCCAGCATGGCGACCGCGGACTGTGCCCCGATCAGGTGCGGTCGGAAGCCACCGCCACGGGCATCGCCCAGGACGCTGCCGTCCGCGCCGATCAGGAGGACGTCGGTCTTGCTGTTACCGGTGTCGATGGCGAGCACCCCCGGCAGACTGGGGCTGGTAGGCAAGCGGATTCGCCCTTTCGGATCGATGTTTCCCGGACCGGACGGGGTGTCGACGCTCCTGCCCTGCCTGCCAGCACGAGGTGGGACAGGCGATGTCCTGAGTGTGGACGATCTCGTTGTTCCCCGGGGCGGCTCCAAGTCCATCACTCCAGGTCCGCCAGATCCGTGGCTCAGTACCCTCCAAATCCATAGGTCGAGCAGGATTTCAGGCAGCGCGGTACGCGTAGTCAGTCGGTCCTGGGTGGCTGCGCGGTCGGCGGGCTATCGTCGGGGTGCGTGGACGAGCCGCCGATACTTGTGGGGTCCGCCGACATCGCCGCCGTCCTGGGGGTGACGCGGCAGGCCGTCGATCATCGGCTGCGGACCGATCCTCGTGCGCCCGCCCCGGCCGCGCCGGTCAACCGCACCTCGAGTTGGGGCGGTACCCGGGTGTGGTGGCGAGCGGACATCGACCGCTGGCTCGGTGGCGTCGATCCCGGCATCTGGGTGTCTCTGCCCTGAAGGGCTCCTTGAGCCCGGCCGCGACCACGGGCCGCCGGGCCGGGGGATGACCGTGTGTACGTCCGAGCAGTTGGGTATGGAAAGCCGCCCGGAGTTGGGCGGGATCGGCGTGTGCGGTTCCGTGGCCGACATGTCGCTGTGTCCGCGTGGCGACAGTAGCCAGTCGGTTGCTCCTCGTTGGGGAATGCTCGTGACGGAGGAAACACGCGCAGGGCGCGGCCGACAGCCTCCGGGAGGAAGCATGAACCGCTGCGAACCCGCGAGTCGGATCCGGACACCCACCTGCATCGCCGGGCCGGGAGCCGGCGGGCGCGCGCCCGGCATCCTGTCATCCCGTGGACCGCGGCTTCGCGGGAATCCGATCCACGCCGGATGATCGGGTGCTGCCGTGCGGCATCACTGATTTTCGTGGCAACACGGTACCCGTTGCGGGAATGTTGTTCCAGAAGTGGCTGGTGAAACGATGGCCGTACACGGTTTTCCGACCCGGTTGTGGTGGTTTTCGGACGGGCCCGCGAAGACCGAGGACACGGCCGGATAAATGTTCTCTCATGCTGGGAGATGCACATGAGAAAGAGTGAGCTGGCACCACTGGCCCAGCCGCGGTCGGTGCTCGAGAGTTTGCGGAGATATCGGCGTCAGCGACCCGAGGAACACGATCGCCACGCCCTTGAGAGCGTCCGTGAGGTGACGTACAAAGGTCACCATATTGTGGTGCGGACCACCTATTCGATCGAGGTCGACGGGAACGCGATCACAGGGCACGTGGGCGTGACCAACGACGGGCAGGTGCACTACCACGCCATTCCCAACATTTCTTTCGCGTCCGCGGTCGAGATGGCCGAGAAGCTGGTCGACGCCTTCCCGGACGATTTCGGGTCACCAGGGGAGCCCGTCGACACCCACGGGCCCGCGCATCAGCACCATGACTGAGGAGGTTCGAGCATGGCCGTCGTCCGTCGCAACATCCTGCGCGACGCCGCGTCGCGTGATCTGTACGTACAGGGCGTTCGGCTGCTGAAGGCCGAGTTCCTCGGACCGACCACCGCCGACCTGGGGATAGGAGGCCAACAGCAGCAGGTCAGCACGTATGATCTCTTCGTCGCGTGGCACCACATCGCGATGAGTACTTTCACGCCCCCGTCGCAGGGCGACCGCAACGCCGCTCACCGTGGGCCGGTGTTCCTTCCCTGGCATCGTTTCATGCTGGTGTTGTTGGAGCTCCAACTGCAGAGGGTGCTCGGCAACGAGAACTTCGGCCTGCCCTACTGGGACTGGTCGTCGGATGGTGATCTCCCCGCGGCGGAACAGCCCGACTTGCCGTTGTGGGCCGGCGGCGCCCTGGGCGGACAGGGAGATCCCGTCGCCACCGGCCCGTTCGCGTTCGACCCGTCCGACCCCGGGTCCTGGCGGGTGCTGATCGACACGGACGTTCAGGGACGGCTGCGCGGCACGAACCGTGGCCTGCGGCGCCAGTTCGCGGCCAACGCCTCGAACCTGCCGACGAACTCGGACATCGACGCCGCGCTGGATCTCGGCGCCTACGACCAGTCGCCCTGGTCGACCACCTCGAACGGGTTCCGTAACCGGCTTGAGGGGTGGCGTCCGTTGAACACGGCGCCGGGGCTGCACAACCGCGTGCACGTGTGGGTCGGGGGCGACATGTTGCCTTCTTCGTCACCCAACGACCCGGTCTTCTATCTCAATCACTGCAATGTCGACCGTATCTGGGCGTCCTGGCAGGAAATCCATCCCGAAAGCCCCTACGTGCCGACCGGAACGGCTTCGACGGCACTGACCGGGCACCGTATCGACGATGCCATGTTCTCGCTGCTCTCGGCACCGGCGACGCCCCGGCAGATGTTGGACGTCAGTGACATATACAAATACGACGCCCTGTTTGTCACCGCCGAGCCTGCCGGTGTCGGCAGTGGCGGAACCGGCGTTGTCCGCATGGCCTGACTGATTCACACCCTGATTCGCACGGCCTGATTCGTATGAGTTTCCCGGCGTCCGCGAACACGTGAGTAGACGAATACGCGGGCTCCGGTGGCGCTGTTCTCACCGCAGCGTCTTGAGCGCGTCGTTGTGGAAGGGGGCCAACGCCTCGACGCGTCCGTTCAGGATTTTCGTGGCCCATTCGGGGTCGGCCAGCAGGGCGCGGCCGACCGCGACGAGGTCGAACTCGTCCCGCTCGAGCCGTTCCAGCAGGGCGTCGATGGTGTCGACACCGGACCGGCTGCCCGGGATGAAGGCCTGCCCGAACTCGGTGTCCAGGCCGACCGAGCCGACCGTCACCGTGGCCCTGCCGGTGAGCTTTCTGACCCAGCCGGCCAGATTGAGCGGTGAGCCGGTGAACTCCGGCAGCCAGTACCGGCGCGTCGACGCGTGAAAGACGTCCACGCCGGCGTCGACCAGCGGGGTCAGCAGGCGGTCGAGGTCCTCGGGGTGCTGCGCGAGCCTGGCGTCGTAGTTGCCGGACTTCCACTGGGACAGACGGAAGAAGACGGGGAAGCCCGGTGACACCGCGTGGCGGCAGGCCGCCACGATCTCCGCGGCGAACCTGGTCCGGGAGACGATGTCCCCGCCGTAGGCGTCGTCGCGCCGGTTGGTGGTGTCCCAGAGGAACTGGTCGATGAGGTACCCGTGGGCGCCGTGCAGTTCGATGCCGTCGAAGCCGAGGCGTTCGGCGTCCGCTGCCGCGTCGGCGAAGGCCCGTACCACGTCGTCGAGATCCGCCTGGGTCATCGCGCGGCCGGTGGGCGTCCCGTCCAGTGCCAGGCCGGACGGGCCGACCGGGGGGGCGTCGGGGACGGGCGGGGCACCCGCGGCGCGGGTCGCGCCGACGTGCCACAGCTGCGGGATGATCCGGCCGCCGGCCCGGTGCACCGCCTCCGCCACCCGGGCCCAGCCGGCGAGCTGGTCCGTGCCGTGGAACCGGGGGACCCGTTCGCTGCTGCCGGTCGAGGCGTGGTTGACGTAGGTGCCCTCGGTGATGATCAGCCCTACGTCGCTGGCCGCCCGGCGGGCGTAGTAGGCCGCGACATCGTCACCGGGCACGCCGTCCGGGGAGAACTGGCGGGTCATGGGCGCCATGACGATCCGGTTCGCCACGGTCAGATCACCGACAGTGAACGGCCGTCCCAGGGCCTGCGCCACCTGGGTCGTATCCTGCGTCGACGTCACGCACAGTCTCCTCTCGCACTCCGATGGTCCCGCTCCACACGCCCGATTCCGACTCAGGTGATCCAGGTCACGGGTATGGGTACGCCTGTGGCGCGGGTAGGTCCGATGCTTGAACGGGTTTTCGCGGCGTCCACATTCCGCGGACGCTCAGCGGGCCCCCGCGGGGCCGCCGCACCGATCGGCTCGGACGCGTGGCAGCGCGCGATGCCCAATGGGCTGATCTTCTCGGGGCTCTAGTCGAGGCGTCGTTCGAAGGTCACGAGGACCCCGTCGACGCCTCCGGGGCCGATGCGCCCCTTGACCTCCGTCGTGGTGATCGCCTTGAGCTGCCATCCCTGTTTCGCATGCTCGTTGAGGATCTTCTCCAGCCGGTCGCCGGACATCTTGCCGCCGATCAGGCCCTCCCGCAGTTCGACGACCTTGTACTCGAATCGCTCCGCCATGAGCTCATCGTCCCCCGCGACCAGCCGGCCCCGGCATCCCGCCTCCTGGGCATCCGACAGTAGAAGCTTCCTTGACAAATTTTTCTTTCGGTGGCCATGATGAGGCCATGCTCGATGTCGCAGTGATCGAGGACCCGGCCGCCGCCGAGGTCTCGCTCGACCCGGTGCGCGCCCGTCTGCTGGCCGCGCTGGCCGAGCCCGGCTCGGCCACCACACTGGCCGCCCGCACCGGGCTGACCAGGCAGAAGGTCAACTACCATCTGCGCGCGCTGGAGCAGCACGGCCTCGTCGAGCTGGTCGAGGAACGACGCAGGGGCAACTGCACCGAACGGGTGCTGCGGGCCACCGCAAGCTCCTACGTCATCTCCCCGGCCGCGCTGGCGGACGTCGCCCCGGACCCCGACCGGGCCCGGGACGAGACCTCGGCGCGCTGGATGCTCGCCCTCGCCTCCCGCCTGATCAGGGAGGTGGGCGAACTGCTCGCCGGCGCCACCGCGGCCCGCCAGCGGCTGGCGACGTTCGCCGTCGACAGCGAGATCCGCTTCGCCACCGCGGCCGACCGGGCGGCCTTCGCGGCGGAGCTGTCCGACGCCGTCACCGCGCTGGTCGCCAGATACCACGACGAGAAGGCGCCGGGCGGGCGCAGGCACCGCCTGGTGATCGCCCTGCATCCCAGCCTGAAGATCCCGAATGCGAATCCGAACCCACGCCCGAGCCCGGCCGGGCCCGGTCACACCGAGGGGAACTGACCATGTTGAACGAGCAGCTGAACCAGTCCGGGCGCAAGTTCGCGATCGAGCGCGAGACACTGCTGCCGACCACACCCGAGGAGTACTGGGACGCGGTCACCATCGGCAACGCCGGCTGGCTGTGGCCGACGCAGGCCCCGCAGCCACAGGTGGGCGGTTCCTGGGACGGCGGCACGCTGCTGGCCTGGGAGCCGCCGCACCACCTCATCGTCCGCTCCGAGGGGCCGGACGGCTGGTTCAACCAGCTCGAACACCTCGTCGAGGCCCGCGACGGCGGGACGACCTGGGTCCGCTACGTGCACAGCGGGATGTTCGCCGACGACTGGGACAACCAGTACGACGGTGCCTCCAGGCACACCGACTTCTACCTGCACACGCTCGGCCAGTACCTGCGCTACTTCAGCCGCCGCCCGGCGAGCTACGTGTCGGTCGACGCGCCGGCCTCCTCGATCACCCCGGACGGGTTCGACGCGCTGCGCCGTGCCCTCGGGCTCGGCGCAGCCAGGCAGGGTGACCAGGTCCGTGTCACGCTGCCCGGTCTTCGGCCGCTGGACGCTGTCGTCGACTATCTGGCCCCGCACTTCCTCGGCCTGCGCACCGAGGATGCGCTGTACCGGGTCTTCGGCCGTAACGCCTTCGGGGCGCAGGTCTCCGTCGCCGCCCACCTGTTCGCGTCCGACGCGGACCAGCAGGGCACGGAGAAGGCGCTGCAGGCATGGCTTGAGGAGGTCTACGCCTGACGGGGTCCGTGCCGGTGCCGTTTCCCGCGGTCCGGCCGGTGCCCGTCAGCGCAGGCCGGACCGCACGAAGGCGTCGACGACCTGACGCTGCATGGCCATGTAGAGGGCGAAGACGGGCAGGCAGGCAAGACCGGACGCGGCCATCAACGCACCCCAGTTGTCGCCCTCCTCGGTCAGGAAACCGCGGATGCCGAGCTGTACGACGGAGTTCGCCCGTTGCAGGACCAGCGCGGGCCAGAAGTAGTCGTTCCAGGCGGAGATGAACAGCAGGATCGACAGCGACGCCAGCACCGGCCGCAGGTTCGGCACGACCACCGTCCACAGGATCGTCCACGAGCCCCGCCCGTCGATCCGGGCGGCGTCGAGCAGTTCCCGGGGGAAGGCCTGCATGTGCTGGCGGAGCATGAGCACGGCAAGCGCCGAGCACAGGTTCGGGATGATGACGCCGGCCAGGGTGTTCAACAGCCCGAGATTCGACAGCACGAGATAGTTGGAGATCATCGTCACCTGGAACGGGATGAGCCAGGTGGCGACGAACATCAGGAACAGGATGTTCCTGCCGCGGAACTCCCAGGCGGCGAAGGCGTAGGCGGCCAGCAGGCACACCATGAGCTGACCGGCGGCGGTCACGACGGCGATCACGAGGGTGTTGGCGAGCAGCGCGCTCATGTCGAGGTTGTCGAAGACGAAGCGGTAGCTTTCGAGGCTCAACGGCCAGGGCAGCAGCGACTGCCGGAAGATGCGCCCCGGCTGGCGCAGCGAGCTCGCGAACATCCAGTACACCGGAAACAGGCTGATCAGGCTCAGCAGGGCCAGCAGCAGATGGCCGGCCGCGGTTCGCCGGCGGGGTACCCGTGTGCCGCCCGTCGCCCCCCGGCTGTTGTCCTGCCCCTTGTTGTCCCGCCGCCTGTTGTCCTGCCGGTCATTGTCCGCGTCCTTCGGTCGGGGTCAGTTGTCGGCGAAGCTGTAGTGGTCGGCCAGTTTCACCAGCGCCGCCGCCACCACGGCGAAGGCGAGGAAGAAGACGACGCCCGCGGCGGAGGCGAGTCCCGAGTCCAGGCTGCGGAAGCCGAACTCCCAGAGCAGGTAGTACACGTTTGTCGTGCTGTCCACGGGGCCGCCCTGGGTCAGCACGTCGATCAGCGGGAACGTCCACTGCGCGGACAGCAGCACCGTCATGAGCAGCATGAACAGCAGCGTCGAGCGCAGCATCGGCAGCGTCACCCAGCGGGTGGTCTGCCAGCGCGAGGCGCCGTCCATCTCGGCGGCCTCGGTGTAGTCGGCGCTGATCCCGGTGAGCCCGGCCGAGATGACGAGTACGGCGAAACCGAGGATCTGCCATGCGCAGATCATGAGAATGGAGAACAGCGCGGTCGACTCCTCCCGCAGCCAGTTGAACGCGCCGAGCCCGAGAGCGTGGTTCACCAGCCCCGAGGGATCCAGCAGCCACCGCCACACCGCGGCGGCCGCGACCGGCGCGACCAGCATCGGCAGGAAGATCAGCGCCCGGTAGACGGTGCGCGACCGGCCGCTGAGATCACGGACGACCAGCGCGACGGCGGTGGGCAGGATGATGGCGAACGGCACCAGGCCAAGGACGTACCACAGCGTGTTCATCGCGGCGTCCCGTAGCTGCGGGATGGTGAACAGCCGCTGGTAGTTCTCCAGGCCGACGTAGATCCGTGGCGAGGTCGGCAGCAGGTTCCAGCGGTAGAAGGACAGCTGGACGGCTTCGATGATCGGTTTGTAGGTCCACAGCGCCAGACTGATCATCCCTGGCAGCAGGTACAGGTACGGCGGTACGGCGGCGAGCATCCGGCGGGCCAGCGGCGGCCGGACGGCGCTGACGCGCGGGCGGGAGACGGCACCGTCGACAAGGGCTGTGCCGGCTGTGCCGGCCAGGACGGCCGTGCCGGCGGTGCCGGCCGGGATGGCGGTGCCGGTGGCTGCCGTGGAGACGGCGACTTCGACGAACACGGCTGGGAACGTCCTCTCCGGGTGTCCGGGAGAAAAAGCCCGCGACCGGACGAAGAACCCCGGCCGGCCGGCGTCCGCTCCGGGCGCACGGGAGGACGGGTCGCCGGGTCGCCCGTCCCGGAGACGCGCCGGGACGGGCGTGAACGGGCGCCGGATACGGGCTGCGTACGTCTCGGGCGTGGTCAGAGATCAGGCGTAGGCAGAGGCGATCTTTGCCATCTCCTCGATGTTCCTGTCATAGATCACTTCGGTGTCGGCGATCGGGATCGCGGTGGCGACGGCTCCCGCCGGATACACGTCGACGCGGGTGTACTCGCCGCCGGCCAGGCCGGTGAACCGGTCGGTCGGGCCGATCGTGCCTGCCCGGTAGGCGCTGGAGCCCGCCACCCAGACCGGCACCGCGCCGATGGCGCCCGCGGACGAGTGGTGCGCGTGCCCGGCCAGGAGAATCTTCACGTCGCTGCCGGCCAGGACGTCGGCCAGTTTCTCCGGCTCGGCGAGCAGCAGCGCGTTCACCAGCGAGATGGGCGAGGGCACGGGCGGATGGTGCAGGGCGAGGACGGTGCCGGCCGCCGCCGGGGTGGCCAGCTCGTCCGCGAGCCAGCGCAGCTGGGCGGTGCTCAGCGCACCGCTGTGTCTGCCCGGCCGGGTGGTGTCGAGCACGATGACCCGCAGGTCGTCGATCCAGTGCACATGGTCGTACGGCTCCGCCGTCGGTTCCGCGCCGAGCAGCCCGGCCCGGAACGGCCCGCGGGAGTCGTGGTTGCCGACGGCGTAGAGCACCGGTGCACCCAGGCGGGCCGCCACCGGCTCGACCAGGTCGCGCAGCCGCTGGTAGGCGGCCAGGTCGCCGCTGTCGGCGAGGTCGCCGGTGAGCAGCAGGGCGTCGATCGTCGTCCCGGCGGCCTCGATCTGCTCGAGGACGGTACGCAGCGTGGCATATGAGTCGATCTTGCCGTGCAGCAGCTCGTCCTCGCGGACGATGTGGGTGTCGCTGATCTGGATCAGGGTGTGGGTGGGGGTGTACGCGGTCAGGTCCGGGGATGCGGGCACGGAAGTCCTTTCGAGAGCCCTTTCGAGCCGGGAGGCGGGTGTGTCCGCCGGGACGAGCAGGGCTTCGACCAGGCGGTCCAGCGCGTGCCCGGTCGCCCCGTGCGCGAGCAGGTACGCGCGGGTGCCGCCGTGGCTGGTGCGGATGCGGGCCAACGAGCGCAGGATGAGCTCCGGCGGGCTGTCGAGCAGGGCGGGCGGCAGCGGCGTGCCCTCGGCCGAGAGCCAGCTGGACATCCGCTGGACGGTGGCGGCGGCCTCGTCACGCAGGAAGTACGATGTCAGCGCGAAATCCTGCGCGATCACCTCCGCCGGCACCCCGACCAGGTCGAGGACCAGGGCGATGACCAGGCCGGTGCGGTCCTTGCCGGCGCTGCAGTGCACGATCGCCGGCAGCGCGTCCGGGGCGGCCAACGCCAGCACGGCCGCGGTGAGGCGGGCACCCAGGTGGTCGACGATGTGGTCGTAGATGCTCCCCAGGTCGCCGGAGGCACTCGCGGCGCGGATGGCCTCCGTCGCGGTGAAGGAGCCCACGGACGCGGATCCACCGGCCCCGTCGTCGGCAGTCCGCTGCCGGGTCACCGGCAGCGTGTAGACGGGAATCCGCCGGTGCTCCACGGCGAGCCGGCCGAGCTGGTCCGGGGCGCGTGTCACCTCGGCGTCCTCGCGGAGGTCGACGACGGTGCGCAGGCCGATCTGGGCGAGGACGGCCCGGCCGCGGCTGTCGAGCCCGTGCAGGGAGCCCGCGCGCAGCAGCGTCCGCCAGCGCACCGTACGACCGTCCGCGGTCGGATACCCGCCGACGTCCCGGAGGTTGATCGGGCCCGACGGGAGCGGGACGCGCCGTGGTTCCACCGCCGCGGCAATGGTCGCGGCAATGGTTGCGGCGACGGGCCCGGCGGGCCGCCCGGTCGTGTCGGTCAGGTCGGCACCGTTGGTCGGCGGGGTCTGCCCGGTCACCGGGTCACCGTGCCGGCATGATGGTGGCGGCCTGCTTCTGCGCGTCGGCCAGGGTGGACGCGGGGTCCTTGCCGCTGAAGACGGCGCCTTCCACCGCGGTCATCATCGCGTCCCCGATCTGGAGGTAGTTGTCACCGGGGAAGGACTCCCAGGGCTGCAGCCGGGTGAGCTGGTCGAGGTTCGGCCTGATGAGCGGGTTGGCCTTCGCCCATCCCTGCAGACCGTTCGGGTCGTCCACGAGCCCGGTCCGCAGCGGCAGATAGCCGATCCTGGAGGAGATCTGGGTGTAGGCGTGGTCGCTGGTGAGGAACTTGATCAGCTCCCACGCGGCGCGCTGCTTGGCCGGGTCCCTGCTGAAGACGGCCAGCCCCGATCCCGAATTGGTGGGGACGACGGGCTTCGACCCGAACGAGGGCTCGCTGGTGGCGTCGAGTTCCCAGCCGTTCGCTTTGGCGCCGGTCATGAACTGCCCCTGCAGGGCACTGGTCTCGAGAATCATCCCGAGCTGGCCGCTGCTGAACGCCTTGAACGCCTGCTGCTGGTCGAGGTTCGGCATCACGCCGCTGCGCACCAGGTCGGCGGCCATCGACACCGCTTCGACGGCGGGCGCGTCGGCGAAGGACAGCCTGCTGCCGTCGGCGGAGAGCACCCGGCCGCCGGCCGAGCGGACGATGCTCTGGAAACACCAGTCGCCGGCCGCCTTCGTCAGGCAGTCCACGACGATCCCGTCCGTGCCGGTCCTCTGTTTGATCGCGAGAGCGGCTGTCCTCACCTCCGCCCAGGTCTTCGGCGGGTTGGCCGGGTCCAGGCCGGCCCTGGCGAACAGCGTCCTGTTGAACCAGAGGATCGGGGTGGAGAAGACGTAGGGGACGGCGTAGGTCCTACCGTCTACGTCGCCGAGCGTGCGCGCGGTCGGGGCGAACGGATGGTCGCCGCCGAAGTTCGCCTGGACGGCATCCCGTCCGACCAGGGTGTCGAGCGGCTGGGCGCCCAGGCTGCCGGCGGCGAACCGCAGCGCGTTGAAGGTGATCTGGGCGACGTCCGGCGGGTTGCCGGCCAGGATCTGGTTCTTGACGCTGCTGACGTAGTCGGTGCTGGTGCCGGTCACCCCCTGCGGCGGCTGGCCCTTCACCGTGATGTTCGGGTGCGCGGCGTGGAAGTCGGCGAGCAGGCCATCGATCACCGGCTTCCACGTCCCGGTGCTCGTGAGGTTGTAGCTCTCGAAGACGATCGAGACCTTCTGGTCCGGGGAGAGCTCGGGAATCGTGCCGGACGTGCCGGCGGCCGTACCCGCGGGTGCGGACGAGGACGTCGCGCACGCGGTGGCCAGCGCCGCGACCAGCGTGAGGCCGGCTGTGGCACGCAGCGTGGCACGCAGCGGGCGTGATCGAGGTAGGCGTGATCGAGCCACGGGCATGCTCCTTGGAGATCGTGGCGGGAGGTGGCCCGGGTCGCGGCGACCCGGGTGACTCAGACCGTCGCTGAGGTGGCCGTGCGCGCGGTCGTGTCCGAGGCCGCTTTCGAGGCCGTTGTCGAGGCCGCCTCTGTCGGTGCCGTGCTGGCGGGGGACGGCGTCGGGATCACGGGTGTGGGATCGGCGGGCGTGGGAGCGGCGGAGAGCACCTGGTCCCGGGCGGCTGATGGCCGCCACTCGAGGCGGCGTCCGCTGGCCCGGTCGAACAGGTGCACACGCGAGACGTCGACGGTGAGGTGGGCATGCTCACCGACGGTGAGCCCGAGCGGGCGCGGACCGCGCAGCGCGACGGCCTGTCCGCCCACGTCGCACCAGGCGACCTCCTCGCTGCCGAGGTTCTCGACCGTGGTGACCACGCCGTGGATGCCGGGGGCCGGTCCGGCGGCCGAGGTTCGCGCGCCCGCCCCGGCAGGGGATGCGGCGCCGACCGGCGCACCGGGGGATGCGGTGCCGACCGGTGCGCCGGCCCCGGCCGCGGTGAGCTGGAACGCGTTCTCGGGCCGCAGCCCCACGATGACGTCGCGGGGCTCGCTGACGCCCGGCCACAGGGGGATGCGCAGTCCCTCCGCGACGGCCGTCAGCGTGCCACCGTGGTTTTCGATCCGGGCCGGGAGCAGGTTCATCGGCGGGGCACCGAGGAAGCCGGCGACGAACACCGAGGCCGGCGAGTCGTACACCTCGGTCGGGGTGCCGGCCTGTTCGACACGCCCACCGTTTAGCAGGACCACGCGGGTCGCCATGGACATGGCTTCCACCTGGTCGTGGGTGACGTAGACGAAGGTGCGTCGCAGCGTGCGGTGCAGCGCGGTGAGCTCGGTACGTGTCGCCGTGCGCAGTTTCGCGTCGAGGTTCGACAGCGGTTCGTCCATGAGGAAGGCCGCCGGGTCACGCACCAGCGCGCGGCCGAGTGCCACCCGCTGGCGTTGCCCGCCGGAGAGCTCTCTGGGGCGCCGTCCGAGCAGTTCGCCGAGTTCGAGCTGGTCGGCGACCTCTCGGACCTGCCGGGCGATCTCCGCTCTGGGTCGTCGCGCGGCTCGCAGCGGAAAGCCGATGTTGCGCTCGACCGTGAGGTGCGGGTACAGCGCGTAACTCTGGAAGACCATCGCCAGGTCACGCTGGCGGGCGGGGAGATGGGTGATGTCGCGGTCGCCGAGCATGATGCGCCCCCCGCTCGGCTCCAGCAGGCCGGCGATCATGCGGAGCAGCGTGGTCTTCCCGCAGCCGCTCGGTCCCAGCAGGACGAGGAAGTCGCCGTCCGCTATGTCGAGGGAGACGTCGTCCACCGCGCGGACGCCTCCGAAGTACCTCGTGAGGCCCTCGATCCGGATCTCTGCCACCAGCCGCTCCATGTACGTTCGTTCCAGAGGATCAGGTGATCCCGGTTCGTCGTTACATGGCAGGGTCGGCGGCGCAGATGAATGGCCCTCGACGGGCTGGAAACAGATAGCGGTCACTTATCGTAATAAATCTTCGGGCTATCTCATGTCGCCGCGGCCTTGTCCCTGGTGGGACGGTGGTACGAGGAGGCCGATTGATCACTCTGAGTCAGGATGGCTCTGGGCTCTCCGGCTCCGCGCGTACCCCGAAGATGTTGGCGGTGATCGTCCCAGTGCGCTGTGGGTTGTTCTCCCGGCGCAGGCTTACCGCGAGCTGCAGGGCGTTGAGCAGCAGTAGCGAAGCCAGCCGGCTTGCGATCATGTCGCTGCCGATGGGCCAGTCGGGGGTCCCCACGACGAGGATGATGTCGGCGATGTCGGCCAGCGGGCCGGCCGTGTAGCTGGTGATCCCGATGACGGGGGCTCCCGCGGTGTGCGCCGCCTCGGCGGCCCGCAGCGTGGGCTCGTTCGCCCCGCTGCTCGTGACGACCAGACAGACGTCCGAGGCGGCCAGCAGCCGGGCGGAGATCTCCTGGACGAGCGAGTCGCCCGGCGCCTCCGCCGGGCGGCCGATGCTGAGGAACCGCAGGGCCGCGTCCTGGGCGATCGGTGCCGACCCGCCGTTACCGACGACGAGCAGCCGACCGGCCTGGTCCAGCAGGTCCACGGCGGGTGCGAGGCTGGCGCGGTCCAACGGGCCCAGCGCGTCGCCGAGCACCTTGGCCGCCGCGCCGAAGACGGTGTCCACCAGGCGCTCGACGGGATTGGCACCGCCCGCCCAGCCGACCTCGCCGCGCAGCGCCACGGCGCCGCTCTCCCGGGCGAACTCGACGCGAAAATGCTGGAAACCACGGAAACCGAGATGCTGGCAGGCGCGCACCACGGTGGCGGTGGACGTCCCCGCGGCGTCGGCGAGCTGGGCGACCGACCACTCGACCACCTTCCCCGGCTGGGCCAGGCACACCTCGACCACCCGCTGCTCGCTCGGGACAAGGCCCGGCAGCGCCGCTCGGATGGCGGCGAAGAGCCCGCCTGGGCGAGAGCCGGACCGTCCGGGGGAGGGGATCACCATGGGATGGTTCATACACGCCGAAGCTGACGGCGGGGTGTGGCCGTACCGCGGCCCCGTGTGGTGAGGAGGCGATCCGGGATGCGCTCTCGGCGAGGACGTCGCCCTGGTGAGAACGCGGGACCGGGCCGAGCGCTCATCTGGTCCTGATCACGACGGATTTCATGATTTTGTCAGCGAAGGTCTGCCTTTTGGCGTCCCAGAGCGGCCACAGGAAGCCTACATAGAACGGCAGAGCATCCAGGAAGTGGCACAGCCGGCGGACGAACGCCCGGCCGAGGCCGAGCGGCCGGCCGTCGAGTTCGCGAACCAGCCTGATACGCGCGATGCGTCTGCCCGGCGTCTGACCGGTGACGCCCTCGAGACAGCACATGATGATTATGGACGCGAAAAAGATGAGACCGCTGATTCCGTCGGCCGAGGAGGAAGGCGCAGCGGCGGCCGGGACCGCGGAGACACCCCAGACGATCAGCAGGTCGATGAGGGTGCCCCTGACCCGGGCGCCCCAACCGGCGTAGTACGACCGTACGGAGGCGCCGTACGGGGCTGGTGGCTGAGGGCCGTAGCCGTAGGGGTTCCCGTAACCAGGTGGCTGTGGATATCCGCCGCCGGGCTGTTGACCCCGTGGCCCGCTGCCGCCCGGGCCGCCGGGGGCCACCGGGGGGTACGAGCCCGGCGGAGCCGCGTACGGGGCCGGCGCGGAGTACGGGGCCGGCGGGGGCCCGTACGCGGCCGGTGGAGGCGGCGGGACACGCGGCGCGCCGCCGCCGAGCGGCGGCGGATATCCCGGGAACGGCATCTCGGCTCCGCGGCCGCGAGGGCTGGGCGGGAGGAAGGGCGGGGCGGGCGGCTGGCCGATGTTGGCGGTCGGCGCGACGCCCGGGCGGGCCTGGCCGCTCGGGAACGGCGGCCGCGCGGAGGCCGGCTGCTGGACGGCAGCCTGCAGGTCGTCGTCGAGGCGGAGGGCGATGCCGGCGCGGGCGGTCCAGCCCGGGCCGTACACGGCGGCTGCGCGGGCCAGCTCCAGAGCGAAGGCGTGGGCGGACGGCTGGCGACCGTCCGGATCCTTGGCCAGCGCCCGCATGATCACCGCGGCCACCGGCGCAGGCACACCAGCCGGCGGCGCGGGAACGGTGTAGATGTGCTGCTGGGCGAGCACGGTCGGCGGCAGGGCGGGGTCGAACGGCGGCGCGCCGCTGAGCAGCTCGTAGAGCATCACCCCCAGGGCGTACAGGTCGGTGGCCGGGCCCAGCCGTCTGGCGAGGAGCTGCTCGGGGGCCATGTACCGGGGGGTGCCGACGATCGCGCTGGCGGTGGTCGCGGACCCTTCCACCAGCTTCGCGATGCCGAAGTCGGTGACCTTGAGCAGCCCGGCCGCGTCGAACAGGATGTTGTCGGGTTTGATGTCGCGGTGCAGGACGCCCCGCTGGTGCGCGCTGCCCAGCGCCGCGGCCACCGCCAGCCCGACCGCGCAGGCGGCCTCGGGCGGTATGCCGGCCCGGCGGCGGGTCAGGGTGCCGCCGCTGAGCAGTTCCATGACGATCAGGTGGAGGTCGCCGGCGGGGATGGAGTCGTAGACCCGCACCACGTGCGGATGGTCGAGGGCGGCGAGCAGCCGCGCCTCGGCCCGGCTGCTCGCCGCGGTCTCATCGGTGCCCGCAGGCAGGATCTTGATAGCCACCGGACGGTCCAGCTCGCGGTGCCGGCCCTTCACCACCAGCCCGAAAGCTCCCCGGCCGAGGACCTCGCCAAGTTCGTAGGCGGGCAGCGCCGCGGCGATCTGCGCCTCGTTGATAATCACGATGTGGGAGCTGTCATGTGTCGACCACGGCGTCCACCGTTCATCATGCCGAATCCCCCAATATCCCTGTACGACGCGTGATCCTAGTGTCCTGAGTCGTTGATTCGTGTGCAGATAGAATGGGCTGGTGCCTGGCCCGAGCGCGGATCCCATCGAGTTGTCGTCTGCTGAGCGTGCGGTGCTGGAGGGCTGGGCCCGACGGCGGAAGACCGCGCAGGCGCTGGCGTTGCGCTCGCGGATCGTGCTGGCCTGCGCGGACGGTGGGACGAACTCGGGGGTCGCGGCCGAGCTCGGGATCACCCGGGGAACGGTCGCGAAATGGCGGGAGCGGTTCGCGGTCGACCGGCTGGAGGGCCTGTCAGACGAGGCACGTCCGGGAGCGCCTCGGAAGGTCACCGACGCCCAGGTCGAGGCGGTGATCGCGAGGACGTTGGAGGAGAAGCCACCGAACGGCGATACCCATTGGACATCGCGGTCGATGGCGAGGGCCAGTGGGCTGTCGCAGTCGACGGTGTCACGGATGTGGCGGGCGTTCGGGTTGAAGCCGCATCTGGTCGAGACGTGGAAGCTGTCCACCGACCCGCTGTTCGTGGACAAGGTCCGTGACGTGGTCGGGGTCTACCTCGACCCGCCGGAGAAGGCGATCGTGCTCTGCGTCGACGAAAAGTCGCAGGTGCAAGCTTTGGATCGCACGGCACCGGTGCTGCCCCTGATGCCGGGTACCCCGCAGCGGATGACCCACGACTACGTCCGCCATGGCACGACCAGCCTGTTCGCCGCGCTCGACCCGACGTCCGGGTCGGTGATCGCGCAGACCTTCCGGCGGCACCGTCACCAGGAGTTCCTGCGCTTCCTCAAGCTGATCGACTCCTCGGTCCCGAAGGGCTACGACCTGCACCTGGTCCTGGACAACTACGCCACCCACAAGACCCCGGCGGTGAAGAACTGGCTGCTGCGCCACCCCGCTTCCACCTGCACTTCACCCCGACCTCGGCGTCGTGGATGAACCTGGTCGAGCGCTGGTTCGCGGAGCTGACCACCCGCAAGCTGCGCCGATCGACGCACCGCTCGGTCGTCGAACTCGAAGCCGACATCCGCCGATGGATCAACGCCTGGAACAAGGACCCGAAGCCGTTCGTCTGGGCCAAGACCGCCGACGAGATCCTCGAGACCCTCGCCGCCTACTGCCAGCGAATCAACGACTCAGGACACTAGCGCCGTCCGCCACGCCCGCCCGGCCCACCCGATGCAGCGCATGCTCGTCGGCTGTTTCGGAACAGGTGACAGGCGGCCAGCGACCGTCGGGACGTGCGGGACCGGGGTGCGGCCGTTCGCCGCTCAGATGGCTCCGGCTCCACAACGACGGGCGCGGAGCCGGAGCTGAGTCCACGAACGACCTACCCGCCGAACTGCGGTTGATCTGCCTTGACTTCGCGCCAGTCCCGGTACGCTGGACATCATGACTGTCATGCCGTTCACCGAGGCGCGCAACCGGCTGTCGGAGCTCATTGACGAGGTGGGGCGGACTCATGAGCGAGTGGAGATCACCCGTCACGGGCATGCGGTGGCGGTCCTGATCTCTCCCGATGACCTGGCGGCGCTGGAGGAGGCGCTGGATGTGTTGGCGAGTCGGGAGGCGATGCGGCAGCTTGCGGAATCCCGGGACGCCCGCGAGTCCGGCGACGTGCTCGATGCCGAGGAGCTCGCCGCGCTCATGGCGAAACGGGCGCGCCGCGCCGAGTCGCCCCACACACGGTGACCGGAACTGGCGAGCAGCCGTTTGAACTTCGGATCACTGGTCCTGCGGCGCGTGCTCTCGCCAGCCGGTTGCCCGAGAAGATCGCGGCTGCCGTCCACGAGTTCGTCACGACCACACTCCTGGACAATCCTCACCGGCTTGGCAGACGCCTCCTGCTTCCACCGTACGAGGGCACCTGGTCCGCTCGTCGCGGCAGTTACCGGGTGTTGTATGAAATCGACGAGGACAACCGCATTGTTACCGTGACCGCCGTCGAACATCGCTCCGACGCGTACCGCTCCCGCTGACAGGGCGGCCAGGGCGGATCTGGGAGGGCCGAACTATCCGGCGGGCTGGGGGAGAGGAGCGAGCTGGGGGAGGGAGATCGGTACGCTCGCTGGTGTGAGCCGCGCCCGGCAGGAGGTCACTCTCACCGAGGACCTCGTCATCCTGACCATCCGGGGCGGCCGGTTGTGCGTGCTGCTGGTCGAGCGCGGGAACGAGCCGTTCCTGGGGAAGCTCGCGCTGCCGGGTGGCTTCCTGCGCGGAGACGAGAGCCTCGACCAGAACGGACGTCCCGCCGCCCTCTAGGGCCGGCCCCGCGACCGTCCTGCTACCCCCGATGATGCGCCCGCTCCGCCGCATCCTGAGTGAGATCCTGACCAGGAGTCGGTGCCTCTCCGTGCCACCTGGCTGGGTGTGGACGTGGCCTCGCGCTATTCGTGATGGAGCAACCGGCGTACGACGACGGCAACCTGATCGATGTCGGTAGGTGCCAGCGTGCCGAGACGCCGGCTGACGCGACGGGACGAGATGGTCCTGGGCTGTTCGCACATCACCCAGGACGGACGGTTGAGCCGGTGGGTCGGAGCACGGGTCACGGGCACGTGGTGGGCAAGCGCGCGATCCCTGCTCGTGATCGGGCACACGACCAGGAGCCGGCCCGCGACGAGCTGGTCATAGCCGGTATTGGAGATCACCACGACGGGTCGTAGGCCGCCCTGTTCGTTTCCGGCGACCGGATCGAGGTCGACAAGAAGCACCTCGCCTGGCGTCACTCCCGCTCCTCGGCGTACTCCGGCCACTCGGAGACAGGGTTGCCAAGACCGTCGGAGACGGTGGTGTCCCAGCCGTCGGCCTCGCGCAGATAGTCCTCCCAGCGCTCGGAGTCGGCCTGAAGCCGGGCGGCGGCCTGCTTGGCGTCACGCCACCAGTTGCGTTCCTCCGCTTCCTCGACAAGCGCGGCCAGTTCCGCGCCCAGAGTGCGGCCGTGGCTGGTGGCCAGCGCCATCAGCCGGTCGCGTACGTCGACCGGGAGCTTCATCGTCGTCACGGCAACCATGCCGATGAGTTTACTAGGAGGTTTACCAGTCGACATACCATCGGGCGACGGACCGCACTGGTTCTCCTCGACGGCGCCACGTCTGGCTGACCGCGGTGGATCTCTCCACCGGTGGATCCCGTGAAGCGGGACGGCGTGCTGTCGGTGCTGGCGGTGGAGCGCGCGAAGGAGCCGTTCCACGCGGCCCTCGCCCTGCCCGGCGGGCTCGTCGAGCCGGGGGAGCGCGCGCCGGAGACGGCGGTACGAGAAGCTCGGCGAGGAGACGGAGGTGATGATCGACAAGTCGACTTGTTCGATCATGAATCGGGCTGTGCGGTGAGGGCGTCGAGCGTCCCGCTGGTCCCGGGTCCGTCGGCTGCGACGTACGTTGCCGGTCATGCCCACAGCGAGCCGGTCCGGGTCTGGGAAGCAACGGCGGCGTCGGAGACCCTCACCGCAGCCGCAGCCGCAGCCGGTGCCGGGCGGCGGGCACGACGAGGCCACTGGCTCCCGCCGACCCCGCATGCCGCACGTCATCGCTGCCGTGGCGGGCCTCCTGCTGACGGCGCTCGTGGCCGCGGTCGCCGGCCGGCACGGCACCCCGTTCCCGCTGGATGCCGACGTCCACCGCTGGGCGCTCGACCACCGTAGCCCCGCGGTGACGGACGCCGCGATCGTGATCACTGCTACCGGGAGCGGCGCCTGTGCCTACGCCCTGGCCGCGGTTGCGGGTGCCCTCGCGGTACCCGGGCGAAGGTGGTGGCGCGGTGCGGTGGTCGGGATCGCGGCCCTGGCCGTGGGGCAGCTGCTCCGGGCCTCGCTGGCCATCGCCGTGGACCGCGCACGCCCACCCGCGTCGGACTGGGCCTGGCACGCGTCCGGCCCCGCGCTGCCGTCGGGGCACACCAGCACCTCCGCCCTCGTCGCCGTCGGCCTCGCCGTAGCCCTCACCTACCGTAGTCGACGGCGTTTCACCCGGGTCGTGGCCGCCGCGGTACCCGCGACGTGGGCGCTTGCCGTCGCGACCAGCCGGGTCTACCTCGGGATGCACTGGCTCACCGACGTCGTCGCCGGATGGCTCCTGGTCACCGTCCTTGCCTGCACGGCCCTGCCCCCGCTCGGCGCGCTCCGCACCGGGACGGGCCCCGATGGCCGCGGCGGTCAGGAGAAGACCACCGTGGAGTTACCGTGACGCAGGACCCTGTCCTCGCAGTGCCAGAGCACCGCCCGGCTCAGTACCAACCGCTCGACGTCGGCGCCGCGCCGCTTGAGAGCCGCGATGTTGTCACTGTGCCGAACCCGCACGACGTCCTGCTCGATGATCGGGCCTTCGTCGAGATCCTCGGTCGCGTAGTGTGCGGTCGCGCCGATGAGTTTCACGCCACGTTCCTTGGCCCGTTCGTAGGGGCCCGCGCCGGCGAACGCGGGAAGGAAGGAATGGTGGATGTTGATGACGGGACAGCCGACGCTGTCGAGGAAGTCGGCCGAGAGGATCTGCATGTAGCGGGCGAGCACGACGAGGTCGAAGTTGCCCTGCAGCAGTTGCAGCTGCCTGGCCTCGGCTTCCGGCTTCGTGTCGCGGGCCACCGGTATGTGGACGAACGGCACGCCGAACGTCCGGACCTCGCTCGCGAGGTCGGCGTGGTTGGAGATGACCAGACCGATGTCGACCGGCAGCTCGCCTCGCCGGGCACGCCAGAGCAGGTCCAGCAGGCAGTGGTCGTACTTCGACACCATGATCGCTACGCGCTTCGGGGTGGACGCGTCGCGGAGGGACCACTCGGTCACCTCGAACTTCTCGACCAGCGCTTTCGTGAAGTTCTTGGTCATGTCGTCGAGGTGGGCCTGCAGGCCGGGCCGGTGGAAGGTCATCCGCAGAAAGAACTGGCCGTCCACCGGATCGGTCGTCGCCTGGTCCGACTCGACGATGTTCGCCCCGTGATCGGTGAGGAACTGGGACACCGCGGCGACGATGCCGGGGCGGTCCGCGCACTGGACCGTGAGCCGACCGAGATCCGATCGGACCGGATCAGCGCCCTGGCGCGGCCGTACCGGTGACGGCTGTCGACGCTTTTCCGCGTCGATCAGGGTCCTGTCCGACACAAGGTCCTCCCGAAAAGATCGCTGGGTGAGGCGGCCGGCGGTCTTCCCGGATGAAGCCGTCGCGGGCCATGGGCTCATGCTAGGGACACGACCTCGTCGGCACGGCGGCGCGGACGACCTCGTCGACGCGCGCGACGCTCCATTCAACCTGGGAAAAAGCCGGCTGTCGGGCGGAGGATCGGCATGTCGCATGCGGTGGTGACCGGTCGGAGAACGTCACACGGTTCCGCGTGGGAGAACGGCATACGGACAAAGGCATCCTGATGGATGATCGTTGTCGGTATCTTCCTCGTCCGCCTGGGAAATACGGGTGACTACGGGGTAGGCGTTCTCACGGGAGCCGAGATGAGCGATGGGCGCACGTGCCGCGTGCTTCCGGACGGTGGCCCTCCCTCTGACGAGACCGTGGAGTGGACCGCACGCGTCGAGCGGATCGCCCCGCTGCTTGTCCGGTACCGGGACCAGGCTGAGCGGGAGCGGGTGACACCGGTCGCGGTCATTGACGCGCTGCGCGAGGAGAACATCCATCGGATGTGGGTCGCACGCGACTTCGGTGGTGGGCAGGTCAGCGTACGGACCGGTTCGGCCGTCCTGCAGGCGCTCGCCCGCGTCGACGCGTCCGTCGCCTGGCAGATGGGGGTTCAGGGCGCCATCGGCAGAATGTCGGACTATCTGCCGGAGCCGGTGGCGCACCGGCTCTTCAGGGAAAGCACGGGGCTGGTGGTCGGCGGGATCAATCCGACCGGCCGGGCCGAACCCGTGCCCGGTGGATATCGGCTGAACGGTACGTGGGCGTTCGCGAGCGGCGCGGTGCACGCCGACTGGCTGGTGTGCGCCGCGACTCTCCCGCGGGACGATGCTCTCCCGCGAGACGGTGCGCCGCTTCCCGGGGGGTCGCGGACGTTCATGGCCTTCGTGCCGAAGAGCGCCGCCCGGTTTGTCGACGACTGGTTCGTCGGAGGGCTGCGCGGTACGGGAAGCGCGACGTTCCGCGTCGACGGTCTGGTCGTCTCCGACGGGTACACGGTCGACGGTTCGCTGCTGCGCGGTGCCCCCGCCGACCGTCCCTCGCGGGCCTATGGCATCGCCTACTACGACTTCGCTCCGTTCACGACGGCGTCGACGGCGCTGGGAATCGCCCAGGACGCCCTTACCGCCTTCCGGTCGCTGGCCCGGGAGAAGACTCCCGCCAGGGCGACGAGCCCGCTGGCCGCGAGCCACACCGTGCAGGCGGGGCTGGCCCGCGCGGAGGCCCTGGTGCGGGCGGGTGCCCTGTTGCTTGCCGATGCCGCCGATCGTGTGACGGCATGCGGTGGGTACGGCGGGGAGGATCTCAGCGCCCTGATCCGCCTGGCGGCCGCGGCCGTGGGCGAGAACACCGTGTCCGCCGTGGACGTGCTCTACGACCTGGCCGGAACGAGTTCCCTGTACACCGCCAGCCGGCTGGACCGCTGCTTCCGCGATATCAACGCGGCGGTCAAACACATCACTCTCGCGCGGACGAATTTCGAGATGGTCGGGCAGTACCTTCTGGGCGGATCGCTTCTGATGCGACGGTGACCCGGCAGCGGGAAACCGATATCGGCGCCGGGCGGCAACCCACCCTGCCCGTACGGGCGCTCTCCTCGGTCCCGGCCGCGCAGGCGGTGGCCGTGTCGCCGTGGGGCCAGCTGGCCCTCGCGTACACCGACGACAACGACGACAACTCGTTCGACCAGGTGATTCTCGGCCTCGGCGCCAGCAACTCCGACTGGTAGCAACGCCGGCTGGTAGCAACTCCGACTGGTAGCAGGCCCGACTGGTAGCGGGCGGCCCCGGCCGGCTCCCCGCTCCCGGTCTGTCGCGGGCAGGCCGGGAGCGGGCCGGGCAGCGTCCGCGGAGACGGGGCAACGGGACAGGCGAAGAGCGGATCAGGCGTGGGTCTGCCGCTCGTCGGCCCGTGCGAGAGTGGACGGATGTGGGTGGGAGTGCTCGGCGCCCTCGAGGTGCGAGGTGACGACGATCGGGAGATCGACATCCCGGGCTCCCGGCGGCGCGCCCTGCTGGTCCGCCTGGCGCTGGACGCCGGCCGTCCGGTCAGCGTCGCCGCACTCGTGGCCGCCGTGTGGGCGGGCGAGCAGCCGGTCGAGGAGGCCAACACCTTACAGACCCTCGTGTCACGGCTGCGTCGCTCGCTCGGTGACGGGGCGCTGGTCGCCAGGTCGGCGGGCGGTTACCGCCTTGCCGTCGACGCGGACGACGTCGACGCGTCCCGCTTCGAGCGGCTGGCCGCCGCCGGGGCGGCCGCCCTGCGGGCCGGTGACCCGCAGGGCGCGTCCACCCAGCTGAGCGCCGCTCTCGCGCTGTGGCGCGGGCCCACGCTCGCCGAGGCCGACGTCTCGCCGGCGGTCGCGGCCCACGCGGCCCGGCTGCGCGAGGTGTACCTGAAAGCCGTGCTCGACCGGGCGGAGGCCAACCTTGCCGCGGGCCGGGAGTTGGAGGTCGTCGCCGCGCTCGAGGCGCTGGCAGCCGAACATCCGCTGCACGAACGGCTGGCGGGCCAGCTGATGACCGCGCTGACGGCCACCGGCCGGCAGGCCGACGCGTTACGCACCTACGAGCAGCTGCGGGCCCGGCTGGCCGATGAGCTCGGCGTCGACCCGTCCGCCGAGCTGCAGGCGGTTCGGCTGGCCGTCCTGCGTGGTGGGCCGGCGGACTCCCCGGGGCACTGGCCGGCGCGGCGCGCGGCCCCGCAGGCTCGCACCAACCTGCGGGCCCCGTTGACGACCTTCGTCGGCCGTGACACCGAGATGGCGGGTATCGCCAAGTCGCTTGCCGGCAACCGGCTGGTCACGTTGGTCGGCCCCGGTGGTGCCGGCAAGACACGGCTGGCGGGCGAGGCGACGGCCCGCGTCGTCGACAGCATGCCGGATGGTGTGTGGTTCGTTGAGCTGGCGTCGGTGACCGACCCAGCGGACCTGCCCCAGACCGTCCTGGGCGTCCTCGGCCTGCGGGAGGCCCAGATACTGGACCGGCCCACGAAGCGCACCACCCGCGACGCCGTCAGCCGGCTGCTCGAGGGGCTCGCGGACAGGCAGGCCGTCGTCGTCCTGGACAACTGTGAGCATCTGCTCGACGCCGTGGCGCGGCTGGCCGACCTGCTGCTCGCGCGGTGCCCCCGGCTGCGCGTTCTCACCACCAGCCGCGAACCGCTGGGCATCTTCGGCGAGGTGCTGCTCGTCGTGCCTCCGCTGGCCCAGCCCGCCCCGGACGCGCCCGCCGCCGATGTTCTCGGATTCCCCGCGGCACGCCTGTTCGCCGACCGGGCGGCCGCGGTCCGTCCCGGCTTCGTCGTCGACGAGGTCTCCGCCCCCGCGGTCATCGAGATCGTGCGCCGGTTGGACGGGCTGCCACTGGCGATCGAACTGGCCGCGGCACGGCTGCGCACGCTCCCGCTCGCCGAGATCGCCGGACGGCTGTCCGACCGGTTCCGGCTGCTCACTGGCGGCAGTCGCACCGCCCTGCCCCGGCACCGCGCCCTGCGGGCGGTGGTCGAATGGAGCTGGGACCTGCTGACCGAGCCCGAACGGCTGCTCGCGGAACGCCTCGCGGTGTTCCCGTCGGGTACCACGACGCGCAGCGCGGCCGCCGTCTGCTCCGGCGGGGCTGTCCGCGCGGACGACGTCGGCGACCTGGTGGCCGCACTGATCGACAAGTCGCTGCTCCAGCCGGCCGTGGGCGGCACCCGGCAGCGGATGCTGGAGACGATCCGCGAGTACGGCCTGGAGCGGCTGGCCGAACGCGGCGAGCTGGCGTGGCTGCGCGAACGGCATGCCACGTACTTCGAGGAGCTGGTGCGTACGGCGCAGCCGCACCTGACCCGGGCCGACCAGCTCGAGTGGTTGGAGGCGCTCAAGGCCGAGCGTGACAACATCCTCGGCGCGCTGCGGCTGCGCTGCGACCGTGGCGACGCGGACGCGGCGCTGCGCATCGCGCTCGGAATCGGCAGCCTGGCGATGCTGCTGGGAAACCACACCGACGTCCCGGGATGGGTGGCCGAGGCGCTCGCCGTGCCCGGGGGAGACGACACGGACCTTCGCGTGATCGGCGAGGCGTTCCACGCCGTGAGCTCGGCCGCCATGGCGGCGACGTCGTCCCCCGCCGAGGTGGAGACCAACCTGGCGCGTTTCGGCGAGCTTGCCGGGCGTCTCGGCTCCGTCGACATCCGCGGATGGCCGCTGATCGGCCTGCTGCGGCCGGGAATGGCGATGCTCAGCGGCGACATGGCGATGATGGAGCGTTACATCGAGGAGGCACGCGCGGGCGACGACCCCTGGCTGTCGGCCGCCGTGCTGGTGCTGCGCGCCGGCCTTGCCGAGAACGACGGCGATGTCGAACGGATGCGGGCCGATGCCGTCACCGCCCTGGCGGAGTTCCGCGCGCTCGGTGAACGCTGGGGCACCGCCGGCGCGCTGCGGGCCGTGGCGATGCTGCACACCCTCGACGGTGAGCTCGACGCCGCCGCGGCGGCGTACGAGGAGGCGCTGGCCCTGATGGGGGAGATGGGGTCACGCGACGACGAGTCGATGCTGCGGATACGCCTGGCAGACCTGGCCATGCGCCGCGGCGACCTGCGGGCCGCCCGCGGCCAGCTCGCGGCGGCGCGCGCCGGCTGCGAGGCCAGTGGAACGACACTGGAGACTGTGATCACTCTGAGTATTCAGGCCCGTCTGGAAAGGCAGGCGGGTGACCTGGCCGCGGCCATGGCGCTGCACACCGAGGCGCTCCGGCGTTTCGACGCGATCTCCCCCACCCATCCGATTCACGGTCACGGTGATTCCTTCGTGCTGGCGTCCGCCGCCCGCATGCACGCCCTGGATGGTGACCTCGCCGGGGCCCGGGCCAGGCTGCGACACGCGTACCCGACGGCTGTCGGCACGAAGGACCTGCCGGTCCTGGCCGCGGTCGGGGTGGTGGTGGCCGACGTCGCCGCCCGGGTGGGCGAGCCTGTCGTCGCGGCCGAGATCCTCGGCGCGTGCGAGGCGCTGCGCGGCAGCGACGACCCCACCGCGCTGGACGTCGCCGAGCTGTCCGCGTGGCTGCGCGGTGAGCTCGGCGACGGCTTCGCCGCCGCGTACGGCCGGGGGCGGGCGCTGGACCGCGCCGCGGCCATCGCCCGGCTCGACCCGGACCGGCTGCCCCACACCACCGGATTCGAGGTGACGCGGGGCAGCCGGTGACCGGCCCGAGGGGCGGCCCGTGAGCCCCACGGCAGTGCGCGTTCGTCAGGTCCGGCGGCCGTACGCCCGCAGGGCGAGCGGTACGAAGACCGCCAGCAGCGCTGCCATCCACCCCGCCGTCCACGCCAGATTCGACGCGACCGGGCCGCCCAGCATCAGCGCGCGCACGGCGCCGACCAGGTGCGAGATCGGGTTCACCCGGACGAACGCCTGCAGCCAGCCCGGCATCGTCGCGACGTCGACGAACGTGTTGCTGCCGAACGACAGCGGCAGGACGAGCAGGAACATGATGCCCTGCACGGAGCCGGAGGTACGCGCCTTCATGCCGATCCACACCGAGATCCAGCAGAAGCACAGTGCGAACGCGACCGACAGCGCCAGCGCGGCGGCCAGCGACAGCGGGCCGGCTGCGACACGGAACCCGATGAGATACCCGAACCCGACGAGGATGACGCACAGCAGCAGGTAGCGCACCACGTCCGCGAGAACCGCCCCGACCAGGGGCGCCGACCGGGAGATCGGCAGTGACCGGAACCGGTCGAACACGCCCTTCTCGATGTCCGCGTTGAGGTTCTGCCCCAGCGCGATGCTGCCCATCGCGACGGACTGGCCGAGCAGGCCAGGCAGCAGGAACTCAAGGTAGTCATGCTGGGAGCCGCCGCCGATCGCACCACCGAAGATGTAGACGAACAGCAGCAGAAAGATGACCGGCTGCAGCGTCACGTCGATGAGCTGTTCCGGCGTCCGGAGGGTCTTGACCAGGTTTCGGCGTGCGATCACCAGCGCGTGGCGCAGGGCCCGCAGGCGCGCCGGCGGGACGGCCGGTCGCGACGCGGGCATGCCGGGTGGCCGGCTGCGCGGCGCGGGGGCTGTGGTCGTGACCGTCATGCGGCCGGTTCCTCCTCGATCTCGGCGCGGCTGCCGGTGCGGCCGCCGGTGAGGGTGAAGAACACCTCGTCCAGGCTTGGCAGGTGCAGGGACAGCTCGGTGACGCGGACACCCGCCGACCGCAGCCGGGCGATCACCTCCGCCAGCACCTCGTCGCCGTCGACGGCGACGGTCAGGTGGTCACGGCCCGCGGGCTCCGGCCGCGACGCGGTGATCTCGGCGAGCAGTTGGCGCACCGTGTCGAGCTGCCCCGGGTCGGCCGGCCGGACGCTCAGGCGCTGGCCGCCGACCACGCTCTTGAGGCCGTCAGGGGTGTCATGGGCGATCACCCGGCCACGGTCGATGACGGTGATCTCGTCGGCGAGCGCGTCGGCCTCCTCCAGGTACTGGGTGGTCAGCAGCACCGTCGAGCCGTCGTGGACGAGGCTGCGCACGACATCCCACATCTGTTCCCTGCGCACCGGGTCCAGGCCGGTGGTCGGCTCGTCCAGGAAGATCACGGATGGTCGGCCGACGAGCGACGCGGCCAGGTCGAGACGGCGGCGCATGCCACCCGAATAGGTCTTGGCCACCCGGCCGGCGGCCTCGACGAGGTCGAACCACTCGATCAGCTCGACCGCCCGCCGGCGGGCCTCGGCGGCGCGCATGTCGAGCAGCTGACCGATCATGACCAGGTTCTCCAGGCCGGTCAGGTCCTCGTCCACGGAGGCGTACTGGCCGGTCAGGCCGATGTGCTGGCGGACCTGCTGCGGGCTGCGCGCCACGTCGAAGCCTGCCACCGTGGCACGCCCGGAGTCGGCGCGCAGCAGGGTGGCGAGGATGCGCACGGCCGTGGTCTTGCCGGCCCCGTTGGGGCCCAGCACGCCGAGCACGCTGCCCTCCCGCGCCGCCAGATCGATGCCGGTGAGCGCCTGGGTGTCGCCGAACCGCTTGGTGAGCGCCTCGGCGTGGATGGCGAAGGTCATGCGGCACAGGCTGCCGGGCCGCGCTGGCACGGCACGTACATGCCGCTGGCACGGCACGTGCGTCCCGCTGGCATCCAGGCGAAGCCCGCTGGCATCCGGCGGAGGCAGAGCGGAATCAGGGGAGACGGGTCAGGGGAAACGGGTCGGGGGAACGCGGCAGAGCCCGGTGGAACTTCGAAGAACGGAAGCGGTGTCCCAGGCGGGCCGCGTCGGTACGCAGGCGGCCCCGGGGGAAGATCCCCGCGCGGGCAGTGCCCCGGGTGGGACGCTGCGCGGTGTGTCGAGCTGGTCAGCGGCCGCTGGCCGCGGCGCGGCGGGCGAACTCCTCGCGGGTGACGTGCTCGGGGCAGTCGACCCTGATGTCGGACGGTTCAAGGCGGTAGTCGAAGAAGGTACATCGGTGGACGGCGGTTCTCGCCCGGCGGACCGCGGGTCTGAAGTGGTGACAGGTGGTACATGCCCGGGTCACGCTGATCAGATGCTCGGAGTGCATGCGTTCCAGCACGTCCAGCAGGGTCGCGAGCAACTGTTCGCCGTCCACGCGGTCGATCCGCGACGTGGCGACCTCGACGGGGGCGGTCCAGCGCGACACCGCACGCGCGGTCCGCTGGCCGTCGGCGGTCAGGTGGAGCCGGTAGTGGCGCCGGTCGTCGGGGTCCCGCTCGCGTTCGACGAGCCCCTTGCGGCGCAGGGCCTGCAGGGCGTCACTGACGGTCGGGTCGGCGACGTCGAGCTCACGCGCCAACGCGCTGGTCCGGGCCGGTGGGGGCGGCCCGGCGTGCAGGTGGACGAGGACCCGCAGCTGGGTGGAGGAGAGCTCGTGCGCCTCGGCCGCGCGGCGGGCCAGCACCTGGAGAGCCTCGCCGATCCGGTCGAGGGCAGCGACGATCTTCGCGTCGAGCCCTGGGTGACGCTCCTCGGGGGTGCCTGGCGGTCTCACGCGCGCGGCCCGGGTAACCGGGGCGGCGTGGCCCGGCCGGCGCCGATGGCGGGGAACGCCGCGCGTCCCGCCGCCGTGCGGGCTCCGCCTGTCGTTGGCACAGCCGTCTCCCGTCATCGTGATCTGTAGTTGTCGAGGCACCGCGGGTCGCCCCCGGCGCCAGGGCCACGGCGGGGACGCCGATGCCCACCAACGGACCTTAGTAAGCGAATTGTACACCTGATGATTAGGAGTCCTTTACATGATGGACGGGGGTGCGGGATCGTCCGCATTGTCGACTGGAACAGGTGAAGCGCATCCGCGTCAGGGCTGGACTGGTCACGTTTCGTGAATGTGTGAGTGGCAGCAGACCTCGATGCGTGCCAGTCGCAACGATCACAGCGCCGCTGGGAAAGGCCCGTAACAGGCATGCGGCAACCGTGCTGGCTGCCCGGATGCCTCGACCGGAGCCCGGGGGGCGCTGTCCGGCGTCCGCATCCGGCGTCCGCGCCACGCGGTCACCGGACAGCTCGCCGGGGGCCCTCGACTCAGGCGGGGTCACGCCCGGTAGCGTGCGGATGGTGGTGGTTGCGCGGTTCCCGGGTCTGGCGCAGGTGGTGTCACGCCTCGCCGCACGCATGTGCGGCGCCATGTCCATATGTCCGGTGCGTTCGGAATTCACACGTCCGGGACATGTCACGTTCATGCGTCCGGATGGTCGTTGACGTGGGCCTGGTATTCCACGTACGCCGTATCACGCCCGGTGACGCCGAGCGGTTACGCGATGTCCGCCTGGCGGCACTGGCCGACGCGCCCGGATCCTTCTGGCAGACCCTGGCGGCCGAGAGCGCCCGTCCCGACGCGGACTGGCGGGCTCGCGCGTCGCGGAACTCGGCGGGTGACGCGCACGCCACGTTCCTGCTGGAACAGGACGACACCACAGTGGGCGGCAGCGTTCCCGCGAGTGACAGCACTCCCACGGGTGACAGCGCTTCGACGGGCATGGTGGACGTCTACCGGCCGTCGCGGGCACCGGAGTTCCGGGAACTGGCCGCGATGTGGGTCGCGCCGGCCGCGCGCGGCACGGGAGCGGCCGACGCCCTCCTCGACGCCGCCGTGAACTGGGCGCGGGCAGTCGGCGCGATCGGCGTCCGGCTGTGGGTCGTGCCGACCAACACGGCCGCGGTCCGCCTCTACGCCCGTCACGGCTTCGAGCGGGCCGGCGACCCGGAGCTCGACGCGGACGACGGCGCGGGCAAAAGCTACATGCCGATGCTGCTCGCCCTGGACGAGAAGGCGGCGGCCTTACCCACGTTCGTGACCCGCGCCCTGGCCCCCTGGACCGACGAGTCCACCTGAACAACCACCAAGTAACGCGCCCCTGTCCCGCAATCAATCAAAAATGGCTGTGCTGTGGGGCGCCATCGTCACTTCCCCAGCATAACGCCAGGCGCGGCACCCCAGAGCCCGCCGAAGATCTGAACATCCCAGCCGTCCGGCGGTATCGGGCTCCGTCCCGGCTTTGCCGGCGCTGTTCCTCGCCCGCCTGGCTCTCAGCGTGGGCGTGACTCCAGGTCGCCGGTTCGCGGGTCGACCGCGATCCCCGCCAGGTCGGACGCGGGGGACCAGCGGACGTATGAAGCGATCATTCCGAGCGCGTGATACGAGTCCGACCGCGCTGCCGCCTGGAGCCACCGCGTCCAGACCAGGACGGCCTCGTCTGGCGGGAGCAGCTCCGCCACCGCCTGGCACAGCCGTTCGAACGGGGCGAGCTCGCCTCGCCGGGCCATGGTCATGCTGGACTCGGCCGCCAGTCCCAGCATCTCCATCGCCGCGTCCGGCTGCCCGGCGCGGTGCAGCCCGATCGCGATCCGGGCATGATATTCGGCCCGTTCGGCGAAAGCGAGCGACGACAGGCCCCGCAACGCGTCCAGGTCGAGCGTGCCGGCGGGCTGTCCCACCAGCTCCCGGCCGCCGCCGGCATCGCCGCCGCCGGCATCGCCGTTGCCGGCCGCCGCCATCGCCAGCAGCGCGGTCAGGCAGGCGCGGGCGGCGTCGTCCGCCTGCGCGTCGTGCAGGAACTCCTCCGCGTCGAAGATGATCCGTCCGTCGTCGCGTCCACCGACCAGCATGTCGAGTGGGCCGGCGAGATGGTCGAGTACTTCGCGGGCATATCGGACGGCCGCCGGACGGTGGCCGCGGTCCCACAGATACCAGGCGACCGAGGCGGCCAGGCCTGCGTCCTCGGGGTGCGTTTTCGGGTCGAGCGCGGCCCGCGCCGCCCACAGGTACCGCGCCACCGCCGCGGGCACGCCGGTGGCGCCCGGCGACAACCGCTCCGCTCCCGCCACGAATCCCTCGGCGACCCGTAACCATTTACGAGCGGCTCGCCCGCGCCCGGCGCGTATCGCGACCAGCACCATCGCCGCCGCGCCCACCGCCCGGACCGCCGCCGCGGCGGCGATCTCCTGTGTCGAGATCTCCCCCGGCCACTGCAGGACCCTGCTGGACGGCAGGGTGTCCGCGATCTCCGCGACCGGTCCGGCCGGTGTGGACCTGGCGAGATCGGCGACGACATCCAGCACGCCCGCCGCCACCCGCACCCGCGCCAGCAGCCCGGCGGCGGCGGTGAGCTCCGGGCAGGGGCCGTCCCGGCGGGCCGCGACCGCGGTCAGGAGCAGCGCCCGCGCTCTGGCGTCGGGTACCTTCAGCGCGCGATCCACCAGGACCCGGCGGACCAGCTCCCGGGTCTGATCCGCCCGCCCCGCCCCGGCCAGTAGCACGGCCCGTGCGCCCAGCGTCATCGGCAGGTCGGTCCGGGTGGCCAGAGCGTCCGTGAGCGCGCGGGCCTCGCCGTCGAGGCCGTGGACGAACAGGATCTCGGCCAGGACGTCGTCGAGCACCGCGTTGCCGGTATCCCCGGCATCCCCGGCAGCGCCGGTTGCGTCGCCGGCTTCCCGGCCAAGCTCGTCGGCGAGGTCGCGCGCCGCGGCCCGCACCTGGTCGGCTAGGCCCTGGTCGGCTAGGCCCTGGTCGGCTAGGCCCGGGTCGGCCAGGCCCGGGTCGAGACGCGAGACGTCCACCGCGGCCAGCGCGTTCGCCAGGCTCAGGGCCCGGCCGCCCGGCCAGGAGATGAGCGAGGTCAGCTCCATCGCCTCGCCGAAACGTCCACTCGCGGCGAACTCCCTGATGAAGGTGACCTTGAACGGCGGTGTCGTGCCCCACAGGTGCTCGATGCCTCTTGTCACCCCCACGAACCCCTCGGGCATCGGCTCCCCGGTCCGCACCAGCAGCGCGGCCAGCGAGGCCGCCGGGCCGGCGAGCCACGGCGGGGCGTCGAGCGTGTCCGGGGCCCACCACTGCGGTCCCAGGAGTCGTTGGGCGACCGGTACCAGTGCCCGCACCGTCTCCACCGCCGGTGCCTTCGCGCCACGCTGCCAGTGGATGCCGGCGATGCTGACCCCGACGCGCAACGCCAGTGCGTCGTCGTCGCCCCGCGTGAACCGCCGGCCCGCGCCCGGATCGCCAGCCGCAGCCGACAGCTGGTCCGCGGCGACGGGCTGGCCACCGGCTTCCGCGACGGCCGCGAGCCACCGGCACTCCTCGGGCACGGCCCGGGCCAGGGCCGCGTCGACGATGTCGAACAGCGTGTCGTCAGCCACTGTCGCGTCGTCGATCGAGCCGAGCAGCCCGACCGCCTCGTCGAGGCGGCCGGCCCGGGCGAGAGCGCGCGCCAGCCCGCGCCGGCCGACCGCGCGATAGCCGGCCGGCAGCCCGTCGACCGCTGCGCGGGCCGTCCCGAACCGGCCGACGGCCGCCGTCGCGACCGCGTACCGGTACCGGGCCGCGTTGACCAGATCGTCCCCGTCGCCCCCGTCCACCGGCGGCGGGTACGCGTCAAGCAGCCCCTCCGCCGCCGCGGACTCGCCGCGCACCGCCAGCTCCTCGACCGCCACCAGCGGGAGCAGATGGCCGTACAGCTCCCAGAACGGGTTGGTGACCGCGGCCAGCTCCGCGACGGCCCCGGACCGCCACGCCAGCGGTGCCAGCCCCACGAGCGCGTCGAGCGGGAGCCGGGCCATGGCGACGAGATCGTCATCGGTGCCCTCCCACTCGTCCGGCTGCGGGAAGTGCACCAGCGCGTGCACGGCGTTGAGAGCCGTCAGGCCGGGCAGGGCCCCGGCCTCAACCGTCCCGCCCAGGGCGGCGATGGTCTCCGCCGCGACCCGGCACACCTGGCGGGCCCGGGTCAGCGCGCCGTCCTTCAGCAGCGCCGCTGCCACCGCCAGCAGCGCCGCGAAGCGTTCCAGCGGATCGGGCTGGTCACCGGCCCAGCGCAACGCCTGATCCACGTCACCCACGTCGGCCAGCGCACCGATCAGTCCGGACGGGGCCTGCCGCAGCGTTGCCGCGATCTGCCCGCCCAGTCGGCGAGCAGCCCGCGCGCGGCATCGTCGTCGAGCTGGTCCACGGCGATCTCGACCGCGCCCAGCGCCGTCGCCACGGCCTGGTCGAGCGTGGTGAGCAGAGCCTGGCCGCATGGTCCGAGCGCCGTGACGAAGGGGAGGACCGGGTCGGGGTCGCGCACGTCGTCCAGGACGATCAGAAGTTCCCGGCCGCCGAGCGCCGCCGCGAGCGCGACGTCGACCTCGCCGTCGCTCCCCGGCAGGTGGGCGCCGGGCGCGGCCAGCCGGAGCAGTTCCCGGGCCGTGGCAAGGGGCCGGAAGCCCGGCCCGCCCGCGAGCCAGGCCACCCCGTCGGAGAACACCCGGCGGGTGCGGACGGCGGAGGCGAACGCGGCGGCCAGCGTGCTCTTCCCGACCCCGGGCAGGCCGTACAGGGCGGTCACGCGGGGTGCCCGACCGGCGTCTTCGGGGCGCATCCGGTCCGGTAGGAGGGCGCTCGACAGATGTTCGAGCAGTTCGGGACGGTCCCGCGCGTGCGGCGGGCGGTGTGGGAGGTGGAAGCACGGCCCGAGCGGCCGCACCGGCTCGGCCAGCAGCCTGGCCAGCTCGGCCACGACCGCGTCGACGGTCCGCCGCCGCGCGTCGACCCCGTGGTAGTGGCGCAGTCGGTCGGGGAGATCGCGGAATGCGACCGCGTGCGCCACCGGCACGACGGGCTTGCCGATGTCGTCGGCGTATCCCCATTCCTGGGCGACGTATCCGGAGGACATGGCCGCCGGCCCGGCAAGCAGGATCAGCCGGTCACTGGTCTCGATCGCCTGCCGGATCTCCTGTCCGAAGGTGGTTCCGCAGTTGGGCATCGCCTCCCGGTCGAACCAGACCCGGCGTCCCGCCCGGTCGAGGCCGTCGACCAGGGCCTGCCTGAAGTCCGGGTCGTCGGCGCGGGCGTAGGACAGAAAAGCGTCGTACCGCCGCTCTGCCGCGAGACTTTCCCCCATATGCCCCATCGTCGCAGCCTGGCCGGCGGGCTGTCCCGGTCCTGACGGCGACGAGGGTGTTGTCCGCACGGCCGGGAAATTTGCAAAGCTAAACTTATCAGCTTAAACTGATTGAATGTCCAGAGAATCGGATGTCGATCAGGTTGCGACCACGCTTCGGCTGAGCATCGGGCTGCTGCTGCGACGGCTGCGCCAGGCGCAGCCCGCGGGCGAGCTGACGATGCCCGAGTCCTCGGCGCTGGTACGCCTCGAACGCGGCGGCCCGACCACCGCGGCCGCGCTCGCCAAGATCGAGCAGATCAGCCCGCAGTCGATGGGGGCGACGCTGGGCGCGCTCGAGGCCCGCGGCCTCGTCGAGCGGCGTCCCGACCCGCAGGACGGCAGGCGGGTGATCCTGTCGGCGACCGAAGCCGGCCTGCAGGCGCTGCGTGACAGGCGCGACGCGCGCACCGAACAGCTGGCGAAGGCGTTGTCGAGCGGCTTCACGCCCGCGGAGCTCGAACAGCTGATGGCGGCGGCGCCGTTGCTGGAGCGACTGGCGCAGAGCATTTGACGTCATCCCCCGCCTGAAGGCGGGGGATTCCCAACCTCACGGTTGGGTTTTCCTGCTTCTTCTCCCGAAGGGAGGTTCCGACAGATGCCGCGCCGACTACCGCCGGTCCGGTCTTACTCCGTCTCCACAGGCAGCAACCGCCAGCCCGGCGGCCAGAATGTTCCATGCCGCGTTCACATCCCGGTCGTGGACAGTGCCGCACGGCTGGCACGTCCACTCCCTGACGTTCAGCGGCTTCTTCCCGTCCCGGTACCCACATGCCGAACAGGTCTGCGACGACGGGAAAAATCTGTCGACCACAACCAGTTTGCGGCCGTACCAGTCGGCCTTGTACGCCAGCATCCGACGCATCTCGCCCCACGCCGCATCCGAGATCGCTCGGGCCAGCGAGTGGTTGCGGACCATACCCGCGACGTTCAGGTCCTCGATCACGATCGTTTGGTTTTCGCGAACGAGTCGAGTGGTGACCTTGTGCAAATGGTCACGGCGCCGATCGGCGATCCGCGCGTAGATACGGGCGACCTTCTCCCGGGCCTTGGCGCGGTTCTTCGAGCCCTTCGCCTTGTGGGCAAGCTCCCGCTGTGCGCGGGCGAGACGTTCCTGGTCGCGCCGCTCGTGCTTCGGGTTGCTGACCTTCTTGCCATCCGAGAGAGTCAGCAGCGCGGTGATGCCCGCATCGATGCCGACCACGGCGCCCGTCGGGGGCGGTTCGCTGACCGTCGTCTCGACAAGGACCGACACGTGCCAGCGGCCCGCCGGGTCGCGGGACACGGTCACCATCGACGGTTCGGCTCCGTCGGGAAGCGGCCGGGACCAGACGATGCCCAGCGGGGCGGTCATCTTCGCGAGGGTGAGCTGACCGTCGCGCCAACGGAACGCCGACCGGGTGTACTCGGCGGACGGCCGGGACTTCCGCTTCGACTTGAAGGTCGGGTAGGCGGCGCGTTTCGCCCAGAAGTTGCTGAACGCCGTCTGGAGATGGCGCAGCGTCTGCTGGAGCGGAACGGACGACACCTCGCTCAGGAAGGCAAGTTCCTCGGTCTTCTTCCAGCCGGTCAGCATCGCCGACGTCTCCACGTAGGAGACACGGCGCTGTTCCTGTTGCCAGGCCCGGGTGCGTTTCTCCAAGGCCAGGTTGTAGACCTTCCGGACGCATCCGAACGTCCGGTTCAACTCGTCGGCCTGTTCGGGAGTCGGGTAGAAGCGGTAGCGGTACGCCCGCTTCACCACTTTCGACCGACTCATGCTCACATTCTACGGTATCGCCGTGTGAAAGGCGGTCTGCCCGTGTCCGTATCGCTTCGCTGTTTTTTCCCCGCCCTAAAGGACGGGGTTTCCACGGCGGTTCCCCGATGACGGGGGTGGGGAACACGACACCGGCGAGCGGGCCACCGCGCGGCGATGGGCGGCCGTCCGCCGGGCAGGCGGTGGGGACGGCAGAGGCGGCAGAGGCTGCGAGGGCGGCCGGCCCCGGCGGGGACGACCGTTACAAATGGGTGGCCCTGGCGAACACGACCGCTGCCATGTTCATGGCGGGGCTCGACGGATCCATCGTCATCATCGCCATGCCGTCGATCTTCCGTGGCATCGGCCTGGAGCCGCTGGCGCTGGGCAACGTCGGCTACCTGCTGTGGATGATCATGGGGTACAGCCTCGTCCAGGCCGTGCTCGTCGTCAGCCTCGGTCGCCTCGGCGACATGTTCGGCCGGGTCAGGATCTACAACGCCGGTTTCGTGGTGTTCACCATCGCCTCCGTCCTGCTGTCGTTCGACCCCTTCGACGGCGGCCACGGGGCGCTGTGGCTGATCGTCTGGCGGATGCTGCAGGCGGTCGGCGGGTCCATGCTGATGGCGAACTCGGCCGCGATCCTCACCGACGCGTTCCCCGCCGATCGGCGCGGTTTCGCGTTGGGCATCAACCAGGTCGCCTTCCTGGCCGGCCAGTTCGTCGGTCTGGTCGCGGGCGGGGTGCTGGCGGCCCTGGACTGGCGGGCGGTGTTCTGGGTCAACGTGCCGGTCGGCATCTTCGGGACGCTGTGGGCGTACCGCAAGCTCCGGGACACCGGCCATCGGGGAGAGGGCGGGCGCCTCGACCGGTGGGGCAACATCACGTTCGCGGCGGGTCTGGGCACGATCCTGGTCGCCATCACCAAGGGCATCCAGCCGTACCGGGATCACACCATGGGCTGGCTGAACCCCACGGTCATCGCCATGATTGCCAGTGGTGTTCTGCTGCTCGTGGCGTTCGTCGTGATCGAATGCCGGGTCGCCGAGCCGATGTTCGAGCTCAGCCTGTTCCGGATCCGGCCCTTCATCGCCGGCAGCATGGCGGGGCTCGCCGTCTCCGTCGCCCGCGGCGGGCTACAGTTCATGATGATCATCTGGTTGCAGGGGATCTGGCTGCCCCTGCACGGCTTCGACTACCACGACACGCCCTTCTGGGCCGGGATCTACCTGCTTCCGCTGACCGTCGGCGTCATCGTCGCGGGCCCGGTGTCCGGGCTCCTCTCCGACCGGGTCGGTGCCCGCGGCCTCGCCAGCGCCGGGATGCTCGTCTTCGGCGGCAGCTTCGTCGGCCTGATGCTGCTGCCCGTGGACTTCCCCTACTGGGCCTTCGCGCTGCTGATCGCCGCGAACGGGGTCGGCGGCGGCATGTTCAGCGCCCCCAACTCGTCGTCCATCATGGGCAGTGTGCCCGCGCACCAGCGTGGTGTCGCCTCGGGGATGCGATCGACCTTCCAGAACGCCGGTACGACGTTGTCGATCGGGGTGTTCTTCTCACTCATGATCGTTGGTCTGGCGGGCAGTCTTCCGGACGCGCTGACCAGTGGCCTGCAACAGCAGGGCGTGTCGTCTGACAGCGCACGTGAGGTCGCCGGCCTGCCGCCGGTGTCGTCGCTGTTCGCGGCCATTCTCGGGGAGAACCCGATCGGGCATCTGCTGGCGTCCACCGGTGCGCTGTCCGCGCTCTCGCCCGAACACCAGCAGATTCTCACCGGCAGGGAGTTCTTCCCGAACCTGATATCGGCACCTTTCCATCACGGTCTCGTGGTGGTGTTCGCGATGGCCGCCGTCCTGTCGCTGCTCGCCGCGTGCGCGTCGTTGCTGCGCGGTGGCCGTCCCCTCCAGTCGGTGCCCGCGGGGCAGATACCGCTGCCCGCAACCGAGCCGTCACCGAACGGAACGTCGGCGACAGACGGGGGACTGCCGGTCGGTGCCCCGTCGGCTTCCTCGACTCCGTCGGCTCGGCCAGCTCCACCGACCCGATCGGCCTCGCCGGCCTCGCCGGTCTCCGGGGAGCGTGGACCCGGCACGGACAGCGGCTGACCGAGCGGGGCACTACCCGGGTGGCCTGTCGTGCCCGGACGCGTACCGCGCACAATCACCGGCATGAGCACAGCGGGGGTTGACAGCGTCATCGCGGCCCAGCGGCAGTGGTCCGTGGCTGCGGAGAAGGCGAAACAGCGGATTCGCCGGGGCCGACAGGCGACCCTCGGGCTGGGCGTGACCGGCACGCTCCTGGTGACCGCTGCCGCGCAGGTCGACGGGGGCGTGGGCCGGGTACTGGCGGGGCTGGCCGCGGCCGCCCTGGCCAGCGCGCCGATCGTGGCCGGCTTCTTCGCCGGGCCCAACCACATCAGGACCTGGACGCAGTTACGTTCGGTGGCCGAAGCGCTGAAGGCCGAGATCTACACCTGTCTGGCCGGTGTCGCCCCCTACCACGGCCCGCCGGACGAGCGGGACCGCTGCCTGCTGGACCGCGGCGAGGCGATCCAGCAGGCAGCCGACATACTGCCACCGGCGGCACTGGTCAGCGGTTCGTCGCCGTCCTGGCGGTGGCCGGAGATCGACAGCCTCGACTCCTATGTGACCCACCGGGTCGACGACCAGATCGACTACTACGAGTCGCAGGCTGCCGTCGCCGAACGGCGCACCGCCCAGTTCCAGGGGGCAGGGCTGGTCGCGAGCCTCGCAGCCACGGTGCTCGGCGCGTTGGAGGCGGCCACGGGCGGGGCGGCGGTCACCGCCTGGGCGCCGGCGATCACCATGGTGGGGGCGTCGGTGGGCTCGTACGCGGCCGCTTCGCGGTACGAGGACGACGCCCGCGCCTACAAGCAGACCGCCCGCCGGCTGCGCTTCCTGCGGGACCGGTGGCGGCTGCCCGCCCCGGCCGGCACCTTCGCCGCCGAACGGGCCCAGCGGGACGCCGCGTTCGTCACGGACTGCGAGGATGCTATTGCCGTCGAGAACCAGGCGTGGACGGCCCGCTGGAACGCCGACACCCCCGCACCACTCGCCGGCCCGGCCGAACAGCCTGCCTGACCGCTCGGGGCCGAGCGCTGGTCCCCGGTGTCGCTAAGGCCGGTCCCGACCAGATCCTCACAGTCGGTGCGGTAGAGTTGACGTCGGCTTCAGCACGCCTGTCGATAATGACCGGTACGTGCCCGCGAGGGCTGCCGGCCGGAGGCGGGACGGCGCGTGGCACGGCCGCGGCCTCGGCCTTCGTGGGGACGGCAGGGCTGTCGGGAGTCGGGACGCTCCGGGGCCGGCCCGGGCCAGGCCGGCCCGGCTCAGTTGAAGCTGGCGATGGCCTCCTTTTCGTCGTCGAAGGTCTCGAAGACGGCGAGCAGCTGGGTGATCGCCAGAAGGTCCTGGATCTTGCTGGGCAGGTTGACGAGCTTGACCCGGCCACCCCGGTTCGTGGCGGTGGTGTAGGAGCTGACGAGCTCGCCGATGCCGGAGCTGTCGATGCCGGTGATGTCGGCGAAGTTGAGCAGGAGGTTGTGGTGGCCGTCCTCCAGTTCGCGGCGGACCGCGTCGCGAAGCTGGATGGAGCCCCCGTCGATGAGGATCCTGCCGGAGAGGTCGAGGACGGTGACATCGCCGTCCTGGCGGCGGGCGACGGAGAGCTGGGACATCGTGGTGTCCTTTCTGAGCTGTTTGACCAGAAGCACATCGCATCCCGGCGGGTCGGGGCGGTGGATGACGCGAAGGGCGTCTACGCCGTGGGAGATGAGGGTCAGCCCACGGCCCGAAGGCGTGAGGTTCACCGGGGCGTCGGCGGCCGGGGTGGGGGTGAAGCCCGGGCCTCGGTCGCCGACGGTCACGGTGATCCGGTGTGCGTCATGGGTGAGGAGCAGGCGAACCGGAGTGCCCGGGTCGAGGCGGTTGCCGTGGATCACCGCGTTGGCCACGGCTTCCCGTACCGCCAGGCCGAGCCGGTACCGGTCGTCCTCGTCCAGGGCCGACGCCGCGGCCAGGCATCGGGCCCGCTCCTCGGCGACGGCGACACTGGCCAGGACGGACGGCAGCTCGAGGACCTCGCGTTCCATGTCCGCCTCCCGTCGTCCGTCCGTGGCTGCCGGCAATCAGGACGACCGTCGACAGTCGGGACAATAAGTAATTTGAATTTTACTCAGAGTTGCAAGAGGTGTCTGTTTGGATCATGCGTGTCGGCGTGTGCGGGCGCTTTCCGGCCGAGGGAGCACGCCGTCGAGCGCGGTTCGTGCGACGGGACACGGGTTCATGCGACGGTGAACGGTGAGAGGCCGTACCGGCTGGTGTGTGCCTGTCGATGTGGTTCTAGAGTCAGCGGGTATGGCCGTAACGGTGAGCGTGAACGCAGTCACGGATGTGCCGCTGGACGCGGATGAGCTGACCGTTCGCCCGAGGGCGCGGGAGACGACCGCCGATGTGCTCACCGTCCTGCAACTGTGCGCGGCCGGCAGGTTGCGGTGCAGTGAGAAGACGCAGCGGCCCGCGGCCGCGACCGTCACCGCTGTCGCCGGCGTCCTCACCGGCGGGGACTTCTACCGCGAGGAGCCGATCGCCGCGTTCGCGTGGCCGCTGCTGGTGCAGGCCGGTGGCCTGGCCGAGATCGTCGGTGGGCGGCTGCAACTGACCACGCGGGGCCGGAGCGCGCTGGCCAAACCCGCGGCGGAGACGGTCCGTCACCTCTGGCGGCGCTGGATCGGCCATGCCGTGATCGACGAGATGAGCCGGATCGACGAGATCAAGGGCCAGCGGTCGGCGCGGGCACTGACCGCGGCGAGCCCCCGGCGCAAGGCCGTCGCCGCGGCGCTTGCGGCCTGCCCGCCCGGGGAGTGGATCGCGGTGGACGAACTGTTCGCCCGGATGCGGCGCGACGGCCCTCCGTTCGCGGTGGCGCGTGACGCCTGGAAGCTGTACCTCGAGGATCCGCAGTACGGCAGCCTGGGATACGACGGGTTCCACGACTGGCCGCTGTTGGAGGGCCGATACACCCTGTGCCTGCTGTTCGAATATGCGGGGACGCTCGGCCTGTTCGATCTCGAATATGGTGATCCGGTCAACGCCCGCGACGACTTCCACGCTAACTGGGGCGCTGACGGACTGGATTTTCTCAGCCGTTACGACGGCCTGAGCGCGGTCCGGCTGAACGCGCTCGGCGCATATGTGTTCGGGCTGTCCGAACGGTACGAACCAGAACCGGAAGGCAATGGCGGGCCGGGTCTGGCACTCCAGGTCCTGCCCAATCTGGACATCGTGGTCACCAGTGAGCTGAAGCCCGCGGACGAGATTTTCCTGGACGCCTATGGGCAGCGCGCCTCGGACCGTGTCTGGTCGCTGAGCCTTGCGTCGCTGCTGGCCGCGGTCGACGCGGGTCGCCCGCTGGACGACGCGCGGCAGTTTCTGGACGATCATGCCGAGCATGCCGTACCGGCCACCGTGACCAGGCTTTTCGAGGATGCGGTGGCCCGGGCCGGCCAGTTGCGTGACCTCGGGCTCGCGCGAGTGGTCGAATGCGCCGACCCGGCGATGGCCGCTCTCATCACCGCCGACCGTAAACTCCGCCGATTCTGCCGGCCGGTGGGGGAGCGCCATATCGCCGTACCGGTCCAGCACGAGGCCGACTTCCGCACCGTCCTCCGGAAACTGGGCTATGTCATCCCCACCAGCCCAACGGAGTAACGTCCCACTTCGCGGCGCATGGCGGCCCGTGGCCATCGGTTCAGACCGTGCACGGTCTCCCGGTTGCGGATTTCCCGCAGCCCTGGTGCCAGCTCGGCCTCGGTGAGGCAGCGGAACCCGCATCGCGCGTAGTAAGGGGCATTCCACGGTACGTGTACGAACGTGGTGAGGGTCAGCGCTGGTATGGCCTCGGCAGCCGCGTGATCAGCGATGTGTTCGATCAGTGCCCGCCCCACCCCGCGGCGGGCGCTGTCCGGCCGCACCGATACCTGCTCGATGTGCATGTTGCCGTCGACGAGGTCCGTGATCAGGTAGGCGACCAGACGGCCGGTCCCGTCTGCGGTACCCCAGGCATGGCCGGCCCGCTGATAGAGCGCGAGTTCGTCGACGGTGAGCGGCTCGTCGTCGGCGATCTCGGGCATGCCGATGTCGCGGAACCACCGGCCAGCGGCACGCTCGATGTCCTGGAGCACTGACAGTTCCTCGAACCGGACCGGTCGGATGCGCACGGATTCATTGTCACCATCGTGGAAGATCCCTGCGCGAGCGGAGTCATGCCCTCCGGGTGCGGGGACCGATGCCACGACCGATGCCACGACCGATGCCACGACCGGTGCGGGGATGGCGGTGGCGCTGGGATAAAGTCCGGCGCCGTATGCGTGCGCCGTGTAGTTGATGGGCCGGCTGCCGGCGCGGGTGGCCTCTCCCCGCCGTGATCCGACCATGATCCGGGACGGCGCCCGGCGGTGGCCGTGATTCGGTGCATGGTGCATGGTGCATGGTGCGGGAGGCGGGTCAGTGGTGTCCGAAGAAGCCGGCGGACGATCCAGGGGAGAAGGCTTCGGGAAGGGCAGGGATTCCCTGGAAGTCGAGGAAGCCGGGGAAACCGAGGATGCCGGGGAGCGGGGAGAAGGCAGGTCTCGGGGAGAAGGCGGGTCCCGGAGGCGGGAAGGCTGGGGACGGCGACCCGTTCGCGGGCCTGATCCTTGACAACGACTTCGTCGCCGGGGCGACGGCCTACGAAGCGCCGGCGCGGACCCGGGCCGCCGTCGCCCGCTTCGGGCCACGACCGATCCGGGGCGGCCACGTTCATCGGGTGGGCCGCTCGGATCCCGCCGGCCACGTCGGTTCCGCAGTCGTGGGCTGGTCGCGGCCCTGGCCGTGGCCGGCGTCGGAATTCTGCTTGTGGCCGGTTACGCGGTCGTCCGCATGGGCGACGGTGCCGCATCGGCCGACACCACCGCCGCCGGCGGGCCGTCATCCTCCGCGAGCGCGAGCCCTGACCAGCCCGAGCTCAACAGGTGGTCGTTCGACCGTGGGCGCTGCTACATCTGGAATCAGGAGGATCGCATATCGGATGCGGACGAAGTGCCCTGTGCGTCACCACACCTGTTCGAGGCCGTCAGGAAGCTGGATATTGCCTCCGACTATCCTGCTGACAGCGCCTATCCGACCGAGACACAGTGGGATGAGATCAACGATCGTTACTGTAATCCGGTGGCGCGTGATTTCCTCGGCTATCCGCTCGACCCGTACGGTCGTTTCGCGAGTGGAATCGTCCGTCCCACCCGGTTCGGCTGGGAATCAGGTGACCGGGCATTGGTGTGGGCTGTCCGCCGCCACCAGCGTTGCCGCCCCGAATCGGTTTGTTCCCTTCACCGGTGTGGTCGAGGGCGCCGGCCAGGCACAGGTCTATCCCCCTGGAACGTGCCTGGAGCTGACGGCGACCGAAACCAAAGGTGAGATTCCCTGCGGTGCTTCCCACCAGGCGGAGGTCACCGGAACAGCCACCCTGCCCAACACCGCGGACAGCCAGCCTCCGTCCGATGCGGCCTTCGAGGAACTGGCCGGCTCGCGCTGCCAGGAGATGGCCAGCATCATCGATGGGCGCCGGTTGCCGAAGAAGATCGGCGCAATTTTGTCGTTTGTACGCTGACGCGGCCGAAAAGCATACAAAACAACAAAATTTCGCTGATCATGGTCTGGGTGGCGGATGCCCTCCAGGATGCGGCACAGCCCGGTGAGTACCGCGTTGAGGAACATCCCGCCGGAGAGCGCGACCTCTCCCAGGCCGTTGCGTACACGCAACGCGGCCGCGGTGGACACCACCGCGTCGGCCACCGCGCGGTGGAAGCGCGCCGCGATCACTGCCGCCACTGCCGCGCAGACCCCGGCCAGCACGTCGGCGGCCGCGGCCAGCACGTCGGAGGCTGCGGGGCCACCACCGGAGCCGCGTCGAGCTCACGGCCGCCGGGCCTGGATGTGAACGCGTACCTGCGGCCGTCCACATTGGCCTGAGCCGATGGGGAGGGAGCGGCGAGAGCTCCGTGACAGATATGCTCGAATGATGGATGTATCCGCCCTGGCCGGTGGCACGGTGACTGGGCGTGGCCGGGTGGACAAGCGGGAGGCGATTCTCGCCGCCGCGTTCGAGGTGTTCGCCCGCAAGGGGTACGAGGGTGCGAACGTCGATCTCATCGCGAGCGAGGCCGGGGTGGCCAAGCCGACCCTCTACAACCATCTTGGCAGCAAGGAGAAGCTGTTCCGGCTGGTGATGGTCGACGCGGCGGTCCGGGCGAACGCCCGCACCCTCGCCGTGCTCAGGAACTTCCCGACCGAGCCGGCCGACCTTGTCGGTGAGCTGGGTGCCGTCGCCGACGGGCTGGCGGCGTGCGTCTGCGACGAGCAGTCGGTGGCCGCCCGCCGTCTGATGTATATGGAGTCCGGTCGTTTCCCCGACCTGTTCCGGACGATGTGGGCCTCCGGCGAAGAGGTGATCGAGGCGTTGGCCGGCCGGATGGCCCGGCTGGCGCACGCCGGCTACCTGGAGATCATCGACCCCGCGACGGCCGCCACCCAGTTCGTCGGTCTCGTCCTGGGAGACCTGCCGCTGCTGACGGTCTTCGCCCCGGACACCGTGACCTCCGCCCACCGCGACCAGATCGCAGCCGCCGGCGTGGCCACCTTCCTACGCGCCTTCGCCCACCGCCCACCGAAGTGAACGGACGCCCTGTTCGCTGAACGTGTCCGTCCATCCGGGGCCTGCCGGGAGACACGTCGGGGTGGTATCACGTCCCGGCCCGGGCGCAGGTCTTCGGCGACCTCATCGAAACCGCCTACAACCTGCACCGCACGGAGCAGCCGGTGCGAACAGCAGAATATGCCGCGAGGCAGCCGGGATGCCCGCGGCGGATCGGTGACGGAAGGGGATTCCTCCATGACGTTTCAGGTGACGTTCGACTGCGCGGATCCCGTGGCGTTGTCGGCGTTCTGGGCCGAGGCGCTCAGTTATGAGGTCCAACCGCCGCCGCCGGGCTTCGACAGTTGGCCGGCGTTCCTCGCGGCGCAGGGCGTACCGCAGGAGCGGTGGAACTCGGCGGCGGCGATCGTCGATCCAGCCGGTGTGGGGCCACGGGTGTTCTTCCAGTGCGTTCCGGAACCGAAGACGGCAAAGAACCGCGTGCATCTGGACCTTCATTCCGGCGGCGGTCTTGACGTTCCCCTCGACGTACGGCGCGCGCGGACGGAGCAAGCCGCGGTTCGGCTGGAGAAGCTCGGCGCGACCAGGATCGAGGCCGTGGAGGAACTCGGCGTCTACTGGGTGGTGATGCGCGACCCGGAGGGAAACGAGTTCTGCGCCTGAGCAGCCGTCCACCGAGGGCCGGCCCTTGTCCGTCCTCGGCTTCTGCTCACTTGCTGGTTACGCGCGGGCCCGCATCTTCATGATTATGGATTCCCGTCGCTGTTGCGGGATCAGGGGTTTGGTTGGTTGAGCGGTAGGCGGCGGCGTGTTCGAGGAGGATGGCCTGCAACTGGCGGACGGCGGTGGGGAGGTGGCGGGTGCGGCGACGCTGGATGACCAGGATGACGGTCGCGTCGTCGGTTTCCAGCGGGCGGTGGGTGATGATGCCGCTGCGTTCGAGCGGGTCACCCGCGACGCTGTAGTCGGGCGGGATGGTCACCCCGAGGCCCTGGGCGACCATGAGCTTGCCCATCTCCACGCCGTCGGTGGAGTAGGAGAACGTCGGCGGCTTGTCGCGGAAGAGCCGGTGGACGTACCGGTGCATGACATAGCCGGAGCGCATGGCGATGAACGGCTCGCTGAGCAGCTGCTGGGGACTGACGGCCGGCAGCCCGGCGAGCGGGCTGTCGGTGCGGCAGCACAGCACGGCCCGGCCGCGGAAGAGCTCGACGGTCTCCAGCTCGGGGGCGACGTCGTCGCCGTCCATCAGGTTGACCAGGCCAAGGTCGAGGCCGCCGTCGAGGAGCAGGCGGTGGATGTCGGCCTGCTGGGTGTTGACGATCTCCACCTGCGTCGTGGGGTAAGCAGCGTGGAAGTCGCGCATGGCGGGGGTGACCAGCGGCACGGTGGCGGCGTTGACCGTGCCGATCCGGATCATGCGGCTGGAGCGCTGCTGGTCGCCGGCGGCGGCACGCAGCCGGTCGACCGACTCCAGGACGTCGATGATGTAGGGCAGCAGCTCGCCGCCGGTCGCGCTGATCGTGGCGCCGGTGCGGCGGCGGTCGAGGAGCGTCACGCCGAGCTCCCGCTCAAGGTTGCGGATGGTCTCGCTCAGCGCCGGCTGCGACATGTGCAGCGCCTCGCTGGCGGCCCGCATCGACCCGAGACGGGTGACCGCGGCGACGCACTCCAGCTGTTCGATCCGCACCTGGCCCTTCCCACCCTCGACGCCGTGACAGGGTCGCCCTATCGCACCCTCGTCGACGCCTGGTTGACCGTCGCTACCCGTGAAGGCACACTCGACACCATGTCGATGGACATTATAGGGATTGTCGGGCGCGGCCGGCTGTCCGTCGACGTGTGCGGCTGTACGGCCGCCGTCCTGAATCGGCGGTCGTGTCACCGTCCCGAGCGATGTGGGTGTCGCGCCACCGGTTAGTGGTGTCACTCACACCGGCCGCCCGGCCGATCATTTGATCGGTCCCATGAGGGTCAGGCGTCCTCCGAGCAGCCATCTGACCGTAACCGTCGTAGGCGGCAGCCGGAAGAAATCCTCGTAGCAGTCTTCGCAGGAAATCTTCGTGAGAAACCATGCGAGAAATCGGCCCACACGCGGCATAAATGATATTACCGCCGGTTGGGCCGCGCAGCCGTTCACAGGGCAGGGAGAACTGCATGTCCGACGCCGTCGAAACGGGTCGTGAGCCCGTGAAGTTCGCCTACTGGGTGCCGAACGTCAGCGGCGGCCTGGTGGTGAGCAGAATCGAACAGCGTACCGACTGGGGGTACGAGTACAACCGGAAGCTGGCCGTCCTGGCCGAGAACAACGGGTTCGACTACGCCCTGAGCCAGGTCCGCTACATCGCCTCCTACGGCGCGGCCTACCAGCACGAGTCGACGGGGTTCAGCCTGGCGCTGCTGCTGGCCACCCAGCGGCTGAAGGTGATCGCGGCGATCCACCCGGGGCTGTGGCACCCGGGCGTGCTGGCCAAGTTCATCGCCACCGCCGACCAGCTCTCCGGCGGCCGGGCTGCGGTCAACGTCGTCAGCGGCTGGTTCAAGGACGAGTTCACCAAACTCGGTGAGCCCTGGCTGGAACACGACGAACGGTACCGGCGCAGCGAGGAGTTCATCCGTGTGCTGCGCGAGATCTGGACCAGCGACCACGCCGAATTCAACGGCGACTTCTACCGCCTGCACAACTTCGACCTGCGGCCCAAGCCCATCGAGGGGCCCGGCCGGCCGCATCCGGAGATTTTCCAGGGCGGCAACTCGACATCCGCCCGGGCGATGGCCGGCCGGGTTTCGGACTGGTATTTCAGCAACGGTAAGGATCTCGACGGTGTCAGTGAGCAGATCGCCGACGTCAACGCCGAGGCGGCGCGGCACAGGCGGCGGGTGCGTTTCGGGCTGAACGCCTTCCTGATCGCCCGCGACACCGACGCCGAGGCCCGCGAGGTACTACGGGAGATCATCGCGAAGGCCGACCGGGATGCTGTCGAGGGTTTCGGAGCGGCGGTCAGACAGGCCGGCCAATCGACCGCCGACAAGAAGGGAATGTGGCAGGACTCGGAGTTCGACGACCTGGTCCAGTACAACGACGGTTTCCGCACCGGCCTCATCGGCACGCCGGAACGGATCGCCGAACGCATCGTCGCCTACAAGAAGCGCGGTGTGGACCTGCTGCTGCTCGGCTTCCTGCACTACCTCGAAGAGGTGGAGTACTTCGGACACCGGGTGCTACCGCTCGTGCGCGAGCTCGAAGCCGACGCCGCCGACCGCGGCGAGCTGGTCCGGGAAGCCGCCTAGTGTCCTGAGTCGTTGATTCGTGTGCAGATAGAATGGGCTGGTGCCTGGCCCGAGCGCGGATCCCATCGAGTTGTCGTCTGCTGAGCGTGCGGTGCTGGAGGGCTGGGCCCGACGGCGGAAGACCGCGCAGGCGCTGGCGTTGCGCTCGCGGATCGTGCTGGCCTGCGCGGACGGTGGGACGAACTCGGGGGTCGCGGCCGAGCTCGGGATCACCCGGGGAACGGTCGCGAAATGGCGGGAGCGGTTCGCGGTCGACCGGCTGGAGGGCCTGTCAGACGAGGCACGTCCGGGAGCGCCTCGGAAGGTCACCGACGCCCAGGTCGAGGCGGTGATCGCGAGGACGTTGGAGGAGAAGCCACCGAACGGCGATACCCATTGGACATCGCGGTCGATGGCGAGGGCCAGTGGGCTGTCGCAGTCGACGGTGTCACGGATGTGGCGGGCGTTCGGGTTGAAGCCGCATCTGGTCGAGACGTGGAAGCTGTCCACCGACCCGCTGTTCGTGGACAAGGTCCGTGACGTGGTCGGGGTCTACCTCGACCCGCCGGAGAAGGCGATCGTGCTCTGCGTCGACGAAAAGTCGCAGGTGCAAGCTTTGGATCGCACGGCACCGGTGCTGCCCCTGATGCCGGGTACCCCGCAGCGGATGACCCACGACTACGTCCGCCATGGCACGACCAGCCTGTTCGCCGCGCTCGACCCGACGTCCGGGTCGGTGATCGCGCAGACCTTCCGGCGGCACCGTCACCAGGAGTTCCTGCGCTTCCTCAAGCTGATCGACTCCTCGGTCCCGAAGGGCTACGACCTGCACCTGGTCCTGGACAACTACGCCACCCACAAGACCCCGGCGGTGAAGAACTGGCTGCTGCGCCACCCCCGCTTCCACCTGCACTTCACCCCGACCTCGGCGTCGTGGATGAACCTGGTCGAGCGCTGGTTCGCGGAGCTGACCACCCGCAAGCTGCGCCGATCGACGCACCGCTCGGTCGTCGAACTCGAAGCCGACATCCGCCGATGGATCAACGCCTGGAACAAGGACCCGAAGCCGTTCGTCTGGGCCAAGACCGCCGACGAGATCCTCGAGACCCTCGCCGCCTACTGCCAGCGAATCAACGACTCAGGACACTAGGGCTGGCGGACATGCGCCTGGTCAGACGGCGGCACGTCGACTTCGTCCGGACGTGCAGCGCGCTGTGTCGGTGACCCGTCGGGGCCTTTCTTCTCGGATCTCTGGTCTTCTCGGATCCTCTGGGTCAGTACTCCGGCCCGTCCGCGGCCCGCGCATCCAACGTCCCACGCCTCTTACGCCCTCACGTTCCGCGTTCCATCCGACAAGGAGCTCAGCGTGTCCCTTGACGCCGACAACCGGCTGGACAGCATCGTCACCACGACCGCCACCGCGGATCCCGACAACGCCGCGCGGTTCGCGGCGGCGCTGGAGCGCGCCGACCTGGTCGCCGCCGAACTGCGCGCGACCGCCGCCGAGCGCGACCGCGCCAACAGGACGCCCCGCGCGGAGGTCGAGCTGCTGCGCGGCCACGACCTGCTCCAGGTCCAGGAGCCCGTCGCCTACGGCGGCTCCGGCCTCAACTACGCGCAGGCAGCCGCGATCACCCGCCGTATCGCCCGCGGTGACACCTCCATCGCCCACCTGATCGGCTACCACTACGCGCAGACCCGCGTCGCGCCCCTGTTCGGCACGCCGCGGCAGGCCGACGAGCAGTCCCGCCGCAACGCCGAGGGCAAGCTGTTCTGGGGCGGTGTGCAGAACCCGCGTGGCGGCTCCGACCTCGTCCTCACCCGGGACAGAGACGGCTTCCGGCTGAACGGCCGCCGGTCGTTCGCCTCCGGTGCCAGCCTCGGTGACCACCTGTCGGTCACCGCCACCTACGACGGCGAGCTGGTGTTCGTCTCCCTGCCCGCCGGCCGCGAGGGGTTCCGGGCGCTGGAGGACTGGGACAACATCGGCCAGCGGCTCACCGACTCCGGCGGGGTCGTCTTCGACAACGCCCGGATCTCTCGCTCCGAGATCCTCGGCGACGACCCGATCACCGGTCGCGTACCGTCGCCGTACCAGACACTGGTGACCCCGCACTGGCAGCTCGCCTTCGTCAACTTCTACATCGGGACCGCCGAGGGCGCGCTCGAGGAGGCCCTGGACTGGACGCGTCTGCACGCCGCGCCGTGGGAGACCTCCGGCGTCGAACGGGCGACCGACGACGCCTACATTCTGCAGACCGTCGGCGAGCTGCGGAGCGAGATCTCAGCCGCCGGGCTGCTGGCCGACCGTGCCGGCGCGGCCCTGCAGGCGGCTCTCGACATCGGCCCGTCGCTGACCGAGCGGCAGCGGGCCGAGGCCGCGGTCGCCATCTACGAGGCGAAGTACCTCACCACCAAGGTGTCGCTGGCGGCGGCGAGCCGGCTGTTCGAGATCCAGGGCGCCCGGGCGACCACCAACGCCTACGGGTTCGACCGGCACTGGCGCAACCTGCGGACCCACACCGTGCACGACCCGGTGGCCTACAAGGCACGCGAGGTCGGGGACTGGGTGCTCAACCGCCGTGCCCCCGCCTTCTCGCTCTATCGCTGACCGGCGAGTCCGTGCGGTGGTGCGATCATTTTTTTCGTACCGCCGCACAGACTCGTACCGCCACGCAGACTGGAATCCCTGGCCCGGAATCCCCTGATTCGGAGATCCTCTGACCAGGAACAGCGGACGCCGGCCGTCCAGACGTCCGCCATCCGCCGTGCTCATCTGTCGTGTCCACCTGTTGCGGCCAGCGGCCGGGGCGGCTGGACGTCCGTCATCTGGAGTGCCGTGGTGACCGATCGACCGTCCGATGCCGGGGCCCGCCCGTCCTCCGTTGCTGCCGCCGCCGCTGTCGTGCGTTCGGACGCCGAGGCGCTGGAGATCGCGCGGAAGGCGGCGGCCGGCTTCGCGGTGCACGCCGACGCCCGGGATCGCCACCGGCGGCTGCCCATGGCCGAGGTCGACGAGCTGTCCGCGTCAGGGCTGCTCGGCATCACCGTCCCGGCGCGTTTCGGCGGCGCCGACGTCTCCGTGGCGACGCTGACGGAGGTGTTCCGCGTGCTCGCGGTCGCCGACGCGAGCCTGGCCCAGATCCCGCACAGCCATTTCGTCTTCCTCGATGCCCTGCGCCGGCGGGGCGGCGACGAGCAGCAGGCGTTCTACTTCGGCGAGGCGCTCGCCGGCCGGCGTTTCGCCAACGCGCAGTCCGAACGCGGCAGCCGGACCATCGCGGACGACGCCACCACCCTGCGGCGCCGACCCGGGGGCGGTTACGTCCTGCGCGGCGAGAAGTACTACTGCACCGGCGCGCTGTTCGCGCACTGGCTGGTCGTCCGCGCCGTGCTGCCCGACACCCCGCCGCGCCCCGGCGGGGCCGTCCCCAGGGCGCTCGCCTACATCCGCCGGGACTCGCCCGGAGTGAGCGTCGAGGACGACTGGGACGGCATGGGCCAGCGCACCACCGCCAGCGGCACCGTGCGGCTGGACGACGTCCCGGTCACCGCCGACCAGGTGGTCGACTTCTCGTCGATCTTCGATGGCCCCACCACCTATGGTGCTCGGGCTCAGGTCCTGCACGCCGCGCTGGACGCCGGCATCGCCCGCGGCGCGCTGGACGCCGCCGTCGGCCAGGTGGCCAGGGCCCGGCCGTGGTTCGAAAGCGACGAGCAGCGGGCCGCCGACGACCCGCTGCTCGTCCAGCAGGCCGGCGAGCTGGAAATAGCGGTCCGGGCGGCCGAGGCCCTGCTGCGCGAGGCCGCGGCAGCTATCGACGCGGCCGAACGCGACCCGACCGAGGCCAGCACGGCGCGGGCGTCGGTGGCCACCGCCGTCGCCAAGGTCACCGCTGCCCGGGCGGCGGTACGGGCGGCGGACGAGCTGTTCGAGCTCGGCGGCACCCGCTCGGCCGCCGGCCCGCTGAACCTGTCGCGCCACTGGCGGGACGGGCGTACCCACACCCTGCACGACCCCGTCCGCTGGAAGGTCCAGCACATCGGACGCTGGCTGCTTTCGGGCGCACCCCCACCACGACACGGGCAGATCTGAACGGGCAGATCTGAACGGACAGCTCGGACGACACACGGTATCCGGCGATCATGGAGGCGTTTCCCGCATGGCCCTGCGGCTGCACTGGTTCCTGCCCACCTATGGCGACTCGCGGTTCATCGTCGGCGGGGGGCACGGCCTGCCCGCCGGCACCGCGTCCGGTGATCGTCGTTCTTCGATCGGCTACCTGTCCTCGATCGCGCGTGCCGCCGAGGAGTTCGGCTTCGCCGGCGCCCTGACGCCGACCGGGGCGTGGTGCGAGGACGCCTGGCTGACCACCGCGATGCTGGCCCGCGAATCCGAACGGCTCGCCTTTCTCGTCGCGTTCCGTCCCGGCCTGATCAGCCCGGCCCTGGCCGCGCAGATGGCCGCGACGTTCGGCATCCACGCACCCGGCAGGCTGCTGCTCAACGTGGTCACCGGGGGTGAGGCGGACGAACAGCGCGCCTACGGCGACCATCTCGACAAAACAGCCCGTTACGCCCGCTGCGACGAGTTCCTCTCGGTCGTGCGCCGGCTGTGGGCGGGGGAGACGGTCACCCACCGTGGCACCCACCTCCAGGTCGAAGCTGCGCGTCTGCCGACGCTGCCCGACCCCGTCCCGCCGCTGTACTTCGGCGGGTCGTCGGCCACGGCCGGCCCGGTCGCGGCCGCGCACGCCGACGTCTACCTGATCTGGGGCGAACCGTTGGACGCGGTGACGGACAAGATCGCCTGGATTCGGGGTCTCGCGGCCGCCCGGGGCCGCGACATCCGGTTCGGGATCCGGCTGCACGTCATCACCCGCGACCGCGCCGACGACGCCTGGCGGCAGGCCGGCCACCTCCTCGACGCGCTCGGCGACGATGTCGTGGCCGCCGCGCAGGCTGGCCTCGCCCGCAGCGAGTCCACCGGGCAGGCGCGGATGCGGGCTCTGCACGAACGCGGCCGTGTCGACGGGAGCTGGCGTGACCCGCGGGCGCTTGAGATCGCCCCGAACCTGTGGGCGGGCGTCGGCCTCGTCCGCGGCGGGGCCGGCACCGCCCTGGTGGGCAGCCACATCGAGGTCGCCGCCCGGATCGCCGAGTACGCCGCGCTCGGCATCGACGAGTTCGTGTTCTCCGGCTACCCGCATCTGGAGGAGTTGTACTGGTTCGGTGAGGGCGTCCTGCCGCAGCTCGCCCGCCGGGGCCTCGTCACCGTCACCGGCGCCCACGACACCGGCAACCGCCCCTTCCTCCCCGCCGCCGCCCACTGAATCCGCATACTGTGCGTCAGAGGTCGAGGAAGTAGCGCAGCACCTTGCGGATCGCGGTGAGGGTGGTGTCGTCCACGGTTCCCAGGTGGCGTTCGAGCCTGGCGGTGTCGATCGCCCTGGTGTCCTCGGGGCGGGCGAAGCTCGGCTTGCGCAGGCCGGTTGCCGGGCCGGTGATGCGTGGCTGGGTGACCAGGCCGCGATCCTGCCCGGTGAGCGGAACGACGATCGCCATGTCGATGGGCAGGCTGTGCAGGCCGTCGGCGGAGACAACCACGACGGGACGCCGGCCGCCCTGCTCGTGGCCGACCACCGGATCGAGGAGCGCGAGCCAGACCTCGCCGGTGCGAATCCTCGTCATTCCCACCAGTCGGGCGTGTCGTCGAACGCGAGCGCGTCCCGGTCGGTACCGCGCTGCCAGGCCCTCGACTCGGCGCGGTCGCGTTCCCACGCCTGCGGGTCGCTGGCACGCAGCTCCTCAAGCTGAGTGCGGGCCCGCGCGAAGAAGGACTCCCGCTCGAGCCGGTCGGCGATCTCAGCGAGCATCCGCCCCATCGTGGTCCCGCGATCGTGCGCAAGGGATGCGAGTCGGTCGCGAACCGTCACATCCACCTTGATCGTTGTCAGTGTCATACCGATAAGTATGCCGTTCGGTAGGTGTTCTCGTCATGCCGTTCAACGGCAGACCAGCGCTGGTGGCTATCCGACATCCGCGTCTCGTAGTCGGTCTCTCCTTCGCTGCTTACCTGTCAAGGGCGCCTGTGCTAGCCGGTGACGTCCGGCCACGACGGCCCGCTTGGCGTCCATCTGATGGCATAGTGGGAGAATCACGCCCTGTGTCCAATCCGTTCCCCACGATGAAGCCTCGGCAACTGCTGCGTGTACTGCAGAGGCTGGGGTACGAGGAGGTCCCGTGGGGGCGGCGGCTCGCACCGCTGGCTGGTGGCGCAGGGAAGACCCCGGCTGCGATGGGCGTTCCCCGAGTCTGTGAACTCCGCAGCGGCTCGGCCCTGGGACAGTCGGTTTGTGGATGAGACATACGCGAAAGTGTCCAGCCGCTGGGTCTGCCCGTACCGGGCGGTTGACCAGCACACGTCCCCGCCAGCGAACGGTGTGACCTGACCGCCGCACGCAGTACTTCAGCCGAGCGCTGTCACTCGGCCGCCGGCCGGTGGAAGTGACCGCCGCCAAGGCAGCCGCCTGCCCGAGGGTCCTCGACGAGCCCGCTGCCGAAGGTCTGCTACGTTGACGCCTGGCGGGAGAACAACCGGATCGAGTCGAACCACGGCCAGCCGACAGCTAGGCACCGAGATGCGCGGCCTGAAACTGCCCCGGTCCGTCCAGACCATCAGCATGGGGCACACCCTGGTCAGACCATCCACCGGGGCCGCTACGAGCTCGGCGTCGAGGCCGACCCCTCGCTGGCGCCTGTCAGAGTCTTCTCCGAACTCGCCCGCAATCTGACCACCGGGCCGGACGGGCCCGGGCATGCTCTGCCTCCCCGGAACGCATCAGCAGCCCCGCCGATCGCCCTCCACGCCCAGGAAACAATCTTCATATATTGACAATCGTTTTCGTTTTCATCAAAGTGGCACCATGCATCGTCGCGTTCCCGTCGCGCCCACCGTGACCGCCGGATGAGCCTGCTCAGTCCCGGTGGAGCACGGCCGTCCGCGGTCGATCCGGACATCGCCGAGAAGCTGCGCGGCTGGATCCGCTCCGCGCTGGACCTCGACGAGGAGGCGACCGTACTCGTCGCCCAGCTGGCGTGCGCGGAGCCGGGCTGTCCGCCCGTCGAGACTGTCCTGGCCGCGCTGCCAGCAGCCGGCCGACGCTCGGTTACCCTGCCCGGTCCCGCGGCGCGCCTCACCGAGTCCGACGTGCGCCGCGCCTTCCACCTCTCCGGAGAAACGCATGCCCACTGACGCCACCTCGCAGTCGGCCGACCAGGCCACCAAGGTCCCGGTGACCGTGCTCACCGGCTTCCTCGGCAGCGGCAAGACCACGCTGCTCAACCGAATCCTCACCGAAGAACACGGCAAGCGCATCGCCGTGATCGAAAACGAATTCGGTGAAATCGGTATCGACGACGCTCTGGTCGTCGACGCTGAAGAAGAGATCTTCGAGATGAACAACGGCTGCATCTGCTGCACCGTGCGCGGGGACCTGATCCGCGTCCTTGGCACGCTGATGCGCCGCCGGGAGAGGTTCGACCACATCCTCATCGAGACCACCGGGTTGGCCGACCCGGCCCCGGTCGCGCAGACCTTCTTCGTCGACGACGAGATCGCCGGCCAGCTCCGGCTGGACGCCATTCTCACGCTCGTGGACGCCCGGCACCTGGCCCGCCACCTCGACGACGCCAAGCCCGAGGGCGTGGAGAACGAGGCGGTCGAGCAGATCGCGTTCGCCGACCGGATCGTGCTGAACAAGACCGACCTCGTTGACGAGGCGGAGCTCGACGAGGTGATCGTCCGGATCCGGGCGATCAACAAGGTTGCGGAGATCCTGCCCGCCCAGTACGCCAAGATCGACCTCGGCAAGGTCCTCGACGTTGGCGCGTTCGACCTCGAGCGTGCACTCGACGTCGACCCCGCGTTCCTCACCGAGGGTGAGCATCAACACGACCTGACCGTGTCCAGCGTCGGCATCGAACTGGTCGGAGACCTGTCCATACCAAAGCTCAACGACTGGCTCGGCGAGCTGCTGTCGACCAAGGGCGCCGACATCTTCCGGTCCAAGGGGGTACTCGCCGTCGCCGGCCAGCAGAACCGGTACGTCTTCCAGGGCGTCCACATGCTCTTCGAAGGCACCGACGGCCAGCCCTGGGGCAACGCGGCCCGGGTCAGCCGGCTGGTCTTCATCGGACGCCACCTCGACCGCGCCGCCCTCGAAACCGGCCTACGCCGCTGTCTCGCGAGCGCACGGTGAGCCGCACCGCCAACCTGCTCGCCTCCGGGCGGAAACCGGCCGAACCCGTCTGGTCGATCGACCTCGACGACGCGGTGAGCACCGTCACCGCCGCACCGCGCGGGCCGCTGGTCGCCGCCGCGTCCCTGTCCGGGCGCACCGTCGTCATCGACGCGGATGACGGGGTTGTCGTGACCGAGATGCCGCACCACGAACTCGGGGCTCTGGCGGCGGCGTGGTCGCCGGATGGGCGCCGCCTCGCGGTCGGCGGAGCCGATGGGACCGTCGTCATCGGCGACCTGACGGTCGGTCGGCACGACGCCGTCATGGGCCAGGGTTGGGTGCACGCACTGGCCTGGTCCCCCGACGGGCAGTACCTCGCCGCCGGCAGAGGTCGCGAGGTTCTGCTGCTGCGGCCCGACGGGACCATCGTCACCCGCTGGCCCGGCCAGCCCAGCACCGTCACCGCGCTCACCTGGGCCGGCCACCGGCTCGCCGTCGCCTGCTACGGCGGCATCCGCTGGTACGAACCCGGACCCGACCGCACTGAACCGGTACGCACCTTCGACTGGAAGGGTTCGCTGCTCACCATCGCCGTCGCGCCGAACGCACGCTGGGCCGCCTCCGGTAATCAGGACGCCTCGATCCACCTGTGGCGGCTGTGGTCCGGCGAGGACTACGAGATGAGCGGCTACCCCGCCAAGGTCACCGCTATCGCCTTCGCCCCGGACTCCCAACGGCTCGCCGCCGGCGGCGGCGAGGAAGTCACCGTGTGGAACCTCGGGGGCAAGGGCCCGGCCGGGCAGCGCCCGGCCTCGCTACGCACGCACTCCGGACTCGTCGTCGCGCTCGCCTACGCTCCGGTCCCACCGGGCTCGGCGGCCGGCCGGACTGGCCAGCGCGCGGCCGCCCCGCCGCTGCTCGCCAGTGGTGGCAGGGATGGCCGCCTGGCCGGTTGGCGGGGCAGCGGTAGTTCCCGGCGCCCGCAGTTCGAGGTCGATCTGGGGGCGCCTGTCAGCTCGGTCACCTGGACCGCCGACGCGGCGCTTGTCGTGGCGGGCACCCAGGGCGGCCGGCTGAGCGCGGTCCGTCCGTCGGACAGTCCGCCCGGCACCGGTACGAGACGCAGCAGCTGACCGGCCTGGCCGGCCGGTTCCCGAGCCCCGCCAGCCCGCTTCCGGAGAACCCACCATGCGCCAGCCGATCCCACTGTCTGTGACGTTGGTGTGTACTGCCGGGGGTGACGTCGGGGTGGTGGCGACCCCCGCAGGCGGTGGGGTTCGCCCCGTCCCCGTGGTCTCCTACCGGTGCCCGTCCCACCCGGTGGGAGGGGTCGTCGTCCGATCGCTCGACGTGGGTGACGGACCGCCGTACAGATCCTCGGTACCCGCCCAGGACGTGAGTCTCGTCGACGTCGTCGCCCGGGACATCGCTGCCTCGGTAGCGGACCTCGCGGCCGATGGACACGCCGCGGCCGTCGTGGTGGCACCACCGGGATACGTTCCCTTGGACCTGATACCGGGCCTGGCCGGCTGTCCCGCGCTCAGTGTGGTGTCGTCGGTGGCGTTGGTCGACGCGACGACCGCGTTCGAGGACCTGGACGGATGTGACTCCTTCGCTGACCGAGGCCTCGCCGTTCCCCGTCTCGGTCGGATGGTGCCAGCGGCCCTCGTCGACCAGGTCGAACGTGCCGACGTCGTCGTTCTCGCCGCCACCGACGAGATTGATGTCTGCGACATGCTGCAGCTCGACACGCTGGTGCGGCGGCTGAACCCGGCGGCCCGACCGGTGACCGTCGTCGGCCGAGCCACACCGGCCAGCGATATCCTCGCCTCCGCCGGCCCGGACGGCGGCGCGGGATACGACGAGATCGGCTCGCACCGGCACGCGGGCTGGTTGCGGATGCTATGCGCACGTACCGCGGACGACCTGCCGGCCAGCGAGGTCGGGATCACCGCCACGGTGCTCGCTGCCCGTCGGCCGTTGCACCCGCAGCGGCTGCATGACTGCCTGGACGGCCTGGTCGCCGGCGTGGTGCGTTCCCGGGGTTGGCTGTGGCTCGCCAGCCGACCCGACCAGAGGATGGCGTGGGACCACGCCGGGCGGGGACTCACGCTCGCTCCCGACGGCTACTGGCCCGCCGTCGACGCCGCACCCGCAGACCACAGCGCCGCTTGTCCTGGCTGGGATTCCTACTACGGCTACCGCGTTCAGGAACTGGCCCTGATCGGTCTGCACGCCGACCCGGCGGTCCTCGCCGGAGTCTTCCGTTCATGCCTGCTCACCGACGTCGAGCTCGCTCTCGGCGAGGACGGCTGGCGCGAGCTACCGGACCCCTTCCCGGCCTGGCTACCGGACCTGAACGGATAGCCAGGAGGACAAGGATGACCGGAGCCCGCTCTCCGGCCTTCCCGACATGCGGCTTGGCCAGAGGCCGCCGCACCGAGAACCGGAGCCGGCGGAGTAACCATCCCTTGCTGTGGCGATATCCCGACCGAACCGACGCCCGGCCGAGCCGGTCACGCGACACAGCCGGGCACCCTGACGGTTCGTCAGCAGTTGACGAACTCCGGCTGCTGGTTGAGGACCTGGCTCTCCGCGGAGATAAATCGGCGGTACTGCTCACCGCCGACCGCCTGCGGGCGGAACGCGGCCAGCCGGTGGCAGTTCTGGAACGCCAACGCCACCCCGAAACGCCGTTCCAACGCCTCCCGGATCGAGGTGCTCGCCATCGCCCGCAGCAACTGCCCCTGCGCCACGTTGTCCGCCGGCGGAACCAGGTTGTCGGAGAAGTCCCGCTCGGCGGTGGGCAGCTCACCGGCGAGCCGCTCCACCAGGCTGTAGGCGTACGGAAGCGAGTCCCGCACACACGCGAGAAACGCCTCCTGGTCGACATGGCCGGCTTCGGCCTGAGCGAGCAGATCCGGGGACACGGTCAAGGAGATCAGTGACCTCCTGACGCAGGTACTTGGAACATCAACACTCTCCAATTTGACAACCGTTGTCAATACTAATTGGAGCGACATGTTCACATGGCGCGAGAGGGAAAGAGGCCCTACCGTTTTCATGTGATCAGACGCTTAGCGACGCGCGTCGGAGGGGCGAGCATGCTGCTGAGGGCACTCGCACGTCGGTATGCCTCGCCTGATCACCCGCCTCGCCGACGGGTTGTGTCGCGTGCATGCACCGCTCAACGCCCTCGAGGCCAGCATCTCCTGCACCTGCGGATCCTGAGTGGCGCGGGACTGGAGCCTCGACGCGTCGCGGTCGGGAGATCGTCTACCGGCTCACCGGCGATCGCGTGGCGCACATCGTGCGCGACGCGATCGCACACTCCAAGGAGAACGCCCGTGACCACCACCAGTCACCCGGCCCACCACAGCACCTCAGAACATCCGCACACCTATGGCTGCGGTCACGTCGCCGTCCCCCACCACGACCACATCGACTACATCCATGACAACCATCGCCATGCCGACCACGACGGGCACTGGGACGAACACTGACCCGACCGCCCCACGGATCACCGGGTCTGTCCCGTTCGAGGGACACTCCCGGATCACCGATCCGGTTGACATCCGGTGCAGAGTCCGAACAGGTCGATCGCAGGGAGTGTAAGAAAAACGGTGTAACTCACCTGTGACACTCTGTGCATACGCGCAGGTAGAGGAGGCACCAGATGACCGACACGATCGAGGACACACCGGCCGATACCGGCCCCGCACCGGCCCCGCCGGTGATGGTTGACGAGGCGCTCGCCGAGAGCCTCATCGAGCGGGCCCGCGTCGAGGGGCTGTCGCTGACCGGGCCCGGTGGGATGCTCGCCGGGCTGACGAAGATGGTCCTGGAGAAGGCCCTGGCCGCCGAGATGACGGCGCATCTCGGTTACGAGCCGGGTGACCCGGCCGGCCGCAACGGCGGGAACTCCCGTAACGGCACCCGGACCAAGACCGTGGTCACCGAGATCGGCCCGGTCGCGGTCGATGTGCCCCGTGACCGCGACGGTTCGTTCACCCCGCAGCTCGTCGCGAAGCGGCAGCGTCGCCTCGGCGGGGTCGAGGAACTCGTCGTCTCGCTGGTCGCCAAGGGGCTGACCACCGGCGAGGTCCAGGCGCATCTGGCCGAGGTCTACGGCACCGAGGTGTCCCGGCAGACCATCTCCACCATCACCGACAGTGTGATCGCCGGCATGGAAGAGTGGCGTAACCGGCCGCTCGACCCGGTCTACGCCGTCGTGTTCATCGACGCGATCGTGGTGAAGATCCGTGACGGGCAGGTCGCGAACCGGCCGGTCTACGTCGCGATCGGGGTCACCGCCGACGGCGAACGCGACGTGCTCGGACTGTGGGCCGGCACCGGCGGTGAAGGCGCCAAGCACTGGCAGCAGGTCCTCACCGAGCTGAAGAACCGCGGCGTCACCGACGTGCTCATCCTCGTCTGCGACGGGCTGACCGGTCTGCCCGACGCCGTCGCCCAGGTCTGGCCCGTCACCATCGTCCAGACCTGCATCGTGCACCTTCTGCGCAATTCGTTCCGGTATGCCAGCAAGAAGGACTGGCCCGCGCTCGCGAAGGACCTCAAGCCCGTCTACACCGCCCCGACCGAGGCGGCCGCCCTCGACCGATTCACCGACTTCGCCGCGACCTGGGAGAAGAAGTACCCCGCGATCATCCGGCTCTGGGAGAACGCCTGGGCCGAGTTCGTCCCGTTCCTCCGGTTCGACGCCGAGATCCGGACCGTGATCTGCACGACCAACGCGATCGAGAGCCTCAACGCCCGGTTCCGCCGCTCGGTGAAGGCCCGCGGCCACTTCCCGAACGAACAGGCCGCGCTCAAACACCTCTACCTCACCCTGACCAGCCTCGACCCCACCGGCCGCGGCCGAGCCAAATGGATGATCCGCTGGAAAGCACCCCTCAACGCGTTCGATCTGGCCTTCGACGGACGCCTGTCCGCCGGCCGGAAGTAGACCAGCTCACCGCAGTGGTCCACACGTAGCACCAACATCACCCGCTACACCGTTAACTTGACACTCCCCGATCGCATGGTTGAGGTCGGCGAATCCGTGTGCGGCAGCGAGGTCTGCCGCCCAGGTCTCGACGGTGTCGGAGGCAACGTCGATGCTGTGTCCGCAGCTACGACAGACCAGGTGGTGGTGGTGTCCGGTGGTTCGGGTGAGGTGGAACAGTTGCTGGCCGTCCTCGCCTCGGATCGTGTCGACGATGGCATCGCCTACCAGGTCGTACAGGATGCGGTACGTCGTGGTGAGGCCGATGTGGTGCCCGCTGGCGCGTATCTGCTCGTGCAAGGCCTGGGCGCTGCGGAACCCGCCGGCGGCGGCGGTGAGCGCAGCCAGCACTGTACGGCGTTGCGGGGTGTCGCGTGGGGGGCGAGGGCCGCGGGACCTGCGCCACCGCTGCGGTTCCCGTCGTGCGTCGCGGGTGTCGGATTCGTCAGAGGCATGAACGTCGTCGGTGGGCACCGTCTCTCCTCTCACGAGATTGGGGCTCATGAGGAGGTCGGGGACCTCTGCGCCATCGAGGTTGCCGGGGATGGTATGGGCGGGTGGATGGCGGTGGCGGTGCGGGTGGTGACGGTCAGGGCGACGGCGTAAGTGGTGGTGGCGAAGGCGAGTGGAGGGTTCCCACTTTCGTGGACAGTCCTAACTATGCAGCACGAAGTGTTTGTCCGTCAAATTCTTCCTCGAACTCGACAGGCGTGAGATAGCCGATCGAGGAGTGCAACCGCTGCCGGTTGTAGTAGATCTCGACATATTCGAAGATCCCCGCCCGGACGCGGTCTATGGTATCGAACGGGTGGAGGTGGACGAACTCCTTCTTGAGGGTGGCCCAGAAGGACTCCGCCGCGGCGTTGTCGAAACAGATCCCGGTACGGCCGACGGAGTTTCGGACGTTGTTGTCGCGACAGAAGGCGACGAACTCACGGCTGGTGTACTGACCGCCTCGGTCGGCGTGGAATATGACGCCGCCGGGTGGCCGCCGGCGGGTGACGGCCATACGAAGCGCGTCGAGAACGAGTTCGGTGCGTATGTGATCGGCGACCGCCCAGCCGACGATCTTCCGAGAGAACGCGTCGATGACGGAGGCCATGTACACCCAGCCATCCCAGGTGCGAATATATGTTATGTCGCCGTACCACAACTGGTTCGGTGCGGACGCGGCGAAGTCTTGGCCGACAAGATCAGGCAGCGATGAGGAGTCCGCGGCCTGCACCGTCGTCACCGGCCGGCGGGGACGCGGATGCACGCTGACCAGGCCCATCGTCGCCATCAGCCGCTGGACCCGCTTGTAGGCGACGGCGACGCCCTGGCGGCGGATCTCGTGGAAGATCCGCCGCACGCCGTACCGCCCCTCGTGACGGTCGAAAACAGCTCTGATCATGGTCGACAAGGTGGCGTCGTCCTTCTCCCTCCGAGACGGGCCGCGTTTCTTCCACGCATAGTAGCCCTGTCGGGACACGTCGAGTTTCTTGCACATGTAGTCGACGGGAAAGGTGTTCGCGCCGTCGGCGGACACAGGCTTCTTCGGAGCGTGTATCGAGATGAACTCGAACTTTACTTCTGCTCGCTCGCGAAGAAGCTCGCCGCTTTTTTAGGAAGGCGATGTCCATCTGCGCCTGCGCGTACTTCTTCCGGAGCTCCTCAAGTTCCGCGCGCTCCGACACCGACAGCGGCCGCTCCTCGGTCTCGCCGTTCTCCTTCGCCTTCTTCACCCAGTTTCCCAACGTGGTCTCGTGGATACCCAGACTCTTCGCGACCTCGGTCACCGACCGGCCCGAGTCGAGCACCAACCTTACTGCCTCGGATTTGTACTCCTGGGTGAACTTCCGGCGAGCTGACCCCATGACGCTCCTTCCCTATGGACAGCGAACCTCAGGTTCGCTGTCCACGGAAGCGGGATCACTCCAGAGGATGGCGAAGCTCGGGGGGATCCGCGGGGCGAGGTAGCTGATGGTCAGGCCAGCCCAGGTCACGGCTACCGCGACCGAGGTGGAGATCCACATGCCGGGGTAGGGGCGGGTGGTGAGCCGTTGGGCAGTGCCGGCGGGTGCGGCGAGCAGACCGAGGAGCAGGAGCGCGCCGACGGCCTGGGTGGCCTCGGCCGCGGTCGCCCCGACCAGGCCGAGGAACCCGACACCGAGGAGGCGGACGGGGACACCGCGGGCGGCGGCGACCGCCTGGTCCAGGCTCGCGAACAGCAGGGGACGCCCGATCACGATGACGGCGAGGCAGAGCAGGGCGGCGAGCACGGCGGCTTCCCAGGCGTGGGAGGCGTCCAATCCGAAGATCGAGCCGAACAGGACGGTGACGCCGGCGGTGCCGTTGCCGCTGCTGCGGTGGGTTGTGTACAGGGTGAGGAAGAGCACGCCGAGACCAAGGATCCAGGCGAACACGCTGCCGATGACGACGTCGTCGGCGTGGCCGCGGGAGCCGAGAGCACCGAGGGCGAACCCGACGGTGATGGTGGCGGCGAACAGGCCGATGCGGGCGTCGACCCCGGTGGCCAGGGCGGCGAGCGCGCCGGTGAACGCCACATGGGACAACGCGTCGGCGGTGAAGACCTGCGCACGCAGGACGAGGAAATAGCCGACGAGTCCCGCCGCCAAGGCGATCCCTGTTCCGGCGATGAAGGCGTGCTGCATGAACGGGTGGTCGAACATCGCGGTCAGTCCGGTGTCCGCCGTCTCCGCGGTCATGCCGCCGCCTGTGCGGGATGGGAGGTGCGGGCGGTCCGGCCGAGCAGGTCGTGCGCGTGAACGGCGAGGCGGGCGAGCAGGTACAGACCGAAGGCGAAGCTGGTGATGAAAAAGCCGATCGGGTACGGCGAGTAGTAGGCCACGGTCAGCCCGGCCCAGGTGACCAGCAGCCCGAACAGCACGGTGAGGGCAAGGCTGAGCGCCGGCCGAGGGGTGAGGATCTGTGCGGTCGCCGCGGGGATGACCAGCAGGGTGAAGACGAGGAGGGTGCCGGTGATCTGGCTGACCTCCGCTGCGGTGCTCCCGAGCACGATCAGGAAGGCCACCGACAGGGCCCGCACGGGCACCCCGGCGGCGGCCGCCACGGCCGGATCGAGGGAGGCGAACAGCAACGGCCGCCCGAGCACCGCCAGCACCGCCAGGACCGCCACGGCGACGGCGGTCAGGGTCAGGACCATGCCATCGGTGATCCCCAAAAAGCTGCCGAACAACAGCGCGTTCACCCCGCCGAGGAATCCCTTGTACAGGCTGACGAACAGAAACCCGCAGGCCAGCGCGAACGCCTGCACGGTACCGACGGTGGCCGACTCCGCGGCCCGCCCCGCGGTGGCTCCGCCCGCGGTGGGGATGGCCGCGATGAGAAGCGCCGCGGTCAGGCAGAAAGCGAAGTAGCCGTAGGTCGCGCCCAGGCCGAGCCAGATCGCGCCGGCCGCGCCCGGAAAACCGGCCACGGCCAGGGTGTGGCCGGCGAACGTCTGACGGCGCAGGACCATGAACCAGCCGGTCGCCCCGGCGGTGACCGCGACGACGGTCCCGGCCCGGAACGCGTTCACCATGAACGGGTAGGCGAACATCTGTCGGACATCGCGGACCAGGTTCCACGACAGGGCCGCGTCGGCCGTGGCAGCGGCGATCATGAGTGGCCGGTCCCGTCGTGGCGGTCGGTGTGCGCCGCGGGCGGTTCGGGTTGGCCGACGACGACCAGCCGCCCATCCGAGGTGGCCAGTACCTCGATGGGGGTCTGGTAGAGCCGGCTCAACGTCGCGCTGGTGATGACCTCGGTGGGAGAGCCCGACACCGCGCCGCCGCCGGCGAGGTAGATGACCCGGTCGAGGCTGGACAGGATCGGGTTGACGTCATGGGCGACCATCAGCACGGTCACCCCCGCCGTCTGGCAGATAGTGCGGATCAGTGCCGCGACCGCGGCGGCGTTGTGCAGGTCCAAGCTGTCCAACGGTTCATCGAGGAGCAGGATCCGGGGCCGGCGGGCGAGCGCTTGGGCGATCAGAAGCCGCTGCTGCTCCCCACCGGAGAGCCGGCCGATCGGCTGGTGAGCGTAGCCGGTGGCGCCGACCAGCGCGACGAGTTCGACCACGCGCCGCCCTGCTGCCCGGCTGCGCTCCCCGCCGGGTAGAGGTAGACCCCACCGGTGGCCGTCGACACCGAGGCGGACGACATCGATCCCGCGGATCCGTACCGACGGGTCGAAGCTGCGTCGCTGCGGCAGGTACCCGATCTCGGCGCGGGCCCGCCCGGGAGGCCGACCCAGCACCACCGCCCGCCCCGCGGACAGCGGCAGCAGGCCCAGAGCCGCCTTAAGCAGGGTGGACTTACCGACCCCGTTGGGCCCGAGAACCGCGACGAACTCTCCGGCGGCGACCTCGACATCCACCCCGCTCCACACCAGCCGCCCACCCAAGCGGACCGCGGCGTTCCGGAACAACACCGCCGCTGTGTTCACCGCGGTCGGCCGGTCGGTGCCAGCGGGCAGGACTGTGCCGACGGCGTCGACGGCCACCTGAGCGGATCGTGTGCGCACCGTCATCGCGTCACTTTCCGGTTGCCTGCGCCAGCGCCGTCCGCAGGCTTGTCAGCTGGGCGACCTGCCAATCCTGGAAAGACGCGCCGGCCGGGGTGAGGGTCTCGGTGATAGCGGTCACCGGGATCTTGGCCGCCTTCGCCTCCTCGACCTGCCGTTGCACGTCCGGGGTGGAGTTCTGGCTGTTGTACACATAGACCTTGATCTTCCCGGTCCTGATCTGATCGTCGATGGTGGTCTTGTCCGCGGCGGTCGGATCGGCGCCCTCCGAGATCGCGCGCAGGAAGGCCGGCGGGGTCAGCAGGTCCAACCCGAGAGCCGGAGACAGCATCTCGAAGATGCTCTCCGACGCCCCGACCGGTGTCCCGGCGTACGTCGTCTTGATCGACGCGATGAGATCGGTGTACGGCTTCAGCGCCGTCGCGGTGAACGACGCCCGTTGCCGGTCGAAGTAGCCCGCGTCCGCCGGGTCGATCTTCTTGTAGTCCGCGGTGACCTCGTCGATCACCCTCGTGACGTCCCCCGGGTTGTACCAGCGGTGCGGGTTGTCCCCGTCCTTCGCGCCGACCAGCTCACCGACGGTCAGCGTAGTGCGCCCGTCCGCCGGGTTCGCCGCCGCCAGCCGGCCCGCCCACGGGTCGTAGCCGACTCCGTTGTCGATGAACAGCCGCGCGCCGGCGATCGCCCGGCCGTCCGCCGGAATCGGCTCGTAGTCGTGCGGATCGGCGTCGGGATTGTCGATGATGCTGGTGACCGCAACCCGATCACCCCCGAGCTGGGCGGCGATACTGCCCCAGAAGTTCTCCGCCGCCACCACCGCGATCTTCCCGCCACCACCGCCAGCGCTCCCAGAATCCCCCGACGAGGACGTCCCACACGCGGCCACGACTATCACCACACCGGCGGCCACCACCCCCAGACCGCGCCGGACCCGCCACCGCCGCACCGCGACCAGCCTCGCACCATCCACCACGGTCTCCCCGCTCGTCAGCCGACCGGACCCACCATCCGTACTGGGATCCATTTTCATCAACGTAGATGGTAATGGAAACCATTACAAGTTGATAGGTGTGGTAATCGCCTTCACCGTGCCGGGAGCACGCATCCTCGCCACCGAGTCGCCGCCAGCCATGCGGCGGTGCCGACCAGTCGGATCGCCGCGCTCCCGCACCGTGCTGGCGGGCTACCGTGGTCTCGACAGAGCCGCGCCCGACCTGCAGCTGCCCGCCGTTATCGGCGCCGCGGTCGTCTTCGGCGCCGCTGGAAGAGCCAGTGGAGTACGCCGGCAGCGGCGCACAGGCCGGCGGTCCGCGTGATGACTTCGGCCGTGTGCCGGCCGACGCCGGGGATGGTCGCCAGCCGGTCACACTGGCGGCGAAAAAGGCGCGTCTCCGCCTCGAGTCGCGCCGGCAGTTCCTCGATCGCCGTGGACGGCTGGTCGATGCGGTTCCAGGTGCCCGATTCTCACCGAGGTTGCCGATGGCGCTACCGGTGGGATGCGGCTCCATACGCGGACGGTGGCCGGCCACGGTGGGTGATGCCGATAGAGGCCGGTTCAGCGACTTTGGCATCCTCGTGCCAGGTCGGCGGGCGGTTGATCGGACCGGACTCTGCACTGCCACGAGATGAACGCAACCAGCCCGCGCTGCCTCTAGTTCAGCTATGTCTGAGTTCAGGATTATCTGTACTGTGAAGCCGTGCTGACCGTAGCCCACGATATCGGGATCCTTGCCCGGTTCGGCCGCGCCCTGGCCGACCCGATCCGCGCCCGGCTCCTACTCGCCCTGCGCGACGCTCCAGCCCACCCCGCCGACCTAGCCGAACAGCTGGGCATCTCCCGAAGCCGCCTGTCGAACCATCTGGCCTGCCTGCGTGGCTGCGGTCTAGTCGTCGCCGTCCCTGTCGGCCGCCGCACCCGCTACGAACTGACCGACCCCCGCCTGGGTGAGGCCCTCGACGTCCTGTGCACCGCAGTCCTCGCGGTCGCGGCTGACCGCGCCTGCCCCGACACCGAGGACAAGGGCTGCTGCTGATGTCCCAGCTGACCCTCAGCCCCTCCCCTGCCCGCCGGACAGCTCTCACCCGCAGGATCCGGTTCCTCGTCGCCGCGACGATCACCTACAACGTCATCGAGGCCGTAGTCGCCCTCACCCTGGGCACAATCGCGTCCTCGACCGCACTGATCGGTTTCGGTCTGGACTCGGTCATCGAGGTCTCCTCCGCCACCGCGGTCGCCTGGCAGTTCTCCGCCACCGACCACACCTCGCGCCAGGCCCGGGAGAAGACCACCCTGCGGATCATCGCGGTGTCGTTCTTCGCGCTCGCCGCCTATGCCACCGTCGACGCGGTCCGGATGCTCGCCGGAACCGGGAAGGCGGACGGATCCCTACCCGGGATCGTCCTCGCCGCGCTGTCCCTGGCCGTCATGCCATTCCTGTCCACCGCCCAACGCCGCGCCGGCCGGGAACTCGGCTCCGCCTCCGCCATCGCGGACTCCAAACAGACCCTGCTGTGCACCTACCTGTCCGCCGTGCTCCTGATCGGCCTGACCGCCAACGCCACCCTCGACTGGGCCTGGACCGACCCGATCACTGCCCTGGTGATCGCCGTCATCGCCGTCAAAGAAGGCCGTAACGCCTGGGCGGGAGACACCTGCTGCCCGGTCCTGCCCACCCCCGTCGACCTGGGTGGCACCGTCGACGCCTGCGGATGCGCGCCCGGCTGCGACTGCTGCACCTGACCAGAACAACGCGACCCGCAGAGTTCGGGGAAGCGCCGTCGGAATGCCATTGCCGACAGCGTCGGGTGCTTGCCGGAGGCAAGGTCGGAGCGGGGCCTTGGACAGCTACGACCAGGCGGCACAACTCAGGCTGGAACTGGACGAGGTTCGCGCCCAGGTCGACGCAGCCGCCTTGATCCTGCATCCGCAGTGCTGGCACGCCAACCCGCTACGGGCACCGACGGCTGGGAGTGCCCCGCGACCGGGCAGCGGTATCCACGAGCACCAAGCGGTCTGACACGTGCGAACAGATGGACCCTCCAGCCCCGAACAGATCGCAGGACCTCATGCCGTTTCCGCAGCTCAGCCCGGCGATGACGCTACGAAGGAAACATTCGGCCCGCGGGGAATGACGTACACCACCACGCCAAGCGATCATCATGGTCGTGCCCTGTCTGATGGAACGTGTCTCCAGTGGCGCCACCCCGCAACGGAGTGATCATTGGCCTCGGAGCGCGTCTCGCAGGCGAAAGCGCCGGCCGGCGCGCCGAGTAGTCAGACACATCCTCCGAGCCGAGCGATCATGAGATGGCTGGCGCGGCGCAGGTTCGGCCGTCGGCCCCGGCCCGCGAATGGGGGCCCGTTACTCTGGCGATGGTCTGCACGTTCCCGACATGGCGGGTCGACGGCGGTCCGGCGAAAGGCCCGGAGGGGACGCGGCGTGAGTAGGGCGAGCCAGCGGGCGGAGCAGGACGAGCTGCGGGCGCGGATGCGCGCGGTCGGCATGTCCCACGATGAGATCGCGATCGAGTTTGCCCGCCGCTACAAGCTGCGCCCCCGCGCCGCGCACCGGGTCGCGCACGGTTGGACCCAGATGCAGGCCGCCAACCACATCAACGCCCACGCCGCCCGCACCGGCCTCGACCCCCACGGGCACCGCCCCCATGACCGCCCCGAAGCTGTCGGAACCGGAGAACTGGCCGCTGCCGAACGACCGCTGCCGGCCCACACCCCAGCTCCTCAACGTGCTCGCCGAGGCCTACGGCACCAGCATCCACAACCTCATCGACCTCGACGACCGCGAACACCTCACCCCCGTCGACCTGCTCCTCATCAGCCGCATCGACCGTATCGAGCCTGACGATAGCCGCGATCTGCCTGCACCTCGGGCTGTGCCTTCCAGCCCCGGGCTTCTCCAGCCGGGCTCCGTGGCTGCCAGCGCGGAAATTTCGGCGGATCTCGGGATACCGTTGCCGATCTCACCTGGATGGCCGGTAACGATCGAGACCGTCTGGCCGGCCGCCGCCGCCGAATCGCTCCCAGTGCCCAGGACGGTAGAGCAGATTCTCCGCGGCGCATCTGAGGAATCCGCGAACGCCCTCCACGCCAGCGAGGCAGGCGGCGACACCTACGGCGGCATCGAGTACGGCGGCATCGTGTTCCCCGCAACCGCGACCTTCGGCGAAGTCATGCGGGCTGACACCGCGCCGCAGCACATCCGGCTCTGAGGCCCGACAGCATCACGCCGACACCGACGCAAGTACTTTCCTGGCGATAGGTATATCGATCGGTAGATCGTTGGCATCACGCTGCCCGGTCGGTGACTGGCATGGGCACCTTGGCCGGTTGTCGGGAAACGAGTTGTCAGGGGATGAGGACGATCTTGCCTCGGGTGTGGCCGCGTTCGAGTTCGCGGAAGGCGTCCTGGACGTCGGCCAGCGGGTAGGTGCCGGCGATCGGGACCTCCAGGCGGCCGTCGGCCACCAGTTGTGCCAGTTCGGCGAGGACGCCGGTGCTGGCCGCCGCCGCGCTGCCGTCCGCCTTCACCCCGTGCCGGCCGACCGCGTCGAAGTCGGCGATGGTGTCGATCCGGTCGGGGGCCACCCCGAGCTCGAGCGCCAGGTCCACGTAGCCCTGGCCGAACGTGTCGATGAAGGCGTCGACATGGTCCGCCACCTGCCGGACGCGGTCGGCGACGCCGTCCCCGTAGGCGACCGGGCTCACCCCGTGGTCGGCGAGCCAGGCATGGTTGGCCGGCCCGGCGATCCCGACCACGCGCCCGCCAGCGAGCCTGGCGAGCTGCACGGCGATCGACCCCACCCCGCCCGCGGCGCCGGAGACGACCACCGTGTCACCGTGGCGCGGCGAGACCGCGCGCACCGCGGCGTACGCTGTCGTCCCGGCCACGAACAGTGATCCGGCGACCTCCCAGGAGACCTTCTCCGGCTTCGCCGTGAGGTTGTGCGCCTCCACCACCACATACTCGGCGTGGCTGGCCCGCCGGTTGGTGAACCCGAGGACCTCGTCTCCGACGGAGAAGCCGGTCACCCCGGGGCCGGTCTCCTCGACGACCCCGGCCAGATCGCTGCCCTGCCCCGAGGGGAACGTCGCCGGCCCCCGGCCGTGCAGCAGTCCCTCGCGGATCTTCGCCTCGCCGGGATTGATCCCGGCGGCCTTCACCCGGACAAGGACCTCACCCGCCCCGGGTGCCGGCCGCGGCACGTCCACCACCCGCAGTTTCTCTGTCCCGCCGTACCCGTCGAACCGGACAGCTCGCGGCATCGCCAGCTCCTTCGTCGTGTCCGTCCTCGTTGTCTTCCCTCGTTTGTCACGATCGTCTGTTCCCTCACTCGCGCGATTCAACGACTGTCGACGCGGAGATCGTCAGTGGATCACCGGTGTCGTCGGTGGATCAGGGGTGTTCGGCTGGGCGTCTGTGCCGACCGGGGCCGGGGGTGGGGGCAGTGCCGGGGGTAGCGGTCGCCGGCCGCCAGCCCAGCGCCGGGGCGATCTCGGTGCTGATGATCTCCAGGCGGCGCAGTGTCGCGTCGAAGCTCGCAGCCCCGCCGGCCTCACCCTGGACGGCGGCGATGAAGTAGGAGGTGAACCCCGGCCCCACCGGGTTCGTCGCGAGGCTCTCGACGATCACGTCGACCGGGCCGTGGTGGACGTTCATGGCGTCGAGCGCGGCGGCGTCGTCGGCGGTGTCGGGCAGTCCGAAATGGGACAAGTACGGACGGTAGCGGGCGATGCCGGCGGCCAGGTCCCGCTGGGCGGCCAGGCGGTCGGGCCCGGGGAACACACCGTGCGCGACGGCGAGCCGGGCCGCCGGGTAGCCGTCCGGGCACAGCGACCGGGCTGCCGCCCTCGAGCGGCCAACCGCGGACGAAGGGCCATCCGTGGACGAAGGGCCATCCGTGGCCGAAGGGCTATCCGTGGCAGAGCGGGCAGCCGTGCCCGAGCGGACCGTCCCGACGGATCGGCCGTCCCCGCCCGGTCCGTCGGCGGGGTGAGCCGTCCCGGCCGGGAAAGCCGTCCCGTCCGGCCTGGCGGTCGCGCCTGAACGGGCCGCGGCGTATGCGCGCAGGTACGTTTCGGCCAGCGGACGCTGTGCCGACCCCGCGGGTCCGACCCCGAGCAGCAGCCCGTCCCCGACCCGCGCCGCGGCCGTCGCACCCTCGGCGCTGGAGGTGGAGTCCCACAGCCGCCCGGCCAGCGTCGGCGCCGGCGGTTGCAGCCGCAGCCCGTCGGTGCCCGGGACGTCGCCGCCGCGCAGCAGGTCCCGCAGCAGGCCGACGGCCTGCGTGAACAGCTCCCGGCGCGCGCCGGCGTCCCGGCCGAAGGCGGCGAACGCCGGCGAGTTGGCCGCGCCCGTACCCAGCCCGAGCTGTAGCCGCCCGCCGCTGAGCGCGTCGACGACGGCCGCGTCCTCGGCGACCCTGATCGGGTTCTCCAGCGGCAGCACCACCACCGCGGTGCCGAGCTCGATCCGCCGGGTCGCCTGCGCGGCCGCGGCGAGCAGCACCAGCGGCGAGGGCAGCCGGCCGTACTGAGGGGAGAAGTGGTGCTGGGCGATCCAGCCGCCGTCGAACCCGAGCTCCTCGGCGGCGACGAACAGCTCCACGAGCCGGCGCAGCAGCTCCGCCGGCTCCTCCCGACTGAACACATGGGTCAGGAAGCCCAGCTTGAACGGCCGGCCACCTCCGGCCAGGGGATCGTCCCTGGACAGATGGTTGCCGCCGGCCGGCGGGTTGGTCTCCCGGTTGCCGCCGGCCGGGAGACTGGTCTTCGAGTCTGTCGTCATCCGCGTCCTCACTGTCGGGCCCCGCGCGCTGCGAGCCTGGCGGCTCACCCGGTCGGTGGCAGCCGGGGCACCGCTGCCACCAGTGTCCGGGTGTAGGTATGGGTCGGTGCGGACAGCACCGTCTCGGTGACGCCGCGTTCCACCACCTCGCCGCGGTGCATGACGATCACCTGATCGCACAGCCGGGCGACCACGCCGATGTCGTGGGAGACGACGACCAGGCTGAGCCGGTAGCTTGCGGCGAGAGCGGCCAGCAGGTCCAGGATCTGCGCGCGCACCGACACGTCCAGGGCACTCACCGGTTCGTCACCGACGAGCACCCGCGGGCGGGGCGCGAGTGCCCGGGCGATGGCGATGCGCTGCCGCTGCCCACCGGAGAACTCGTGCGGGTAACGCGTGCGGACGTCCGGGTCGAGGCCGACCGCGCGCAGCACCTCGTCGACGCGGGCGTGCCGGCCGGCACGCGCGTGCCTACCGTCGCCACCGTCGCCACGGCTGCCGTCGCCGTCGCCGTCGCCACCGCGATCGCCACTGCCGCTGTTGCCGTTGTCGTTTCCGTCGGTGCCGAGGCATTCCAGCGGTTCGGCGACGATCGCGCCGACGGGCATCCGGGGGTTCAGCGAGCTGAGCGGGTCCTGTAGGACGACCTGCACCTCGCGGCGCAGCCAGCGCAGGTCGCGGGGGCGCCCGGGCCGGACCCGCCGGCCCCGGTAGCGCACCGTCCCGGCGTCCGGGCGCTCCAGCCCGAGCAGCAGCCGGACCAGGGTCGACTTGCCCGACCCGGACTCGCCGACGATGCCGAGGCTGTGACCGTCCGGCAGCGAGAGATCGACGTTGTGGACGGCGTGCCGGACGCCGGCCGGGCCGAACAGCGAGGTGCGCGGCAGTCGGTAGCCGCGGGTCAGCCCACTGGCCTCGAACAGTGTCATGCGCCCGCCTTCGACGTCCGCTCCGGCCGGCCGTCCACAGGCCTGGCGGCCAGGTCGCCGGCGGGTTCGACAGCCGGCCTGCCCACGAGCTCGGGAGCCGGGCCGCCCGTGGGGCCGGTCCAGCTTGTGCGGTGTGCCGCCGCCAGCAGCCGCCGGGTGTAGGGATGCCGCGCGGACCGCAGGACGGTCTCGGTCGGGCCGGTCTCCACCAGCCGCCCGCCGCGCATGACCGCGAGCTTCCGGGCGACCGAGGCCACCACCGCGAGATCGTGGGTGATGTACAGCAGGGCGGTGCCGGCCTCGTGGACGAGGCGGGTGAGCAGGGCGAGGACGTCCGCCTGGACGCTGACGTCGAGGGCGGTGGTCGGCTCGTCCGCGATGAGCAGCGCGGGTCGGCAGGCGAGCGCGATGGCGATGCCGACCCGCTGGCGCTGCCCGCCGGAGAGCTGGTGCGGGTACGCGCGGACGAGCCGTTCCGGGTCGGGCAGCCCGACCTTCGCGGCGAGTTCGACCGCGGCCGCGGCCGCCGCCCGCCGGGACAGCCCGCGGTGCAGGCGCAGCGGCTCGCCGATCTGGCGGCCCACCCGCCACAGCGGGTTCAGCGCGGTGAGCGGCTCCTGGAAGACCATGGCGATCCGGTCGCCGCGGATGCGGGAGAGCTCCCGGTCGGACCGGCCGAGCAGCTCCCGCCCGTCGAAGCGGATGCTTCCGGTCGCGGCCGCGCCGTCTGGCAGCAGCCCGAGGACGGCCAGCGCGGTGATCGATTTCCCGGATCCGGACTCGCCGATGAGCCCGAGCCGCCCACCGGCGTCCAGGCCGAAGCCGATCCGGTCGACGACCACTGTGTCGCCGAAGCGGACGGTGAGATCGGTGACCTCGAGGAGCCCGGACGGCGTCCCGCCCCGTTCCCGCCCCGTCAGCGCCGCCGACGGTTCAGGCGCCGCCGCCGCTGCCGCCGACGCCGCTGCCGCTGGTGCTGGTGCTGGTGCTGCCGGCGAGGATGTCGGTATTGGCGTCGGCGGTCTCTGTTCGCTCACCGTGATGCCTCTGTGGTATCGGAGTGTGACTGTCCTATGTGTGGCTCTCCTGTGGCGGACGGTGTGGTGTCCGGATCGCCGTTCGGTATCGCCGCCGGCTGGGCGTCCCGCTGGGCATCCCGGAAGCCCTCCCAGATGGCCGACCGGTCCTCTAGCGGATCATCCGGTGGATCTTCCGGCGAACCGTCCCACTCCCGCGGTGAACCGTCCCGCGTCGCCGGCCAGGCCCGTGGGGCATCCGGCGGCGCAGGCCGGGCGGCCCGCGCCTTCCGGGACGCTTTGCGGCCACCTCGCCGCGAGCCGCCCGACGTTGCCTGGCCGTCCCGCAGCCGCGGGTCCGTGGCCTCGCGGATGCCGTCGCCGAGCAGGTTGAACCCGAGCACCGTCAGCACCACGGCGAGGCCGGGCCAGAGCAGCACCAGCGGCCGCAGGGTGATGTACGGCTGCAGCTCCTGGAGCATCCGGCCCCACGACGGGGTTGGCGGCGGGGTGCCCAGGCCCAGGTAGGACAGCGCGGCCTCGGCGAGTACGGCGATCCCGAGCGCGAGGGAGAGCTGGACGTACAGCGTCGGCGCGATGTTCGGCAGGACGTGCCGCCGGACGATCCGCCTGGTGCCGGCGCCGGCCGCGTGCGCGGCCAGGACGTAGTCGGACGCCAGCACCCGGACGATCTCCCCCCGTGTCACCCGGCCGACCTGGACGCCGCTGCCGACGCCTGTCGCGATGACGGCGGTCCAGGTCGAACCGCCGAACACGGCGGCGAGCACCATCGCGAGCAGCAGGGTCGGGAAGGCGATCAGGACGTCGACCAGATGGGCGGTGGACTCGCCGACCAGACGCGGGGTGACGGTGGCGAGCAGCGCCAGCCCCACCCCCAGTACCGCGGCGACGGCGGTGGCCGCCACCGCGGCGAACACCGTGATCCGGGCGCCGAGAAGGATCTGGCTGAACAGGTCCCGGCCGAGCTTGTCGGTGCCGAACCAGTGCTGCCCGCTGATCGGCAGCCAGGGCGCGCCCGCGTCCACCCGGGTCGGGTCGTACGGCGTCCAGACCAGGGACACCGCGGCGGCGGCCACGACGAGCGAGGACAGCAGCACACCCAGCCGGCCCGAACGGCTGCGCAGCAGGGCCGTCACCAGCGGCGGGGCGGTCCTCGGCGGCCGGGCCGTCCCGCGCGGCGGAGCCGTCATCTCGGGCCCCGCGTCCCGGCGGCCGGCAGCCTCGGATCCAGCAGCCTCGGATCCAGCAGTCTCGGATCCAGCAGTCTCGGATCCAGCAGTCTCGGATCCAGCAGTCTCGGATCCAGCAGCCGATGGCCGACGTCGACGAGGAAGCCGACGACCAGCACGGCCACGGTGATCAGCAGCACTGTGCCCTGGACCTTGACCAGATCGCGGTTGCCGATGTCGACGATCAGCATCTGCCCGACGCCCGGCAGCGCGAACACGTTCTCGATCACGACCGTGCCGGCGAGCAGGGTGGCGAACTCCAGGCCCAGCACGGACAGGACCGGCCCGGCCGCGTTGCGGACCCCGTGCCGCAGCAGTGCCCGGCCGCGGGTCAGCCCCTTCGCCCGGGCGGTGCGGATGAAGTCCGCGTGCAGCACCTCCAGCGTTGCCGAGCGGGTGAACCGCATCAGCACCGCGCCCTCCACCAGCGCCAGGGTGACCACGGGCAGCGCCAGGCTGCGCACGGCCGCCGCCGGGTCGTCCCAGCCGTCCGTCGGGAACCCGCCGGCGGGCAGCACCCCCCACTCGACCGCGAACAGGGTGATGAGCATCAGCCCCACCCAGAAGCTGGGCACCGCGATGCCGAGCTGGCTGAGTGTGGACAGGGCCAGCCCGTCGGCCCGCCGGTGCCGGGCCGCCGAGATGATCCCGAGCGGCAGCGCGACCGCGACGGCCAGGACGGTCGCACCGGCCACCAGCGGCGCGGTCACCGTCAGTTTCTCGCCGAGCTGCGCCGACACGGACACCCCGTTCACCGCCGAGGCGCCGAAATCACCGGTGAGGACACCGCCGACCCAGCTGGCGTACTGGGTGATCAGCGGTCGGTCGACGCCGAGCTGGTGGCGGATCCTGGCGACCTGCTCCGGGGAGGCCGTGGTCCCCGCGATCACGTCGGCCACGTCGCCGGGCAGCAGTCGCAGCAGCAGGAAGACGAGCAGGCTCGCGGCGACCAGCGACAGGGCCAGCAGGACGAGGCGCCGCAGCAGGATCACCGCCATGGGCCCGTCCTTCGCACTCCCCACATCCTCCGTACCACGACCCTCCGAACCATGATCTCGTGAATCACGACTCTCTGTATCATGATTGTTGCCCTCCGGGGCAGGGGAGGGCGTCGAACACGACGGCGGCCGGTCGGGTCAGGACCTCCTGATCTGGATCTTCGAGACGTCGTAGAGGGACGACAGGTTGTTGGTCGGGTAGCCGGTGACGCCGGCCCGGACAATCTGCCGAGCCGGGCCGAGCAGCAGCCAGTCGCTGGCCGCGTCCTCGGAGATCTGCCGGGCGAGCCTGCGCAGGTTCTGGTCACGCTCGGCGTCCGAGGACGCCGTCACCGCGGCCTGATAGGCCTGCTGGACCGCCGGGCTGTCGTAACGCCAGTAGTAGCCCGGCTTCGCGTAGTTGCCCAGGTCCCGCGGTTCGGCGTGGTCGACGATGCTCAGGTCGTAGTCGGCGTTCCGGTACACCTGGGTGAGCCAGGTGGGGAACTCGACGCTGGCCGTCCGCACCGTGATCCCGATGTCCTGGAGCTGGGAGCGCACGTACTCGGCGATGGCCGGCGGGTAGATGTTCGGGACCGTGAGCCCGAGGGTCAGCCCACCCGCGTAGCCGGCGTCGGCGAGCAGCCTGCGGGCGTTCGCCGGGTCGTACCTGTCGATTCCGGTGAGGTCCTCGTACCAGGGGTCCAGCGGTGGGACGGAACTGCCGATCCGGGTGCCGCCGCCGAGTACCCGGATCAGGCCGTCCTTGTCGATGCCCTGCCGGATCGCGTGGCGGACCCGGGCGTCGGACAGCGCCGGCCGCGAGTGGTTGAACCCGAGGGTGATCTTGTCGCTGCTGGTGCCCGTGGAGACGGTGAAGTTCGGGTTGCCCTGGTAGGAGTTGACCAGCTCGATGTCGGTGATGCCGCCGATGTCGACCTGCCCGGTCCGCACCGCGTTGTTCTGCGCGTTCGGGTCGGTGATGTAGCGGAAGACCACCCTGGCGACGCCGGCCTTCGGCCCCCAGTACCGGTCGTTGCGGACGAGCGTGATGCTGTCGCCGTGCCGCCAGCTGTCGAACCGGAACGGGCCGGTGCCGACCGGCCTGCTGTCCAGGTCGGTGGCGCCCTCCCGGATGATGACGCCGGCGGCTCCGGTGAGCCGGTAGGTCAGGTTGGTGTCGCGGTCCTTCAGGGTGAGCACGACGGTCTTCTCGTCGGGCGCGGTCACCGAGGCCACCGAGGCCAGGTCGGCGGCGTTGGGATTCACCGAGTCCGGCGCGCTGACCCTGCTCAGGGAGGCCACCACGTCGGCGGCGCGCAGCGGTGAGCCGTCGTGGAAGGTCACGCCGTCCCGCAGGGTGAAGGTGTAGGTCTTCCCGTCCTCCGAGATCTTGTAGGACGTGGCCAGCGCCGGGGTGATGGCGCCGGAGTCGTCCCGCTGGAGCAGCCCCTGGTAGACGTTGTTGAGCAGGATCTGGCCGATGGCGGCGCCGGAGGCCCTGGTGATGTCGAGGCTGCCCGGTTCGAGCACGAGACCGATGGTCGCGGTGGCGTCCGGGTTGGCCGCGCCGGTCGCGCCGGCTGCCGGGTCCGTCGCCGCGCCGCCGGAAGCGTCCGAACCGCAGGCTGTGAGTACCGCCAGCGCCAGGGCTGCCGCGCCGGCGAACAATCTGATCTTCATCAACTGCCTTCTCCTGGAAAGCCGTCGGCCACGGTCACGGCCGCAACCAGCGACGCTGCCGGGGGCTGCCCGGTGTCGCCCGCTACTGCCTGGCAGCGGGACGGACGCGGATGTCAGCGGCTACGGAACATGATCGAAATGGGCGTTGGTGAACGCGGTGCGTTCGGTGCGGGCTGGTTGCCGGAACTCGGGCCACCTCACCGCACATGACTCACCGTAATGAAGCTGTACGCGACTTGTTGCAAAGGCCGTTGCGCCGCAAAGGCCTTTGCAACGTGGAAGCAACCAAGAAGCAACCAAGAAGCAGCGAATAAGCGCGGTGCAGGAGGAAGGCCGGGAGGAGCGTCGCCGTGCCGGCCGGGCCCGGGCTCGCGGGCTGTCGCCGGTGGACGCTGCGGGCCCGGCGGCTGTCAACGGGAAACCGTTCCGACAGGCAGCCGGTGTGATACCGGCTGTGGTACCGGCGCGCTCACCGGGCTTTCAGGATCAGCAACAGATCTGGTCGAAATGATGCGCGCGGCGGGAGATCCAGAACGGGTCGAGAATCATCGCTGGCAGCCGACGCCCTGTGCGCACCGCCTGAATGTAACCTCACGCGGGATCAGACTCAATCAGGACCTTGCGGACGAGACCCGACGGAGCCGGACATGGATCTACAGCTGGACGGGCGGCGCGCGATCGTGACCGGTGGCAGCCGTGGCATCGGGCGGGCCATCGCCAGATCGCTGGCCGCCGAAGGGGCCAAGGGCGTGATCGCCGCGCGGGACGCCGACGTCCTGGCGGTGGCCGCCAGGCAGCTTGCGGCCGAGACCGGCGGTACTGTGCTGCCGGTTGCCGCCGACACCCGCGACGGGGGCGCCGTGGCGCGGCTGGCCGAGCGGACGGTCGCGGAGCTCGGCGGGGTCGACATCCTGGTCAACAACGCCGCCCAGCCGGGCGGCGCCGGCGGCCCCGGCGGGTTCTCCGCGCTGGCCACCGCGGATCTCGCCGACGACATCGACGTGAAGGTCATCGGTTACCTGCGCACCGCCCAGGCGGTCGCCCCGCACCTGATCCGGGCCGGCTGGGGTCGCATCATCAACATCGGCGGTCTCGCGGCCCGTTCGACCGGGCGGACGGCCGCGTCCATCCGCAACGCCAGCGTCACCGCGCTCACCAAGAACCTCGCGGACGAGCTCGGCCCGCATGGGATCAACGTCGTCGCGGTCCATCCCGGGCCCACCGTCACCGAACGGTTCGCCGACCTGATCGGCGACGATCCCGCCCGGCTGGACGCCGTCACCGCGACGCTGACGATCGGCCGGGTGGTCACCGCCGAGGAGGTGGCCACGCTGGTGACCTTCCTCGCGTCCCCGCTGAGCGTGTCGGTCACCGGTGAGACGATCGCCTGCGGTGGCGGGAGCCGCGGGCCGATCTACTACTGATGATCCTGGCCAGTACTGATGATCCCGCCCGGCCGGGATGGCTATGCGGCGAGCGGAGTGTAGTGGGAGGCGTCGTCCCCCTCGACGGCGTAGCTGCGCCGGCCATCCACCCCGACCGGCACGTCGCCGGCGACGGTGACCCGGTGCAGCAGCCGCGGGAGGTCGCCGTAGTCGTCGACACCGTAGTGCTGGGTGCTGCGGTTGTCGAAGAAGACGAGGTCGCCGGGGGCCCACCGCCACCGGACGGTGTTCTCCGGCCGGGTGACGTAGGTCTGCAGCAGGCGGAGGAGGTCACGCGACTCGGTCACGGACAGGCCGACGATGCGCTGCGCGAACCCGCCGATGAACAGGCCCCGCTCACCCGTCTCGGGATGGACGCGAACCACCGGGTGGGCGGTCCGGTACTTCCGGGAGACGAAGATCTCGCGGTACGCCTTCGTCTGCTCCGTCTCGGCCCGCGGGATCGCGTAGTCGTAGTCGTTGCTGTGCTCCGCCCAGATCCGGTCGGCCAGTTCGCGCAGGTCGCCCGGAGGTCCTGGTAGGCGGTCACGGAGTTGGCGATGAGGGTGTCCCCGCCGGCCGGGGGGATCACGACGGCGCGCAGGGTGCTCGCGGCCGGCGGGGAGACGACGAACGTGACGTCGGTGTGCCAGTTGTTGGCCCGGCCCTCGGTCGAGTCCACCCGCAGCACGTTCGGGCTGCCGGCCAGGGACGGGACGGTGGGGTGCGCCGTGGTGAGCGCGCCGAAACGGGCGGCGAAACGCTGCTGCCCGGCGTCGTCGAGTTCCTGCCCGCGGAAGAACAGCGCCTTGTGCTCGACGAGCGCGGCCCGGATCGACGCGATGACGGTGTCGTCGCCGAGCGCGTCACGAAGGTCCAAGCCGACGATTTCGGCGCCGATCCGTCCGGTTACCCTGCGGATGTCGAGATTCGTGCTGACGACGGCCATGTCGCTCCTTGGCGATCCGGGAACGTGGGTGTCCGGCGGGGCGGAAGCAACCGCGGGAGAAGCCGCGGAAGAGGCGCGGCCGCACCGCCTTCGGTCCTTCGGTCCATCGGTTTTCTCGTCGGTTCTCCTCCCGGCCGGCGGGGAGAAGCGCTCCGGCGACCGGTCCCGACGGTTTCCTCGTCGGCCCGTGATGCCATGCTCGTGTCCACCGCGGAGCACGGTCAATATTTGGCGGTCCAGCGAAAATAATTCGGCATTCGGTGGCCGTCCGTGTCGGCGGACGATGTGGGCGCGATGAGTAATGTTCTGGCGGGACGGGTCACGCGTCCGGGAACCGCGAGTGATGGCCGGGCCTTCCGTCGTACCTGCGGGTGGCGGTATGGCGGGTCGTGACGGCATACCGGCATCTCCCGTTCCCGTCCAGGCCGCCTCCGGCGGGGGCGGATGCCGCTCGGCCCAGGTCGGCGACCTGACCCGGGTACGGAAGAAACATGATCGATCTTCCTTCGTGTCGTGTCGACCGCTCCCGTGGGCGGGTTGACAGCCGGCCATTCCTGCCTACATAGTCGCCAACATGTCGAGGAGCGGACTGTCGGTCCGGCGAGTGGTGGACCATGTCCATGTCGCCAGTGATCTGTGTCACTCCCGGTCGAATCAAGGTTGATTCTTTCCGGCAGTTACATGGTCTTTTCAGAAGCGTCAAACAGTTATTCAAAAATTGCTCTACGCATCACTGGCGGCGGTGGTGGCGGTCGCTGGCCCGGGTCGTGAATGATATTGATCAGCTGGCGGCCGGCGAAGCCGCGGAAATTTTTGGGACGGCCTCGCCGGGCTCTTCGGAAAACCACTCGATCCCAGTTTCTCCGCCGATTTCCGTATCCGCTCCGGTGCGTCTGTGACGTCGCCCGCCCGGGATACCGGGAAGGAAGCCGAGAAGCCGGGACGCCCACCCGTCCTAATCATGATTCGACCGGCTGCCGAGAACCGAGACAGGGAATCTGATGAACGACCAGCCCCGCCAGCCACACCGACACCGCGACATGTCCTCGACACGTGTCGCCCGGGCCAGACGCGCCGCCCGGGCCGGCGTCGGCGGCCCGCGGTGAGCGCCGTGTCGAGACGCCGCCCGCGGCCGGTCGCGACCCCCGCCGAGACCGACGTCCTCGTCCTCGGGGGAGGCCCGGCCGGGACGTGGGCGGCGCTGGCGGCGGCCGCCGGCGGCCAGCGGGTCACGCTCGCCGACAAGGGCTACTGCGGCACCAGCGGCTCGACGGCGGCCGCCGGTAACAACCTGTGGTATCTGCCGCCGGACGGGGACGCCCGGTCGCGGGCCATCGCCGCCCGTGAGACCGCCGGCGGTCACCTCACCGACCGGCGCTTGATGGCGCGCGTCCTCGACCGGACGTGGCAGGCGGTCGAGCAGCTGACGGACTGGGGCTACCCGTTCCCGGTGGCTGACGACGGCACCCCGCGGCGCGCCAGCCTGCAGGGCCCGGAGTACATGCGGCTGATGCGCCGCCAGGTCCGGCGTGCCGGCGTCGTCATCCTCGACCAGTCGCCAGCCCTTGAGCTGCTGGTCGACCCTGACGGCGTCGTCACCGGCGCCGCCGGGGTCCACCGTCAGCGGGGCGGCGAGCCCTGGCGGGTGCGCGCCGGCGCCGTGGTCCTGGCGACCGGAGGCTGCGCCTTCCGGTCCGGCGCGCTGGGCCTGAACGTGGACACCGGTGACGGCGCGCTGATGGCCGCGGAACTCGGCGCCGAACTGTCCGGGATGGAGTTCTCCTGCCAGTACGGCACCGCGCCCGCCTTCGGCGCGCAGACCAAGGGCCTGATGTACCAGTTCGCCGTGTTCACCGACGCCGACGGCGCCGAGCTGGCCAGCGCCGCGTTCCCCGGCGGGCTGCTCGACGTGCAGCGGGCGGCGCTGCACACCCAGGTGTACGCCCGGCTCGAGCGGGCGCAGCCGCACCTTCGGGAGGCGATGCGCTGGTCGCAGCCGAACTTCTTCCTGCCGTTCGACAAACTGGGCATCGACCCGTTCACCCAGCGCTTCCCCGTCCGTTTCGTCATGGAGGGCACCGTGCGCGGGACGGGCGGGCTGCGCGTGGTCGACGACGGATGCGCGACCACCGTCCCCGGGCTGTTCGCGGCCGGCGATGCCGCGTCCCGCGAGCTCGTCACCGGCGCGATCAGCGGCGGCGGCAGCCACAACGGCTCCTGGGCGATCTCCTCCGGTAGCTGGGCCGGCGCGGCGGCGGCCCGGTTCGCCGCGCGGCGCCCGGCCGGCTGGCCGTCGGCGCCCCTCGCTCCCGCCGGCGGCGCGGGGCTGCGCGCCCGGGCGGGCCGTGGCGACCTGCGGCACGAGGAGGTGGTGGCCGCCGTCCAGGAGCGGGTGCTGCCGCTGCGGCACAACAGGTTCAGGACGGCGGCGGACCTGCGCGAGTCACTGGCCGTCCTCGACTCGCTGTGGTCGGCCGTCGTCGACGGGCTCGCACCGGACGACGACGCCCACAGCATCACCCCCACCAGGGAGGCCGCGGCGATGCTCGCGCACGCGCGGTGGATGTACCGCGGCGCGCTGTCCCGGCCGGAAAGCCGCGGGCTGCAGGTCCGCCTGGACCGGCCGCGGACCGACCCGGCCCTGGCCCACCGCATCCGCGTCGGCGGCCTCGACCAGGTGTGGACGGCCGCCGAGAGCGCCACCGCCGCCGAGAGCGCCACCGCCGGGAGCGCCACCGCCACTACCGGTTCCGGCGCCGTTCCCGGCGTTCGCCGTCCCGAGGAGGTGCCGGCTCTGTGATCGAGGTGGTCAGCGGCAGCCGGTGCGTCGACTGCAACATCTGTGTCGAGGTGTGCCCGACCAACGTCTTCGACGCGGTCGACGGCGGCCATCCGGTGATAGCCCGGCAGCCCGCATGCCAGACCTGCTTCATGTGCGAGGCCTACTGCCCGGCCGACGCGCTGTTCGTGGCACCGCTGGCGGGCCCGGCGCCGGCCGGGTCACCGCTGCGGGACGAGGCGTTCCTCGAAGCCCACGACCGGTTCGGGGAGTACCGGCGCTGGCTCGGCTGGGGCCACGGCCGCCGCCCCGGCAGCCTGCTGGACCGCAACCACGTCTTCACCGCACGTCTCGGCCCGGCACCGGAGGCATCCGGCCGGTGAGCCGGGTGGGACCTCCGCGAAAGCCGAACGAGGACACACGATCCGAGCAGCGACAAGGCAGGGAGCAGCCACATGCCGACGTCCCGTGAGCCCACGGGTGGGCCCCGGCCCGAGCCCGGAACCGGGCCCCGGCCCGTCCCGCGTCCCGCTCCCGCCGGCACGCGGCGCGACCCGTACGCCGGCTTCGGCGGCCGGATCGGGCGCACCTTCGGCGAGTCGGAGCCGGCGTGGCCGCCCCGCGTCCGCCCGGACGGGCACGCACCCAACATCGTCGTGGTGCTCGTCGACGACATGGGGTACAGCGACATCGGCCCGTTCGGCGCCGAGATCGCCACGCCGGCCCTGGACCGGCTCGCCGAACAGGGTGTGCGGCTGACCAACTACCACACCATGCCGCTGTGCTCGCCAGCCAGGGCAGCCCTGCTGACCGGCCTGAACCCGCACCGCGTCGGATACGCCATGGTGGCCAACGCCGACCCCGGCTTCCCCGGCTACGGGATGGAGATCGCCGACGACATCCCCACCCTGGCCGAACTGCTGCACGACGCCGGATACGCCACCTATGCGGTCGGCAAGTGGCACCTGGCGCGCGACTCGGCGTCCAACGCGGCCGACGACCGGCGCAACTGGCCGCTGCAGAAGGGCTTCGACCAGTACTACGGCGTGCTGGAAGGGCTCACCAGCCTGTTCCACCCCCACCAGCTGGTACGGGACAACAGCCCGCTGGACATCGACGACCTGCCCGACGGCTACTACTACACCGACGACATCACCGACCAGGCGATCTCGATGGTGGCGTCGCTGCGGGCGCACGACGCCGACAAGCCGTTCTTCCTCTACGTCGCGCACAACGCCGTGCACGGTCCGTTGCAGGCCAAACCCGAGGACGTCCGGCGTTACCGGGGCCGCTACGACGGCGGCTGGGACGCGCTGCGAGAGACCCGCTTCGACCGGCAGCGCGCGGCCGGCCTCTTTCCCGCCGACACCCGGCTGCCGCGGCGCAACTTCGAGGCCGGACACGAGGTGGGCCCCTGGGCGGAGCTCACGCCGGAACAGCAGCGGCTGTACGCCCGGTACATGGAGGTCTACGCCGCCATGGTCGACAACATCGACCAGAATCTCGGGCGGCTGCTGGACACCCTCGCCGCGCTCGGCGAGCTGGACAACACGATCGTCATCTTCACCTCCGACAACGGAGGCACGGGCGAGGGAGGCGCGGAGGGCACCCGCAGCTACTTCAAGCGTTTCGTCCAGCATCCGAACCTGCCCGCCGACTGGGACCCCGATGTCGAGCGCGACCCCGAACTGATCGGCGGCCCGCGCAGCCTGGTGCACTACCCGCGCGGCTGGGGGATGGCCTCCAACACGCCGTTCCGGCTGTACAAGGGCCAGACCTACGCCGGCGGGGTGCGGGTGCCGTTCATCCTGTCCTGGCCGGCCGGCCTGCGCACACCTGCCGGCGACGCCGGCGTTCGGACGCCCGCCGGTGATACCGGCATTCGCGCGCAGTACCAGTACGTCACCGACATCACCCCGACGCTGCTCGACCTGGCCGGGGTGGCACGGCCGGCGCGGCGACGCGGGCGGCCGGTCCAGGAACTCGACGGATTCAGCTTCGTCGCCGTCCTCGCGGACCCGGACGCACCCAGCACCCACCACGAGCAGTACTGCGAGATGATCGGCAACCGCAGCTACTACCGGGACGGCTGGAAGCTGGTCACGCTGCACCGCCCCGGCGCCCCGTACGACGACGGCGAATGGGCGCTCTACGACGTGACGCGGGACCCGACCGAGATCGTCGACCTGTCCGCCGCGCACCCCGACGTGGTCAAGGAACTGGCCTCGGCCTGGGAGGACGCGGCGTGGCGCAACGGCGTCTTCCCGCTCGCCGACGGCAGCGGCGCGCTGGTCATCCGCAACCCCGCGGAGGAGCGGCTGCGGCGGCCGGTGACCCTGCTGGCCGGCACGCCTGAACTGGAGCGCTACCGCTCCGCCAAGCTCATCACCTTCCGCTCCTTCGACATCGTCATCGAACTGGACGAGCACGCCGCCGGCGACGAAGGAGTGCTGGTGTCGCACGGCGACCAGGGCGGCGGCTACAGCGTGTACGTGGAGGACGGACGGCTCCGCTTCGCATACAACGAGTACGGTGTGCTGCACGAGGCCGACGCCGGGCCGCTGCCCGCCGGCCGGCACACCGTCCGCGTCCGCGCCCAGGCCATCCCGGGTCTGCGCTGGGACTGGCGGATCCTCGTCGACGGCACCGAAACCGGCCGGCTGGCCGACGTGCACCAGCTGATCGGCATGGCCCCCCTGCAGGGGATCAGCGTCGGCGTGGACCGCAAGTCCCCGGTCTCCTGGCCCGTCCACGAACGCCACCGCAGCTTCCGTTACACCGGCCGCCTGAAATCGGTGACCTACATTCCGGGACCGCCTGCCCCCGACGACCCGGAAACCCTGGTCCGCACCCTGCGCGAAGCCGCCGCCACCTTCGAGTAGCCGCGGCCCGCTGTTCCAGCGACGCGTTCTCGACCTCGGCGCTACCGACCGTAGCAGCCAGGAGGAACTGCGACGTCGCGACCTCGGCCCCGGTCGCCAACCGTGTCCCCTCATGCGGTTCCCCGCAGGTTTCGGAGGCCCCGCCGGACCGTCGAGAGCCTTCGAGAAGACACTTCAACACCAAAAGATCACCTGCCGAGCAAGGCGACGACCATCATTTTTGAACGCTCGGGACAATAAGGAGGCGTTCCTTCGGGGCTTCTTCGGATGCGGACGTTATAGGTGCTCGAGGGAGAAGTTATAGCCGGCCACCACGTGCACACTCGGGCCTATCGCGGGGCATGTTCCTTTGTTGTCGGAGCCGTCGTAGTACATGTCGTGGCACTTTCCACAGAATCGCCAGTCCTGCTGTCGGGGTACGAAGGGGTCGCGACTCTCGTAGGACTTCGAAGTAGTCGCGCGATGCGAAGGGCATTCCGCCGCACAGGCCCCAGGACGCGTTCCCTACAGCTATGTCCCCGAAGGGGTCCGGCAGGCTGATTGAGGTGATGTGGATCGATGGCCAGTGGTTACTGAACGCAAAGCCATGAGTCGACGGCAGATAGCCGGGAACCGTGACCCGGGCGTCCGGGATCACCGAGTAGACAGCCTCGGCGTTATTGCCTTTTCCTCCACTGAAGTATACGCCATACGGCCCGGTAATCGACTGCTCGTAGAAGTTCGTACCCGCATACGGGTTATTCTAGTGGATGTACACCTCATGATCCTGATCGCCGATACGGTAGCGAGTATGTCCCTCAGTGCCAGTCAGGATGCCGTTGGACTCGGATTGGATCCAAACCGTCTGTCCAGGCTGGATGACGTCAGGCGGGCGCAGCGGTTCCGTTCACTCGCCTCCTTCCAGATGACTTGTTACATGATGCAAAGGAATGCCGATCTGGTTCCGGAGTGTTATACGCGTTGAACGCGCTGCCATGGTGTTGACCTCCATATCGACTGGTTGGCCGGAATTGGAACAAGACTCATTTCTCTGCAGTGTGAATTTCCCGGATCTGTAATACGAAGAACCTCTCCACCGCGGACCATCCAGGCTGGGCCCGGCTGGTCAAATCCTCTGACAAGATTCGTGCACAGGTACGAGTGCCCGACTACTCGATCGCGCAGATATCGGTACGCGGATAGAGCCGGAGGGTTGCTCACGGCCCTCGACGCTGCTGGCCGGCCGACCGGGATGTGGGTGGGAATTTTTCATGGGATGGTAGGTCGGCGATGCCGACGGCTTCAGTCGGTACCACCATGTTGACGTAAGAAGCGATCTTCGTTGTAGATCTTTTGGGGGATGGCATACTCCGTATCGCGAAGTCCGTTGCCTGCTGGAGACAATCATTGTTGGTCATTGTTCCCCTGTCGTCGTCCGTTAGCTTCACATCATCCTGAGTAGCCAACGCGGGATATCAGGGCTAGCACGGAACTTCGGCGACGCCCTGCCTCCTCGGCCGAGGGGCGCGTTCTCCGCTTGGTTGTGGTTGTCCGTCAGGGCAGCGGGTGGGAGGACACACTCCCTGTCCGGTTGGTCGGCTACGGCGGGATCTGCGGCGGCGGTGATGTCGCGGTAATGTCGTTGACAGTCGCGGAGGGCGCTGTGACGCTTACTCCATGAGCGTCGAGGGGGCGGCGGGAAGAGTCGTCATGCCTCGTCCGCCGTGTTCCCGCGTTCTGCCTACGCCGATGCCGGCGGTGTATCTCGCGGTCGGGTTCGGTGTGCTGCTCGGGGCGTCCGGGCTGGTGTTCAAGGCACGGGACGGCTCGCATGCCGCCATGGACACGGTTCTGGGGGCCACCGGCGGTTTCCTGTTCCTCGCCGCCGGGGCGGTGGCGCATGCCCGGCGACCGGCGAACCGGGTGGGGCTGCTGATGGTCCTGGTCGGCGTCGGGTTCTTCGCCGAGGATCTGCAACTGTCACGCACCCCGGTGATAGGCAGCGCCGGACTGCTGCTGGTCCGGGCGTCGAGCGGGTTCGCCGCACATCTGCTGCTGGCCTTCCCGAGCGGACGCCTGGCCTCACGGACACAGCGGCTGCTTGTAACGGCCGCGTATGCCACGGCCTTCGGGCTCCCTCCGGTCGCAGCCCTGTTCGACAGCGCCCACCAACTGCCTGATTCCGCCCCGAACCTGCTGCTTGTCGCCGACAACCTGCCGTTGGCGCAGGCGGTGAACCACATCGAGGAGACGATCGGCGCGGCGATCGCCGTGGGTGTGCTGGTGGTGCTCGTCCGCCGCTGGGTGACGGCCAGCCGGCCGCTGCGGCGGGTGCTCGCACCGGTCTTCGTCACCGGTCTGGTGGGAGCTGCCGCCACGGTGGCCGGCGGGGTCGCGGGTTCGACGCATCCGCTGCGGCCGACGTTCCTGTGGGTCTACTGGGCGGCGTTCTGCCTGTTGCCGCTGGCGTTTCTCGCCGGGGTCCTGCGGGTCCGGCTGGGACGCACCGCCGTGGGGGACCTGCTGGGCCGGTTGCACGAGCCGCTGTCAGCCGCCGACCTGCAGGGGCTCCTGGCGCGGTCGTTGGGTGATCCCTCGCTGCGGATCGGCTACTGGCGGCCGGAGTCCGGCACGTTCATCGACGGGGACGGCCAGCCGCTGCGGCTCCCGGAGGACGACTCACAGCGCGCCGTGTGGCCGGTGGAACGCGACGGCCGGCGGGTCGCGGCGCTGTTCCACGATCCGGCGCTGCGGGAGGACGCACATCATCTCGACGCCGTGGCCGCCGCGGCCGGGCTGGCGCTGGACAACCAGCGGCTGGCCGCCGAGGTGAACGCCCAGCTCGCCGAGGTCCGGGCCTCGCGGGTGCGGATCGTCGCCGCGGCCGACGCCGAACGGCGCCGCCTCGAACGCGACCTGCACGACGGCGCGCAGCAACGGCTCGTCGTCGCGCGGCTGTTGCTGCGTCTGCTCCAGGAACGCCTCGACGGCACCGTCGACGAGCAGAGCACGGCGTTGCTCGCGCGCAGCGCCGACGGGCTCGACGCGGCCATGAACGAGCTGCGGGCGCTCGCCCGCGGCATCCACCCCGCCATCCTCACCGACGCCGGCCTGCTCCCCGCGCTGCGGGCACTGACCGAGCAGACCCCGCTCGACGTGCGACTGACGGCGACCGCCGTACCCGTGCTGACCCCCGCCGTGGAGGCGACCTGCTACTTCGTGGTGGCCGAGGCGCTGACCAACGCCCTCAAGTACGCGCACGCCGACCAGGTCCGGATCGACGTCGAACACGCCGACGGCCGGCTGCGCGTCGAGGTCACAGACAACGGAATCGGAGGGGCCGACATCACAGCCGGAGCAGCCGGAGCAGCCGGAACGGCAGGGGCAACGGGAACAGCCGGCACGGGCCTGCTCGGCCTGCGTGACCGGCTCTCGGCACTCGACGGCATGCTGACCGTGCACAGCCCCGCAGGCCACGGCACCACCGTCCGTGCGCTTCTCCCCACGGGTGATCCGCGATGAAACCCTTGTCCTCGCTGTCCTCGCTGTCCTCGCCAGGCCGGTCCGCGGGATTACGGGTGGTGCTCGCCGACGACGCTGTGTTCCTACGGGAGGCTGTCGCCGAGCTGCTCCGCGGCCACGGCTGCGACGTCGTCGCGCAGGTAGCCGACCCGGCCGGCCTGCATGGCGCGATCGCCGCGCTGCGGCCCGACGTGGCGGTGGTCGACATCCGCATGCCTCCCACCCACCATCTCGAAGGGCTCGAGGCGGCTGTCGCCATCCGCCGGGACCACCCCGACGTCGGCGTCCTGCTGCTCTCCCAGTATCTGGAGTCCCACTACCTGCCAACCCTGTTCGGCACGGGCGCCGGGAGCATCGGCTACCTGCTCAAGGAGCGGGTTGCCGGTACGGCGGTCTTCCTGGACGCGGTCCGCCGGGTCGCGGCCGGCGGCTGCGTGCTCGACCCCGACGTGGTGAGACTGCTGGTCGGTGGCCGGCGCCGACACGACCCGCTCGACACGTTGACCGACCGTGAACGTGAAGTGCTCGCCCTGATGGCCGAGGGGCGTTCCAACCGCTCCATCAGCGACCAGCTCGTCCTGACCCCCAGGACGGTCGAATCCCACGTACGCAACATCTTCACCCGGCTCGGCCTGCACCCGCAGCCCGACGACCACCGTCGCGTCCTCGCCGTCCTCACCTACCTCCAGGCCACCGACACGACCGCCGCCCGAAGATCATAACTGGCCGGTCCGGCAACCACGCCGCCGGTCAGGCAACCACGCCGCCGGACAGGTGGGCACGGCGTCACCGGCAGCCGGTGACCAGGCGGGTGAGTGCCGTCGACGACAGTTCGGACTTGAGCAGGAATCCGCATGCTCCGCAGTCGGTGATGCGGCTGCCGTAGTCGGTGGCGTCCCGGGCCGAACACAGCACCACCTTGACCGTCGGCATCCTCGTACGCAGCTCGCGGCAGAGCGTGAACCCGTCGACGTCGGGCAGGCGTACGTCCAGTAGCACGATGTCCGGCCGCAGCCGGGCCGCCTCACCCAGCCCGTCGGCTCCGGTCCCCGCCTCCCCGACGATCCGGTATCCACCGGTCTCCAGCATCACGCGAGCGACCGCCCGGAAATCCGCAAGATCGTCGACAATCAGAACAGTGGACGCCACCGACCGACGATCCCACCACGACCGCGTCCCCACGTCCGTGCCAGCCCTGAACCGGAGGGCGTCATCCGGGCTGGCCTCACCCGCCACCCATGCTGGCCGGCGAGCACCCGCATGGCCGAATCGTCGCGTGGCCGAACCGCCGTGCCCAACCATCCGGGCTGACGGCCTTCGGTTTTCAGTGTTGGCACGGATGTTCCCGCGCCCGATGCCCGTGAGAATCGATCTGACGATCGTGGCAGGGCCTCGAAACGGCGGCGGCACCGATCAGGAAGCGCCTCCAGTCAGTCACGACATGTTGTGGGGGAAGAGACGTGATGCGCATGGTCGGCCGGCGTTGTCGGAGATTTTCGTACCGGCGGACGAGGGCGCGGGAGGCACTGTCGGTCCCGCGTTTCGTCGTCCGTCTCCCGGCGCTTCTTCCCAGGCATGCGCTGGCCGGTTTCCTGGCGCTGTCCCTGCTTGCCACGGGCTGTCTGGGCGATATGGGGGGCAGCGGTGGTTCGCGGCCGAGCGGCGGGCCGACCCGACAGAACGGGCAGGACCGGCAGAACGGGCAGGACCGGAAGCCGAAAGGGCCGGTCTGCCCCACGCCCGGGCCGCTCACGAAATCCCAGCTTCCCAAGTTTCCGTCGGCGGACGCGGTCACTGTGATCAATCAGAATCCATGCGTCAGCATCGCGGGTCTCGCCGATCAGATGATCGGTTTCATTCCCAGGGGACGCGCGGGGGAGTTCGCGCAGTTCCGCGGCGGGCTTGAGCAGTTCATCAAAAGGGTGAACGCGGCCAACGACGTGGTGGAGTGCGCCTACGAGACCGACCATCTGGCGATCGAGGTGTACCAGCATGATGACTGGCACTGGTCACTTGGCATGGTCGCGGTCGTCCGTGGGGATCTCGACGCGCTGGTCGACGGCGCGGCCTGCTGGTTGCTGAAGAGAGTGCCGTTCCCGACCGGGGGATTCGGATTCCGCGGCGAGAAGCGCGCGCCCGACCCTGCCTTCTGTGCCGACGCCGTCAGCAGAAAAAGCAACGGCTATCGTTTCACGGTCATGTGGATCGGATCCTCGGATCTCATGTGCAAGAGCCTCGCCTACCTGGCGAAGCCCGTTCAGCCGACGCCCTTGAGCACCGGCTGAAGCATCGTTCCGAATACTCGGGTTCAGCGCGGCGCGGTGTGTCCGGGATGCTCCGCGTCACGAAGGGTATCCTTGTTGGGGCGCGTCGTGTTCGAAGTGTGCTTCGGGCGATTGCGGCTCTTGTTTTCCGTCTCGGTGGGTCCAGTTCGGCCGTGTCGCGGGCAGGCCGGATCCTGGGCGGGGCTGATGCTAGCGACACTGATGTCACTGACATTGATGTCACTGACACTGATGTCGCTAACATGGATGTTAGTCTTCGTGTGTGCATGAGGACTTCGTGGGTCGCGCCGAGGAGCTGGCACGGCTGGATGGCCATCTCGCGGCGGTTCGTGGCGGCCGGAGGCGGCTGATCAGTGTGCGGGGGCGGCGCCAGGCCGGCAAGTCCAGACTGATCAGCGAGTTCGTGCGCCGTAGCGGTTTGCCGCAGATGTTCGTGACCGGGGCTCGGCAGGCCACTCTCCAGCGAGACCTCGACGGGTTCGTCGAGGACGTCCGGCTCGGCTGCACCCTGCCCGGCGCCGACGGGCTTACCGCCGGCGGCTTCACCTCCTGGGAACAGGCGCTACGCGCCACCCATGCCGCGCTCCCGGTGGACACGCCGGCCATCGTCGTGATCGACGAGTTCCCCTGGCTGCTGGAGCGCGATCCTGGCATCGACGGCACTCTGCAGAAGCTTTGGGACCGGCTGTTCGAGAACCGGCCCGTCCTTCTTGTCATCATCGGCAGTGACCTCGCCGTGATGGAGATGCTGACCGGGCACGACCGGCCGCTGTTCGGGCGGGCCCGGGAGATGGTCGTCGAGCCGTTCTCCATCGGTGACACGGCGCGCATGCTCGGGCTCAGCGGTGAGCGTGCGGCGGAGGCGTTCGACGCGCAGCTCATCACCGGTGGGTATCCCCGGCTGCTGCTGGAGTGGCGACGGGCCGGCGGACTGTCGGCATTCCTCGACGACCAGCTCTCGGACGAGCACTCCGAACTTGTTGTCACCGGTCAGCGGGTTCTGGACGCGGAGTTCCCGCGTGATCTGCAGGCGAGTGGCGTGCTGCGCGTCATCGGTGCGGGAGACCGGGCCTTCTCCGCGATCGCGGCGCGCGCCGGTGTGGCGTCGACACCGCTCACCCGGGCCCTGGCACTGCTGGCCGGCAAAAGAGTAATCGCGGTCGACCGTCCGGTGGCGGTGAAGGTCGGTACAGCGTCCCGGTACCGGGTCGCCGACCCCTATCTGCGGTTCTGGCTGCGCTTCCTGGAAGGTGCGGTCGCCGACATTCAGCGTGGCCGGCCCGACCTGGCCAGGGCCAGGGTGGCGGGCGGATGGGCCGCCTATCGCGGGCGGGCCGTGGAACCGCTGGTGCGTCAGGCGCTCACCAGGCTCGCGGTCGACGATCCCGCGCTCGGTGGTGCCGAGACGGTGGGCGGCTGGTGGCCGCGTACCCACACCCCCGAGGTGAACCTGGTCGGCATCCGGCCGGGTAAGGGCGCGAACGTGGTGACCTTCGTCGGCTCCGTCAAGTGGCGTGACAAGGAGCCCTTCACCCCGGCCGACCTGGACCACCTGTTGCGTGACCGGGTCGCGGTGCCCGGCGGTGACACAGCGCCACCCGTCGCTGTCACCCGGACGACGACGCAGGTACCGGGCCTGCCCAGCTATGATCCGGCCCGGCTCCTGACCGCCTGGTAGGCGTCCGGAAGCCGCTTCTGTTTCGATCAGGTCCAGCAGTTGGTCGACGTCCGCGTCGGGCACGTTGGCGGCCAGGTACGCGCGGACCTGTTCCTCGTCGAACGGCAGCATCAGCATGGCCAGGTAGTCGGGGCCGGCCGGCCGGTCCCGGTGCTGGCCGGTGAAGTGCGTGGTCTCGTGCCGGATCGAGCGGAAGTAGCGGGTGCGGCAGGACAGCAGCAGCCTGCTCGGCCGGTCCGTCTCCCGGCGGCCGTTCTGCCGGGACCGCCAGGCATCCTCGGTGGCCCGCCACAGCCTGCGGGTGAACACCTGGCCGGCGTGCGGGTCCAGGCGCACCAGCACCTCGTCCAGCCCGTTGAAGATCAACACGCAGTTGCCGGCCGCGACCAGGTTCAGCACCTGCGCGGCGGACGGGCCGGTGCCGAGGTCCCCGGCGGCCAGCAGCGCCTCCAGGATCTTCGGGAGGCCCGCCCCTCCCGGGCCAGCGCCGGTGGCAGGTCGCGCAGGTCGAACAGGATCGGCAACGGCGCCGAGCGGTCGTCATCGCGGCGATTCAGCAGCGCCTGGGCGAAGAGCTTGACGGTGGTGGTCTTGCCCATGCTGACGTCGCCGAGCAGCGCGCACAGGTGCCGGGCGGAGGACGCCGAGGTGTCGGTGGCCCACGCCAGCAGCCGTTCCACCGCCAGCACCGGCTGCGGGTGGTGGGTCAGTGCGCGGGTCCGCCGGCCGCCGCGATGGTCGCCCAGCCGGCCGCGCCCGACGGGAACTCCGGTTTCCAGCCGGTGGTCTCCCGGAACCGGCGGTTGCTGACCCGCTGGGACCGGGTGACCGTGCGGGTGCGGGGCGACAGCCGCAGCGGCCAGGCCGGGATCAGTCTGACCCGATCGACGCCGTACACGTGCGCGAGCACCTCGGCGAACTCGGCCCGGGTGGCCGGCTCGTCGTCCACGATGTTGTACGTGCCGGGCGGCGCGTCGAGGGCGGCCACGACCGCGCTCGCGGCGTCGGCGACGTGGATCGGTGACAGGTAGGCGCCGGCCGGGCCGGGGACGGCCGGCTTGCCGGCCCGAGCCCGGCGGGCCATCTCGGTGCTCATGGCGTCGTCCGGGCCGTAGAACGAGCCGAAACGCAGCAGCACACCGGCGCGCCCGGCCACGCGCACCCGCTCGACCTGGGCGGCCGAGGCGGCCACCGTCCGCTCCTGCGGGCCGTTGGCCAGCGGCGCGTCCTCGTCGAGCCAGGATGTCCCGCCGTCCCGGTAGATCAGCGTGATCGACTCCTGGATGTAGCGGGAGACGGCGGTGGCCAGCGCCGCGTCCACCAGGTGTCTGCTGACGTCGCGGCGCAGGACGTCGTTCTGCTTCCAGCCGCCGGGCAGGATGGCCGCCGGCGGCAGCGGGATGTGGGTCGCGAGGTGGGCGACGGCGTCCGGCTGGATGCGTTCGATCGTCGTCCGGACCTGGACCGGGTCGGTGAGATCGAGGGCCACGGGGGTCACCCCGGCGGCGGCGAGCCGCTGGGCCCTGCCCTGGTCGCGGGCGACGCCGTGCACGTCGTGCCCCGCCTCGATCAGCTTCCTGACGGCGTGCCGACCGAGCGCGCCGGTCGCCCCGGTGACGAAGACCAACATGTTCGCTCCCTGGCGCCAGGCTCTCACCATTCCGACGAGGCGGCCAGCGGAGATCCGACGGAGGCAGCCAGCGAAGAACGTGACACCCGGTGGGCCCAGGTCCGCTCAGGAGACGGAGCCTGTCATGTACACCGCCCCCGGCCGGTACAGCGGCGGCGGCGCGGGCACCACCTGGCTGGTCGGCTCCCCGGACGACGCGACCACCGCCCTGCGTGGGTGCGCAGACCTCGGCATCACCCACTTTGTCCTCTCTAACACCCACTACAGGCGAGAGACCGCCCGCATCGGTGACCGGTTCCTCCCGCTGCCGCGCACCCCGGAACCGCTCCGAGCGGACGTCTGATGTGCATCCGGTGGATTCCGGCGAACTCCGGCGAATTCCGTCTCGACACGGTTGGTCTGCGGCGTGCCGTAACTCGGTTTCCGCCACACCGCATCGGACGGATCCACCCTGCCCGTCTCCGCTCGTAACAGTGGCACGTCCGGGGAACCGGCCGGCTACAGGCCGATCCCAGCGGCCACCGTCCGTGAGATCGCCCAGCAAGCTCAGAGCGGGAAGCCGGAGGAGCGGGAAACAGTGGGAAGCTGCGGGAAACTGAAGGTATGTGTCGTAACATCACCGAACTGCGGGGTCTTCAGCCGCCGGCGACCGATGAGGAGATCGAGGCGGCCGCCCGCCAGTTCGTCCGGAAGGTCAGTGGTCTGCGCCAGCCCCCGGCGGCGGCCGGGGACGCGTTCGAGGCGGCGGTCGCCGAGGTGGGCGCCGCGGTCCACCGGTTGCTCGACGCGCTGCCGGCCCGCCGCCAGCCACCGGCCACGCTCCCGCCGCTACGACGCCCGGAGATCCGCGCCCGCCTGAACACGTGAGCATCCCGGGTACCAGCCGGCCGGACCGCACGGGGGCCGACTCGGCCGCTGCCCAGGCGTCCATCGATGCCGGCCATCAGGCGCCGCGGGCGGCGTCCGCGGCCAGCCGCGTGGAGCATGATCTGGGCGATTTTGTCGCTGTGTACGGTTTTCGGCCCCGGAAGCGTACACAACGACAAACTCGCGGCGATCTTCTCTGCTTCCGTCGGGCGCAGAGCACCCGGAGAGCGTCACGAGGGTCCGGATCATGAGGTCCGGATCACGAGGGTCCGGAGAGGACGCAAAGAAGGTCCAGGGGATGACACCGTCGGGACGGCGTCGGCTGACCGGATGCCGGTGTCGTCGGGGCGGGGGCCGTTCTCGGCGGTGGCGCGGCCGGGCCTGGAACTCCCGCACCGTCCGCGCCGGAGGCGGTCGCTGTCGCTGGCGTCGTCGCGGGGACGCCAGCTGCGGGGGTGACACCGGCCGTTCCTGTGCCCGCGACGTCGTCCTGTGCCCCACCGTCCTGAGAGGCGGAGCCGCCGCAGTACGCCGGCGGTGTGGCCAGGCCGGGGGAGTACCCGCCGGGGCGCAGCAGCACCGAGGCGCCGGTCAGTCGCAGCCTGGGCATGGTGATCCGACTGGACTCGCTGTATATCCGGCCCAGCGTCAACAGGACGTCGCCACGTCCGACCAGGCCGACCACCGCCGAGACGGCGGTGTCCCGGTAGCCGGTGGCGGGATCGACGTCGAGGGCGTGATTCAGCGCCGGGTCCAGAACCTGCCCTGTGGCGCCGCCCGAACCGTGGACGCCGGCGTCGTGCACACAGGTGAAGGGCGCGGTGATGCCGCTGCTCTCCGCCGCCGCGGTTCCCGCTGCTGTTCCGGTTCCCGCTGCCACGTCGGACGTGGTCATCGTGTTGGCGGTCACCGTCAGCGTCCATGTTCCGAGCGTGCCGAGGTGGATCTCCCGCTCCAGACGGAAGTCGGCGGCGTTGACGAGTTCGCCGATGCGCAGCAGCGCGGCCGGGGTGCCGTCCGCCGGGCTGACGGTGCCGTCGAGCGCCAGGCGCCGCAGTTCGATGTTCCGGCCCGTCCAGTGGAACGTGTTGCCGTCGCCGGTGCGTGCCGAGGCGGTGCCGGCCGCGCCGGCGATCAGGACGGCCGAGCCCACGACCAGCAGGGTCAGCAACGCGCCGAGATGCCGTGGGAGGCGTCTCACCGGATGTCCGGCGTCGGGCCCGTGACGTGCCGGCCGGCCGTGGCCCCGGAATTCGGGACCTCGGAATTCGGTGCTGTGACATTCGGCGCAGTGGTGTCCGGGACGGCGGAATGCGGCGCGGCGGGATCCGGGACGGTGGAACGCGAGATGACAGAATTCGGCGCGGCGGAACTCGGGCGGGTGGGGTTCGGGGCGGTGAGATCAGGGATGGCGGAGTTCGGGGCCCCGGAATCAGGGACGGCGCGGGGCACGGGCCGCACGCCCGGAGTTGGGGCGCTCGGAGCCGGGGCGTCCGGAATCGGGATGTCCGGGGCCGTGGGAGCCGGAACGGGGAAATCGAAATCGGGGTTCGGGGAAGCCTGCGCGGGGGAGAGCGCCGGTGCGGCGGCGACGATGCGCAACGAGACCGTCCGCGTCCGCGGGATCAGGTCGTGGGGTGCCTGACCGGCCCACAGCAGAAGCAGCCAGCCGGCGACGGCGGCAGTGGCGCACAGCGCGGCCGGGCCGAAACCGATGTGCCGGGGAAGCAGGAGCACGAGCTCGACGGTGACGGCGATCTCCACCGTGCGCAGCGCCTCGCGGAGCGCCGCCCGGGCGAGCGGCGCCGCCACCAGGCCTCCCACCGCGACAGCGTCCGGTGACATCACAGTGCTGTTCCGTGGTGTCACGGTGTTGTCCGGCGGTGCCACGGCATCCGGTGACGTCACCGCGTCCGTCGCCGCGGTGGTACCGGGCACTGCGGCGGGTACCGTCACAGCTGTGGGGCCTGCCGCCGTGAAGACCCGAGTGCCCAGCAGCAGCCGGCCCGGGGTCAGGGCGGCGGCGGCACCCGGTCCGACAACTGCCAGCCAGGCTGCCAGGTGCAGTGCGTACCAGATGGCGATGTGCTCCTTGACGGGCCCGTTCAGGACGGTCGCGTAGAGGCCGACGACGATGACGCCGGCCAGCGCCAGGTCGACGGCCGCCGCCGCGGCCCGCACACCGACACGGGCGGCGCGCACGGCGAGGAACGCGCCGTCCGGCGGCGGGGTCCACGCGGCGGCGAGCGACCCACCGACGATCGCCAGCAGCGAGCCGGCCCCCAGCCCGCCGGCGGCGATCGGGAAGGCGATCAGGCCGCCGATGACCGACAGCAGGCCCAGCGCCGCGCACGCGCCCGGATACCAGAGCATCAGCAGGCCGAACGCGACGATGAGCAGACCGACAGCCAGCCCGTACACGGCAACGTCGGCGGCGAAGAAGGCCGGGCCGAACGAGAAGCTGAAGTAGCAGATGGCGGCCCCGCCGGCCATGGTCGGCACGGCCGCCCGCCACGGTGTCCCCGCCGCCGACAGCCGGTCGTCGGACAGCGGCCGGGCCGTCGCCACCACGGGCCGGGCGCGCTCGCGGTGGCGACGGGGCGGCTTCGCCGGGCGGGCCGGCCGCGCCGGGTGGGCCGGCTTCGCCAGGTGGGCCGGGCGGTGCGGACGGGGCGGCGTGGCGGACACGTTCGTTGCCGCCCCTGCTGGCCGTGGCCGGGCCATCAGGCCACCGGGCCCGCGTCACCGGACCGTTTCGTGGCCGGCGCCGGACCTCCTGCCGGCGACGGCCGCGAAACCGCGGAGCGGGAGAACCAGGCAGCAAAAGCGGTAAGAACGGTGTGAGCCGCAAAAGTGGCGAAAAGGTGGGACTGTGCTGTCCGGTCGTTCGTGTGAGGGCCGTCCGGCCGCTTGCGCAAAGCATTCATGCCAGGCAACGGAATTTCTGCGGGTCGTAGCCGCCGCGCTCGATGCCGACGTGGAGGTTGCCCAGCGAGAGGCCGGTCGACCGCAGGCTCGTCGCCTCGACGCCGGCGCCGACCAGTACGACCCGGCCGGCATCCAGCCGGATGGAGGCGAGCGGAGCGCCGCCGGCGGCGTCGATGACGACTCCGTGGAAATCGATCGATTCCACGCAGATCCGGGACGCGCCGAGCGTGAGGTCGGTCACCTTCGTTCGTCCGGGGGCGTTGATCCGTAGTTTCCAGGTACCCAGCCCGCCGGGCAGTTCGAAGGCCTTCTCCAGGACCAGCCCGTCGATCAGCGCCTGTTTCATGCGGATTTCGCCCGCCGGCAGCTGGCCGCCGTCCGGGGACGAGTTCTCGTCGATGCTGGGCACCAGCGTGAAGCTGCCCGGCCGTGCCGGCTCGCCGGTGTCGATCGAGGCGCCGGCGACGCCGAAGGAGCCGACGTTGCCGAGCGCGAACGGGAGGGCCGCGCTCCCCGACAGGACGACGACGACCATCGCCAGCAGCAGCGTGAACGCCACTCCGCCCACCGCCAGCAGTCGACTTCGGCTGATCATTGTGTACGGCTGATCATTGTGTACCTCGTCCGTGCGCGGGGGTGTGCTCCCGTCGAGGTTGGTCGACCGGCACATCCGCCGCCCCCCTGACGCTCACCGGCTGAGAATTCCACCGTTCCTGCGCAAGTGTCAATGAATCGGATGATTCGACCCACGGGTTTGCCGTGGCCTACCGGGTGGGCATCCGCCGGGTGGGCATCCAGCGGATGGAGATCTGGCAGGCGGAGATCTGACGGGTGGATGTGGAGATCTACCGGGCGGGCATTGGCGACGCATCGCCGTAGAGGCATCACGCCATGGCGTATGCTCCACAGCAAACGTGCCGTCCGGATCTGCGGAGGAGTGGCACCATGACAGCTGTGGCGGTAAAGCACGACCCGGTTTCCCACGGGCCGTCCGGCAGGCCGGCCGGCAGGCCGCTGGACATCGCCGGCCTGGCCGGCTGGCCGCTGCCGGTCGGCCGGATCGACTTCGACGAGGGCCTGGCCTTCCCGCGGGCTGTCGAGCCCGGTGGCTACACCGTCTGGATCATCGATCCGCAGGTTTCGTCGGTGACCGTCCACCGGCTCGGCCATCACGGCGTCCACGAGGTCGTCGACACCATCCGCGGCGACGACCGCCGCGAGCTCACCGAGCCCTTCCCCGTCACCGTGCGCCCCGCCGATCTGTTGCTCTGAGCGGCCGCGCCGGCCCGAGCGGCGCACCCACGATCACGGGGTCGGGCTCCGGGCCCGGCCGGCTGGGCGGCCGTACGGTCCTTCCGCTGTCGACGGCCTGGCCGTCCGGAGCGCACACGGATGCTCGTAGCTGCCCGTGATTGGCCGAGAACGGTGTGGCTGGTTTCCAGCGCCAATTCTTCGATCTTCCGGCGTCTGGTGGGCGGGTCATGGCAATACGTAGGATCAGCGTTCTGATTTGCGATTGTTGATCGAATTGTGATAATGAGAGCGGCTGTCCGACGCGCCTGCTCGACGTGCGACACGGGGAGGCCTCGGGCGGAGGCGCCCAGGCGTTAAGGTCTTCGTCGAGGCCGTATGGTGCGAAAGGGGACCAATGTCCAAGGGTGATTCCTTCGTCCACCTGCACGTGCACACCGAGTACTCGATGTTGGACGGTGCGGCGAAGGTCGGCCTGCTGTTCGCCGAAGCGGCCCGCCTGGGCATGCCCGCGGTGGGGATGACCGACCACGGCAACATGTTCGGTTCCTACGAGTTCCACCAGGCCGCGAAGAAGGCCGGCGTCAAACCGATCATCGGTATAGAAGCCTATGTCGCGCCGGAGGCCCGGCACCACAAGAAACCCGTCTTCTGGGGTGACGGCGGGCAGCGCGACGCCGATCCGGACGGCGAGGGCGGCGACGTCTCCGGGGGTGGTGCCTACACCCACATGACAATGCTGGCGGCCAACTCGAAGGGGCTGCGCAATCTTTTCCGGCTGAGCAGCATCGCCTCGCTCGACGGCTATTACCGCAAACCCCGGATGGACCAGGAGCTGATCGCCGAGCATGCCGAGGGCATCATCGCCACGACCGGCTGTCCGTCCGGCGTGGTGCAGACCCGGCTGCGGCTGAACCAGTTCGACAGGGCGGTGGAGGCCGCGGCCACCTACCGGGACATCTTCGGCCCGGAGAACTATTTCCTGGAACTGATGGACCATGGGCTCGCGATCGAGCGGAAGGTCCGCGACGGGCTGCTCGACATCGCCCGCCGGCTCGATCTGCGGCCGTTGGCCACGAACGACAGCCACTATGTCACCAAGGACCAGGCCGACTCGCACAGCGCGTTGTTGTGCGTCGGCACCGGGAAGCGGCTCGACGACCCGAAGCGGTTCAGGTTCGACGGCGACGGCTACTACCTGAAAAGCCCCGAGGAAATGCGCGACATGTGGGACGGGCAGGTTCCCGGCGCGTGCGACAGCTCACTGCTGATCGCCGAACGGGTCCAGCCGTACGACGACGTCTTCGCGTATGTCGACCGGATGCCGCGGTTCCCCGTCCCGGAGGGGGAGGACCAGCTTTCGTGGCTGCGTAAGGAGGTGGCCCGCGGCGTCGAGCACCGGTTCGGCGCGAATCCACCACAGGAGGTTCTCGACCGGGTCGAGTACGAGATCGGCGTCATCGCCAACATGGGCTTCCCGGCCTACTTCCTCGTTGTCGCCGACATCTGCCGGTACGCCCGGGAGAAGGGCATCCGGGTCGGCCCGGGGCGTGGTTCGGCGACCGGGTCGATGGTCTCCTATGTCCTCGGTGTCACCGAACTCGACCCGATCGAGCACCGGCTGATCTTCGAGCGGTTCCTCAACCCCGAACGCATCACCCCGCCGGACATCGACCTCGACTTCGACGAACGTCGCCGCGGTGACATGATCCGTTATGTCACCGAGCGGTACGGCGAGGACCGGGTGTGCCAGATCCTCACCTTCGGCACGATCAAGGCGAAGGCTGCGATCAAGGACTCCTGTCGGGTACTGGGCTACCCGTACGCCCTCGGCGACAAAATCACCAAGGCGATGCCCCCGGACGTGTTCGGCAAGGGCATTCCGCTGTCCGGCATTCTCGACCCCGCGCACGAGCGGTACAGCGAGGCCGCCGAGGTGCGCGGCCTCTACGAGAGCGACCAGGACGTCCGTAAAATCGTTGACACCGCGCGTGGGCTGGAGGGCCTCACCCGCGGCACGGGGGTGCACGCGGCCGGGGTGATCCTCTGCTCCGAACCGCTGCTGGACGTCCTGCCGATCCACCGGCGGGACGCCGACGGCGCCATCATCACGGGTTTCCCGTTCCCGCAGTGCGAGGACATGGGCCTGCTGAAGATGGACTTCCTCGGCCTGCGGAACCTCACCGTCATCGACGACGCGATCATCAACGTACGGAAGAACCGCGGCATCGACATCGACCTGCAGAAGCTCCCACTGGCGGACACCCCGACCTTCCAACTGATGGCCCGCGGGGACACCCTCGGCGTCTTCCAGCTCGACGGCGGCCCCATGCGCAGCCTGCTGCGGCTGATGGCCCCGACGAAGTTCGAGGACATCGCCGCCGTTCTCGCGCTGTACCGGCCGGGGCCGATGGCGGCCAACTCCCACATCGAGTACGCCGACCGCAAGAACGGCCGCAAGCCCGTCACCCCGATCCACACCGAGCTGAAGGATCGACTGGAGGACATTCTCGGCGAGACCTACCACCTGGTGGTCTACCAGGAGCAGGTCATGACCATCGCGCGGGAGCTCGCCGGCTACACCCTGGGCAGGGCCGACCTGCTGCGCCGCGCCATGGGCAAGAAGAAGAAGGAGGTCCTGGACGCCAACCACGCGGAGTTCATGGCCGGCATGGCGGAGAACAGCTATTCCACCGAGGCCGCCCAGGCGTTGTGGGACGTGCTGGTCCCCTTCTCCGGATACGGGTTCAACAAGTCCCACACGGCCGGTTATGGCGTCGTCTCGTTCTGGACCGCCTATCTGAAGGCGAACTTCCCGGCCGAGTACATGGCAGCGCTGCTGACCTCGGTCGGGGACGACAAGGACAAGATGGCGGTATATCTCGCCGAATGCCGCAAGATGGGCATCCGGGTGCTGCCGCCCGACGTGAACGAGTCGACGCTCTACTTCACCCCGGTCGACGACGACATCCGTTTCGGTCTCGGCGCGATCCGTAACGTGGGAGCGAACGTCGTCGCCTCGATCGCCGCCTCCCGGGAACGGAAGGGCGACTACGCGTCGTTCCCGGACTTCCTGGAGAAGGTCGAGATCGCGGTCTGCAACAAGCGCGTCGTCGACTCCCTGATCAAAGCGGGTGCGTTCGACTCCCTCGGGCACAACCGCCGCGCCCTGTCGCAGGTCCACGAATCCGCGATCGACGCCGTCATCGGCACGAAACGCAACGAGGCGTTCGGCCAGTTCGACCTTTTCGGCGGCGGTGGTGATGACGAGCCGGACGAGTCGATGAAAATCGGCCTCGGGCTGGATCTCAGCGCCACCGAGTGGCCGCGCTCGGAACTTCTCGCGCAGGAACGCGAAATGCTCGGCCTGTACGTCTCCAGCCATCCGCTGGAAGGCACCCAGCGGATTCTGGACCGTAACCGGGACACCCGGATCATCGACCTTCTCGACAGCGGCCGCAGCGAGGGCGAGGTACAGATCGCCGGTGTGATCGCGAAAATCGACCGGCGGGTCAACAAGAACAACGGCAACCTCTGGGCCATCGTCACCGTCGAGGACCTGGACGCGTCGGTCGAGGTTCTTTTCTTCCCGAAGAGCTACGAGGTGTATTCCGAACAGCTTATACCCGACGCGGTGGTCTCCGTCCGCGGACGTATCAACGAACGCGACGGCTCCATCAGCATCTTCGCCCACGATCTGACCACTCTCGACGTGAGCGTGAATCCGGACGCCGGACCGCCGGTGCTGATTTCCCTGCCCACGCACAAGGTGACCCCGAGCCTCGTCGACGAGCTGCGCCTGATCCTGTCCACCCATCCCGGGAACACCCCGGTGCACATCCGGCTGGAAAGCCCCCGCCGCAGCAATCTCCTGCTGCGTCTGGGGCCGGAGGTCGACGCGTCCTCCGCGTTCTGGGGTGACCTGAAAAGCCTGCTCGGCACGAAGGCCGTCGCCTCCTGACCAACCCGGCCGTCCGCTCCCTCGATGTTGTCTCCCGTGATCGGACGTCGCCACGTGAAAGGGCCCCGGTGCCGCGACCGGATATTCGGTGCGGCCCGGGGCCCCGTCACGTGACGACATGGGATACGGCCGTTGGGAAACAGCCCCTGCGGATCCGGTCAGGAGGAGAAGAACAGCTTGGCGAAGCCGTGGTGGCCGTGACCGCTATGGCCGTGATGGCCGTGATGGCCGTGCCCGCCGTGGTGACCCCCGTGCGGTGCGCCCCATGCGGGCTGCGTGTACTGCGCGGGCTGTGCGTACTGCGGCGGTGGCGGCGGGGGTGGCGGGGGCTGGTTGAACTGCGCCTCGAGCCGGCTGATGGCTTCCAGTTCCCCGTAGTCAAGGAAGATTCCCCGGCAGTTGTCGCACTGCTCGATCTGCACGCCGCTGCGGTTGTAGGTCCGCATCACCCCGCGGCACTTGGGACACTGCAGTGTGTAGCTCACGACGAAACTCACCCATCTCGCACTCGCTCGCCTGGTGCGGCCCATTAGATCATTCGATTCGCCAGTAGCGTACCGGGTGTCCCGGATGTGACCAGGGGACGTCACACCGGCCTGTCGGTCGCGGCTCGGACCGTCGGCGCGGCTGGGCCGTACCCCCACTGACGGTCCTGATCCGGCCGAAGCCCTCTCCGCGAGAAGTGAGAGTCGTCGGCCGGTGTTCGGCGCGGCAGCAGGTTACGTGATCGCGCCTGATTCGCGAAGCGCGGCCAGTTCGACTTCGTCGTAGTCCGGTTGCCGCGGGATCTCCGGCCCGTCGGGGGTGTCCTCTTGGCCAGGACCGAACGGTGCGGGGGTCACGCGCCTCGCCGCCTGCGTCTGAATGCCGCTGACGCGCCGACCGCGAGGATCAGCGCGCCGCCGTCGGCAACACCGCTGACCCACGTTGCGGCACCGCCGAGGGTCAGGCCGCTGACGATCACGGCGACCAGGACCAGACCGAGGATCGTTCCCACGACGTTGAACTGACCGGGCGCCCACGTGGACGCTCCCAGGTAGACGGCGGCAAGAGCTGGGAGAAGGACGCCGATACCGGTCGTGCCGGGGATCGCGCTGCCCTGCTGCGCCAGCAGGAGCACCCCGCCAGCCGCGGCGAGCCCTCCTGACGTCATGTAGCTCGCCAGCACCAGTCGGTCCACCCGCACGCCGACCAGGCGGGCTGCCGGGCTCGACGACCCGACAGCCACGAGCCTGCGACCGAACGGCGTCTGCGCGACGATGTATCCGATCACCAGCGCGATGAGCAGGGCGACGACGGTCAACCACGGGATCTTCCAGAACGTGGCGGTCCCGAAGTCGACCAGCTTCTGCGAGAAGCCGGAGGAGATGCTGAGGTTGTGGCTGTACCAGCTCTGCATCCCGTCGAGCACGGTCGCTGATCCGAGGGTGGCGATGAGCCCGTTGAGCCCGAACCGTGTGACGAGCAGCCCGTTGACGGCTCCGATCAGCAGACCCGTGACCAGAACCACCAGTACGGCCTCGAGCAGGTTCCATCCGTTGCGTGCCATGAGGCCCGCGGTGAGCATCGACGCCAGGCTGGCGGTGGACCCGACTGAGAGATCGAAGTTGTTGCTCAGGAGCGGGACCATCAGCGCCAGCGCAATGATCAGATTCACTGACTGTGAACTACCGATGATCTGCCAGTTGTGTACGGTGGCGAACGTGTCGGGGAACCGCACCGACCAGGCGACGATGATGGCAACGATCAGCACCAGGAGGCCGAACCGCTCGCCGAGGGCGAGCCACCGCGCCCCGCCCGGCCAGTTCGCACGGCGTGGCGGACGCCCTGAGCCAGGGGGCGCGGGACTGTTCGGACGCTGGTCGGTGGCAGTCGCTGTCATGATGTTCGAGGCTCCATGCTGGTCGGTGGGTGGGTGGCGGGTGTCCGTGGGCCGAGGGCGCGCGACGTCGGCGTGCGCGCTCCGGACGGTGCGCCCAGCCCGTGACCGAGTTCGGTACAGCGCCGCACGGTCAGGTCGGCGCCTGACGCCTCGCCCGTGATCCGCCCGCTGTGAACACCGACCACCCGGTCGCACGCGTCGACGAGTTCCTGAGGATCGGAGCTGACGAGAAGCACTGCGGTTCCGGCGGCCGCGACCTGGCGGACGAGCTGGTGAATCGCTGTACGGGCGCCGATGTCGACGCCCTGGGTCGGCTCGTCGAGCAGCAGCAGCCGCGGCGCCAGTTCCAGCCAGCGCGCCAGCACCACCTTCTGCTGGTTTCCGCCGGACATGGTGGCGAAGTACGCTTCGGGCCCGTCGACCTTGATCTTGTAGCGTTCGATGACGCCCTGGGTGTCGGAACGTTCGGCCGCACGCCGCAGCCAGACCCGGTTCCAGTAGCGCCGCAGACTCGGCGCGCTCAGGTTCGCACGTACGGAAAGCTCGGCGAACGCGGCCTGTCCGGCGCGGTCCTCGGGGACGTAGGCGATGCCACCCCTGATGGCGGCGGGGACGTCGTTGGCTGTCAGCTCGACGCCGTCGAGGGTCGCTCGACCTCCCCGAGCCGGCCTGACCCCGAACAGCGACTGCAGCAACGTCGACCGTCCCGAGCCGAGCAGCCCGGCGATTCCGACGACCTCCCCGGCACGCACCTGAAGGCAGATGTCGTCCAGTGATCCGACCGCGAAGTTCTCAAGCCGCAGACGGACCTCGGCCTGGTGGGTAGCGACAGCATGCCTGCTCGGCGCGATCGGAGCATGCCCCGTGATCAGTTGGACGAGGCTGCTCTCGTCGAGGTCCGCGGCGTCACAGGTCCGGACATGCTGCCCGTCTCTCAGGAAGGTCGCGCTGTCCGACACCGCCAGCAGCTCGGACAGTCGATGCGACACGAAGACGACGGCGTGGCCGCGCCGCGCGTAACCACGCATGGCGTCGAGCACCGCCTGCGCCTCCTCGGCCGGAAGCGACGCGGTGGGCTCGTCGAGGACCAGCGTGCCCCGCCCGGCCTCGGCCTCGTACTGCAACGCGCGGGCGACAGCGATCATCGTCCGCGTGGCGGGCGGAACCTGCGCCATGATTGTCTTTGGCGAGACGTCGATCTCGAACTGCTCCAGCACCTTCTGGACGCGCCGGTGCAGCGCCCGCCACGAGACCGGAGCCAGGCTCCTCGCGCCGAAGGTCGAGCTGACGGCGAAGTTCTCGGCCACCGTCATCGACGGGAACGTGCCCACCGCCTGATGGACGAAGTAGAGCCCGTTCGAACCGGCCCACCCCGGGTTCGTCCGGGTCGCGTCGTGGACGTGGCCGTCAATCTCGATCGTGCCGCTGTCAGCCTGGTGCACCCCGGCCAGGATCTTGATGAGCGTCGACTTGCCCGATCCGTTTCCGCCGCACAGCGCGTGTACCGAGGCGCGGGGGACCTCGAAACTGACATCGCGTAGCGCGCGGGTGCCACCGAAGGTCTTGGAGACCGCGTTGACGCGGATCGCCGGAGCGGGGGTCCGCGGAGACTGCGCCGCGCCGACGGCGGTCATCTGTCCTCCTGTGTGGTCCGGCTGTGTGGTCCGGTATGGCGATGTCCGTGCCGTCCCACGGATCCCGGGGCGGCACGGGCATCGCGGCGGTTGACGTCAGCCGGTCCAGTTCGCGGTGAACGCGGCCCTGTAGTCGACCGACGGCGTCCAGGACTGACTGTCGGAGGCGGGCAGACCGTGCTCGGCGTCGATGATCTGGAAGCTGGCCCCCTGGTTCGGGATGGTCGTCTCGCCGGCCAGGACCCGGTTCATCGCGTCCGCGCCCTCCCAGCCGAGCCAGTTCGCGGGAACGCCACCGGCGGCGGTGACCACCTTCTTGCGAATCAGGGCCACGGTCGACGGGTAGCCCTCGCCGGTCACCACGACGAGATCGGAGTTCTGGCGTGCGGTGATGACCTGGGAGATCTCGGCCATGGTGGTGTCGTCGGGAGCGTCCACGACGTTCGCCTCAGGATGCTTCTGCAACGCCGTGGCCACCTTCTGCGCCGTCGTCGCCGGGTTGCCAAGGTCCTGACCGGTGATATCGACCGTGTCGACGATCTGGCATCCGCCGCACCTGGCCAGTTCTTCTCGATATCCGGCCTCCTCGTACTGGGTGACGACGAAGTCCGGGTGCGTGATCAGTAGGACCTTCGCCCTGCCTCCGGTGGCGGCGATCGCATAGTCGGCCTTCAACGTGCCCCACCTGGTACCGAACTGGGCAGGGGTGCCACTGGAATTGATGGTCGCCGAGTACAGCGACGCGCCGCCGCCTGCTTTGGGGTCGTCGCAGTCATAGGCCCACACGGCCACTGTCGGAATACGGGCGTTCTTTGCCGCCTGGAGCCCGGCCCTGGCCGGTGGGCAGTCGATCGCGATGGTGATGATGCCGTCCGCGTGTGCCGCGACCGCCTGGTTGATGGCGGCCGTATAGCCCGCGGGACTGGCCTTGCCGTCTGCCGTCGTGACTTTCCAGTCCAGCACCCTGCCTGCCTCCTGGATGGCCGCGGCGGGTTCGGAACAGCCGAACAGCGCCGAAGAACACGGAATCACCCAGATGTTCTTTCCCTTCTGGGCGCTGGGACCGCCCTTGGCGGGTGCGCTGTAGAGGCCTTTGTAGGCCGCGTCGACCGCTTCCCGCGCCGTGGCGGTGTAGCCGTCCCCGGAGGCCGACGCGGCGCCGCCGCCCGTGGCGTCGGGTAAGTCCGGTCCGGAGGAGGAACACCCGGCCGCGGCCACAAGCGCCACCGCGGTCACGGCGGCGAGCATGCCGGATGTCGAACGCCTCACTGCCCTCAGATGGATCATTGTTCTCCCTGTCGGTGGTGTCTGGATCGGGATGGGAGGCAGAGCCGGAGGCCGTGGCCTGCCCCGACCGGGGAGATCAGGGTCTGGGCCTCGGCGGGCGGGGGCGTTGATGACCGAGCCTGCCAGCAGCATTGCGGCGTTACCCACGGGGTCGGCCAGCCACGGGCCGCGCGTAGCGTCGTTGGCCAGGACGGCTGTTCGGGTGGGAGGGGTGGTGTCCTCTCTCTCGTCGTTCGTGCCCGCCGGAGGGCTTCCGCCGCGGGAGCCTTCCGGCGAAGCAGGTGGACGCGCCCGTCGCGTCGGTACTCCCTGGAATTCGCGGAAGCTGGAACTGTGCTCCGGCTCACAACCTGGCTGAGCGAGGGCGAACGCTAGCGGCGGATCCCCAGGTGCGCAGCCACGCCGCACCTGGCCTTTTGGACCCCGCTCCAAAACCCGCTCCGGCGGGACCACGGGCGACGGTTGAGCACTGACCCCCTGCCGACGGCGGAAACGGACCCCGGTTGACGGTGGGGGTGCTGAGAGTGCAGGACTGGGCGGAGATCCGTCAGCTGACTCGTTGGCCGCCGCGGGCGAACAACCGGCGTCACCGGCAGCGCCACCGCCGGTCGAGGGGGGCCGGACCCGGGCGCCGTTGACAGGGACCGTTGCTGGCTGTTTGCTGCCATGGAAGGCATCCGCATCCATGGTTCAGGCGACCTGCGGACGGGGGTCTCGGACAGGACATGAACGGGGCTCGTCAGGCCGAATCGGAGCATCGACAGATACCGAACGTGACCGGTATGCGGCAGCCGTCCGAGTGCGCCTCCGAGGTGGGTGGCGAGCACCGGGAACATCGGGAACTTGCCGCGTTCCGGAAACTGGCTGGCGCGCTGGCCGAAGAACGTGACCTTGACACGATCTTCCATCTCATCGTCGACACCCTCAGCGAGCTGACAGGCGCCGACCGGTGCAGTCTGCATCTGCGTGACCGGGAAACCGGTCTGTTGCACGGCAAGGCCGCGCATGCTGCCCGGGACATCGACATACCCGTAAAACAGCTGGTCAGTGGAATGCCCGGGGACAATTTCACCCGGGAAATCCTCGACACCGGCCGGCCCGTGATGCTCACGAACACGCTGGTGGATCCCCGGCCGGTGCACGCCGCGATGCGTCGCTGGCGGGCACGCTCGGTGCTGGGAATCCCCATGAGGCTCCGCGGCGAGGTAATCGGGATTCTGTGTCTCGACACCGAGGACACCACGATGGAGTTCTCACAGTCGGACCAGGAGCTGGCGTTGTCGTTCGCCGAACTCGCGGCCACGGCGATCAACCAGGTTCAACTGACCTCCCAGCTCAGGGACAGCCTCCACGTACAGGCCAGACAGCTGGAGATGCTGCAGCGCGCTCGTCGCATGGAGGGGCAGCTCGCGGATATCGCGCTGAGCGGCTGGGGGGTTCGCGAACTGGGGGAGACGGTCGCGCAACTGCTGTCGAAACCCTGCGCCATCTACGACGTGGACTTTCGCTGCCTGTCCTGCGCCGGCGCGGCAGACGATCTGCGCGTGAAACTCCGGTCGTTGGGCAACATGCGGCATCATCCCTCGGTCGAGCCCGTCATGGAGTCGCTCGAGTCCGGACGCCCGCAGTGCATTCCGCCACTGCCGCAGGCCGGCATCAACCATCGGCTCCTGTTGACCTCGATCGAACTCAATGGGCAGCGGCAGGGCTACGTCGTTGTCGTCGAGGCCGCCGGCCGGTTCGGTCAGCTCGATGAAGTCATCGTGCGCAGGGCCGCGCACAACATCGCTCTTGAGCGTTTGCGGAGCAGGTTCGACCAGGACATGGAATGGCATGCGGTCGAGGCCCTCGTGGGAAGCCTGATCCGTGGCGAGCGGGGGCTCGGGGAACGGGCTCGCTCGCTCGGCGTCGATCTCACCGCGCGGCGGGTGGTCTGCCTCGTGGCCGCGCGGGACAGCAGTTCGGCAAACCGCGTCGTGTCACGGCAGGTGGCCCAGATCCTGACCGACCGGGAATCACCGTCAAGCGCGCTGGCGGCCTGGTCCGGCAGCGACATCGCAGTGATCATTGAGGTGCCGAAGGACCACGACCGGCGTGAGGCGATCGAATGGGTGAGGGTTCGGCTGTGTACCGTGCTTGCCGAACTCAGCCCGGAAGGCCAGCTCTGTGCGGCGATCTCGACGGTGGTGGAGGCTCCCGGGGATGACCAGCGAGCCCATCGTGAGGCCCAGCAGGTCCTGAAGTGCATCCGGGAGCATCTCTCGGACGCCGAGCCGGGAGTGCTTGCCGCCGACGATCTCGGCGCGGCACGACTCCTGTTGGCCTCCACCAGCCGCGACGAGGCCCGTCAACTCGTTCTCGACACGTTCGGGCCCCTGCTGCGAGATCGGTCCGTCAAGTCCGTGGAACTGATGTCGACACTGGAGCCGTTCCTGCGGCTGGCCAGAAACGTGCGCGACTGCGCCGACGAACTAGGCGTCCATCCCAACACGGTGCGCTACCGGCTCACCAACATCGAACGCCTCACCGGTCTGCGCGTCACCACTGACGACAGTGACTATCTGACCGCGCAGATGGCGATGGCGATCGTTCGCCTCGGCGGCTGCCCGGCGGTTGCCGCCGGCGTCGGCTACCCGCCCGAGGCGTCGCCGACGAGCCGCGGCAGGTCGATGCCGAGTTCGGCGAGCACGCCGGCCGTGTCGTCGTCACCGGGCTGAGGTTCGGCGATCGGTTCCGACTGCGTGCGACTGAAGCGTGGTGCTGGCGAGGGGAGAACGGCATCGCCCACCCTGGTGAAGACCGCCCGGGTCACGTTGTGTGGATGAGCAGGCGCCTCCGACATCGTGAGAACGGGAGACAGGCATACGCCGGCCTGCTCGGCCCGGGCGCACCACTGCGCCTGGGTGCGTTGCCGGAACACCGTCGCGAGCCGCTCCCGCCACCATGGCCAGTTTGCCCGATCCCATCTGTCGACCGATTCGCCGTGCAGCCCCAGCAACCGCAGGAGGGACTCCCAGAGCCTGTCCTCGACTGCCCCCACCGCGACAAGGCGGCCGTCGGCGGTCTCGTACACGTCGTAGAAAGGTGCCCCCGAGTCATTGAGGTTGCTGCCACGCTGTTCCACCCACCTGCCTTCGTTGCGCATCTCATGGCTCATGGTGCTCAACAGGGCCGCGCCGTCGACCATCGCGGCGTCCACCACCTGTCCCACGCCGGACGATCGTGCCTCCAGCACGGCTGAGACGACGCCGAGGGCCAGAAACATCGCACCGCCACCGTCGGCAAGGAGGTTCATCGGAGGGAAGGGCAGAGTCCCGGCTCGTCCGAGGTGGGCCAGGACTCCCGAGACGGCCAGATAGTTGATGTTGTGCCCGGGCTGCGCCATCAGCGGGCCGGTCTGACCCCAGCCGGTCAACCGCCCGTAGACAAGGCGTGGATTGTGCGGTGCGCAGTCCTCCGGCCCGAGGCCGAGGCGTTCCATCGAACCCGGAAGAAAGCCTTCGATCACGGCATCGGCACGCTTGATGATCTCAAGCGCGGTGGCGCGGCCACCGGCGGACCTGAGATCCAGCCGCACTCGCCTTCGACGGCGGCCCAGCCCGGCGTCGGACAACGGCGTGATGTCGTCAGCCTCGCGGGGACGATCGACAGTGATGATTTCGGCGCCCAGATCCCCCAACAGCATTCCGCAGAACCGAACCGGCCCCCGACCGCCAAGCTCAAGAATCCGGACTCCTCGTAGACTGTCGCCGCTAATGTGTGGGGTATAGGTGGCGGAGTTTGGTGCGGGCGTCATCGGTGGTGAAGTGCCAGTTGACTTGGCGCTGGTTGGCGTTGACGGCTGTCTGCCAGGCGTCGAGTTCGGTGTTCAGGACGTCGAGGGTGTCGATGCGGCGGTCGAGGCATTGGCGGGTCAGGGCGGCGAGTTCGATTTCGGCGATGTTGAGCCAGGAGCCGTGTTTGGGGGTGTGGTGGATCTCGAGTCGTTGCGCGAGTGCGAACGCGACGGCCGGGTCGAAGGCCTCGTAGAGCGAGGAGATGTCGTGGGTGTTGAGGTTGTCCATGACCAGCACGACCCGTTCGGCGTCGGGGTAGTCGAGGGTGAGCAGGCGCCTGACGTGGTGTGCCCAGTCGATCCTGGTGCGCCGTGGGGTGGCCTGGACGCGGCGCCAGCCGGCGAGTGGCTCGACCCAGCAGAAGATCGAGCAGGTTCCGTGGCGCACGTACTCGGAGTCCTCGCGCCGGTCACGCCCTGGCGTGGCGGGGATCGGGTCGCGGGCGTGGGCCAACAGCTGGTAGGGCTTCTCGTCCATGCACACCACGGGCACGCCCGGGTTGTGGGGCCGGGCGTAGACCGCCAGAACGTCTTCCATCCGCGCGGCGAACTGCGCGTTCGCCCTCGGTGGGATGGTCCAGCACTTCCTCAGATGAGGACGCAACCTCGTTTTTTTAAGACCCGGCCGATGGTGGAATGGTCCAGGTCCGGGATGTCGGCGACCAGCGCGACGTGCTTTTCCAACAGCCGCAGCGACCAGCGTGCATAACCAGCCGGTGGCTGCGAGCATGCCAGCGCGATCAGTCTGGCCTCAACCTCGCCGGTCACCGGGGAAGGCACCGGGGGAAGCTCCCGTGCCTTCCGACCGATCGTGGCCCCCACATCCCCACCGGTCTCGGTGAACCGCTTCGCGACCAGCCGCAGCGTCTCACCCGAGACCCCGACCCGGACCACGAGTTCTTCTTGGGAGGCAACCGGGCCGACCGAGGTGTCCAACGCGAGCAGGACCCGCGCCCGCCGGATCATCGACGCCGGATGAACCCCCGTCGAGGTCACCCGAACCAACTCGTCACGATCAGCCTCGGTCAAGGTGACCGGCCACTTCTTCTGCGAACCCACGACACAGTCCTGACCGGCAGAGGGACGGGGAGACCTGCCAGACCCAACCCTCTCACCCAGACACAAGACACACCAGAACTAAGCAGCGACAGTTTACTCGCAACGGTCCCACGGCAGGATCCTCCGGATGGTAGGTGATGAGTGGCAATGCGTAACGCCAGTCGCCGCTCACAGAGCAGACAGCACTGGAAGCTATCGCCGTCGCATCCCGCTCGCTCGATCACCTCCTTCTCGTCGTTTGTTCGCGTGACCAACCGGGCCCGCCCTCGTGGACGGTGGGCCCGGTTATACCTGAAAGGGCCTTCGCACCTGCCTGGCCGCACCATCTGGGACAGCGCTGGGAGGCGCCACATGACAGGGACCTTCGCACCCGTCCGAGAGCACGACGCGGAGTTGGCCGCGTTCACCGAGATGGTCCGGACGTTCGTGGCACGTGAGATCACCCCCCACCACGCCCAGTGGGAGAGCGACGGGATCGTTCCGCGGGAACTGTGGCGTAAGGCCGGCGCGGCCGGGTTGCTGGGTCTCGGGCTTCCGGCCGAGTACGGCGGCGGCGGCGCGAGCTATCGGTTCAACGCGGTTGTCGACGCCGAGCTTTACCACGCCGGCGCCACCGGGCCGGGATTCACGGTCCACAACGACGTCTGCGGACCGTACTTCGCCGAACTGGCCACTCCTGAGCAACTGGGGCGCTGGGTGCCGGGCATGACGTCGGGTGAACTCGTGGCCGCGATCGCGATGACCGAACCCGGAGCGGGCAGCGATCTGCGGGGCGTCCGGACGAGGGCGACACGAACCCCCGGCGGATGGCTGCTGAACGGCGCGAAGACCTTCATCAGCAACGGCATCCATGCGGACCTGGTCATTGTTGTCGCGCAAACCGGGTCGGACGGCGACGCCGGCCTGAGCCTGCTGGTCGTCGAGCGTGGGATGGCTGGCTTCGCGCGCGGCCGCAACCTCGGCAAGGTCGGGCTCCACGCACAGGACACGGCTGAGCTGTCGTTCGACAACGTCGCGGTCCCGGACGCGAACGTGCTCGGGCAGCCGGGCAGGGGGCTGCGCTACCTGATGGCGAACCTGGCGCAGGAGCGGCTCACCATCGCCGTGCAGGCGGTCGCGGCAATGGAGGGCGTCCTGGCGGACACCCTCGACTACGTCAGGACGAGGACCGCCTTCGGCCAGCCGATCGGCCGGTTCCAGCACAGCGCGTTCCTGCTCGCGGAGCTGGCCACCACGGTGAAGGCGGCGCGGGTCTTCGTCGACTGGGGGGTGGAGGAGCACCTGGCCGAAAGCCTCGGTGCCGACACGGCCGCCGTGATAAAGCTGCACACCACCGAGGCCCAGCAGCGTGTAGTGGACAGGTGCCTGCAACTGCACGGGGGCTACGGCTACACCACGGAGTATCGGGTGGGGCGGGCCTGGGCAGACGCCCGCGTACAGACAATCTATGGCGGTACCAGCGAGATGATGAAGGTTATCATCAGCAGGGGGCTCGGGCTGCACAAAACGTGAGAAGCCGATGCCCCCGGATATCCGCAGTTCCCGCGCCGTTCACCATCCGATGCGCAGAACATGAAAAACCGGTGCCCCGCCCGAATCCTCCCCGGGCGGGGCACCGGTTTTACCGGGCGGCTCTACCGGGCGGCTATGCTGGTACGGGCGACCTGCTCAGGGTGAAACCGGGGAAGCCGCCGTCGGCCTCCTTGTCGACGGCGGCACGATAACTGCCCAGGCCGCCGAGGTAGCACAGTGTGCTGGGTTTCTTGCCGGGCACGTTCGCCCCGAGAAACCACGGCCGGTCTCCCATACCCTGCGGCAGGAGAGTGGCGTTCAGGATCGTGTCGCACTGCTCCGACCAGGCCCGGGCGGCTTCCTCGGTGGCCTCTACTCGCTCGGCGCCCTGCTCGATCGCGTGCGCCAGCAGTTTGCCGATCAGCTCGACCTGCGTCTCGATCACCGGTGGATGGCTCGCGAACGGTGCCTGCGGCCCGAGGATCGCGAAAAGATTCGGAAAGCCTGGGGACGCGATGCCCAGCAGGGCCTTCGGGTCCTGTGCCCACTGCTCGGCGATCGTCCGGTCCCCGACCCCGTGCACGTTCATGCTGGCAAGCGGTCCGGTGATCGCGTCGAAACCGGTCGCGTAGATGATCACGTCGAACTCGTACTCCGCGGTCCCCGTCCGCAGGCCCGTCGGGGTGATCTTCTGGATCGGATCGTCACGGACGCTGACCAGCGTCACGTTGGGCTGGTTGTAGGTCTCGTAGTAGAAGTTGCCCAGCGGAGGACGCTTCCCGCCGATCGGGTGCGTCTTCGGGCACAGCAGTTCGGCGGTCGCGGGATCCCTGACGATTGCGCGAATCTTGCGCCGCACGAACTCCGAGGCGGCGTCGTTGACCCGCTGGTCGACGAGCATGTCGTCGAAGGTCTCGAAGATGTAGTGGAAGCCGCCGGCTTCCCAGCCGGCTTCCAGGACGCGTTCGAGCTCGGCGTCGTCGACCTGCGCGCCGAGGCGGTTCGCCGGCTCCATTGGGAAGGCGAACACGTGGTTGAACGTCTTCTCCCAGACGTTCTCGAAGTCACGCCGCAGCGCCTGTTGCTGTTCCGGGCCCAGCGCGTGGTTGCGCCCAGGTAACGCGTAGTTCGGGGTGCGTTGGAACACCGTCAGATGCTCCGCGACCTGCCCGACCGACTGGATCACCTGGATGCCGGTCGCGCCGGTGCCGATGACAGCCACGCGCCTGCCTGCGAAGTCGACCGGCTCCTTCGGCCACTGCGACGTCACGTACGACTCGCCCTCGAAGGAGTCCGCGCCCGGGAACGGAGGCTTGTACGCGATGCCCAGCCAGCCCAGGCCGGTGATGAGCCACCGGCTGGTGATCTGTAAACCGTCCCCGGTGGTCACTGTCCAGCGGTTGGTCGCCTCGTCGAAGTAGGCGCCGTCGACCCGCGTGGAGAAGCGGATGTGCCGGCGCATGTCGTGCTTGTCCGCGACCGCCCGCAGGTATGCCAGGACGTCGGGCTGAGCGGTGTAGCGCTCGCGGAAGTCCCATCGCTGCCACAGCTCACGGTCGAACGAGAAGCAGTACGCCCAGCTCTCGGTGTCGGTGCGGGCACCGGGGTAGCGGTTCCAATACCAGGTGCCTCCGACGTCGTCGCCGGCCTCGAACACCTGCATGCTCAGGCCGAGCTGCCGCAGCAGGTGAATGGTGCGAAGCCCGGCGAAGCCCGCGCCGACGACGACGGCATCGACTTCCGGGAGAGTTTGCGTAGGCATTACGCCATGTCCTTTCTTGGTTTTCAGCGGCCCTGGGCGGGCTGCTGGGCGTCCAGGATCACGTAGGCCAGCGTGGCCGGAATTTTTCCGTGGTTGCGCCACCCGTGCCTGGCGCCGTTCTGAACCACGCACGTGCCCGGGGGGAGGTGAATCTCGGTCCCGTTGTCGAGTTCCACCCAGAGGTCGCCCTCGATGACGATGACGTAGTCGATGCTCCTGGTCTGGTGCATTCCGGGAGCGTCGGGCTCGAACACGCCGAGCAGCCCTGGCACCTTCGCTTCGGCCTCGGCGACCTGGGACTCGAGGGTTGCCGCGTCCGCGCTGGGCTCGTGTGGTTCGGCACCTGGTTCGGCACCGTCCTCCGGCGGGAGGCGAAACAGTCCGAAACGTGTTCCGCCCGGCCCGGGGAAGAAGGCCGCGTTGTCGGGCTTCGGGTCGCTGAGCGGGCTGCTGAGCGGGCCCTCCGTTCCCCACACCTGGAACATCTGGACACCAGGCATGATCGCCAGTTCGACGGGCGGCAGCGGCGCGTCCTCATGGGCGACGGAGGTTCCCGTGCTGTCGACGCCGGTCACGACGCGTCTGATGGAAAGAGTCATGGTGGGTACTGAGCCTTCCCTGTAACGATTGGTTACTTTTTGTAATTGACGGCGGCAGTGTCCGTGGTGGTCGCCAGGCGGTGCGGTGGTGCTCGACATGGAGGATCGTGAGGGCGGCCCGGGCGATCAGGCTGATCCTCCAGAGGCCGGGACCGATGGTGCGCGGGGCGGGGAAGGCGCTCCGGGCCTCCTCCCTTGTCTGTCACGGCAGGTAGCTGTCACAGAAGGTAGTTGATCTTTGTGGGGAAAGGCTCACTGTGATATGGATCGCACTCGAGGGGGAGTCGGTCGGCGCGAGGGATTTGTGCGCGGCTCCAGATCGTGCGCGTCGCGGCCGTCGAACAGCCGACCGACGGCGTGCCATTCTCGTGCTTTCCGAGAACCTGGAGAGTTCGATGCCGACCGCGTACGATCCCACTGATCCCATACAACTGCGCGATCCTTATGCGATATTCGCGGAGCTGCGCACCGCCGGCGGTGTGCATTGGTGCGAGCCGCTGTCGGGCTGGATCGCGGTGGACTGGGCCAGTGTTCAGACCGTGGTCACGACGCCGGTGGTGTTCTCGGCGAATCGTCTCCTGCCGGTGCACGAACGGCTCTCCGAAGAGAACCGTGCGACAGCGGCCGACGTGCTGCGCTGGTTGTCGCTGTGGATGGTGTTCCAGGATCCGCCGAACCACACCCGGCTGCGCCGCTACCTGTCGACGGTCATCAATCCTCGCATGGTGGAGTCCCTGCGGACGTCGATCACCGAGATCACGTCGGACCTGTTCGACGGCCTGCCGAAGGACCAGCCGGTCGACTTCTTCACCGAGATCGCTCTTACCCTGCCGGGTTACGTCGTCATGGATCTGCTCGGCGTCCCGCGCGACCGGCTGGCCGAGGTCAAGCAGTGGTCGGACGAAATGATGCTGTTCATCGGCAGCTCGCGAGGCGTCGACAACAAGTACGAGAGAGCTCGGCACGGCGCCTGTTCGATGGCGGAACTGTTCCGCGAACTGATTGACGAACGCCGGGTTCGCCCGCACGACGACGCCCTCACCCGCATGATCACCACCGAGGTCGACGGCGAGACGCTCACCGAGGACGAGCTGATCGCGAGCATGATGATGATCGGCAACGGGGCGCAGGAGACGACCGCTCACCTGTTGACCAACGGCCTGATCGCCCTGCACCAGCACCCGGACATCGCCGCCAAGCTGGCGGCTGACGTCGACGGGCTGATCGTCCCCGCCGTGGACGAGTTCCTTCGCTTCGACTCGCCGGTGCTGTCCACCGGGCGCCTGCTCGCCACGGATACGGAACTCGGGGGGCAGCGCCTGAAGGAGGGCGATCGGGTCTTCGCGATGCTCGCGGCCGCGAACCGTGATCCTGGCGTCTTCGCATCGCCGGACGAGATCGTTCTCGAGGGCCGGGTGAACGGGCATCTCGCCTTCTCGAAGGGTGTGCACTTCTGCCTCGGCGCGCCGCTGGCACGCCTGGAGGGGCAGATCGCGTTCAGGCACATGGTGGAGCGATTCCCCCACCTGCGGCTCGCCGAGCCCCTGGACACGATCCCGTGGACGAACTCGCTGGTCAGCCGCGGGCCGCTGCGGCTGCCGGTCGTGCTCGAGGGCGCGTGAGCACCCCGCTCGTCCCGCTTGACGACGCGTTCGTCCACGCGGCTCCATACCCCGTCTCGCACCCGCCGACCTCCGCGTCGAACGATCCGCGGTTCTTCGAGCGGTACTGGAACGTGTGGCACGACGACACGGGCGACCTGCTGCTGGCCGTGGGCGGCAGCTGTTACCCGGTCCTTGGCCGGGTCGAGTCGTACGCGATCGTCAACTTCCGCGGTGACCACCGCTCGGTGCGGTCCTTCCGACCGCTGTCGCCGGAGCAGGCGGACCTCACGGTGGGCCCGATCCGCCCCACGATTCTCACGGGGCTCCACCGCTGGCGGCACGTCCTCGAGCCGGGGGAGTGGGGCTTTTCCTACGATCTGGAGTGGACCGACACCCGCCGCCCGACGTACGGCGCCGCCTGGGGGCCGCCGGTAGCTTCCGGTGAGCGACAGGTGACCGTCGGATTCGAGAGCTTCGGCCAGGTCACCGGTTGGGTTCAGGTCGGTGGCACCCGGGTGGACTGGGCGCCCGGCCAGGCGCACGGCACCCGGGACCGCCACTGGGGCGTCGGCCGGGGTGTCGGTGGTCCGGCACTCAACGGCGGGCGCGTGCACCGGCCCGGCTGGAAGGGCGGCATCTGGATCGACCTGCACGATGTCGGCCTCTGGGGCAGGAAGCTGCTCTACGGCTTCGACGACCCTCGCCCGGGCAGCGGCTCCGTGCACAGGATCGAACGCCGACTGCGCTTCGAACCCGACACGCACCTGTTTCTGGCGGGAGTCATCGACCTGACCTTCGACGACGGCACCCACCGATCCCTGCGCCTCGAGCGGTTGGGCAACCAGACCGCCTTCATGCGCTGTGGCTTCTACGGCGGCACCCCCGGCGCGGGGCTGCATCCCGGTGCGTACAAGGGCCCAGAACGGACCGAATGGGACCGATTCGACGTGAATGACCCGCACGTCCGCCTCGCTCTGCGGGGGCTGGACGAGCACCACTGCGCAGTCATCGACGGTACGAGAGCAACGACGGGCATCCTGCAACCGGTCGAGCCAGACGCGTACGAGGCCTGTCGTGAGGGTCGGCCCGGTTGGGCCCTGTGGTGACGCGGCTTTGGTGACGGGCGGCTTTGTAACCCGGAACAGGGATCTCAATGGTGCGACCCTCGTCACGGCTTCCGTTCGTGGCTACCGTGCGTCCTCACCGAGCATGCGTTCGGACGGATCGGAGATCAGGAGATCACCCGTGAGCCTGAAGTACGACTTATCGTTGATGTGCCCGGATGTGATCACGCATAATGCGCGGGTCAGCGGGGATATGGTGGCCGCCGTATTCGAGGACGAACGACTCACGTGGCGCGAGCTTGACGAGCGGACGAACCAGTTCGCCAACCTGCTGCGGGCGGAAGGGCTCGACAAGGGTGACAAGGTCGCGCTGTTCATGCCCGCGTCGCTGAACGCGTTCATCGCGTTCTGGGGAAGCGCGAAGGCCGGATGCGTGACGGTGCCGTTGAACATCATGCTCGACGGGGAGTCACTGGTCCGCCTTGCGGCGGATTCCGACGCGGTCGTTCTGGTCGCCGATCCGGAAACCGAGCCGATCATCGACTCCATCCGCGCGCGGTTACCGCTGATCGGCGGCTCCCACTGGCTCACGTTCGGCCCGGCCCATGACCACTGGCGGTCGCTCCCGGATCTGCTGGCAGAGTCCCCGGTCACGCCGTGCGGAGTGAAGATCGACCCGTTCGACATCATCACCATCCTCTACACCTCAGGGACCACCGGACACCCGAAGGGCATCGAGCACACCCACGTCAGCCGCATGATGTACCCGTACGGCTTCGCGATGGGACTGAAGATCGACCGCTACTCGGTCGCCGTCCTCGGCACGCCCCCGTACGCGTCCGGAACCTGGATCACGATGATCCCGACGATGTACCGGGGCGGAACGGTCGTCATCCTGCGCAAGTTCACCGCCCAGGCATTCCTGGCAGCCGTGGAGCGCGAGCGCGGCACCCACGCCTTCCTCGTCCCCACCCAGTGGATCGCCATCCTCGAACACTCCGAGCTGCGCAACCACGACGTGAGCAGCCTGCGCTGCATTGTCACATCCGGTCAGCCGATCGCCGAGAAGACGTACCACGCGCTGGAGGATGCCTTCCCGGGCGCCGGCATTCACGAGGTGTACGGCTTCTCCGAAGGATTCGCGACCCTGCGGCTGCCGGCGGACGCGGTCCGTGGCAAACGCATGTCGGTCGGCAAACCCCTGATGCTGGAGGACATCCGCATCATCGACGAGACCGGCGCGGAACTTCCCCCGGGCGAGAGCGGTGAGATCGTGGTGCATTCGATCGGGATGATGACCGGCTACTACAAGAATCCCGAGCTGACCGAGGAAGCGACCTGGACCGCCCCGGACGGTCGCGGCTTCATGCGGACCGGGGATATCGGCCATCTGGACAAGGACGGTTTCCTGTATGTCTCGGGCAGGCTCAAGGACATGATCAAATCTGGTGGTATCAACATCTTCGCCGTGGACGTCGAGCAGGTCTTCATGCGCCATCCGGACGTCAGCGAGGCCGCGGCCATCGGCGTGCCGCACCTGAAGTGGGGCGAGACGCCCCTGGTGGTCGTTATCCCGCGCTCCGGCGCGGAAGTCGATCCGGAGGAGCTCCGGCAGTGGGCCAACGAACGCCTGGCCAGGTACCAGCGCGCCAGCCATGTCCTGGTCCGCGGGGAGCTGCCGCGCGCGGTTTACGGCAAGGTCGCAAAGGCCGAGCTGCGCAGGGAGTTCGGATCGGGGGCCGGGCTGTGACCGACATCCGCTACCCCGACTACGAGAGCCTGGAACTCGACTGGCCCGAGCCGCACGTCCTGCGCGTGACCCTCAGCCGCGGCAGGATGAACTCGCTCGACTTCCAGATGCACCGGGACCTGAGCTCGATCTGGCGCCTGATCGACGAGGATCCCGAGGTGTCCGCCGTGGTCCTCGCCGGAAAAGGACGGGCATACAGCGCCGGTGGCGACTTCGACATGGTGCAGCGCATCATCGACGACTACGACTTCCGCTGCCAGATGTGGAAGGAAGGCCGTGCCCTGGTGCGGAACATGCTCGACTGCGGCAAGCCCATCGTGTCCGCGATCAGCGGAGCGGCGGCAGGCGGCGGGCTGGCCACCGCGCTGCTGGCGGACGGAGCGTCGCAGGCCGCACCGCCAAGCTCGTGGACGGGCACACCACCCTGGGCGTGGCCGCCGACGACCATGCGGTCGCGATATGGCCGCTGCTGTGCGGACTGTCCAAGGCGAAGTACTACCTGATGACCAGCGACGCCATCACGGGCGAGGAAGCCGAACGCATCGGCCTTGTGACGTTCTGCGTCGACGACAACCTGGTCGACGAGCATGCTCTGCACATCGCGTCCCGGCTCGCCTACGGGGCGCCGAGCGCGATCCGCTGGACCAAGCAGTCGCTCAACAACTGGGTTCGCGCCGCATGGCCCTCGTTCGAAGCCTCCCTGGCGTTCGGAATTCTGGGCTTCACCGGACCCGAGGCGACCGAAGGCCTGGCCGCTCTGCGCGAGAAGCGCACACCGAACTTTGTCCAGCGTTCCTACATCTGAAGGCGAGCGTGACATGCCCAGCACAGCGGTGGCCCCCCGCGGCGGCCGGCCCTGCCCCTCAACGAACGCACCTACATCGTCACGGGCGCCGGCGGCGGCATCGGCGGTGCCGCGGCGGCCAGGCTGCTCCGGGTGGGTTCGAACGTCGTCGCGGTCGACCTGAGCTCGCGTCGGCTCAACGGCACGATCGAGTCCACCCGTGGGCTGCCCGGAACCCTGCGGACGATCAAGGCCGACGTGACCTCCGAGGCGGGCGTTCAGGAGGCAGTCGACTTCGCGGTGACGGAGTTCGGCTCGGTGCAGGGTGTGGCGAACGTCGCCGGCGGGATGGTCAACATCAACCGTGACGTCTACGACGTGCCGCTGGAGTCCATCTCGTTGGACAGCTGGGTGCAGATGTACGCGCTCAACGTGAACAGTGCCTTCCTGATGTGCCGCGCGCTGGAAAAGCACTTCGTCGCGCAGGGCTACGGAAAGATCGTCAACGTGGCCTCACTGGCTGCCTTCGCCAACCGTCTCGAACTCGGTAACGCCGCCTACAACTCGGCCAAAGCCGCGGTGGTCGCGTTCACCCAGAGCGTCAGCGTGCAACTGGGCCGTCAGGGGATTCGGGCCAACTGCATCGCCCCGGGGCTGGTCCTCAGCGACCGGGTACGCGCGTGGATCGACGACGGATACCTGAACCGGCACCTCGAGTACACGGCGCTCGGTGACGTGCCCACGCCGGAGGACCTCGGCGAAGGCATCGCGTTCTTCCTCGAACCCCAGTCCGATGCCATCACCGGCGAGACCCTGCGGGTCGCAGCCGGCGTCCGATGACCCGACCCACCCTTCCTCAGCACGCACCGGCCCAGCTGGCCGCTCGCGTGCGGGAACTGCTGCGTCCGCGCCTGCCGGAGGCCGGGGAGGTGACCCTCTCGGAGCCGGTGCGGGTCTTCGGCGGGAACGCCCGCATCGCGTGGGCCTGCGACGCCCGCTGGACCTCGTGCCGGGACGCTCACGCGGACCGGCACGAGGAGCCGTTGATCCTGCTCGTCCGTGCCCCCGGCTCGCAGGTACAGACCGACCCGGCACGCGAGTTCGCGGTACTGGACGGGCTGGCCGAACGGGGCGTACGGGCACCGAAGGTGTGGGCGCACGACCCGGACGGGCACCTGTTCGGAGCACCCGCGGTGCTGCTCCAGCGGCTGCCGGGCCGGACGGACGCCGTGGAGTACCTCTCGGCCGACACCGAGCAGGGCCGCGCGCGAACCCTGGACCTGGCCCGGGCCGCGGCCGAGCTGCATGCCGTCACACCGGCCACCGGGACCGATGAACCGCAACCGGCCTACTGGCGCGCACGATTCGAGGACTGTCGCCTTGAGCCGTACCCGGCGCTGTCCTGGCTGTACGACTGGCTTGACGACAACGCCACCCCACCCGCGCGACCAGCGCTCGTGCATGGTGACTTTCGGCCGGGCAACGTCCTCTACGAAGGCGACCGCATCGTCGGTCTGCTGGACTGGGAGATGGCGCACGTCGGCGACCCGGTCGAGGACATCGCGTGGGCCTACCACGCCCTGTGGAGCCCGCAGCGCTTCGTGCCACTCGAGGAGTTCGTCGCGGCGTACGAAGCGGCCGGAGGCACACCTGTCACCGGAGCGGCACTGCGCTGGAACCGCGTCTTCTGCGAGGTCAAGTACGCCACGATCAGCCTGCAGGCAGCCCGTGCGGTCATCGACGGCCGTAGCCACAACCTACGGCTGATCGACCGAGCCCGAACCGTGATCCCTTCCATCCAGGCGTGCCTGGAGTGGATCGCAGCCAGCAGGCCGTTGGAGACGTCATGCTGAGGCCAACCCCCGGCGAGTTGCTCGAGGGGCTTCGCCGTGAACTTCGCGACGAGGTTCTGCCTGCCGTGCCCGCCGGGTCCGCCGCCCGCCAGCTGCGCGCGGCGATCCATGTCCTCGGCAGGCTCGCGGACACGTGGGATGCGCAGCATCACTATCTGGAAACGGACAACGTCGACCTGGAAGCGACGCTCGCCAGCCTCGCCCGGCTCGCCGGTGTGCAGCGCACGAGGCAGCCACCCCGACCGCGGCCCGTGCCGGGCGTCACGGATCGCGGGCTGAGCGATCTCATCGCGCGCAACGAGTCACTGCAGAAGGAACTCGAACTACTACAGAGCCAGCACCGCGCCGCCGGGCACGAGGACGAGGATCTCGGCCGCGTCCTCTTCGAACTGCACCGGCGGCGGACGAACCGCGCAGCAGCCGCCGCAGGAGTAGCTCATGACCGATGACACTCGCGAAGTCGTGGTAACCGAGCGAGTCCAGCACGCCCACGACGTCGTGGGACTCACCTTCGCCGACCCCTCCGGCGCCGCCCTCCCCGGCTGGCAGGCCGGCGCACACATCGATCTGCTGCTGCCCGAGGGACGCGCACGCCAGTATTCCCTGTGCGGCAGTGACGGGGCCTGGAGCATCGCGGTGCTCAACGCGCCCGACGGCCGTGGCGGATCTGCCTGGATCCACGACAACATCCGCGAAGGCGACGTGATTCAGGTCCGGGGCCCGCGAAACAAGTTTCCACTCGCGGCCGCGCAACGGTACGTCTTCATAGCCGGCGGCATCGGGATCACGCCGATCATCGCCATGGTCCGGGAGCTGGAGCGCCGGGAAAACCAGAACTGGCGGCTGACCTACGGCGGCAGGTCCCGCGAGTCGATGGCCTTTCTGCGCGAGATCGAGGGCAGGGGTGAACGTGTGAGCATCGCACCCCAGGACGAGACCGGGCTCATCGACGTCCCGGCGGCACTGGGCCAGCCGCGGATCGGGACCGCGGTCTACTGCTGCGGGCCAGAACCACTGCTCAGGGCGGTCGACCGGGCGTGCCGTTCCTGGCCACCCGGGACCCTGCACGTCGAGCGCTTCACCCCGGTCGAGGCTGACGGCACGGGCGATGAGCCCTTCGAGGTCGTGGCCGGGCGTTCCGGTGTCACCGTGACCGTTCCCGCTGGCGTTTCCGTGTTGGACGCGCTCGCCGACCAGGGCATCCACATCGCCACCTCGTGCGGCGAGGGCGTGTGCGGCACCTGCGAAACCAAGGTGTTGGCGGGCGAGGTCGACCACCGGGACTCGCTCCTGACCGAGGAGGAGCGCACCGCCAACACCGTGATGATGGTGTGCCGCTCGCGCGCACGCGGCGCACGGCTCGTCCTCGACGTCTGACCGCGGGGCCAGAAGCCTAGATCGCCTACCGTGAACGGTTTTGTGATCCACACCGCCCGAGCGGGACGATGCTCCGGTCGGCACGAAGACTTATTGATCAGTCCGCGGGGCAATCAAAGACCAAAAATCTTCACGGCTGGACGGGGTGAGACTGACGGCCAAAACGTCACCACTGCGGTGATCGCACAAGGCTTCGAGCCTCCGACCTGGGCTTGTGCTCCCGCGACAGGACTCGAACCTGTAACCTGCCGGTTAACAGCCGGACGCTCTGCCAATTGAGCTACGCGGGATCGCGACGCTCCAGACGATGACGTCGGGAGCATCTGACTGGGCAAGGTTACCTGAGGTTCGCGCGGATGGTTCGGCGGGGTAGTAAACACGGGTCGGTCGGCTGGTTGACCGTCGGCGTGCGGCCGCTCGGGCAGGATGGTCATGGTTGCGGGCGCCCTGCCTGTTGTTGTCCGGTGACGGCGGCCACCGGGTGTGGGTGGCGACCGTGCGCGGGCGCCGGCGGCCAGGAGCGTTCATGCGTTCGTGAAGGTCGGCAAGGGTGCACAGTGACACCGAGCGGGAGGCAGCATGCACGTCAGACCCGGTTTCATCGTCGGTTTCGGGCTCGGCTACCTGCTGGGGGCCCGCGCGGGCCGGGAGCACTATGACGCGATCATGCGTCAGGCGCGCGCGGTCCGGGAGCGTCCGGAGGTGCAGAGCGCGGCCGGAGTCGTCTCGGCCCAGGCGGGCAGCCTGCTGGAGCGGGCTCGCCGGACGCTTGGAAGCGTCACCGGCCGGGGCGAGCGGACGGCGCCGGCCACCGGCACCTTCGTCGGCACGGTCGAGGCGCACAGCCCGAACGGTTCCGGCGCGATCCGCACACCCTGACCACGGCGCGCGACATAGCGCGACACGGTACGTGATGGCGTGCGGCGCGCCATGTGGCAGCCCGTGATGCGTGTTGTGACATATTGCGTGACGGCGTGTGACGTAATATGTAACAACACGCGGAATAATACGTTACATTGTGTGATGATACGTATGACGGCGGGGTGGCATGGCACGTGACGGTGCGCGAGCGGACGCGGCCTCCCAGGGCGTGGCCGCGCTGGCCGAGGTGATCGACCTGCTGGGCAGGCGGCACGCGCTACCGGTGTTCTGGATCCTGCGGGACGGGCCGACGGCGTTCCGCTCCCTCGCGGCCCGGCTGGACGCCACCGAGTCGCACCTGTCCCAGCGGCTGCGTGAGCTGCGTGAGGCCGGGATCATCGAGGTGGACGAGGCAGGTGACTACCGGCTGAGCGCGCACGGACGGCGCCTGCAGGGCCTGCTCGAGCCCCTCGACGGCTGGGCGCGTCAGTGGTCCCGGCTCGGCCCGCGTGGGCGGGTGCCACGGGGATCGGCGACCCGCGGCCGCGGGGAGTCGTGACCACGGGCCGCCACGGGCCGCCACGGGCCGTCATGGCGGCGAGGAAGTACGACCGCGAATCCACGAGGTGTCGCGTCGCGCCGCGTCCGGCCTCAGGCCGGGCCGGGCCGGGCTGACGGGACGCGCGGGCCCGCCGGACCGGAGCAGCTCCGGCAGCCGGTCCGCCCGACAGGCCTCGCGAACCCGCCGGACCTGTCGGTTCGGCATACCGGCGCGTGGCAGCTCTGGATGTATCGGCTCGTAATATCGTCTTCCGTGGTAATCACCGGACCCGTCGTCACCCGGGACCATACGTCCAAAGTCGATCTTCCGCGCTTCCGGCTCGGCGCCCAGCCGCAACGTCTGCTCATGACCCTGCTCGGCGACTACTGGCACGGGTGCGAGGAGCACATACCGTCCGCGGCGCTGGTGCGTCTGCTGGCGGACTTCGACATCTCGACGGTCGGCGCGCGCGCGGCGCTCAGCCGGCTCGCGCGCCGTGGGCTGCTGGAGTCCTCGCGGGTCGGCCGCAACACCTACTACGGCCTGACCGGCCAGGCGGCCGAGGCGCTGCAGGACAGCGCCGTGCGCGTCCTGTCGTTCGGGCAGGCCGGAACCGGGTGGGACGGCAGGTGGGTCGTCGCCGCCTTCTCGCTGCCGGAGGAACAGCGTGACATCCGACATGCCGTTCGCAACAGGCTGCGCTGGCTGGGTTTCGCGCCGCTCTACGACGGCATGTGGGTCTCCCCCCGGCAGGAGGCGGAGGCGGTCATCCGGATGTTCGCCGAACTCGGCGTGCCCAACGCGACGGTCCTGACGGCGGTCGAGGCGACCGGGGTGGTCGAGACGGCCGGGACAGCCGGGACGGGCGGGATGAGCGCGATGGCCGTGGCGGTCGGCCCCAGACGACCGATCGAGGCCTGGGACCTCACCGAACTGCGCGCCCGTTACGAGGACTTCATCCGCACCCACACCCTCCTGCTCGGACGGATCAGGGCCGCCGACGTGGACCCGGCGGAGGCGCTGGTGGCCCGGACCGCGGTCCTGGACGCCTGGCGGCGCTTCCCCGGCCTCGACCCCGACCTGCCGCTGAAGCTGCTGCCGCCCCAGTGGCCGCGGGTACGGGCGCACGCCGTCTTCGCGGAGATATACGACGAGCTCGCGCCGTTCGCCGTCGACCGGGTACGGCAGGTGATCTTCTCGGTCGCTCCGGATCTCGCCGGCCTCGTCCGCCATCACACGGCCACCCGGCCGTCACCCGGTAGGCACGGCCGACAGGTACGGCTGACAGGTACGGCAGGCCGGCCCGTCACGCGCTGGGAGCGGCCGCCCGCCGCCGGGTGGCAGGGCCGGCATACGGTAGGCGGGTGAGCCTGTTCGACGCCGGGCTCGAGCAGGCCCTGGCGACGTCGGGTCCGCTCGCGGCCCGGCTGCGCCCCCGCACCCTCGACGAACTCGTCGGGCAGCGTCACCTGCTCGGCGCGGGCAGCCCGCTGCGGCGCCTGGTGGAAGGCGGCGGCACCACCTCGGTCCTGCTCTGGGGGCCGCCGGGCAGTGGTAAGACGACGCTCGCGCACATCATCTCCGGCTCCGGCGGGCGCCGGTTCCGGGAACTGTCCGCGGTCACCGCCGGTGTCAAGGACGTACGGGCGGTGATCGACCAGGCGCGGGACACGCTCGCGGTGTCCGGCGTCCGCACGGTCCTGTTCATCGACGAGGTGCACCGTTTCACCAGGACCCAGCAGGACGCGCTGCTGCCGGCGGTGGAGAACGGGCTGGTCACCCTGGTCGCCGCCACCACCGAGAACCCGTTCTTCTCCGTGGTGGCACCGCTGCTGTCCCGGTCGCTGCTGCTCACCCTGGAGCCGCTCACCGAGGACGACCTGCGCGTCCTGGTCCAGCGGGCGCTCGACGACCGGCGGGGGTACGGCGGCCGGCTGACGATAGACACGGACGCGGTCACCCATCTGCTGCGCCTGGCCGGCGGGGACGCCCGCCGCGTCCTGACCGCCCTGCAGGCCGCCGGCGACGCCGTCCTCGCCGCCGCGGCGACGGCAGGCCCGGGCCCGGCCGCCACCGCGGCGGCGGGCACCGGCGGCGACGGGTCGGGGGCGGGTCGCCCGCCCGTCCGGATCGACCTCGCCACCCTCGAACGGGCGGTGAACCGGGCCGCGGTGCGCTACGACCGTGCCGGCGACCAGCACTACGACGTGTCGAGCGCGCTGATCAAGTCCGTGCGCGGCAGTGACGTCGATGCCGCCCTGCACTATCTGGCCCGGATGCTGGAGGCCGGAGAGGATCCCCGGTTCGTCGCCCGCAGGATGATCATACTGGCCAGTGAGGACGTGGGCCTGGCCGAGCCCGGGGCGCTCGGGGTGGCCGTGGCCGCCGCCCAGGCCCTGGAGATGGTGGGCCTGCCCGAGGCCCGGCTCGCGCTCGCGCAGACTGTGATCCATCTCGCGCTGGCGCCGAAGTCCAACGCGGTCATCCGGGCCGTCGACGCGGCCGTCGCCGACGTCCGCGCCGGGCGTGCCGGGCCGGTCCCGCCCCACCTGCGGGACGCGCACTACCCGGGCGCGGGCCGGCTGGGCCACGGCGACGGCTACCGGTACCCCCACGACCATCCGGGCGGGGTCGTGAGCCAGCAGTATGCCCCCGACCCGCTGGTGGGAGCGAGCTACTACCAGCCGAGCGGGCACGGGTTCGAGCAGCGGGCCGGGCAGCGGCTGGCGTTCCTGCGCGAGGCCCTCCGCGGCTCCGCCACCGCCAGCCCCGCGCCTGGCGGCGCCAGCACCGCCATCACTGCCACCACTGCCAGCGCAGCCGCCGCGCCCGCCGCCGGGGCTGTGGCCGGGGCTGTGGCCGGGGCTGTGGCCGGGGCCGCAGCCGGGGCAGATGTGGACGAGCCATCAGAGGCGAGTGACCACGAAGCCGGTCGCGCTCGGTAGGGTCACTCCAGGAACGTCGAGTTCGACGCTCCGTCGACCGTTGTCCGGGGGCTGTGGGTGCTCTCCCGCGGTGTTCCAGGGCCCGGGCCCGGCGGCGTGGGGAAAGATGACCCGCGTCGCCACCGGCCCGTCGGGGAGGGCCGTCGTCGCGGTGCCGGCGCGGCCGGTGTAGGGGGCCTGGTCGCGGAAATCCTGGACGTTCGGTCGCGCAGTTTGTCACGAATGTACGGCTTGTCACAAAGGTGTGGCCGGGTCACGGCCCCTGACAGCGGAGGCAGGGCACACATGTCCGGTGGTGCGATCGCGGGACTGATCGCGGCGGGGGCGTTCTCCGTGCTCGTCCTGTTCGGCTGCTACGTGTTGTTCAAGCTCGGGAAGATCTTCGACGAGGCAGCCGCCCGGGTCCGTCAGACCGGGCTGGCCATCGACGAGGGCACCGCGCGCGTGCGGCAGGCGGGTGCGACGGTGGACGAGGTGAACCAGGCGCTCAGCCACGTGAACAAGGAACTCGACCGGGTCGACGCCATCACGGCGAACGTACAGACGATCTCGACGAACATCTCCTCGCTCACGTCGCTGTTCGCGGCGACGGTCGGCGGCCCGGTCGTACGGGTCGCCGCGTTCTCTTACGGGGTCCGGCGGGCGGCGGCGAAGCGGGCCCGCGCCGACATCGAGTCACAGATCACGGCGGAGATCAAGGCGGAGCGGGCGGCGCAGCGTGCCTCCCGGCGGGCCGCCCGGCGGGCCGGCTCCGCCGCGCCGGCGGCCACGGTTCGCGGGGCCGACGTCGACAGCCGGAGCGCATGATGCCGCGGGTGTTCTACATCGCGCTCGGCGCGGCGGTGGGAGTGGTGACCGTGCGGCGTGCCGCCCGCGCCGTCTCCACCCTCACTCCGCAGCACCTTGCCGGGTCCCTCGTAGAGTCGGTGCAGGATTTCCTGGCCGACGTCCGGGAAGGGATGGCCGAGCGGGAGGATGAGCTTCGCCAGGCGCTGGGGCTGGATGACACCGGGCCGGACGACACCGGTGACGCGCGCGGTGCCGGCGGCCCGCCCGGCGCCGACGCCCCGGGTATCCCCGGTGCCCGTTCCGCGTGAGCGCGTCCCGGCATCGGCCTGGGTATCGGCCCAGGCATCGGCCCGCCCCGGCGGTCCGCGATGAACCGCCGGACGGGGGTGCATGTCGGTATCGATGTGGGCACAGTCAGAATAGGGGTCGCGGCCAGCGATCCTGACGCGAGGATCGCGTTCCCGGTGACGACGCTGCGACGGGGCACCCGGCTGAACAGCGATCTCGACGAGATTGCGATGATTGTGCGCGATCGTCATGCGGTGGAGGTCGTGGTGGGTCTCCCGACACGGTTGTCCGGTCTCCCGGGGCCGGCGGCCCGTAAGGCTCGGGAATACGCCGACCTGCTGGCGGCTCGCGTCGCCCCTGTCCCGGTGCGGCTTGTCGACGAGCGGCTGACCACGGTCGTGGCCCACCGCCGGATGGCCGAGCGTGGCCTGCGCGCACGGGACCGTCGCGCAGTCGTAGACCAGGAGGCAGCGGTGCAGATCCTGCAGTCCGCCCTGGACATCCCGCATGACGCGGGGGCGTCCGACGCCGTGGCCACCCGGCGCGAGCCGGATCGCCACGCGGACGACACGTGATCGGGGACGACCTCGACGAGCTGCTCGATGACACATCAGGCAGCCGGGCATCGTACCGCGGGCGACCCGCCGGTGGTGGCCGTGGTGGTCATGGCGGTCGCGGCGGCCGTGGCCGGGCTCGGCGGCGGGGCCGCACCGCGCCCAAGCTTATCGCGATCCTGGTGGTGGTGACCGTGGTCCTCTGCGGTGGGATCTACGGCGCGGGCAAGGTGATCGGACGCGTCACGGCCGGCGAGTCGGCGATCGACTATCCCGGGCCCGGTGACAGCTCGGTCATCATCCAGATCCAGGCCGGCTCGACCGCCCGGGACATCGCCCGGGTGCTCGCCTCCGCCGAGGTCGTGCGGACACCGGCCGTCTTCGTCAACGCGGCCGCGGCCGACGAACGGTCGCGTTCCATCCAGCCCGGCTTCTACAGGCTCAAGCAGCACCTGCGGGCGGCCGACGCGCTGGCCACGCTGCTCGACGTGAAGTCCCACACCCTGTTCCGGCTCACCATCACCGAGGGCATGACCGTCAAACAGGTGCTCACGACGCTGGCGGAACGCACCGGCCAGCCGCTCTCCACGCTCGAGGAGATCGTGAAGAACCCGGGCGAGCTCCAGCTGCCATCGTACGCGACCGGTGTCGAGGGCTATCTGTACCCCTTCACCTACGATCTGCGACCAGGCGCCTCCGCGACCGCCACGCTCAAGAGCTTCGTCGACAGGTTCAGGACGGAGACGGCCGCTCTCGATATCGAGGCGGGCGCGGCCGCGCTGGGGCGCACCCCTCAGGACATCATCACGATCGCCTCCATCATCGAGCGTGAGGTGAAGAACCCGAACGAGGGGCCGAAGGTCGCCCGGGTCATCTACAACCGGCTCACCGACACCTCCGGCCGGTTCCGTCGCCTCGACCTGGACTCGACCACCCGGTACGCCCTCAACGAGTACGAGGGCCCACTGACCCAGAGCCAGCTCGCCAGCAGCAACCCCTACAACACGCGCAGGGTGGCGGGCCTGCCGCCGGGGGCCATCTCCAACCCGGGGAAGTGGGCGCTGGAGTCCGCCCTGCACCCGGCCGACGGGCCGTGGATGTACTTCGTGTCCCTGCCGAGGTCGAACGTGACGATCTTCGCGACGACGGACCGGGAGTGGCAGGAGGCACTCGCCCGCTACCGCTCCGAGGGCGGGTCATGACCGCCAGAGGCCACCGGCCGCCCGCGGCCGTCGAGAGCCACCGGCCGCGAGCGGCCGTCGCGGGAATGCCGATAGCGCACTCACTGTCACCGGTGATGCACCATGCGGCATATCGCGCGCTGGGAATTGACTGGGACTACACCGCGGTCGCCTGCGACGACAGCGCGATCGGCGACCTGATCGCGCGGGTGCGCACCGAACCGGGCTGGGTCGGCCTGTCGCTGACCATGCCGCTCAAACGGGCCGTCCTGGCCTTCCTCGACCGGATCGACGACACCGCCGCGGCCGTCGGCGCCGTCAACACCGTCGTCGTCGAACGCGATGGCCAGCGTGACACCGGAGGTGACGTCCGGCGGGACACCGGACGCGGGACAGCCACCGGTGGGGGCGCCGACAGGGCTTCCACCGGGAACACCCGGGGGCTCATCACCGAGAGCGCTGGTGGGGGCGACGCCGGACCCGTGCGGCTGGCCGGCTTCAACACCGACGTCGCCGGAACGGCGCATGCCGTGACAACGGTCCTCGGCAACGGGCGGGCACCGCGCAGCCCGCTCGTCATCGGCGCCGGGGGCACCGCCCGGGCCGTGCTCGCCGCGCTCGCCGCGCTCGGCGCCGAGCGGGCCGACGTCCTCGCCCGCCGCCCGCCGGCCGCGGCCCCCCTGGCCGAGATCGGCACCGCCCTCGGGCTGGCCGTCACCGTCCATCGCTGGGACACCACCGGCACCGGGCCCGCCGCGCCCACGCCCCAGGCGAAACCGTCGGACCTGGCGGACCTGGCGGATCTCCTTGCCGCCGCCGACGTCGTGCTCGCGACCACGCCGGCCGGCGCCACCGACGAGCTCGCGCGCCGGCCGTGGCCCGCCTCGACCGCCCTGGTCGAACTGCTTTACCACCCGTGGCCCACCCGGCTCGCCGCCGCCGCGCAGGCGGCCGGGGCGCCGGTCGCCGGTGGGCTGGTCGTGCTGGCCGCCCAGGCGGTCGGGCAGGTCCGGCTGTTCACCGGCGCCGAGGTGGACGTGGACCTGCTCCTGACCGCGGGCGAAGCCGCCCTGGCGGCACGGTGAACGTCCCACCGCCCGAATCCGCGGGCGTCACGCCGGCCGGGCCCACCCATCCGCCATATCCGCCGTGCCCGCCGGACTCGTCACGCCCGCCGCGCCCGCCCTGCCCGACACATCCGTCGTACTCGACATGTTCGTCGTACCCGCCCCGTCCGCCGGGTCCGCCCCGTCCGCCGTGCCCGTGACACCGGCCGTGCCGGGCGGGTCGGCCATGTCGACCGGGTCGGTCGTGCTGGTTGTCGCGATCGTCCTTGCCGTCCTGTGCGTCGTCCCGGGGCTGACCCGCATGGTGGGCTTCTTCGGGCCGGTGGCGGGGGAACAGCCGCGCCGGCCGGCGCCGACCCGGGACACCCTGGGCCTGCTCACGGCCACCGTCGTCGTCGCGTTCGCGGCCAAGCTGACCGATCATGTCGCCTGGCTGCCGGCGTACGCCTACCTCGGGGTGGTCGGCGTGCTCCTGGCCGCCGTCGACGCCCGGGTCCACCGGCTGCCCGACGTGATCACCCTGCCGTCCTACCCGGTCCTGGCCGGGCTGTTCGGCATCGCCGCGGTCCTGGACGGCGGCCCGGGGCGCTGGGTGCGCGCCGTTCTCGTGGCCGTGGCCGTGCTCGCCCTGTTCACGGCCTTCTGGGCGCTGCCCGGCGCCGGTCTGGGCTTCGGCGACGTGAAACTGTCCGGTCTGCTCGGCGGCGCGCTCGGCTGGCTCGGCGTCCCGGTGGCCCTCACCGGGCTGCTGGCCGGGATCGCCCTTGCCGGGGTGTGGGCGCTGGTCCTGATGGTGACGCGGCGGGCAGGCCGGCGGACATCGATCGCCTACGGACCGTTCCTGCTGACGGGGGCGTTCGTCGGCGTCCTCGGCTGGAACGCGGGATAGCCTTCCGGACCATTCTCGTCTCGCGGGCATCCCGGCCGAAGGAGCTGGTTCCGGCGCGCCGGTGGCGTGGAAGACTGGCCTCATGCTGCGTTGGTTGACTGCCGGGGAGTCGCACGGGCCGGCTCTGGTGGCGACCGTGGAGGGGCTGCCGGCCGGTATCCGGGTGTCCAGCTCCCTGATCGCCGACGAACTTGCCCGACGTCGGCTCGGGCACGGGCGGGGCGCCCGGATGAGCTTCGAGCGGGACGAGGTCGAGCTGCTCGGCGGGGTCCGCCACGGCCTGACCCTGGGCGGCCCGGTGAGCGTCGTCGTCCGCAACACCGAGTGGCCGAAGTGGCGGGAGGTCATGGCGCCGGATCCGGTCGACGCCGAGGGGCTTGCCAGGTTGGCCCGCAACGCCCCCCTGACCCGCCCCCGGCCCGGCCATGCGGATCTTGCCGGTATGCAGAAGTACGGGTTCGACGACGCCCGCCCGGTGCTGGAACGGGCCAGCGCCCGGGAGACCGCGGCCCGTGTCGCGCTGGGCACGATCGCCAAGGCCCTGCTGCGGCAGGCGTACGGCATCGAGGTCGTCTCGCACGTGGTGTCGATCGGCGCTGTCGAGGTGCCGCCCGGCTCACCGTTGCCCCAGCCGGCCGCGATGGACGTGGTGGACGCCGACCCGGTCCGCTGCGCCGACCCGGCGACGAGCGTGCGGATGGTCGCCGAGATCGACGCCGCCCACCGGGACGCCGACACCCTGGGCGGGATCGTCGAGGTGCTCGCCTACGGTTGCCCGCCGGGGCTGGGCAGCTACGTGCACGGCGACCGCCGCCTCGACGCGCGGATCGCCGGGGAGCTGATGGGCATCCAGGCGATCAAGGGTGTGGAGTTCGGCGACGGCTTCACCACGGCCCGCCGCCGCGGGTCGCAGGCCCACGACGAGATCGAGTCGGTGCCCGCCGGGGACGCCCCGGAAGCGGCGGCGCACCCTGGGGGCATCTACCGGGTGCGGCGCGCCACCGACCGCGCCGGCGGCGTCGAAGGGGGGATGACCACCGGGGAGCCGCTGCGGGTCCGGGCCGCCATGAAGCCGATCTCGACGCTGTCCCGGCCCCTGTCGACGATCGACGTCGCCACCGGGGAGCGGGCGGTCGCGATCGCGCAGCGCTCGGACGTGTGCGCGGTACCCGCCGCCGGGGTGGTCGGCGAGGCCATGGTGGCGCTGGTGATCGCCGACGCGGCCCTGGAGAAGTTCGGCGGCGACTCGGTGGAGGAGTCCCGCCGCAACTGTGAGACGTACCTGAAGTCCCTGATCGTCAGATCGGAGCCGATATGATCGCCGCTGTCCTGGTGGCGGCCCGGTGACCGGCTCTCCGGACGCCGCCGGCGCCGCTGCCACTGGCGCCGCCGACGGTGTCGCCCTTGGCAGCGTTGCCGCTGAGGGTGCCGCCGCCGGCAGCGCTGCCGCGGCGGCCCGCGCGCGGCGGCCGGTCGTGGTGCTCGTGGGCCCGCCCGGGTCGGGGAAGACCACGGTCGGACGGCTGCTGGCGCGGCGGCTGGACGTGGCCTTCCGGGACACCGACGTCGACGTCGAGGCCCGGGCCGGGCGGTCCGTCGCCGACATCTTCGTCGAGCTGGGGGAGGAGCACTTCCGCACCCTGGAACAGGAGGCCGTCGCCCACGCCTTGGCCGAGCACGACGGGGTGCTCGCCCTCGGCGGCGGGGCCGTGCTGGACGAGGCCACCCGGCGGTCGCTGCGCGGGCACACCGTCGTCCACCTCGACGTCGGGGTCCACGACGCGGTGGCCAGGGTCGGCCTGGCCCGGGACCGGCCACTGTTGGTCGAGGGGCCGCGCACCAGGATCGCCGCGATGCTGCGAGCCCGCGCGCCGTTGTACGCCGAAGTCGCCTCCGCGGTGGTGGGCACCGTGGGGCACACACCTGAGGAGGTGGTCGGATTGGTCGAGAAGCTGCTGGTGGACCACCGGCATCACGATCATGTTGTCGCGTCGCCGGCGGGCCGGCTGCCCGGGCCGTTGGTCAGGCCGTGACGGCATCGTCCACGGCCCCGGTCCCCGCCGCCCCGCTGGCGTCCCCGGGGGAGCCGGCCGCCGGCGACGGGGTGACCCGCATCGAGGTCGCGCCCACCGGCGAACGTCCCTACCAGGTCGTGGTCGGCGCGGGCCTGCTCGGTGAGCTCGCCGAGCAGGTCGCCGGCCGTACCCGGGCCGCGGTCATCCACCCCCGCGCGCTGCGGGCGACCGCGGAGGCCGTGGTCACGGACCTGCGGGAGACCGCGAAGGTCGAGGCCCACGCGGTCGAGGTCCCCGACGGCGAGGAGGCCAAGCAGGCGCGCGTCGCCGGTTTCTGCTGGGACGTCCTCGGTCAGGTCGGCCTCACCCGCGATGATGTCGTGATCGGTCTCGGCGGCGGGGCGACGACCGACCTCGCCGGCTTCGTGGCGGCCACCTGGCTGCGCGGCGTCGACCTCGTGCAGGTCCCGACCACGGTCCTGGGGATGGTGGACGCGGCGATCGGCGGCAAGACCGGGATCGACATCGACGCCGGCAAGAACCTCGTCGGGGCCTTCCACCACCCGCTCGCCGTGTTCGCCGACCTGGCGACGCTGGCGAGCCTGCCCGTCAACGAGCGGATCTCGGGCCTGGCCGAGGTCGTGAAGGCCGGTTTCATCGCTGACCCGGCCATCCTCGACCTGCTCGAGGACGACCCGAGCGGGCTACGCCACCAGCGTGAGCTGATCGAACGGTCGATCCGGGTGAAGGCCGCGGTGGTGTCGGCCGACCCGCGGGAGGCCGGCCGGCGGGAGATCCTCAACTACGGGCACACCCTCGGGCACGCCATCGAGAAGGTCGAGGGGTTCAGCTGGCGGCACGGCGCCGCGGTGTCGGTCGGGATGGTCTTCGCCGCCTCGCTGAGCCGGCTCGCGCTGGGGCTCGACGAGCCCACCGCCGACCGGCACCGGGCGCTGCTCGAACGGATAGGGCTGCCCACCGTCTACCGGGCGGACCACTGGCCGGCGCTGCTCGACGCGATGCGGCTGGACAAGAAGAGCCGCGGCCGGCGGCTGCGGTTCGTCGTCCTCGAGGGGCTCGGCCGGCCGCGCATCCTTGAGGACCCGGATCGGGCGCTGGTCGTGGCCGCGTTCTCGGAGGTGGCCCGGGAGCTGTCAGACCTCCCCGGCGGGGACGAGCGGTGATGGCACCGTGACGCCCGCGGACCAGGCGCACGCGGGAGAAGGCCCGTCAGGCCCCGGCGCGCCGGGGCCTGCCCACGAGGACGCGGCCATGAAGGCTCAGCCGCTGAAGGCCCGGACGTGAAAGTTCTGGTGCTCAGCGGGGCGAACCTCGGCCGGCTGGGGCTGCGGGAGCCGGCGGTGTACGGCAGCCGCAGCTACGCCGATCTGGTGACGGTCTGCCAGAAGCTGGCCGGGGAACTCGGCCTGGCGGCGGACTGCCGGCAGACCGACGACGAGGCCACGATGTTGCGCTGGCTGCACGAGGCCGCCGACCTCGGCGTCCCGGTCGTGCTGAACCCGGGTGCGTGGTCGCACTACTCCTACGCGCTGCGCGACGCGGCCGCGCAGGTGACGGGCCCGCTGGTCGAGGTCCACCTGAGCCAGACCCATGCCAGGGAGGAGTTCCGGCACCACAGCGTGATCAGCGCGGTGGCGACCGGGACCATCACCGGTCTCGGTTTCGACTCCTACCTCCTCGCCCTGCGCACGATCGCGGCCCGCATCCACGATGCCAGCGCACCAGCGGATCCACCCCACCCAGCCGACCAAGCCCCCGCCTGACACCCGCCCTCTCCCGGACGCTGCGTAGTCATCCACAACCGTCGTAGCACTGCGATGCCGACCGGGCAGGCGGTGTGTGACTGGCCGCGCTCCCCGGACCACGCCGGAGGCGCTGCAGTGGGGATGGTCGGTGCCGGATCGCCGGGGGCAATTCGGCACCGACAAGTAAGGAGCGTGTGGCTGGCAGGGGTCCCCGGGCCGCGCCGGAGGCGCCGCCCGGGGCAGACTAGACTTTCGTGGGATCCCCGTCAGTCGAACGGACCAACCTGCTGGTCCGGCTGGAGAGTTGTGCGCAGTGGCAACCACAAATGATCTGAAGAACGGCATGACGCTCGATCTCGACGGCACCCTGTGGAACGTCGTCGGGTTTCAGCACGTCAAACCCGGGAAGGGCGGGGCCTTCGTCCGGACGACGTTGAAGAACGTGCTGACCGGCAAGGTTGTCGACCGTACCTTCAACGCCGGAGTGAAGGTCGAGGTGGCGACCGTCGACCGGCGTGAGATGAGCTTCCTCTACCGCGACGGCGCTGATTTCGTCTTCATGGACAGCGAGTCGTTCGACCAGATCCCGATCCCACCGGCGGTTGTGGGCGACGCGGCGGACTACATCCTGGAGAACGCGACGGCGACGGTCGCGCTGCACGACGGGGAGCCGCTCTACGTGGAGCTGCCCGCCAGCGTCGAACTGGTCATCGCGGCGACCGAGCCCGGTGTCCAGGGCGACCGTTCCACCGGTGGCAACAAGCCGGCGACGCTGGAGACGGGTGCCACGATCCAGGTGCCGCTGTTCATCACCACCGGGGAGAAGGTCAAGGTGGACACCAGAGACGGCCGTTACCTGGGCCGGGTGACGAGCTGAGCGCCCGGTCGAAGGCCCGCAAGCGCGCTCTCGACATCCTTTACGAGGCGGACCTGCGCGGGAGCAGCTTCACCGAGACGCTCGCGCAGCGGCTCGCCCAGTCCGATCCGCCGGTGCCCGAATACACGGTCTCGCTCGTCGAGGGTGTCGTCGAGCGGCTTGCCGACATCGACGAGATGCTTTCCGACCATGCCGAGGAATGGACCCTCGAGCGTATGCCGCCGGTGGACCGCAACATTCTGCGGATCGGCGCGCTGGAACTGCTGTGGCGTGAGGACATCCCCGACGGGGTGGCCATCGACGAGGCGGTGGCGCTGGCCGGGCTGGTGTCGACCGAGCGGTCGCCGGTCTTCGTCAACGGGCTGCTGGCGCGCCTGCTCGACCTCAAACTGGGCCGGACCTCGCGCTCGTAGAAGCACCCGCGCGCTCGCAGGAGCCTCGTAGGAGCACAACGGCTCGTAGGAGGCCCGTCATGGGAGACCCATGGGAACAGGGAGGCCCGCCGCAACAGTGGCCTCTTGCGGGAACAGCGTTGAGGTCCTGTTCGTTCGAGAGCTGGGTAGCCCCCGACCAGGCCGGGGACGAACCGGCTAAACCTGCTCACCTTCCGTCGGCGGCAGGAGGAAGCGAGCTGCCGCCGTCAGCCGCTCGGGCCTGTTGACACCCGTGACGGTGGTGTGCGCGGAGACGACAGTGGCTCCGCCGGTGGCCGAGCGGACCGGCGAGCAGGTCTGGTGGCCTCGCCGTCTACGGTCAGGCGGGGCCCGGGCGGCGGCCGGTCAGGCCGATTCGCTGATTCCGGCTTCCTGGCCCTGTTCCGGGCTCAGGACGCCCCATGAGACGAGCTGCTCGGTGAGCTTGCTCGGCGAGGTGTCGTAGATGACCGCCAGGGAACGCAGGTCCTCGTACCGGATGGACAGTACGCGGCCGTTGTAGTCCCCGCGCTGGCTCTGGATGGTCGCCGCATAGCGGGCGAGTGGGCCGCCGTGTTCCTTCGGAACCTGGGAAAGCCGTTCCAGGTCGAGGACGATGCGCGGAGACTGCTCGAGCGGAGCCACGGTGGAACCCTCGGGGAGGAGCTCTCCCACGGGGACACCGTAGAACTCGGCCAGTTCGGACAGGCGCTGCACCGTAACAGCGCGATCTCCGCGTTCGTAGGAGCCCACGACGACAGCCTTCCAGCGCCCGTGCGACTTCTCCTCGACGCCATGAAGCGAGAGCCCCTGCTGGGTGCGTATTGCTCGCAGCCGAGCACCGAGCGCCTTCGCATAGTCGGACATCGGAGTGCCCACTCCCGTCGTGGTCGATCAGGTGGAACCGGGGCTCTTGCCGCCGGTGGTTACCGATAGTAGTCCTGGGTCGGTTGTCGCTCACCACCAGGGGGGTCGTGTCGACACTTTCTTTGTACCACTTTCTGTAGCCCATCGATTGCACTAGGCGTTACGGGTAAGGAATTTCTGCGTCACGGACCGTTCGCGTGCGGGCGGTTCCCGTTAGGTAACGTGCAGTGACAATGCGTGCTGCCTGATACCGTCATCCGAACCGCTCCTTTAAGGACCGTCCCGTGAGGCGGGGAAGGAGGGCCCGGGTATGACCACGCCCACCCCGGACAGGCCCACCCCAGGTACGTCCGGATCGGGCACCCCCGGCGGCCCCGGCACGGCCCGCACGGTGCTCTCCGGCGCGGACATCGGCCGGGTGCTCACCCGGATGGCCCACCAGATCCTGGAGAAGACCGCCGGTGGGAACGGTGTCGTGCTCCTCGGTATACCCACCCGCGGCGTCCCACTGGCCCGCCGGCTCGCCGACCGGGTCCGGGCGGTCGAAGGCGTCGAGCTCGGCGTGGGCTCGCTCGACCCGACCATGCACCGTGACGACCTCCAGTTGCGTGCCGTCCGGCCGCTGGCGGTGACCGACCTGCCGGACGGCGGGATCGACGGCCGCACGGTGATCCTGGTGGACGACGTCCTGTTCTCCGGCCGGACGGTGCGGGCGGCGCTCGACGCGCTGGCGCAGTTCGGCCGGCCCCGGGTGGTGCAGCTCGCGGTGCTGGTGGACCGCGGGCACCGGGAGCTGCCGATCCGGGCCGACTACGTCGGCAAGAACATGCCGACGTCCAGGCAGGAGGCCGTCGCGGTCCGCCTCACCGAGACCGACGACCGGGACGCCGTGATGATCCTGTCGGAAGGAGCGGGCCGATGAGTCCGGGGGGTGCGCCGGAGCGCTCGGCGTGCCGGCACGGCCGGGCCGTCCCGCCGCCGCCCGCCGTGGCCGTGAGCGGGCCGGCCGCGAACGGGGGCCGGCCGTGAGCCGGCCCGAAGCGGCGGGGCCGGCATGATGCGCCACCTGCTGTCCACCCAGGATCTCAGCCTGGACGACGCCCTGCTGGTGCTGGACACCGCCGAGTACATGGCCACCGTCGCCGACCGGTCGGTGAAGAAGCTGCCGACCCTGCGTGGCCGTACCGTGGTCAACCTCTTCTTCGAGGACTCGACCCGGACCAGGACGTCCTTCGAGCTCGCCGCCAAGCGGCTGTCCGCGGATGTGATCAATTTCTCGGTCCGGGGGTCGAGCGTCTCCAAGGGCGAAAGCCTCAAGGACACCGCCCAGACCCTGGAGGCGATGGGGGCCGACGCCGTGGTCTGCCGGCATCCGGCCAGCGGCGCGCCGCACCGGCTGGCCGCCTGGGTGCGCGGCAGCGTGCTCAACGCCGGGGACGGCACCCACGAGCATCCGACCCAGGCGCTGCTGGACGCGTTCACCATCCGCCGCCGGCTCGGCCGGATCGAGGGCCTGTCCGTCACCATCGTCGGTGACGTCCTGCACTCCCGGGTGGCCCGCTCCAACGTGTGGCTGCTGTCCACGCTGGGCGCGGCCGTGACGGTGGTCGCCCCGCCCACCCTCGTCCCGGTCGGGGTGGAGCAGTGGCCGGTGACGGTCTCCTACGATCTGGACGCGGTCCTGCCCGGCAGCGACGTGGTGATGATGTTGCGGGTGCAGCGGGAGCGGATGACCGCGGCGTTCTTCCCCACCGAGCGGGAGTACGCCCGCCGGTACGGTCTGGATGCCGACCGACTCGCGGCGATGCCGCTGTCCGCGCTGGTCATGCACCCGGGGCCGATGGTGCGCGGCATGGAGATCGCCTCGGATGTGGCCGACTCGACCCGCTCGACCGTGGTCGAGCAGGTCGCCAACGGCGTAAGCGTGCGGATGGCGGTTCTGTATCTGCTTCTCGGCGGTACCAGGGAGGTGCCATGACGCGACACGGCGACACCGCCGGCGGACCCGCGCACGAGGCCGGGCGCTGGCACCTGCGCGGGGTGCGGCCGCTCGGCGGCGACCCGGTGGACCTGCTGCTCGACGGCGGGATCATCGCCGAGGCCGGCCGCGACCTGTCCGTCGTGGGCGCGACCGTCCTGGACGCCGACGGCCTGGTCGCCCTGCCCGGGCTGGTGGACCTGCACACCCATCTGCGCGAACCGGGCCGGGAGGACGCCGAGACCGTCGCCTCGGGCACCCGGGCGGCGGCGCTGGGCGGTTTCACCACCGTGTTCGCGATGGCCAACACCGAGCCCGTCGCGGACACCGCCGGGGTCGTCGAGCAGGTCTGGCGGCTCGGGCGGGACGCCGGGTACTGCGACGTGCGCCCGGTGGGCGCGGTGACCGAGGGGCTGCGCGGCGTCCGGCTCGCCGAGCTCGGCGCGATGGCATCCTCGGCGGCGGCCGTGCGGGTGTTCTCCGACGACGGCAACTGCGTGTCCGACGCGGTGCTCATGCGCCGGGCGCTGGAGTACGTCAAGGCGTTCGACGGGGTGATCGCCCAGCATGCCCAGGAGCCCCGGCTGACCGAGGACGCGCAGATGAACGAGGGGGTGGTCTCGGCGCGGCTCGGCCTGCCCGGCTGGCCGGCCGCCGCCGAGGAGGCGATCATCGCGCGGGACGTGCTGCTCGCCGGCCACGTGGGCTCCCGGCTGCACGTCTGCCACGTCTCCACCGCCGGCTCGGTGGAGCTGCTGCGGTGGGCGAAGTCCAAGGGCTGGCGGGTCACCGCCGAGGTCACCCCGCACCACCTGCTGCTCACCGACGACCTGGCCACCTCCTTCGACCCGGTCTACAAGGTCAATCCGCCGCTGCGGACCGCCGCGGACGTGGAGGCGCTGCGCGCCGGGCTCGCCGACGGCACGATCGACTGCGTCGCCACCGACCACGCCCCGCACGCCCCGCAGGACAAGGAGACCGAGTGGATGGCCGCCCGCCCGGGCATGGTCGGCCTGGAGACCGCGCTGTCGATCGCCATCATGACCATGCTGGAGACGGGGCTGCTGGACTGGGCCGGGCTCGCCGACCGGATGGCGATCGCCCCGGGGCGGATCGGTGGCCTGCCCGGCGGCTCCGGTGCCCCGGCCGGTGGGCACCACCACCCGCCCGCGGCCGGCGGGCGGCCGTCCCGGGCGCCCGCCCACGACGTGCACCCGGCCGGTGCCGGTGCGCTGTCGCTGTCGGCGGGAGCCGTGGCGAACCTGGTCCTCGTCGATCCGGTGGCCCGTTGGACGGTCGACGCCGGCGCGCTGGCCAGCCGCGGCCGCAACACTCCCTACGCCGGCCGCAAGCTGCCTGGACGGGTCCAGGCCACGTTCTTGCGGGGGCGTCCAACCGTGCTCGACGGGAAGATCGTATGACCGACCATCTCACCTTCGCCGCCGCGTTCGTGGCGCTGCCCGGCGGCCTTCCCCTGGCGGAACCCGACCGCGGCCCGGACCGGCTGGGCCTGCACCTGCTGTTCGCCTTCGGGTGCATCCTGCTGTTCATCGCCGCGGTGGACGCCATGCGCCGCAGCTGGCGCCACCGCGCCCGCCGTCAGGAGGAGGACCTGCCCGACCTGCCGGTGGTCCCCGAGACCATCGGTGAGGTGGTGGCCGCGCCGATCAAGGGCCTGTACCTGGGCACGGTGGACGCCGGCCACTGGCTCGACCGGGTCACCGCCCGCGGGCTGGGGGGCCGGGCCGACGCGTACGTCTCCGTCTACGACCGTGGCATCCGGGTGGACCGGGCCGGTAACGAGCCGTTCTGGATCCCGCGGGAGGCCGTGCGCGGCGCCCGTCTCGAACGGGCGCACGCCGGCAAGGTCGCCGGCGTCGGACGCATCATCGTCATCGCCTGGTCGCTGGGCGCGCACGAGCTGGAGACGGGCCTGCGCGGGGACGACCGGGCCCGCCAGCCCAAGGTGGTCCGCGCCGTGCACAGCCTGATCGGCCCGGGGCCGGCGCCCACCGACGGCGAGATCACCAGGCCTCATCCGGTCGGCCGGGCGGTCTCCCGGCTGCGCCCGCGGGCGCTGGGCGCCGCGGCCTCGGGGCAGGCTGCGGGGCAACGGCCCACGGGCGCCCGGCCCACGGGCGGGACCGGGCCGGCCGGCGGGAGCGGGCCACCCGGCGGCGGCACGCCACCAGGCCACGGATCGGGCGCGCCGGGCACGGCGGGCGGCCCGGTGGTGACGGGCGCGGCGACGGTGCCGGGCCTGCCCCGGCCACAGGGCGCTTCGCCCACCGGGCCACAGGGCGCTTCGCCTACCCGGCCACAGGACGGGCCGCCCATAACGGTGGTCACCCGCCCGCCGTCATCCACCGCGGCGCACGCCCCGCTGCCGCAGCCGGCCCCGCCCGTGCCAGGGCAGGCCGCGCCGGGCTATCCACCGGCCGGCGGGCCCGCTCCGGCGGGTGACACCGGTGGCCCCGGTGGCCCCGGTGGGCAGCGGCGCCCGGCTGGTGAGGCCGGGCACACCGCGCGGGCCGGCGGCCAGGGTGGCGGCCCGCGCGGTTATGTCGATCCACTGACATCTCCGCTGGGGGAGGTCGTCCGCAAGATGAAGGACACCTGGGTGAGTGCCCCGGCGGGCCTGCGCGGCGGCGGCCCGCCGGAACAGGCCGGGGACGTATCGCAACGGATTGGGGACGCGGTGAGCGTAGGCGGGGACAGCTCCGGCGGTCGAACGTCGGCGGCAGGTGGCCTGCCCGGCCACCTGCGCGGGCCGGCGCGCTCCACCGCGTCGCACGCCAGCCACCCGGATGTCCGGCTGATGCTGGAGGACGGGCGCCACTTCGTCGGCGAGGCGTTCGGCGTGCGGGGGGAGGCCTTCGGCGAGGTTGTCTTCGCCACCGGTATGACCGGCTACCAGGAGACCCTCACCGACCCGTCCTACCACCGGCAGATCGTGGTCATGACCGCGCCGCACATCGGCAACACCGGGGTCAACGACGACGACAACGAGTCGGAGCGGATTCACGTCGCCGGCTTCGTGGTGCGCGACCCGAGCCGGATCGCCTCGAGCTGGCGGGCGCGACGCACCCTCGACGACGAGCTGGCGGACGCCGGGGTGGTGGGCGTCAGCGGCATCGACACCCGGGCCCTCACCCGCCACCTGCGGGAGCGCGGGGCGATGCGGTGCGGCATCGGCCCCGCCACCGAGGACCCCGGTGAGCTGCTCCAACGGGTGCGGACGAGCCCGAGCATGGTCGGCGCCGACCTGGCGCCGCAGGTGAGCACCCGCGCGCCCTACGTCGTGCGGGCCGCCACCGACGTCCCCTACTTCCGGGTGGCCGCGCTCGACCTGGGCATGAAGCGGGCGACCCCGAACGCGCTGAGCGCCCTCGGCTGCGAGGTGCACGTCCTGCCGGCGCGCAGCGGGGCCGACGAGCTGCTGGAGCTGACGCCGGACGGGGTGTTCCTGTCCAACGGCCCGGGTGACCCGGCGGCGGCGGACTACGCGGTCCAGGCGGTGCGCCGGGTGCTCGACGCGGGGGTCCCGGTCTTCGGGATCTGCTTCGGCAACCAGGTGCTGGCCAGGGCGCTCGGCTTCGAGACGTACAAGCTGACCTACGGCCACCGCGGGGTCAACCAGCCGGTGGCCGAGACCGCGACTGGCCGGATTATGGTGACCAGCCACAACCACGGCTTCGCGGTCCAGGCGCCGCTCGACGGCGTCACGCAGACCCCGTACGGGCGGGTCGAGGTCAGTCACGTGGCGTTGAACGACAACGTGGTCGAGGGGCTGGCCTGCCTGGACGTGCCCGCGTTCAGCGTCCAGTTCCACCCCGAGGCGGCGCCGGGCCCGCACGACGCGCACGGACTGTTCGAGCGCTTCCGCGACCTCATGGCCGCCCGCCGGTGACGCCCGACGGTCCTGGCTGTCCGCCGGCAGGCTCTGGCGGGCACGGTCGCCTGCTGGTGGTGCCCAGCGGACACGGCGCTGTGGGGCACCGCGACGGGTCGGGTATGGGACGCTGCGAGCCGGCCCACAGGCCGGCCACCCGGGGGCGAGCCACCCCGGGGCCGGCGGGCCACCAGCCGGGTGCCCGCGGGGCGGGCCGGGGGGCGGGTAGGCGGGGACGCGGACGGGAGGGCGTGCGCTGATGCCGCGGCGGGAGGATTTGACCAGCGTCCTGGTCATCGGGTCGGGGCCGATCGTCATCGGCCAGGCGTGCGAGTTCGACTATTCCGGGACACAGGCGTGCCGGGTGCTGCGTTCCGAGGGGCTGCGGGTGGTGCTGGTCAACAGCAACCCGGCCACGATCATGACCGATCCGGACATCGCGGACGCCACCTACGTCGAGCCGATCACCCCGGAGACGGTCGCCAAGATCATTGAACGGGAGCGCCCGGACGCGCTGCTGGCGACCATGGGCGGGCAGACCGCGCTGAACACCGCCATGGACCTGCACGCCGCGGGCGTCCTCGACCGCTACGGCGTCCGCCTGATCGGCGCGAACATCGACGCGATCCGCGCGGGCGAGGACCGGCAGGCGTTCAAGGACATCGTGGCCGCCGTCGGCGGCGAGACCGCCCGCAGCGCCATCTGCACGACCCCGCAGGAGTGCCTGGCCGCCGCCGAGGAGTTCTCCTACCCGGTGGTGGTGCGCCCGAGCTTCACCCTCGGCGGCGCCGGCAGCGGTTTCGCCCACGACGCCGACGAGCTGCGCCGGATGGCCGCGGACGGCATCGCCGCGAGCCCGTCCTCGGAGGTCCTGGTCGAGGAGTCCGTGCTCGGCTGGAAGGAGTTCGAGCTCGAGCTGATGCGCGACCGGGCCGACAACGTGGTCGTGGTCTGCTCGATCGAGAACGTCGACCCGATGGGTGTGCACACCGGCGACTCGGTGACGGTCGCCCCGGCGATGACGCTGACCGACCGCGAATACCAGCAGATGCGGAACATGGCCATCGCGGTCATGCGCGCGGTGGGTGTCGACGCGGGTGGGTGCAACATCCAGTTTGCCGTGGATCCGGCGACCGGGCGGCTCGTCGTGATCGAGATGAACCCCCGGGTCTCCCGGTCGTCGGCGCTGGCGTCGAAGGCCACCGGCTTCCCGATCGCGAAGATCTCCGCGAAGCTCGCGCTCGGGTACACCCTGGACGAGATCCCCAACGACATCACCCGCACCACGCCGGCCGCCTTCGAGCCGGCGCTGGACTACATCGTGGTCAAGGTGCCCCGGTTCGCCTTCGAGAAGTTCCCGGGAGCGGACCCGACGCTGACCACGACGATGAAGTCCGTCGGTGAGGCGATGGGGGTCGGGCGCAGCTTCGCCGAGGCGCTGCAGAAGGCGCTGCGTTCGCTGGAGCAGCCGTCGGCGGTGTTCGGCTTCACCGGCGATCCGGGGGACGCCGAGGAGCTGCTGGAGCGGGCCCGTATCCCGCACGACGGGCGGCTGCGCACGGTGCAGCGGGCGCTGCGGGCCGGGGCGGGCCGGCTGCGGGTGACCGAGGTGACCGGCATCGACCCCTGGTTCGTGGAGCAGATCGACCACCTCAACCGGGTCGCCGCCACCATCACCGGTGACCTGGTGGACCTCGCCCCGGCCGACCTGCTGCGGGCCAAGCGCCTGGGCTTCTCCGACGCCCAGCTCGCCGACCTGCTCGCCACCACCGAGGACGCCGTGCGCGCGGCCCGCCACCGCGCCGGCATCCGGCCCGTCTACAAGACCATCGACACCTGCGCGGCCGAGTTCGCCTCGGCCACGCCGTACCACTACTCGTCCTACGACAGCGAGACCGAGGTCGCCCCCAGCGACCGGCCCCGGGTGATCGTGCTGGGCAGCGGGCCCAACCGGATCGGGCAGGGCATCGAGTTCGACTACGCCTGCTGCCACGCGGTGATGGCGCTCTCGGACGCCGGCTACGAGACGATCATGATCAACTGTAATCCGGAGACGGTCTCCACCGACTACGACACCGCCGACCGGCTCTACGTCGAACCGCTCACCGTCGAGGACGTCCTGGAGGTCGTCCACGCCGAACAGCAGGCCGGGGAACTGGTCGGTGTGATCGTCCAGCTCGGTGGCCAGACCCCGCTGGGCATTGCCGCGCCGCTGGCCGCCGCCGGCGTCCCGATCGTCGGGACGGAGCCGCGCGCGATCCACCTGGCCGAGGACCGCGGCCTGTTCGGGCAGGTGCTTGCCCGAGCCGGGCTGCCCTCGCCGCCGCACGGGGTGGCGACCTTCTTCGACGAGGCCCGCGCGGTGGCGGAGCGGATCGGCTACCCGGTGCTGGTACGGCCGTCCTACGTCCTCGGCGGGCGCGGGATGGAGATCGTCTACGACGAGGCGATGCTGCGCGGCTACATCGAACGGGCGACCGAGATCAGCCCGCAGCACCCCGTCCTGGTCGACCGGTTCCTCGACGACGCCGTCGAGATCGACGTGGACGCGCTCTACGACGGCACCGAGCTGTACCTCGGCGGTGTGATGGAGCACATCGAGGAGGCCGGGGTCCACTCCGGTGACTCCGCCTGCGCGCTGCCGCCGATCACCCTGGGACGCGGCGAGCTGGAGCGCATCCGCGAGTCCACCCGGCTGATCGCCGAGGGCGTGGGCGTGCGTGGCCTGCTCAACGTCCAGTACGCGCTGCAGGCCGACGTGCTGTATGTACTGGAGGCCAACCCGCGGGCGTCACGGACCGTGCCGTTCGTGTCCAAGGCGACCGCGGTGCCGCTGGCGAAGGCCGCCGCCCGGGTGATGGTCGGCACGACCGTGGCGCAGCTGCGCGCGGAGGGGCTGCTGCCCGCCCACGGCGACGCCGCGATCCTGCCGCTGGACTCCCACATCGCGGTGAAGGAGGCGGTACTGCCCTTCGGCCGGTTCCGGGACGTCGGCGGCCGTGGGGTGGACACCGTGCTCGGCCCGGAGATGAAGTCCACCGGCGAGGTGATGGGCATCGACGCCGGTTTCGGCGCCGCCTACGCCAAGTCCCAGGCCGCCGCCTCCCTGTCGCTGCCGGTCTACGGCCGGGTGTTCGTCTCCGTGGCCAACCGGGACAAGCGGGCGATGATATTCCCGGTCAAACGGCTCGCCGACCTGGGGTTCGTCGTCTACGCCACCGAGGGGACCGCGCAGGTGCTGGGCCGCAACGGGGTGCAGGCGGTCGTCCTGGGCAAGCACTCCGTGCCCGACCCGAACCTGGTCGACTGCGTCGAGATGATCATATCTGGTCAGATCAACCTGGTGATCAACACACCGTGGGGGGTCGGGCCGCGGCTGGACGGATACGAGATCCGGGCGGCGTGCGTGGCCACCGGTGTGCCCTGTGTCACCACGATCCAGGGCGCCGCCGCCTGCGTACAGGCCATCGAGGCGCTGGTGCGCGGCGACATGGGCGTGCGGCCGCTGCAGAGCTTCCACGCCGGGCTGCAGGCTGCCTGGGAGCAGCCGTACGACCCCGACGCCAACCAGCCCGTTGACGATCAACGTACCGGCGGGCCCGGCACCGGGCGGGCCTCGGTCGGCGACACCCACCGGCAGACAGTGATCGGATGATGGTGGCCGGATGACCGCGTTCCCCCGGACCCGGCTGGGCAGCTGGACGTCACGCCCACCCCTGGCGGTCGCGCTGGACGTGCCCGACGGGCCGGCCGCGCTGCGCCTGGCCGCGGTGGTGGCCCCGCACGTGGCCGTCCTGAAGGTGGGTCTGGGGCTGTTCCACCGGGAGGGGCCCGGCGTCGTGACAGCCCTGCGGGACGTGATCACGGACGGGCCGCGCGGGACGGACGGTCTGTCCGGCGCGGCCGCGGACGGCCGGTCCGGGCCGCTCGCCGACGGGCTCACCAGCGTTCCCGCCGTCCCGGCCGCCCCCACTGCCGCGGCCAGCGCCACCGAGGAGCGGGTCGGGCTGTTCCTCGACCTCAAGCTGCACGACATCCCCAACACGGTGGCCGCGGGGATGCGCTCCGTGGCCCGGCTGGCGCCCCGGTACGTGACGGTGCACGCCGCCGGGGGCGCGGCGATGGTGCGTGCCGCGGTCGACGCCGCGCCCGACGTCGAGGTCGCCGCGGTGACCGTCCTGACCTCCCTGGGCGGCGCGGAGCTGGCCGCCGTGGGGTTTGCCGGGACACCGTTGGACGTCGTGCGCAGGCTCGCGGCACTGGCGGTGGCCGCGGGTGCCCGCGCGGTGGTGTGCAGCCCCCGGGAGGTTGCCGCGGTCCGTTCGGAAGTCGGAAGTGATGTGACTCTTATCACGCCCGGTATCCGTGCGGCAGGGTCGCGGCCCGATGATCAGGCGCGTGCCGCAACACCCGCCGAAGCTGTCGACGCAGGTTCCGATCTTCTTGTGGTCGGCCGTCCGATCATCGCCGCCGACGATCCGGGGATGGCCGCGGCCCGGTTCGTGGCCGGATGGCGACCCGGCCACGGTGCCGCTGACCTGGTGTGACATCACACAGGCCCCACTCCGGCCATCTCGAGGGGATCTGCCCGGTACGGTGGTCCGCGAGCGACCGAAAGCAAAGGGCGCGTGTGGCGGCAACCCGATTCAGGCCAACGTATGGACCCCGTCCTGTGGACAATAGTCCGCAGATGTGCCCGTACCGCCGGCTGGACCGAGACGCCCGTTATTCGCTAACTTGCGCGGCGCCGCGATCACCCCAAAGAAGGAGGCGTACCCGTGCCCCTGCCGCCCCTCACGCCCGAGCAGAGGGCTGCTGCCCTCGAGAAAGCTGCGTTGGCGCGTAAGCAGCGTGCGGAACTCAAGGAACGGCTCAAGAAGGCGGAAGTGTCCCTCGCGTCCGTCCTGGAGAGAGCCGACACCGACGAGGTCATCGGAAAGATGAAGGTGGCCGCTGTTCTGGAATCCCTGCCCGGCGTCGGCCGCGTCCGCGCCACAAGGATCATGGAGAGGCTCGCGATCAGCGACAGCCGTCGCCTGCGCGGCCTGGGCGCCAAACAGCGTGCCGCACTGGTACAGGAGTTCGCGAGTTCCTGAGCAACACCGGTGGCCGGCAGGCAAATGACACATATCTCTGGGCGCAGTGGGGTTGGTACGGCGTCCCGGCAATGGTGACAACCACACCGCGCCGGGCCGCCGTACCGACGTTTCTTTGCCGGCGCGTCTCTGCCGGTGCGCCACCGGGCGTGCGCGCATGCGGGCCCCGCACGGCCAGGCCGGCGAGGAGAGAGGCGGGCGGACGGCCGCGGGCCGCACGCGGGCCTGCTCGCCCAGGTCACCCCCGTTACCCGGTGACCGCCACGGTGGGTCGTAACACCGGGCGGTACACCGTCCGACCACAGTCGGGACCACACTCCGACCCGATCATGTTTTTTTGAGTGTGCGGCCGCAACACACTACGGTGTATGGATGCGGCTCACCGTTCTGTCCGGTCCGTCAGGCGTCGGGAAAGGGACCGTCGTCGCCGAGGTGCGTCGACGCCACCCCGAGGTCTGGGTTTCGGTCAGTTGCACGACACGCGCGCCGCGCCCGGGGGAGACCAACGGGGTGGAGTATCACTTCGTTGATGTCGAGGAGTTCACCCTGATGGTCAAGAAGGGTGAGCTTCTTGAGCATGCGATGTTCGCCGGTCATGCCTATGGAACCCCCCGCGCGCCGCTGGAGGCCCGTCTCGCCGAAGGGGTGCCGTGCCTGCTGGAAATCGAACTTCAGGGCGCCCGGCAGGTACGTGCGGGTATTCCCGACGCCCGGTTCGTCTTCCTCGCCCCGCCGTCCTGGCAGGAGCTGGTCCGTCGGCTCACCGGACGCGGCACGGAGCCGCCGGAGGTGATCGAACGCCGCCTTGACCGGGCCCGCACCGAGCTTGCCGCCGAATCCGAGTTCGACGCGGTGGTGGTCAACGACGACGTGACCCGGGCGGCGGCCCGGCTGGTAGCCCTGATGGACACCGACTAGTGCCTCGGCCGGGCCGTCCGGCCGTCCGCCCTCCCCGCGCCGCCTGCTCTACTGTTATGGAGGCCGTACCGTTGCGGTCCGAGGGTACGGCTGAGGGCGTGGACGCCCACCGGCCCGCGGCCCCGGGTCGCGGGGCCCGGCGGGGCCGCCGCGGTCCCGGGCATCCGCCCCTGACCCTGTTCTCCAGGACCACATCCTGACCATGCTGTCGGTTCGCCAGCGGGCTGACAGCCCCGTGTTTGCGGAAGGACACCGTGTCCGGCACTGTCGCCCAGCCCGAAGGCATCACCAACCCGCCGATCGACGAGCTCCTGGAAGCCACCGACTCCAAGTACAGTCTGGTGATCTACGCAGCCAAGCGGGCCCGGCAGATCAACGCCTACTACTCGCAGCTCGGCGAGGGCCTGCTGGAGTATGTCGGCCCGCTGGTCGACACCGCCAGCGCCCAGGAGAAGCCGCTGTCCATCGCGCTGCGCGAGATCAACGCGGGTCTGCTGACGCACGAGACCGTCGGCGAGCCCCTGCCGCCGGCCTCCTGAACGCCTCCTCGGCAGCCACATGTCGGCCCCGTGCCACACCTGCACCGGTGCCACACGCCACCGGTGCAGGTCCAGGTGTCGCCGGGACGCCCAGCGCCAGCGTCAGCACACCCGGTACATCGGATGTGGGACGCCCGGCGCCCCGGGGTACCCGGTGCCATCGGGGACACCTGTTCCACCGGGACATGACCGTTGATGTCCGCTGACACCGCCGGCAGCGACAACGGCACCGGGAGCGGCACCGGTGCCGCTGTCCCCGCGGCCGTGCAACGTCCCCGCGTCGTGCTGGGCGTCTCCGGTGGGATCGCCGCCTACAAGGCGGTCGAGGTGCTGCGCCAGCTCACCGAGACCGGTCACGACGTCCGGGTCGTGCCCACCGCGGCGGCGTTGCGGTTCGTGGGCGAGCCGACCTGGGCGGCGCTGTCCGGGCATCCGGTGGCCACCGACGTCTGGACCGACGCGGCCGAGGTGGCACACGTCCGGCTCGGCCGGCAGGCCGACCTGGTGCTCGTCGTCCCCGCCACGGCGGACCTGCTCGCCCGCGCCGCCACCGGACGCTCCGACGACCTGCTCACCGCCACCCTGCTCACCGCCCGGTGCCCGGTGATGTTCGCCCCGGCCATGCACACCGAGATGTGGGAGCACCCGGCCACCGTGGCCAACGTGGCCACGCTGCGCTCCCGTGGCTGCCTGGTCGTCGACCCGGCCGTGGGCCGGCTGACCGGCGCGGACTCCGGCGCCGGCCGGCTGCCGGAACCGGTGGAGATCGCCGCGCTGGCCCGTTCCGTGCTGGCCCGTTCGGCGCTGGCCCGTTTCGCGTCAGCCCGCTCCGTGCCGGCTGGCAGCACGCCGGCCGGCCCGGAGCGGGCAGGCACGGTGCCGGACCTCGCCGGCCGGCGGGTCGTCGTCAGCGCCGGCGGCACCCGGGAGCATCTCGACCCCGTCCGCTTCCTGGGCAACTCCTCCAGCGGACGGCAGGGCTACGCCCTGGCCAGGGCCGCGCTCGCCCGGGGCGCGCAGACCGTCGTGGTAGCGGCCAACGTGGCGCTGCCGGACGTCGCCGGGGCGCGCACCATCCCGGTGGTGTCGACCGCGCAGCTGCGCGAGGCCGTGCACGCCCAGGCGATCCAGGCGGATGTTGTGATCATGGCTGCCGCGGTCGCGGACTTCCGGCCCGTGGCGCGGGCGTCCTATAAGATCAAAAAGGGTGACGGCGTCCCCGAGCCGGTGGCGCTGGCACACAACCCCGACGTGCTGGCCGAGCTCGTAGCCGCCCGCCGCCCGGGCCAGCTGCTCGTCGGCTTCGCCGCCGAGACCGGCGGGCCGGGCGTGGACATCGTGACCCTCGGCCGGGAGAAGCTCGCCCGCAAGAAAGCCGACCTGCTGGTCGTCAACCAGGTCGGCGACGGGCTCGGGTTCGAGGTCGACCACAACGCCGCCGTGGTTCTCGGCGCGGACGGCACGCAGACCGCCATCGAACGGACCAGCAAGGACCTGCTCGCGCACCAGGTGCTCGACCTGGTCGTGACACGACTCGCTGTAGCGGATGGCTCCGTTGTCGGCCTGCCCGCCGGTACCCGCCGGTAGACTTCGCCCGAATCAGACTGGATCTCCCAGGGGGTCATGACGTGGCGACGCGCCTGTTCACTTCCGAGTCCGTTACCGAGGGGCATCCGGACAAGATCGCTGATCAGATCAGTGACTCCATCCTCGACGCGATGATCAAGGATGACCCGCGCAGCCGGGTCGCGGTCGAAACGCTGATCACCACCGGCCAGGTCCACGTCGCCGGTGAGGTCAGCACGGACACCTATGTGGACATCGCCGCCGTTGTCCGCGAACGCGTGCTGGAGATCGGCTACGACTCGTCCAAGAAGGGCTTCGACGGCGCGTCCTGCGGGGTGAGCGTGTCGATCGGGTCGCAGTCGCCTGACATCGCCCAGGGGGTCGACACCGCCCACGAGGCCCGGGTGGGCGGCGCCGGCGAGGACGAGCTCGACCGCCAGGGCGCCGGCGACCAGGGCCTGATGTTCGGCTACGCCTGCGACGAGACCCCCGAACTGATGCCGCTGCCGATCGCGCTCGCCCACCGGCTCGCCCGCCGCCTGTCCGCCGTCCGTAAGGAGGGCCGCATCGGCTACCTGCGCCCCGACGGCAAGACCCAGGTCACCATCGAGTACGCCGACGGCCGGCCGGTGCGGCTGGACACCGTCGTCGTCTCCACCCAGCACGCGGCCGACATCGACCTCGACACCCTGCTCGCGCCCGACATCGCCGAGTTCGTCGTCGCCCCGGAGCTGGCCGCCCTCGACATCACCACCGACGGGCACCGGCTGCTGGTCAACCCGACCGGCCGGTTCGAGGTGGGAGGCCCCATGGGGGACGCCGGTCTCACCGGACGGAAGATCATCGTTGACACCTACGGGGGGATGGCCCGCCACGGCGGCGGTGCCTTCTCCGGCAAGGACCCGTCCAAGGTCGACCGGTCGGCCGCGTACGCGACGCGCTGGGTCGCCAAGAACGTCGTCGCCGCCGGGCTCGCCCGCAGGTGCGAGGTACAGGTCGCCTACGCTATCGGCAAGGCGCACCCAGTCGGCCTGTTCGTCGAGACCTTCGGTACCGGTGTGGTGCCCGACGAGCAGATCCAGGACGCCGTGACCGCCGTCTTCGACCTCCGGCCGGCCGCGATCATCCGGGACCTGGACCTGCTGCGGCCGATCTACACCCAGACCGCCGCCTACGGCCACTTCGGACGCCCGGAACTCGACTTCACCTGGGAGTCCACCTCCCGAGCCCAGTCCCTGGCCGCGGCCATCCGCTGACCCCAAATTTTCGCGAAGCGAAAATTTGGGGCCCCTGCCTCTGGGCTTCGTGGGGGGCGCGTCTGTAAGCGGGTGTCCCCGTGGGGGATGGACGATCTGTCGTAGGGGGCTGGTACCAAACAGGTATGCCCGAACAACTTGGGGTCTTCGTCGGGCTGGACGCCGCAGCCGGCCCGATGGCTGGTCTGGCCGCCGGGCCAGCGGCTGGCACGGCCCCACCGGCGGACGGGGTGGCCGCCGCGGGGGTGGATGTCGGCGTGCCGGCGCCCGCTCGGGGTGCCCGCTCGCCTCGCCCGGCGTCCTCGCGAGTGGGTACTGGCAGGAAGACCGCCGCCGCTGTAGGGGCGCCGGTCACCGCGAGCGAGCTGCCGGTCGCCCGGGTTGCGGTGGACGTCGGGCACGCCCATCTGGACCGGCCGTTCGACTACCTGGTGCCGCGGCAGTGGGCGCAGGAGGCCGTCCCCGGCGCTCGGGTCCGGGTCCGGTTCGCCGGCCGGCTGCTGGACGGTTTCATCCTCGAGCGCTGTGAGCGTTCCGAGCACACCGGCCGGCTCGCCTTTCTGGCCAGGGTCACCTCCGCGGAGCCGGTCCTCGCCCCCGACATCGCCGAGCTGGCCCGGGCGGTGGCCGACCGTTACGCGGGCACGGTCGCCGACGTGCTCCGGCTCGCCGTCCCACCCCGGCACGCCCGAGTGGAGAAGGAGACCAGGGCACAGAAGAAGCCTCCCGTCAGCTCGACGTCCCCCGCCGGCCCGCCGGCGCCGGCCGACCCACCGGCACGGCCGACGGCGGCCGGGCCGGCGGTGGATGGGGCTACAGCAGCTGGGACGGCGGTGGCTGGGAGCACGGCGGTGGCGGTGCGGGTGGGGCTGTCCGGTGTCTGGGCGGACTATCCCGACGGGGAGCGGATGCTGGCGGCCCTGCGTGCCGGCGGCAGCCCCCGGGCCGTGTGGTGGGCGCTTCCCGGGCCGTCCTCCTGGCCGGCGATGGTCGCCGCGGCCGTGGCCGCCACGGTGGCGTCCGCCCGCGGGGCGGTGGTCGTCGTGCCCGACCACCGTGACGTCGAGCGGGTCGCCGCCGCGCTGATGGACGTGCTCGACCCGGACGATTTTGTCGCGCTGCGTGCCGATCTCGGCCCGGCCGAACGCTACCGGCGCTTCCTCGCCGTCCGCCGCGGGCAGGCTCGGGTGGTCGTGGGAACCAGGGCTGCCGTGTTCGCTCCGGTCACGGACCTCGGGCTGATCGTCGTCTGGGACGACGGGGACGACCTGCACGCCGAGCCGCGTGCCCCCTATCCGCACGTCCGGGACGTCGCCGTACTGCGTGCCCGCCAGCAACGGGCGGCGCTGATCGTCGGTGGCTGGTCGCCGTCGACCGATGCCGAGGCGATGGTGCGCGTCGGCTGGGCATCGGCCCTGATCGCGCCGCGCCCGGTGGTCCGGGCTGTCGCGCCCCGGGTCGAGGCGACGGGCTCGCAGGTCGAACAGGCCCGGGATCCGGCGGCGCGGGCGGCGCGGCTGCCGTCGCTGGCCTGGCGTGCCGCGCGGGACGCGCTGGCCGCGGGCGCGCCGGTTCTCGTGCAGGTGCCGCGGCGCGGGTACCAGCCGTCGCTGGCCTGCGCGGGCTGCCGACGGCCGGCCCGCTGCCGGCACTGCGGGGGGCCGCTGGGACGCCACGGCGGGTCCGGGCCGCCGACCTGCGGCTGGTGCGCGCGGGTGGCGGTCGGCGTGCGGGCCGACGCCCACCACCCGCCGCCGCCGCCCGGGGCTGCCCCGCCGCCCGGGGCCGCTGACGCCGGCGGACGGCCCACCAGGCCTTCCGCGACGGCCCCGGTCAGACCTTCGGTGCCAGTCCCGGCCGGATCCCCGGTGCCGGCGCCGGTGCCGGCCGAGGCCGGGTGGCGGTGCCCGTACTGCCGGGACGTCCGCTTCCGCGCGAGCGTCGTCGGGGACAGGCGCACCGCCGAGGAGCTGGGACGCGCCTTCCCAGGGGCCGTCGTGCGCACCTCCGGCCGGGATGGCGTGCTGGCGACCGTCGCGGCGGCGCCCGCGCTGGTGGTGGCCACCCCGGGGGCCGAGCCGGTGGCCGACGGCGGGTATGGCGCGGTCCTGCTGCTCGACACGTGGGCGCTGCTGGGCCGCCCGGATCTGCGCGCGGCTGAGGAGACGCTGCGCCGGTGGTGCGCGGCGGCGGCGCTTGCCAGGCCCGCGGCGGACGGCGGCCGGGTCGTCGTCGCCGCCGACGCCGGGCTCGCGGTGGTCCAGGCGCTGACCCGCTGGGATCCGGCCTGGTTCGTCCGGCGGGAGGCGGATGAGCGGGCTGCCCTCGGCTTCCCGCCGGCCACCCGCGTCGTCGCTGTCGAGGGCAGCGCCGGCGCGGTTGCCGACCTGGTCGCGGCGGCGCGGCTGCCCGCCGGCGCCGACGTGCTCGGCCCGGTCCCGCTGGAGGAGGTGGACCGCCCGGCCGGCGCCGGGACGGCGGGCCGGCCCGCTCCCGCTGGTGAGACAGGTCGATCCGTCCCCGCCGGGCGGGCGGCCCGGCCTGCTCCCGTCGGGGACGCGGACGCGTCGGAGCTTGCCGGGCAGCGATGGGAACGTGTTCTGGTGCGGGTTCCCAGAGCGCAGGGGCAGCAGCTCGCGGCCGCGCTCAAGGCAGCCCGCGGCGTGCTCGACGCCCGCCGTTCCCCACCGGTGCGGGTCATCCCCGATCCGATCACTTTGCTGTGATGGTGCTGTGATGATTATGTCTCGTGTAAGTTACGTAATGTAATAAATTCGTTCCTGATGGACGTGTATTTTGATGGATACACGTTGCGGGCGCGGGATGATGCGGCTTGGGGACGACGACGCAGGCGCGGGACGCACGCGGGCGAGGGAAGAGGGGCGGCAGTGACGGTCCGAGAGATCCGACTGTTGGGGGACCCGGTGCTGCGGACGGTGGCCGAACCGGTCACCACCTTCGACAAGGAGCTCCGCCGCCTGGTCGCCGACCTCGTCGAGAGCATGCACGAGGCGGGCGGGGTCGGGCTGGCCGCGCCGCAGCTCGGGGTGTCGCTGCGGGTGTTCACCTACCACGTGGACGGTGAGGTGGGGCACCTGGTCAATCCCGTCCTCGGGCCGTTCAGCGAGGAGCTGATGGACGGTGAGGAGGGCTGCCTCTCCCTGCCCGGCCTCTCCTTCGAGCTGAAGCGGCCGGAGCGGGTGATCGCGGTCGGCCAGAACGTCCACGGCGATCCTGTCACGATCGAGGGCAGCGGCCTGCTGTCACGCTGCGTCCAGCATGAGACCGACCATCTCGACGGGGTGTTGTTCATCGACCGGCTGGACCCGGAGACGAAGAAGGCGGCGATGAAGGCCATCCGCGAGGCGGAGTGGGCCGGGCAGGCTCCGCCGGCGGTGAAGGTGTCCCCGCACCCGCTTTTCGGCCGCGCCCGCTGACCTGCCTTTCCTTGCCCGCTCGGGCTCGGCCGGCGACTGTTCCGCGGATGTTCCGCGGAACACGACCCGCTGGACCGCGTACGCGCGGGACGCGGCTAGCGTTGGACCGTGCGCACTTTCCTGTCCCCGTCCGCCCTGTCTTCGTCCGCGGGACTCAGGGGATCCGTGGGAGCAACCTGGTCGGGTGGTCGCTGATGCGGGTGGTGTTCGCCGGTACCCCGGCGGTGGCGCTGCCGAGCCTGCGGGCGCTGCTCGACTCGTCCCGCCACGACGTCGTCGCGGTCGTGACCCGTCCCGACCGGCCGGCCGGACGCGGCCGGAAGGTCGCGCACTCGCCGGTGCGGACGCTCGCCGAGGAGCGGGGCGTGGAGGTGCTGACCCCGCAGAAGCCCCGTGACCCCGACTTCCTCGCCCGGCTCACCGAGATCGCCCCGGACTGCTGCCCGGTGGTGGCCTACGGCGCGTTGCTGCCCCGGGCCGCCCTGGACATCCCCCGGCACGGCTGGGTCAACCTGCACTTCTCCTTGCTGCCCGCCTGGCGCGGCGCCGCGCCGGTGCAGCGCGCCCTGCTGGCCGGTGACGACGTGACGGGCGCGTCGGTCTTCCAGATCGAGGAGGCCCTCGACAGCGGCCCGGTGTACGGGACGCTGACCGAGCCCGTCGGCCCCCACGACACCGCCGGTGACCTGCTGGCCCGGCTGGCCGATGCCGGCTCCCGGCTGCTCGTCGCGGTCCTGGACGGGATCGCCGACGGATCGCTGCGGGCCTGGCCGCAGCGATCCGAGGGGGTGTCGATCGCGCCGAAGCTCGACGTCGCCGACGTGCGGATCGACTGGTCCGCGCCGGCCTACCGGGTCGATCGGCTGATCCGGGCGGCCACTCCGGCGCCTGGCGCCTGGACGACGTTCCGCGACCACCGGATCAAGATTGGCCCGGTGCGTCCCGTCACCGTCGTGGAGACGACGGCCGTGGTGACAGCCGTGGCGGCGGGGAAGGGCGATGGCGGGACAGGCGCCGCCGGCGGGGACAGCGCCACCTCCCTCGGCATCGAAGATCTTGCTCCTGGGCAGATCGCCGTCGGCGGTCACGGCCGGATCGCGGTGGGGACCGGCGGCGGGGTCGTGCTGCTCGACGAGGTCCGCCCCGAGGGCCGTCCCACGATGGCCGCCGACGCGTGGGCGCGGGGAGCCCGCATCGCCGCCGGCGAGAGGTTCACATGAGTCCGGCCCCCGCCGGGGGCACGCGGGCACGGCAGCGGGCCCGGCCGCCGGCGTCCCGGGCCGATCCCGCCCGGCTGCTCGCCTGGGAGGTCCTGCGGGCCGTCGACGAGCGTGGCGCCTACGCGAACCTGCTGCTGCCGGCGCTGCTGGCCGGCCGCCAGCTGTCCGCCCGCGACCGGGGTTTCGCCACCGAGCTGACCTACGGCACCCTGCGCGCCCTGGGTGTCCTGGACGGGCTGCTCGCCACGGTCGCCAACCGCCCGGTGGACGAGGTGGACCCGCCGGTGCGGGACGCGTTGCGGCTGGGTGCCTACCAGCTGCTGCGCACCCGGGTGCCGGCGCGGGCCGCGGTCGACTCGACCGTCGACCTGGTCCGCCGGACCAGCGGTGAACGGCCGGTACGGTTCGCCAACGCGGTGCTGCGCCGCCTCGCCGCCCGGCTGGAGGCCACCGGCGGCGATCTCGCGGTGCTGCTGGCCGCACCCGGCTATGACGACGACCCGGTCGGCCATCTGGCGACGGTCACCGCGCATCCCCGCTGGGTGGTCGAGACGTTCGCCGCCGCCCTCGGCGGCGACCTGGCGCGGACCCGCGCCGCGCTGGCGGCCGACGACGAGCGTCCCAGCACCCATCTGGTCGCCCGTCCTGGCCTGATCGACCGGGACGGGCTGCTGCGGGCGGCCCGGGACGCCGGCCTGGCCGCCGAGCCCGGCCCGTGGTCGCCGTACGCGGTCCGGCTGGCCGGCGGGGATCCGGGGCGGCTGCCGGCGGTCCTGGCCGGCCAGGCCGGCGTGCAGGACGAGGGCAGCCAGCTGGTCGTGGCCGCGCTGTCGCGGGTGGCCACGGTCGGGACGGACACCGGGGTGAGCGTCGATCTGTGCGCCGGACCGGGTGGCAAGACCGCCCTGCTGGCGGGCCTGCTGCCCCGGACCAGGCTGGTCGCGGTGGAGCCGCGGGCCACCCGGGCCCTGCTGGTGGCCGCCGCGGTGGCACGCCCGGCCCCGGCGCCCGATCCCGCCGACGCCGTGAGCGGCCCGGCGGCGGCCGTGGGAGATGCCGCGGGCAGCCCGGGGGCCGGTGCGGAAGGCATGGCGGGCGGCCCGGTGGCGGGCCGGTCGAACGTGGTGGTGGTACGTGCGGACGGGCGGGCGGCGCCGCTGCGTCCCGGCAGCGCCGACCGGGTGCTCGCCGACGTGCCCTGCACGGGCCTGGGGGCGCTGCGCCGCCGGCCGGAGGCCCGCTGGCGCCGCACGCCGGCGCAGGTCGCGCCCCTGTCCCACCTGCAACGGCAGTTGCTGGCCGCCGCCGTCGACCTGGTGCGCCCCGGCGGGGTGGTCGGGTATGTGACCTGCTCGCCGCATCCGGCCGAGACCGTCGAGGTCGTGACGGACGTCGTGACGCGGCTGGCTGCGCGCGGCGTCGGCGTGTCCGTCCTGGACGCGCGGGAGTACCTGCCCGGGGTGCCGGATCTCGGCGACGGCCCGTTCGTACAGCTGTGGCCGCACCGGCACGGCACCGACGCGATGTTCCTGGCCCTGCTGCGCCGTTCCTGAGCCCCTAAGCCCTGCCGCAGCCCTGCCGTGCCGGCCTCAGCAGCGAAAGCTGGGGGTGGAAACGGCCGCTGGAGCGACCGTTCGTTCCCCCGCTTTCATGATTCGGTATTCGACAATATTCGATCATGAATGTTGGACTGGCTTCGGGACGGGTCCGTGCGCTGGAGATCCGATCGGTTCCGGGGCGGTCGGCTCTGCCCCGCCGGGGCCGGGGCGGGCGAGAGCCGACGGGCGGGGGCAGGCCGGCCTGCCCCCGCCCCGCCGCGGCCCGGCGGGTGGGCCGTGCGACGGTCGTCAGGATCAGGAAACCTGGCCCTTGACGCAGTTCTGGGGGCCACAGGCGATGGACCGCCAGTAGTGGACGCCGTTCACGTCCCAGCTCAGGGCTCCCCAGATGGCGCCGGTGGCGGTGTCGGAGCACCAGCCGCCGGTGGGCGCGTCGCCGATCGACGCCGTCCGTCCCAGATCGTTGCCCTGTCGGACGGTGCCGGCCTCCCCGGCCACGTTGGTCTTGCCGTTGGCCTGCAGGTTGGCCAGGCGCACCTGGTAGGTGTTCTGGTTCTGCCAGATCTCGACGCGGGCCCCGGGGCCGGAATGCTGCTCCCGCAGGGTCCAGGGGCCGGACGGCGGCCCGCACAGGTTCTGGACCTGGTCCTGGGCCTGCCCGGGAATCCCGGTCTGGGTGGGAGTCGACGTCGGACTCTGGGTGGGGCTCGGCGTGGGGCTCCCGGTGGGGCTCGGCGTGGAGGGCGACGTTGGGCTCTGTGTCGGGGTAAGGGCTGGGATCTGCGGCAGGGTGGGGGTCTGGGCCCACGCGGGTGTGGCGGCCAGCGACAGCCCGACCGCCAGCGTGGCGGTGGTCACCAGCGTCGTCAGGATCGTAGCCGGCCGGCGTCGTGACGCGACCGGACCATGTGGGATGACATGCACTATTCGGTATCCTTTCTCCACCCGGAACGGCGGACGCAGAGTAGTCACGTCCACGCTGTGTGTTTCAGTTCCGGTGCGAAAGTTCCCTTCAGGTTTCCCTGGCAGACCTGTGGCCAGCGCGTTCACCCCTTCCGGGTCTGTCCGCCCCCAACGGGCGCTCCCATCTCCCAGCCGTCCCGACGTCCGCCATTTCACCGCTCGCCGTCCAGCCGTCTCGCCCTCCCGTCTTCTCCGGCGGTGGCGGCCGCTATGCGGCCCGCGCCGTGATCCCGGCCGCCCCGCGTCGGTTGGAGCCAGCGCGGTACTGGCAGCGTGTGATGGGCTGACGGACGGCACCCCGCGCACACCGGCGACGCGGCGGCAAGCCACCGTCTGTTCGGCGGCACCGTACCGGTTGGTACCGATTGCGGATCTTGAATGGTCGGGGTCCGGGTCAAGACCCTGATCAAACGCATCCAGTACCGACTCGACCTCGTCGTCGACTTGCTCGGCCAGGCCGGCCGGACCATGGATCCGGAACCGCAGAAGCCGGACAGGCCCCGGCCGTTCAAAGCCTGCGGCAATCCCGACGCGCGTCAACATGCCTTGAAAAACCTCAAAGAAATCAACCGAAGAACAAACTTCGGCGGCCCGGCGTAGTGGCGAGGTCGGGTCACGACCGGGGAACGCGCCGATGCCCTCGGCGATCGCGGCGAGGGATGCGGCGGTCCTTACTCCGCCGACGGGCATCGAGGTAGGAGCCAGGGCGGAAGGTGGGGCTTAAGAGGGCGGTCTCGACTCTGCCGGCGAGCCGGCTTCTCTAAGATCTGACGCGTTACGTCACTTCCGCTTCTCTTGGCACCGGAGTGCCGGTTGCGGCGGTGACCCGCCTTGGTCGAGAGGGGGAGTGTTGTCCGACAGCGAGAGCCAGCACGGCACGCCAGATCCGGTGTCACTGAACGTACGCGACAGGGTGTTCGTCTCGACCTGGATCGAGGCCGGGGTCGATATCTCGGTGCCGAGCATCGCCCGGGTTTATGACGCGCTGCTCGATGGGAAGGACAATTTCCCGGCCGACCGCGCTGTCCACGACCAGCTCATCCAGGTGATCCCGGATGGCAAGACCGCTGCCCAGTACAACCGGCAGGTGCTCCGGCGGGGCGTCGAGTTCATGGTGGAGCAGGGCGTCCGCCAGTTCATCGACCTCGGCTCGGGTCTGCCGGCCGCCGAGAACACCCACCAGGTCGCCCAGCGAATTGCGCCCGAGTCGAAGGTCGCCTACGTCGACATCGACCCCATCGTGCTGGCGCACGGCCGGGCGCTGCTGGCCGAGAACAGGAACACCACGGTCATCACCGCGGACTTCAGGCGTCCCGACGAGGTGCTGAGCAACCCGGACGTGACCGCGCTGATCGACCTGTCGAAGCCGGTCGGGCTCCTGATGCTCGCGGTCGTCCACCACGTCCACGATGACGAGGACCCGGCTGGTCTGGTCCGCGCATACGTCGACCGGGTGGTGTCGGGCAGTCACCTGTTCCTCACCCACTTCGTCGACCACGGCGAGGAGACCAAGCCCGTCGAGCAGGTGCTTCTCAACGAGCTGACGAGGGGGCGCTTCCGCTCGATCGAGGAGATCACCTCCTACTTCGACGGGCTGGAGCTCATCGAGCCAGGCGTGGTCTACAACCCCTTGTGGCGTCCCACCGAGCCGGTCGCCAGGCCGTACCCGCTCGCTGTCCGGCTGGTCGCGGGCGGCATCGGGCGCAAGTCGTAAGATTTGCCATCTTTTGCCATAAGAATCGATCCGCCGACGCGCCGAACGGACGGCCGCTCCGACGCGCCGGTGGGGTGCCGACCGGAGGGATGCGGGGCCCTGCCGCGCGCGGCGGGGCAGGCGGGGTCCTGTTCGGCGCGGCGTGTGCGACGCCTGTGTTTTCGACGTCATGGCTCCGTTCGCGGGTACCGCCGCTCCGGCGTGGAGGAGTGGCGCGTTGTGACGGTGGGTTTGGGTGATCGCCACAGGGGCGGACGGGGCGGTGGTGGGCCGCTGATGGGTCGATACGCTCGCGGGTGTGGCAACCGCGCAGATCTACCCGAGCCTGCTGGCCGCCGATTTCGGGCGGGTCGCCGACGCCGCGCGTGCGGTCGAGGGTCATGCCGACTGGCTGCACGTCGATGTCATGGACTACCACTTCGTCCCCAACCTGGCGTTCGCGCCGGACACGGTGACCGCCCTGCGCACGGTCACCACCATCCCGCTCGACTGCCATCTGATGATCGACGATCCGGACCGCTGGGCCGCCGGCTACGCAGAGCGGGGCGCGGCGAACGTGACCATCCATGCCGAGGCCGTCCGCGACCTGCCCCGCACGACCGACGCCATCCGGGCCGCCGGCGCGCGCACCGGGCTCGCGGTCAAACCGGCCACCCCCGTCGAGCGTTACGTCGACGACCTGCACCGTTTCGACCTGCTGCTGCTGATGACCATCGAGCCCGGGTTCGGCGGCCAGAAGTTCATGAACGAGGTCCTGCCGAAGATCGAGGCGGCCCGGCGGCTGCTGGACGACCGGGGGCTCGACCTGTGGCTGCAGATCGACGGCGGGGTCAACGCCGAGACCATCGAACGGGCGGCACGGGCCGGGGTGGACGTCTTCGTCGCCGGCACCGCCGTCTACGGTGCCGCCGACCCGGCCGCGGCGCTGGAGGCGCTGCGTGCGCAGGCGCTGGCCGCCTCCCCCCGGCTGGTGGCGCCGGTCCTCGAGAAGGGCTGACCGGGCGGTGGCGGCGGACGGCCGAGCGGGCCCGGGACGCCAGGAACCGGCTGGTGGCGGTCCGGCGGGCGCGGAGAGGGCCGGTCCCGAAGCGGCGGCCGGTCTCGAGACGGCGGCCGGTCTCGAGACGGCGGCCGGTGCGGACGAGCGGTGGCTGCGGATGGCGGTCGAGATCTCCCGGCGCTGCCCGCCGTCACCGAGTGCGTTCTCGGTGGGCGCGGTCCTCGTCGACCGGTCCGCGGGCCTGGCGGCGGACGCGTCCGCGCGGGTGCTGGCGACCGGTTACTCGCGCGAGCTCGACCCGCGTGACCACGCCGAGGAGGTCGCGTTGCGCAGGCTCGCGCAACATGCCCAGGACGGCCCGCCGGTCCCGGCCGGCTCGCTGACGCTCTACAGCTCGCTGGAGCCGTGCAGCGCCCGGGCGTCACGCCCCCGGACCTGCACGGAACTGATCATCGAGGCAGGGATTCGCCGGGTGGTCTTCGCCTGGCGTGAACCCGAGGTGTTCGTCGACTGTGAAGGCGCGGAGATCATGCGGCGCGCCGGCCTCGACGTTGTCGAGGTGCCGTCCCTGGCCGCGGCGGTCCGGGCGGTCAACGCCCATCTGCTCGCATGATCATCATTCGCGTGACGTTTTCCGCATGACGTTTCTCACACGATGCCGTTCATGTGACGTCGCTCATATGGAACACTTATATAAACCGTCCAAGCGTAATCGTCCTGGTGGCAAATACGTATAAAAGCGGATGTACGGGGCTGGTTGCCCGCAGCTGGACGCGCGAAGATGGACGAAGAGTGATGGGTGTGCTGCCGTCCGGTATCACGTGAGCTTTCTTGCACCTGTGCCGTCCGCATGTGCCAGACTTGGTCAGGTAGTTAGCAGCACGCGCGCTCCGGGGTCGGTGAAAATCCGAACCGGCGGTGACAGTCCGCGACCCGTCCGCAGCCAGCGGACGGCTGATCCGGTGGAATTCCGGGACCGACGGTGAAAGTCCGGATGGGAGGACGCGCGCGGGCGTGTGCTGTTCGACGGCCCCAGGCCTGCCGACGGCCCGTCCGGCGCCTGTGCGCCGGATGCGTCCCGCGTGATCGCCTCTGTCTCGGACGTGGCGCCGGGACGAGAGGGCACACCAGGAATGTTCACCGGCATCGTCGAGGAACTCGGCGTGGTCGCGGCCGTCGAGCCGCGGCCGGCGGCCGCTCGACTGATCATTGACGCTACGAAGGTGCTCGAGGACGTCAGCGAGGGCGCGTCCATCGCGGTCAACGGGGTCTGTCTGACCGTCACCAGCTGGTTTCCCCATGGCGAGGGGCAGGCGTTCGCGGCCGACGTCATGCAGGAGACGCTCGACCGTTCGTCCCTGGGCGGGCTGCGCGCCGGTGACCGGGTCAACCTGGAGCGCCCCGTGCGCCTGGCCGACCGCCTCGGCGGGCATCTCGTGCAGGGGCACGTGGACGGCGTCGGCGTGGTCCTCGAACGCCGCTCCAGCACCTCCACGACCACCTCAGCGGCATCCACCACAACGACGGCCTCCGAAGTGGCCTCCACCGTGGCCTTCACGACGGTATCCACAGCGGCCTCCGGTGACGCGGCGGCGACGGGAGGCGATCCCGTCACCTTCGGCCCGGACACCCAGTGGGAGATCGTGCGCATCAGCCTGCCGCCGGGCCTGGAGCGCTATCTCGTCGAGAAGGGATCCATCACCGTCGACGGTGTCAGCCTGACGGTCGTCGAGATCACCCCGGCGGACGCGACGACGCCCGCCACGTTCACGGTGAGCCTGATCCCGACGACGTTGCAGGTGACGACCCTCGGTCGGCGAGGGGTGGGGGAGCGGGTCAATCTCGAAGTCGACGTGCTGGCGAAATACGTCGAGAAGCTTGTCGTCGCGGGGGAGGCGGCCGGTGCCGGCTCGTCCAGCACCCCCGTCATCCACAGCGGGAGCGGGCAACTGTCATGATCAAAAATCTGCCAGTCGGTGATACGCGTTTCGCCTCGATCGACGAGGCGGTCGCGCAGATCGCCGCCGGCCGGCCAGTCGTCGTCGTCGACGACGCCGACCGCGAGAACGAAGGCGACCTGATCTTCGCGGCGGAGAAGGCCACCCCGGAGCTGTTGGCCTTCATGATCCGTTATACCTCCGGGGTGGTCTGCGTGCCGATGGACGGCGCCGACCTCGACCGGCTCGAACTCGACCAGATGGTCCCGCACAACACCGAGCGGATGGGCACCGCGTTCACCGTCTCCGTCGACGCCCGGGCCGGGGTGACGACCGGCATCTCCGCGGCCGACCGGGCGCTGACCATCCGGCTGCTCGCCGACCCGGCGACCACCGTCGCGCACATCACCAAGCCCGGCCACATCTTCCCGCTGCGCGCGAAGGTCGGTGGGGTGTTACGGCGTCCCGGCCACACCGAGGCCGCGGTGGACCTGGCCAGGCTCGCCGGGCTGCGTCCCGCCGGAGCCATCTGCGAGATCGTCAACGACGACGGCAGCATGGCCCGGCTGCCGGAGCTGACACGGTTCGCCGAGGAGCACGGGCTGCTGCTGATCTCCATCGCCGACCTGGTGGCGTACCGGCGGCGCAGCGAACACCACGTCGAGCAGGTCGCCGACACCAGGATCCCCACCGGCTACGGCGAGTTCCGCGCCTTCGGCTACCGCGGCGTCATCGAGGACGTGGAGCACGTCGCGCTGGTCAAGGGGGACATCGGGGACGGCCGTGACGTCCTGGTGCGGGTACACAGCGAATGCCTCACCGGCGACGTCTTCGGCTCCCGCCGCTGTGACTGCGGGACACAGCTCGACGCCGCCCTGCGCATGATCGCCCAGGAGGGCCGGGGCGTGGTCCTCTACATGCGGGGGCACGAGGGCCGCGGCGTCGGCCTCATCCACAAGCTGCGGGCCTACCAGATGCAGGACGCCGGGCACGACACCGTGGACGCCAACCTCGCCCTCGGCCTGCCCGCGGACGCGCGCGACTACGGCACGGGCGCCCAGATCCTCGTCGACCTCGGCATCCGGACGATGCGGCTGCTGACGAACAACCCGACCAAGCGGGCCGGGCTGGAGGGCTACGGCCTGGAGGTCGTCGAACGGGTCGGGCTGCCGGTGAACTTCACCCCGGAGAACCTGCGCTACCTCACCACCAAGCGGGACCGGATGGGACACGACCTGCCGGGCCTGCCGAAACTGCCAGCCGTGCAGGCAGGGCAGGCAGGGCCGAAGGTCGCGGGAGTCCGCGCCGACGTCCCGCTGCACTGCGTCGGGGGCACGAGCGTCGGGAGCGCGGGCGCGCACCCGGTCCGTGCGACGGAGGCGGAGCCGGCGGTGACGGACGAGGAACTGCTGATGGCGGACATGTGCCAGGGTGAGACGGCATGAGCGGTCAGGGCGCGCCGGCGCCGTCGATCCCGGACGGCGCCGGCCTGCGGCTGGCCATCGTGGCAACCCGTTGGCACGCCGAGATCACCGACGCCCTCGTCGACGGCGCGCTGCGAGCGGCCAAGGACGCCGGGGTCGCCTCCCCGCTGCTGGCCCGGGTGCCCGGCGCGGTCGAACTGCCGATCGTGGCGGCGGCGCTGGCCGCCCGCCACGACGCGGTGGTGGCGCTGGGCGTGGTGATCCGCGGTGGCACCCCGCACTTCGACTATGTCTGTCAGTCGGTGACGCAGGGGCTGACCGAAGTCGCCCTGGACACCGGGATTCCGGTGGGTTTCGGCGTGCTGACCTGCGACACGGTCGAGCAGGCGCTCGACCGTGCGGGCCTGCCCTCCTCGGCGGAGGACAAGGGCCGCGAGGCCACCTTCGCCGCCCTGGAAACCGCAACCGTCCTACGGGACCTCCGCCACGGTTAGTCCTGGGTCAGGGCGTGCCTGACGGATGTTCGATCGCGCGGGCGGCGTCCAGCCGGCCACATCGACCAACATCTATCAATCGACCAACATCTATCAGACGCCCTGTGGCGCGCTCTTCCGGATCGGTCGCGGCTGGTCTGTCGTTTCGACCGACGGGTCGGTGTCGTCCAGGCTGAAAGTCGTCCAGGCTGAAATCGGCCGGCAGCGCGGTGTGGAACAACGACGTGGAACAACAACTCGGCCCGGAAACGGCGGCCCCGGGGTGCCGGTGTCGGCGCGCCGGCCGTTCGGGCGGGTCCTTCTCAGGCGCACGATCTTCCGGATGCGCGAGCCGGGGGATCTTCAGATGGGGTCCGTGGCCCGGGTGCCGAAGGCGTGCAGGAAGGTGTCGACCGCGGCCCGCGCGACAGCCCGCATCTCGTCGTCGGAGATGGCCTGGGTGCCGAACCGGGTCCGTCCCTCCAGTGAGCCGGTCAGCAGGGCGGCGAGCTGTTCCGCCGCCGCCGCCGGGTCCCCCGCCCGCAGCCGGCCGGCCAGCGCCAGCCGGGCCAGCCGGTCGGCGAGCGCCTCGGTGACCGGGTTCGTCGCCCGCCCCTGGATGATGTCGAGCAGGTCGGGAAACTGGTTGATCTCGGCGTACAGCAGCCGCCGCAGCGCCCAGCCCCGCTCGTCGCAGAAACACTGGATCAGGTGGTAGCCGACGTCCTCCAGGGCGGTGCGGACGTCGCTGTCGAGGTCGCGCAGCCGGTCGACCGCGGCCAGGTTCTTCGCCAGCGCGCTGTCGGCCTCGGCGGCGATGGACGCGCGCAGTAGGGCCTGCTTGTCGCCGAAGTGGTTGTAGATCGTGTGCTTGGCGACCTGCGCCTCGGCCGCGATGACGTCCAGAGTTGCCTGGGCGTATCCCTCCCGGGCGAAGACCGTGAACGCGGTACCGAGAATGGCCGCCCGCCTGTCGACACGCCTACGCCTGCCGCCGGACGGCCGGTCCGCGGTAGCCGGCAGAGCCGCAGCGGCCGCAGCGGTCCCAGTGGCCGCGGTGATGGTGGCGGCGGTGGTTGGAACGGACTGAGCGGCCGGAGCGATCGGTGCGGTGGCGTCGGCGGCTGCCGGCCGCGCATGCCCGGTTGCCGGCGCCTCGGTCGCGCCGCCCGACCGTCCGCCGGTTGTTCGCCCGCCGGCTGGCCGGCCGCTGTTCACGGTCCCGCTCATGGCCTCACGGTACCGGTTGCCCTCCTTCCATCCCCGGGACAGCCACAACGTTGAAAACGTCATGGTGCTGTAAAGTGCACTCACACGTGCACAACGATGCTCACTGGAGGGCACTATGGCGGACGCGTCCCAGGAGCACGACCGGTTCGACCCCCCACTCCGACGGCTGATCGCCGTGGTTCTGCTCGGCGGGATCATGGGGATCCTGGACGGGTCGGTGGTCGCCGTCGGCGTCGACACCCTCGCCACCCGGTTCCACACGTCGCTGAGCACGATCGGCTGGGTCTCCACCGGCTACCTGCTGGCCCTCACCGTCGCCATCCCGATCACCACGTGGGCCGTGGACCGGTTCGGCGCCCGGCGGCTGTGGCTGGCCGCCCTCGTCGCGTTCCTGGCCGCGTCCCTTGCCTCCGGACTCTCCTGGAACATCTCCAGTCTGATCGTCTTCCGGATCGTCCAGGGCCTGGCGGCCGGCGTTCTCGACCCGCTGGTGCTGACCCTGCTGGCCCGCGCCGCCGGCCCGCGCCGGGCCGGGCGGGTCATGGGCCTGATGGGCATGGTGCTCTCGACCGGGCCAGTGCTCGGCCTGATCGTCGGCGGGATCGTCCTGGCGGACTTCTCCTGGCGGTGGATGTTCCTGATCAACCTGCCTATCGGGATCGTGGCGCTGGTCGGCGCCGCACGGGTGATACCGCCCGACCCGCCGCGAACCGCAGAACGCCTCGCCCGCCTCGATGTCGCCCGCCTCGACGTCGTCGGCGTCGCCCTGATCGGGCCCGGGTTCGCGGCCGTCGTGCTGGGCCTGACGCAGGCCGCCGAGCGCACCACCGTCGCCGCCTGGCAGGTGCTCATCCCCCTCGCCGCGGCCGTGACGCTGCTCGCCGGGTACGGCCTGCACGCGCTGCGGGCGCCGTCGCCGCGCCGCACGCCACCGCTGATCGACCTGCGGCTGTTCGCCAACCACGGGTTCGCCGCGAGCGTTGCCATCATGACGCTGGTCGGCCTGACGATGTTCGCGAACCTCTTCGTCCTGCCGCTCTACTACCAGCAGCAGCACGGGCGGGGCACGCTCGCGTCCGGGCTGCTGGTCGCCCCCTTCGCGGTTGCCGCGGTCATCGCCATGCCGCTGTCCGGACGGCTGTCCGACCAGCTCGGCGCCCGCGCCCTCGTCCGGGGCGGAGCGGTCGTCACAGCCCTCGGCGAGCTGGCGTTCACCCGGGTCGGCGGGCACACCAGCGAGGTGTGGCCCGCGCTCGCCGCCTTCGTCGTCGGCGCTGGGCTGAGCTTCGTCGGCGCGCCGACCATGGGATCTCTCTACCGGACCCTGCCCCCGGCGTCGGTGCCCCAGGGCAGCTCGGTGCTCTACATCCTCAACCAGCTCGGCGCGGCGATCGGCATCGCCGTCGTCACCCTCATCCTGACGACCATCGGCCCCGGCGACGGGGACGGGACGGCGGGTTTCCACGGCGTCTACTGGTTCGCTCTCGTCGCTGTCGCCGTCATCCTGGCCGCGAGCGCGCTCCTCCCACAACGGGACGCGGGCCCGACCGCCGCCACGCCCCCCGCGGCGCCAGCGGTCACCGAACCGGCTACCGAACCAGCCACTGCGCTGGCCACCGAGCCGGCTACGGAACCGGCCAGCGAGGGCGTCGCAGCCCTCGACAGGTGACCACGCCGGAGCACCAGGGTGCTGCGCCCTTCCGGGCGGGGCGAATGAACGACGCGCTGACGCAGGCGGAGATCGTCCTGGCGGTGCGCTCGGCGGCGTACTTCCGGTCGAAGCACCGCACGGAGCGGGTGGACAGCGGCGTTACCGGACGACGGGCGGGGCCGGGACAGGCTGATCTCCGTCCGGGTCGAGGGCTGCGACGTGCCGCCGCTGCTGCGGCCCCGGGCGTACATCTGCGGCCCCGGGCGTACATCGACCTTGTCGGCCTGCGGCCTGGTCAGGCCCGGGCGGAGTTGATCGCCGAGTTGACGCCGGGGAGAGGCTACTGCCGGGACATGGCCATGCGTGCTTCGCTTTCGATGTCCGTGATGAGCTCTCCGTCGAGATCGACGGTCACGCTGTGCAGCGTGCCGGTGAACGGGAAGAGGGTCGGATAGTCCGGTACGACCGGGGAGCCCGGGTTGGCGCCACAGGTCAGCCCGCCCGGGTTGAAGGCTATGGGTGTGGTTATGGGTATGTTGCCCACCCCGGCCGGCTGTCCGTCGATGTAAAGCCGGGCTCGTCCGGGGGTGCCTTCGCCGTTGGCGATGTCCGGCTTTCCGGTGGGTTCGAACTCGAAGCGCAACTGGTGCCGGCCGGAAGGCACGGTGCCGGTGGATTCCACATGGTAGACGGTGCGTCCGACATAGTTGTGGGAGTAACGCAGCCTGCCCTCCCTGACGTAAAACGACCAGCCGCCGGTACCCGCGCCCTGGCAGAGCAGGACTCCCTCGGCGCCACCCGGCGGGATTTCCGCGTCTGCGGTGATGCTGTGGGTACGGTTGAGTACTCTGGGGGCGACGGCGAACGGCAGCGTCTGGGTGCCGGGCCGGAAGGTGTAGGAGGTTCGCGCCTCGGTGATCTGCGGGCGTTCCACCACCAGCCGTACGGCGCCGCTGCCGTCGATGGGGAGCACGTTGTATCTGCCGGCCTCCACATACCACAGCGAGATCATTTCGATGAGTTTGTCCCGGTGCTGTTCGGCGACGTCGTAGTTTTCCGCAAAATCCTGCGCCACATGGTAGAGCTCCCAGTGGTGGGCATCCAGATCGGTCAGGTCCTCGGCGGAGATCGGTACACCGAACGGTTTGCCGGCCTCCGCGAAGGACGGTCCCGGCCATGGGCACACCGCGCGCCATCCGTCGTGGTCGATCGCGCGGTGCCCGAGCATCTCGAAATACTGGGTGTGATGCCGGGTCGGTGCGGCCGGGTCGGTGAACGTATAGGCGAAACTGACGCCGTGCAGCGATGACTGGGCGACACCCCTGATCTCGGCCGGCGGTTCGGCACCGAGTACGTCGAGTATGGTCGGCACGATGTCGATGATGTGCGCGTACTGGGTCCGTACCTCGCCGCGGGCCGCAATACCCGCCGGCCAGTGGACGACGAAGGGGTCGCTGGCCCCGCCCCGGTAGGTTTCCCGCTTCCACCGGCGGAACGGGGTGTTGCCGGCCCAGGTCCAGCCCCAGGGATAGTGGTTGAACGTCGAGGGGCCGCCGAGGTCGTCGATTTTTCCGAGGCTGTCCGCCAGGGGCTCCGGGGCGTTGTTGAAGAATTGCAGCTCGTTCGTGGTCCCAGTGACCCCGCCCTCGGCGCTGGCGCCGTTGTCGGACACGAGCATGACCAGCGTGTTGTCGAGCTCACCGGTCTCCCGGAGAAAGCCCAGCAGCCGGCCGATGTGGTGGTCGGTGTGGGACAGGAAGCCGGCGTACACCTCCATCATGCGTACCGCGAGCCGGCGGGCATCGGGCGTCAGGGAATCCCAGGCGGGGACGTCGGGGTCGTGCCGGGACAGTTCCGCCTCCGGCGGCACCACGCCAAATTCCTTCTGCCGGGCGAAAACCCGCTCCCGGTAGGCGTCCCAGCCGTCGTCGAACCGGCCGGAGTAGCGGTCCGCCCATTCCCTGGGAACGTGGTGTGGGGCGTGCGTGGCACCGGTGCAGAAGTTCAGGAAGAATGGTTTGCTCGGGGCGACCTGCTTGGCATCGGCGATGAAGTCGATGGCCTTGTCCACCAGGTCCGAGGTCAGATGGTAACCCGCCTCCGGAGTTTTCTGCGGCGCTACCTGGTGGTTGTCGTACACCAGATCCGGATACCACTGGCTGGTGTCGCCGCCGAGGAACCCGTAGAAACGCTCGAAGCCACGTCCCAGCGGCCAGCGGTCATACGGTCCGGCGGCCGACTCCTGTTCGGACGGCATAAGGTGCCATTTGCCCACCAGGTAGGTGTTGTACCCGTGCTGGAGCAGCATCTCCGACAGGAAACCGTTCTCGAACGGGATGTTGCCGTCATAGCCCGGGTAGCCGGTGGCGAGCTCGGTGATCGCGGCCATGCCGTTGGCGTGATGGTTGCGCCCGGTGATGATGCACGAGCGGGAGGGTGAGCACAGCGCGGTGGTGTGCATGTTGTTGTAGAGGAGCCCGCCCGCAGCCAGGGCGTCGATGTTCGGCGTCGCGATGGGACTGCCGTAGCAGCCCAACTGCCCGAAACCGGTGTCGTCCAGAACAATCATCAGTACGTTCGGCGTGCCGGGCGTCGCGCGGACCGGCTGCGGCCAGGCCGGGCTCGACTCGTCCGTGGTACGCCCGATCACACCGGGGAATGCGGTGCCGGACCTGTACTCGTTAAGCGACATCTTGACTGGTGCTCCTCTCCTCAGGTCTCCCCGAGCGCGCCGGAGAGCCGGGGCTCCGGCGGCGCGGAAGAAACACGATCGCGCCGCCTTCGGCCCGCTGGGCCGATCCGATCTTCTTAAAACCCCTTAAAAGCCGGTCCGATCCGGTTGGTGCGCCCACCTCATTCCCGGCAGGGGACCCGCAACCGGAGCGTCGGGGTGTTTCACCCTCCCCGGGTGAGGGCGAGTGCGAACGGGCAGGCCCGCCGACTCCCGGCCCTCGGATTCCGACCCGCGTATTGGGTGTCCGTGGGTGGGTTGTTTACTGCCGTTAGCGGGGAGATTGGGTGGGCCTGGAGGTTCGGGTCGAGTTTGTAACTGTCCCTTGTCGAGGGGACTCGTATCCGTAACGGCCGGCGCATACCGTGGTCGTGGTGGCCCGGATCAGTGGATTTGGGGTCGCCGCGTCGCGCGGACGATTCCGGCCGGTGTTGGTGCCGGTGCCGGTAGCCGGTGCGGCCCACCACGGGAGGGGGAGGCGGCGGTGAGCGGTGACGACCGCGCGAAGGCATGACGAGGACGGCCACGAGCCGGACGCCACACGCCAGCCGGGCGGGTACGGGGACTCTGTAGGGACCTGGGACGTCCACGAGGACGCTGGTACCCGGGCCGATATCCAGGGCACCCGGCCCGGGATGTTCTCCGCCGCGGATCTCGGCGACGCCAGGCCGGTTTCCCTGCTCGGCCTGCGCATACCCGACCTGGAAGGCGAGCGCGACGCGACCGTCAGCCGCCGGGCCAGCCGCCCGCGTCCCGGCGGCGGCCGTGGGGACGGTGTGCCCGCGCGGCCTGTCGGGATGAGAACCGACGCCGGCAGACGGACGCCGTCGCGTCCCGCACGCGGGGAGGTCCGGCCGGCCGCACGCGGCGGCGAGCGGGGCCACGCCGGCCCCGGTGTCCCCGGCCCCGCCGCCCCCGGCCCAGGCACCCCTGGACCTGCTATCCCTGGACTCGACGCAGCCGGATCTGACATCTTCGGGGCAGGCGCCCCTGGATCGAGCGTCTCCGGCCCTGTTATCCCCGGATCCGGCATCTCTGGGGCCAGCGCCCCCGAGCCTGGCGTCGCTGAAGGCCGCCTCACCGGACCGGGCGCTGTCGGGGCCGGCGGAGCCGCGGCTGGCTTTGTCGGGGCCAGCGGGGCCAGCGGGGCCGAGGACGGTCTCGTCGGATCTGGCGGTACCGGAGTCGGCCACACCGGATCTGGCGTCACCGGATCCAGCGTCATCGGGGCGACCGCCCCGGACGCCGGCGTTGCCGGAGCCGCTGTATCCGAAGCCCCTGCACCCGGTGCCGCTGTACCCGAGGGCGGCGGCGGGGCTGCCAGCGGCACCGGGGCGGTTGTCACCGGGTCCGGCATCGCTGGTGCCGGTGTCATCGGAGCCGGCGCCAGCGGGGCCGGCCAGGCCGGATCCGAAGTCTTCGGGGGTGGCGTCACCGTGCCCGACGGAGCCGGGACCCGACCGGGTACAGGTCTGGGAGGCCTCGAAACGCCGGTCGCCGCCGGCCGCCCACCGGTGCGGGCGTCGGACGGGCCGGGCTGGACTCCGGACGTGGGGGAGTTCCGGGGCGGCGCCGGTCCCGTCTCCGCGGGCCCGCCACGGTCTCGGGCCACCGTGGCGGGCCGCCTGGCCGCCGGGCATGGTGGTCTCGACACGGTCGAGACCCGGTGCCGGTGGGTGCACATCGGCGGGCTCGAAGGTGGTTGCGGACGGACGACGGTGACAGCCGGTATCGCGATGGCGCTCGCGGCGTCCCGCCGTGACCGGATCATCGCGGTGGACGTGTCTCCCGGCCAGCCCGGGACGCTCGCCGCCCGGCTGGGCCCCCTGGCCGGGGGCGTGGCCGGCCGGGGGGCAGGCCACACCCCCGGCCAGGGGGAGTTCGCCCGCGCGGCGATCGGGTTGCCGGCGTTGTTACCCGAGATCCGCCGGTTCGTCCCCGGCAGCGGTGAGACGAGCCCGGCGGGTCCGCTGGCTACGGCAGGCCCGCTGGGCCCGGCAAGCTCGCCGGGCCCGACAGGGCCGGCGGGTCCGGCGTCAGCGGGTCTCGACGTCATGCTGGGAGCGTCGGGCGCGGGCGTCGGCGGGCATTTCGTCGAGGAGGCCGGCCGGGTCGAGGAGGTCGGCCGTGCGCTCGAGGCCGTCGGGGAGTGGTACGAGGTGGCGCTGGTCGACGGCCCGCCGGGCTGGAGCCGCCCGTTGCCGGCGGCGCTGCTGGCCCGGGCCGACATCCTGGTGCTGACCGTGCGTGCCAGCGTTGTGGCGCTGTCGGCCGTGGACGACGCACTGAACGCGCTTGCCGGCAGCGGCCGGGGCGAGCTGGCCGACTCCGTGACGATCGCGGTGGTGGAGAGCGCTCCGACGCGGTGGTCCGGCCGCGCGCGCCGCCGTCTCGCGCGGCTGGCGGAGCGCACCCACAACATCGTCGTCGTCCCGTTCGACCCTGTGCTGGCCGACGGGCGGGCGGTGGTCTGGTCCGGCCTGCGGCGCCGTACCCGGGCCGCCTTCGGTGAGCTCGCCGCCGCGGTCGATCCCGACACAGGGTGATCTTCACCTGGAAGGCGGCCGGGGAATCTCCGGCGGCGACGCCCACCGGGGTCGCCGGGACGCGGCGGGACGCCGTCCGTGGGCGCCGAGGGACGGGCACGGCGAAATCTGTATCGTGGACGCGTCGGAGAAGTACCGGAGCGCATGCGTCGGGAGCGGGCGGGATCGCGTCGGGTGGGACTGCGTAAGGTCGAGCGGTGGAGCGGGAACTGCTGACCCCCTCCGGCCAGGGTGACCGAGGCGATGCCGACGAGACGTTGCGGGCCGCTCTTGTCAGCCGGGACGAGCCGGCGGTGGCCGCCGCGCTGGCCGGTGCGCGGGTCTTCGTCGCGATCGAGGCGCGCCTGGTGGAGACCGACGGCGACACCGGGGCGGAGAAGACCTCCGAGATGGTCCTGGTGACGTTGCGGGTGCCGTCCGGCGCGACCGCGATCCCGGCCTTCAGCAGCGTCGAGGCCCTGGCCCGGTGGCGGCGGGCGGCCCGGCCGGTGCCCGTCCCGGGGCGTCTGCTCGGCGCGGAGGCGGTGCGGGCGGGCCATCGCGCCATCGTGCTCGACATCGCAGGCCCGGTCATGGCCACCATCGACGGCGACCTGCTGCGCCAGCTCGCGGCCGCGTAAGGGCTGTGTCAGGCCGCGTGAGAGCGCACCGGCGAGCGGCGCCCGGCCGGCGTCGGTGGGTCCGCGTACATGTGGCGAGGTTCACACCCGCGTGACGATCGGCCTGACCGCTGGGGGCTGACGTCCCATGGTCAAGTGATCGTCGTATCTGGCTTGTTCTGCTACGCTGTCGGTCGACCGCTTGTTACCCGGACTCTGCCCCCTAACGGCTCGGTCCCGTAACAAGGCCAAGCGGAGGCTTGCCTCCCACCCGATGTCGTTCTGGCGCAGGATGCTGTTGCCAGTGCAACGGCCGGGTCGCCGGTCGGCCGAGCCGTTGTATGACGGCGTGTCGGTCGGGTGTCCGGGTCAACCGGGCACAGGGCTCCGCAGCGGCAGGTCGTGTCCGCGCGTCGAGTCACGGAGGGAACCACATCAGCGCAGAGTCCCGCATCAACGACCGGATCAGGGTGCCCGAGGTGCGCCTCGTCGGCCCTGAAGGCGAACAGATCGGCATTGTCGCCATCGCCGAGGCGATGCGGCTCGCCCAGGAGGCCGATCTTGATCTCGTCGAGGTTGCGCCGACGGCCCGGCCGCCGGTCTGCAAGCTCATGGACTACGGGAAGTTCAAGTACGAGTCCGACCAGAAGCGTCGCGAGGCTCGTAAGAACCAGGTCCAGACGGTCATCAAGGAGATGAAACTCCGACCGAAGATCGATCCGCACGACTACGAGACCAAGAAGGGCCACGTGGTGCGGTTCCTGCGGGCCGGGGACAAGGTCAAAATAACGATCATGTTCCGTGGCCGTGAGCAGTCCCGGCCCGAACTGGGCATCCGGCTGCTGCAGCGGTTGTCCACGGACGTCGCGGATCTCGGCTATGTCGAGGCCCAGCCCAAGCAGGATGGCCGGAACATGACCATGGTGATGGCTCCGCACAAGGGCTCCCGGCCCCAGCGTGCGCCAGAACCGGCCGCCCGGGTCTGACCGGCGACCACCGACGACCGACAGCCGACGACCCGACCGTTCAGCGCGCTCAGCCACAGATCAGTTAAAGATCAATCACTGCTCGATTACAGGATTGCCCAGATGCCCAAGACGAAGACCCACACCGGCGCGGCCAAGCGGTTCCGGATCACCGGTTCCGGCAAGGTGATGCGCCGCCGGGCGAACCGCAACCATCTGCTGGAGCACAAGTCCAGCCGGCGCACCAGGCGGCTGGACAACGAGGTGAGGCTCAGCCCGGCGGACGAGGGACGCATCAAGAAGCTACTGGCACGCTGACCTAGCCGGCCCTCGGCGGCCCCTGATCCCCTCGGGGGAGGCGCGGGCCTCCGGCGGCGCGAAGAATACGCTCATGCTGTCTCCGGCCCGCTGGCCGGCAGCTCCCACCAACTGGGAGCCACGCCACCCGGTGCCGTGCGACGCGGTGTTGCGCGACCTGGCACTGTGCGACGCGGCGCCGTATGACCAGCGCCATGTCGCACAGCGCCATGTCGCGCAGCGTTGTGTGACCGGTGTCGCGCGACCGGTGTTGTGCAGGCACAGCGCCGTGCGACGCGGTGTTGACAGCCACGACCGAAAGAGAGTTCTCCAGCTCATGGCAAGGGTCAAGCGGGCGGTCAACGCCCAGAAGAAGCGCCGGACGGTTCTGGAGCAGGCCAGCGGGTACCGGGGCCAGCGCTCCCGGTTGTACCGCAAGGCCAAGGAGCAGGTCCTGCACTCGATGACCTACTCCTACCGCGACCGGCGGGCCCGCAAGGGCGATTTCCGCCAGTTGTGGATCACTCGGATCAACGCCGCGGCCCGGCAGAACGGGCTGACCTACAACCGGTTCGTCCAGGGACTGCGCCTGGCCGGCGTGGAGGTGGACCGCAAGATCCTCTCCGATCTCGCGGTGACGGACCCGGCGGCGTTCACCGCGCTGGTCGAAGTGGCGCGAGCCGCCCTGCCGGCGACCCCGCAGCAGCCCCAGGCAGCCTGAGGGGGTTGCCGGACGGCGCTGTCCCGCGCACCTCGGTCCCGCGTCCCTCGGTGGCTTCGGACCCGCCCGTTGGCCCGCGCTCGGCGCGGGTGCTCGCCGCGCGGCGCCTGCGCCGTCCGGCGGTCCGGCGTGTCCGGGGGGAGTTCCTGGTCGAAGGGCCGCAGGCCGTCGCCGCCGGGCTCGCGGCCGGGGCGCTGCGGGAGATCTTCGTCGGCTCGTCCGCGGCCGGCCGGTACGGGGAACTCGTCGGCACGGCGGGCATACCGGTGCGGGTCGTCTCGGACGAGGCGGTGGCGTCCCTGTCGGAGACCGTGACCCCGCAGGGGGTGGTCGCCCTGGCCGAGCAGCCACGCCACCGCATCGCGGACCTTGACACGCCCCGCCTCGTGGCGATCTGCGTCGACACCCAGGATCCGGGCAACGCGGGGACGATCGTGCGGTCGGCGGACGCCGCCGGCGCGGACGCGGTGGTTTTCGCCGGGGCGTCGGTGGACCCGTTCGGCGGGAAGGCGGTCCGCGCGTCCGCGGGCAGCATCTTCCACCTGCCGGTCGTCACCGACATCGGCGTGGCTGACGCCGTACGACAGATCCGGGAGCACGGTTGTCGTATCGTGGCGACTACTCCCTCCGCACCGCGGGACATCGACACCGCGCAGGACGCGGGGGAGTTGGACACACCCACCGGATGGCTGTTCGGTAACGAGGCACGAGGTTTGCCGCGCGCTACCGTAGTGTCCGCGGACGCGGTACTTCGGGTACCGGTGTACGGTCAGGCCGAGTCGCTGAATCTTGCGGTGGCCACGGCGATCTGCCTGTACGCGTCAGCGCGCGCACAGGCGAGGCTCGGATCCGGCGCGGCAGGCGTCGGGGGAGGTGAACGGCTGTGACGCACACGGTCACGTCGGCTCCCGACCAGGCCCGCAGGCCAGAGGTCGACGGGGATGCGCTGCCCGCCCCCGGTCCGCGGGCGGACGGGGTGGCCCGCCGCGAGGCCGCCACCGCCCAGCCGCCACCCGTGCTGCCGATGAACTGGGACGATCTCCCGGACGGGATCGTGATCGTGGACCGCGAGGGCCGGATCGAGGTGTTCAACGCGGCCGCCGCCAGGATTACCGGTGTGTCCGCCGCCACGACCCCGGGCCAGCACCTCACCGAAGTCCTGCCGTTGCTGGACGAGCGGGGCAACGACTGGTGGGAGTGCTCGCGGGTCACCCGCGGCCTGCCGAGGGTGACCGGTCAGCCCGAACGCCGCCTCACCCTGGCCCGCCAGGGTGACGAGCGCGACCTCAACGTCACCGTTCGTTATGTCCGGGTGGACGGGCAGCTGGCGCACGTCTCGTTGTCCCTGCGGGACACCGCCAGCCGGGAGCGTATGGAGCGCAACCGCGCCGACCTGGTCTCGACCGTCGCCCACGAGCTGCGCTCGCCGCTGACGAGCGTCAAGGGCTTCACCGCCACCCTGCTGGCGAAGTGGGACCGTTTCACCGAAGAACAGAAGAAGCTGATGCTCAACACCGTCAACACCGATGCGGACCGGGTGACCCGGCTGCTCGCGGAGGTGCTCGACGTCTCGCGTATCGACTCCGGCCGGATCCAGATGCGCAAGCAGATCGTGGACCTCGGGCAGACCCTGCGCCGGGTCGTCGACGGCAAGGTCGCGGCGGGTGAGGCCACCCACGACCGGTTCGTGGTCCGCGCCGAGGGCGAGCTGCCCGAGATGTGGCTCGACTCCGACAAGATCGAACAGGTGCTGCACAACCTGGTGGACAACGCCCTGCGGCACGGCGCCGGCACCGTCACCATCGTCATGCGCGGCACCCCGAGCGGAGCCGAGGTCACCGTGGCCGACGAGGGCGACGGCGTACCCGAGGCGAGCGCGTCCCGGGTCTTCACGAAGTTCTGGCGCGGGGCCACCCGCGGGAACGGCACCGGTCTCGGGCTCTACATCGCCCGGGCGCTCATCGAGGCCCATGGCGGGAGCATCACGGTCGGCCGGGCGCCCGGTGGCGGCGCGGAGTTCCGATTCGTGGTGCCCGCCGGGGCACCGGTCTTCGCCTGACCGTCCCGGCCCGCCGGCCCGCCGGCCCGGTGGCGGGGACGCCCCGGCGGCGGGGCCGGTCCGACCCGGACGGTCGTCCGACCCGGACGCGAGAAGCGGTGACCACCCGGCGGGCGCCCCGACCCGGGCCCGGTCGGTCGTGCCAAGCCCACCGGGCCAGAGATCATCCTTCCTCGGGCAGGCTCTACTCGCTTCGGCCGAGCGGCATCCACACCGGCCAAGGAGCACCGGCCTGACGAGCGGCCCGGACCGGCCTGGCGGCCTGCCCGCGGCGGGCGGACTTCCCATACCGTGGCGGGGAACCGGTGCGGGTCCCAACCAGCACCACCGACAGCCCCGGACCCGGACACAACACCCGTGACACAGACACCCGTGACACAGACGCAGAACACACCGCCGGCGGACAACCGCCATCGACGAGCAACACCATCAACGAGGATGACCAGCGTGCCCCCGTCCACACAGAGCGCCGACCCACACCGGTCGGACGTGCCCGACCCCTCGGCAGCGAGCGCCGGAGGCGACTCCAACTCCAGACGCACCGCTCCGGAGCACACCGGCCCGGATCGTCCGGGCGCGGACCGTCCCGGCTCGACTCGTGCCGCCTCGAGCGGCGCGGCCTCGGACGGTGCCGCCTTGGAGGGTGCCGCCTTGGAGGGTGCCGCCTCGAAGCGCACGGAGCCGGGCCGCCCCGGCTCGCAGCGTCCCAGCTCGCAGCGTGGCGACCCGGCGCCGGTGGATCCCGGCGCGCTCGACCCCGACCGGCTCGAGGAGGTGCGTGTCCAGGCGTCCGCCGCGATCGCCACCGCGGGCGACCTCGACGAGCTCGCCGCGCTGCGGACCCTGCACCTCGACGGCCGGGGCGCCCCCCTGGCGCTCGCCCGCCGCGCGCTCGGCGCCCTGCCCCAGTCCGAACGGGTCGAGGCCGGCCGTCGGCACAACACCGCCACCGCCGCCGTCCGCGCGGCCTACGAGGCCCGGCTGGCCGAGCTGACCGCCGAGCGGGACGCCCGCGTGCTCGTCGAGGAGCGCGTCGACGTCACCCTGCCCGGCACCCGCCGGCCGCGCGGGGCCCGCCATCCGCTGTCCACCCTGTCCGACCATCTGGTGGACGTGTTCGTGGCGATGGGCTACGAGGTGGCCGAGGGGCCGGAGGTCGAGCACGACTGGTTCAACTTCGAGGCGCTGAACCTCGGCCCGGACCATCCGGCCCGCAGCTCGCACGACACCCTCTACGTCGACCCGGTGGGCAGCGGGCTGCTGCTGCGCACACACACCTCGCCGGTGCAGATCCGCACCCTGCTGTCCCGTCCGCTGCCGGTGTATGTGGTCTGCCCGGGGCGGACATACCGTAACGACGCGATCGACGCCACGCACTCGCCGGTGTTCGGCCAGCTCGAGGGCCTGGCGGTGGACGAGGGCATCACCATGGCCGACCTGCGCGGGACGCTGGAGGCCTTCGCGCAGGCGCTGTTCGGCTCGGGGCTGGCCACCCGGCTGCGGCCGTCCTACTTCCCGTTCACCGAGCCGTCGGCCGAGCTCGACGTCGCCTGCTTCGCCTGCCGGGGCGAGCCGGCCCGGCAGCCGTGCCGGGTGTGCTCCGACGAGGGCTGGATCGAGGTCGGGGGCTGCGGGATGGTCGACTCGAACGTGCTGGTCGCCTGCGGGGTCGACCCGGCCCGCTACAGCGGCTTCGCGTTCGGGATGGGCCTGGAACGCGCCGCGATGATCCGCCACGACGTCCATGAGATCCGGGACTTCGTCGACGGGGACGTCCGCTTCGGCCTCTCGTTCGGGACGGGGAACTGATCATGAAGATCGTGATGTCGTGGCTGCGGGAGGTCGTCCCGGCCCTGCCGCCGGCGAAGGCGGTCGCCGACGCGCTCATCCGGGCCGGTTTCGAGGTGGAGGCCGTCGAGCCGGTCGGGCACGACCTCGCCGGCGTAGTCGTCGGCGAGGTGCTCTCGATCGAGCTCGTCCAGGCCAAGAAGAAGAACGTGCGCTGGGTGCGGGTCCGGGTGGCCGAGACCGGCACCCGCGAGGTGATCTGCGGGGCGTTCAACTTCGCCGTCGGTGACCGGGTGGCCGTGGCCCTGCCCGGCGCGGTACTGCCCGGTGGTTTCACCATCACCGCCCGTAAGACCTACGGGCATCTCAGCGAGGGGATGATCTGCTCGGCCAGCGAGCTGGGCATCGGCGACGACCACAGCGGCATCCTCGTCCTGCCGCCGGACACCCCGGTGGGGACCGACGTCGCCGGGCTGCTGGAACTCGCCGACGATGTGCTGGACATCGCCGTCACTCCGGACCGCGGCTACGGCCTGTCCATCCGCGGGATCGCCCGGGAGGCGGCGACCGCGTTCGGGTTGCCCTTCGACGACCCCGCCGGTGCCGCGTCCGAACAGGCCGCGTCCGAACAGGCCGGAGCTGGACAGGTCGGAGCTGGACAGGGTGCGGCGGGGTACCCGGTCGTGGTGGAGGACACCGCCGCCTGCGGCCGGTATGTCGCCCGGGTCGTCACCGGGGTCCGGCCGGACGCGGCCACGCCGCTGCGGCTGGCCCGGCGGCTCGCCCTGTCGGGTATGCGGCCCATCTCGGTACCGGTCGACGTCACGAACCTGATCATGCTGGGGCTGGGGCAGCCGCTGCACGCCTTCGACCGGGCGAAACTGTCCGGCCCGATCGTGGTGCGCCGCGCCCGCGAGGGGGAGCGGCTGGTCACCCTCGACGGCGTCAAACGCGAACTCGACCCGGAGGACCTCGTCATCGCCGACGACTCCGGGCCGGTGGCGCTCGCCGGGGTCATGGGTGGCGCCTCCACCGAGATCTCCACCGACACCACCGAGATCCTCATTGAGGCCGCCCACTTCGACCCGGTCGCGGTGGCCCGCACGGCCCGGCGCCACCAGCTCGGTTCCGAGGCATCCCGCCGGTTCGAGCGCGGCGTCGACCCCGCGCTCGCGCCAGCGGCGGCCCGTGCCGCCCTGCGCCTGCTCACCGAACTCGCCGGCGCCACCGCCGAAGCCGGGGTGACCGACATCGATCACCGTCCGGCGCCGCGGCCCATCACCTTCCCGTTGGGCGAGACGGCCCGGCTGGGCGGGCGTCCCTATCCGGCGGAGGTCGTCCGCCGACGGCTGGTCGAGGTCGGCTGCACGGTCGCCGACGCCGGCACCGACGCCGTCGCTCTCCCCGGAGCCGCCGTTGACCTCGCCGGGGCCGACAGCGTCGGTGACGGCGCGCTGCTGGTCGTCCCGCCGTCCTGGCGTCCCGACCTGACCCGGCCTGCCGATCTGGTCGAGGAGGTCATGCGCCTGGAGGGGTACGACACGATCCCGGTGACCCTCCCACGGCTGCCCGCGGGCCGCGGCCTCACCCAGGGCCAGCGGATCCGCCGGGCGGTCGGCACCGCCCTCGCCCACCAGGGCTACGTGGAGGTCCTGACCATCCCGTTCGTCGGGGACGACACCCCGGACCGGCTCGGACTCACCAGCGACGACGCGCGGGCGGCGGTGGTCCGGATCGCCAACCCGATCGCCGAGGACGCCGCCAACCTGCGTACCACCCTGCTGCCGGGGCTGTTCGCCGCGGCCGTCCGCAACATCGGCCGTGGGCAGGTCGACCTGGCTCTGTTCGAGACCGGGCTGGTCTTTCGAGCCACGGCCACCACACCGGTGGTCACACCGCCGACTCCGGCGGTCGACCACCGGCCCGGCGACGCCGAGATCGCCGCGCTCAACGCCGTCCTGCCCGAGCAGCCCAGGCTGGTGGCCGTCGTCCTGACCGGCCGCCGCGAGCCGGCCGGCTGGTGGGGGCCTGGGCAGCCGGCGACCTGGCAGGACGCCGTCGACGCGGCGCACACCGTCGCGGCGGCCACCGGTGTGGACCTGACGGTGACGGCGGACGCGCTGACACCGTGGCATCCGGGCCGGTGCGCGCGCCTGTCAGCGGACGGCCAGGTGGTCGGGTACGCCGGGGAACTGCATCCGCGCGTGATCGCGGCGTATGGGCTGCCGGCCCGAACCTGCGCCATGGAACTCGACCTCGACACGGTGCTCGAGATCGCGTTGGCGCGCCCGCCGGTCACCGCCCCGGCGGTGTCCACCTACCCGCCGGCCGACCGTGACATCGCGTTGGTGGTCGAGGCCTGCGTGCCGGTGGCGCGTGTCACCGAGGGGTTGCGCCGCGGTGCCGGTGACCTGCTGGAGGCTCTGACCCTCTTCGACGTCTACGAGGGATCCCAGATAGGGGAGGGAAAGCGGTCACTCGCGTTCGGCCTGCGGCTGCGGGCGGTGGACCGGACGCTGACCGCCCAGGAGGCCAACGCGGCACGGGACGCGGCGATCGCCGAGGCTGCGCGGCTGACCGGCGCTGTTCTGCGCACCTGACCCGTCCTGGCCCGTCCTGTCCTGTCCTCACGTCGTCAGTCGTCAGTCGTCCTCGCGGCCGAGGCCGAGGACGTGAGTGCCCACGAACGGCGCCCGTACCGCGACGAGCGGACGCCCGCCGCCGCGCCGGTCCGCGGCGATCGCCAGCCGCCGCCGCGCGAGTACCGCCACCAGTTGTTCGGCCCGCGCCTCGCGGTCGAGATCACCATGAACCGCGCGGGCGAAGGCCACCCCGTCGGCGTGCGCCCCGGCGGGTGGGCGACCGTCCGCGAACGCGGTGAACCTGGCGTGGAAGTCGGGCAGGCAGGACAGCGCCGGCCATGCCCGCGCGACCGCGTCCGCGCGTTTGCGCAGCAGCGCGGTCCGGGTTGCCCCGACTCGCCCGGGGTCGAAGCCGGCGGGGACAGGCCCGCCGGTGACCAGCGCGCGCACGAGATCATCCTGCGCCTGCCGCAGTCCGGTGCGCGGGGCGGGGTCGATCACGGGATGTGTCCGGCGGCGGCGATGGCGTCCAACTCGTCGGTGAGCTCCTGGACGGACGGGTAGCGGCCGTCGCGCTCAAGCATGATCGCCGGCGTCCCGCCGGAGCCCGCGGCAGCGCGACCGGGACGGTCGGAACAATCGGAACAACCGGGATGGCTGGGGTGCCGTTGACCTGCCGGATCCGTGTCCGGGTGCCGGTCCGGTGGATACGGGCTCCGGTCCGGACAGCGCTCGGCCACCTCGCGCACCAGATCGAGGACCTCACCGGTGACGGGATGGGTGTGGGTGTCGTGGTAGAGCCCGTCGCGTACCACTCCACCCGCCACATGGATGTAGGCGATGCGCTCCCACGGCAACGCCTCGAGAAAGCGGTGCGGGTCGACCCCGTGGTTGACCCGGTCGGCGTGCAGGTTGGCGAGGTCCAGCAGGAGCAGCGCGCCGGTGCGCTCAGCCAGTTCGGTGAGGAAGTCGGCCTCGTCGAAGTCCGCTTCGGGCCAGTGCAGCAGGGCGGCCGGATGTTCCAGGGCGAGCGGTACCGCGAGCTCGGCGGACAGCGTCCGCACGTTCGCGACCAGCACGTCCAGGGCCTCGCGGGTGCGTGGGACCGGCAACAGGTGACCGGCTTCGAGGCCGCCGGCCCGCACGAACGCGACATGCTCGCTCACCAGCGGCGCCTGCAGCCGCTCGGCGACGGCGGCCAGGTGCGCCACCCGCGCCGGCTGGAGCGGTTCGGCGCCGCCGAGCCCGAGGCCGACACCGTGCGGCACCACCGTCACGCCGCGTTCGACCAGTTCGTCGAGACCGACCGGCAGGGGACCGTGGGTGTGCAGGGTCTCGGCTATGACCTCGACGAAACGCAGGTCCGTCCGGTCGGCGATGAAGGCGGCGAGCTCCGGCCGCCAGCCGATCCCCAGTCCGGACAGTGGTGTACCGGCGCCCGGTCCGGATGTGGTCATCCGCCACCACCACAGCCACCGCCACCACCACAGCCACCGCCGCCGCCGCAGGAGGACCCGCCGCCGCAGGATGACCCGCTCCCGCAGGAGGACCCGCCCCCGCAGGAGGAGCCACCACCCGACGAGGAACCGTTCGAGTTGGAGCGGAAGGAGAAGCCGAGTTGTCGGGCGAGCACGGGATCGGTCCGCCACAGCACGATCGGGCTGAACAGCGCCACGGCCACACCGCGCTGACCGGGAATCCCGCCCAGGCCCAGACTCCGCGCGAGCACACGGGCGTCCCGCAGGAGCCGGCGCCCGGCCCGCGTGGTCGTCGGGATAATCGTCGCCACGATGGCGACCATGGACATCATGAACGCGGCCGGCAGGTAGAAGAAGGCGCCGACGTCGCCGGCCACGACAGCGAACGGGAAACCGAGCAGACCCGCGGCCGCCATGATCAGGAACGCCCGGCGCAGGTGCCGGAGCCTGCGGATCTGTTCCGCGGGCGGCACGAGGTGCGCCGCCTGTAATCCGGCGCGGGTGGCATGCGCGACCGGGCTGCCCGCAACGATCCGTTTGACCTGGCTGAGCCGGATCTCGCCTGCCGCGGCGATGGCGCTGTGCACCGCATGGGTGATGGCGTGTCCTCCTGCCGGCGGGGGGCCGATCGCGACGAGTGAGGACCGCCGGGTTCCCGGGGCGATACGGCCCTCGTCGTGCAGGGCGATGACCGCTGCCTCCACCGCCCGTCTCGGCCCGCCGGCGAGGAAACCGAGATCGTCGAGGGGGATGCTGCGCGGGTCCACGGGTGGTACGTCAGGGGAGCGCGACAGGACGACCCGGGCGCCGATTATGATGATCAATAAGATCAGCAGGAGCGTCAGGTACGCGCCGAAGAACGTCACCGCGGCCCCGTCCGCCGCGACGGACCACTGGCGATCACCGGTTCGGCTGGCACTTGGACCATGCGCCCGGCCGGCACCTGCCGCGCCGCTGCCGCCTGCCGTGCCATAACGTGCCGTGCCATAACGTGTGCCTGTCGTGCCATCGCGTGCCCGCCGGCCGGGGGGCCGGCGGTGAGGGCGCCGGCGAGCGTGGCGGATGCGATGGTCGCCGGCGTCATGTCGTGTGTCATGCCGCGTTCCCTTCCGGTTCTCGGCGTCCCGATCTCGTGTGCAGGCCCGGCGGCCGGGCCCGGACGGTTTGTTGCCGGTGCCATCCGTTTACTCCGGTGGTTTCTGACAGCGTCGACCGTCCGGCGCGGCCGGGGCCAGGAGTGTCCGGCTCCCGACGCCGTGGAGGGGTACCACGCTGGTAGGCCCCGTTATCGACCACGGCCGCGGCCGTCGACCTCGCCCGGCGCGGGCTGGCGGTGTTCCTGCTCCCGCCCGGCGGCCGCCGGCCCGTCGGCGGCGCCTGGCATGCGCGATGCCTGACCAGCCCCGGACGCGTGCGGGAGCTGCTGGCACGACGGCGACAACATCGGCGTCGGCTGCCGAGCCTCCGGCATCGTCGGCCTGGACCTGGACCTGGACCTGGACCTGGACCTGGACCTGGACGTCGACGGCCCGGCAACGCTCGCCGCGCTCGCCGTCGGCCTGGGGAAGGACTGGCCCGCAACCCTGACGGTGCGGACCCCAGCGGGGGTCTGCACCTGTACTTCCGCGCGCCGGACGGCTGCACGGCAGCGAGCGTGTCCGGCGGGAGGACCGCCCTCGGGCCGGGTCTCGACGTCCGCGGTCCTGGTCGCCGCACCGGCGGCTACCTCATCGGTCCCGGCTCCGTTGTCGCCGGGACGCCGTCCCGGGAGGCAGGAGAGCCCTCCTACGTCTAGGAGCCGCTTACGCGGGCTTTCCACAGCCGCACCGTCTTGTCGTAGCTGGCGGTGGCGAGGGTGTGCCCGTCGGGGGCGAACGCCACCGACTCCACGGCGCCGGTGTGGCCGGTGAGGGGTGAGCCGAGCGGGCGGGCCTGCCGCGGGTCCGTCACATCCCACAGCCGCACCGTGCTGTCGGCGCTGCCGGTGGCGAGGGTGTGCCCGTCGGGGGCGAACGCCACCGGCCCCACGGCGTCGGTGTGGCCGGTCAGCGGTGGGCCTGCTGCGACAAAGGCGGGCGGGGAGCCGCCGGTCGTGGTGGTGATCAGGATGGTGAGGGCGGCGGCGAGGGCGAGGACCGCGGTGCCGGTGGCAGCCAGGAGCCGCCGGCGCCGCCGGCGCCGCCACCAGGGGACGGGGCCGGTGTTCCCGGCCGGCCGTGGCCGTGGCCGTGGTGGGGGTGCCTGGACAGTGGGCCGGGTGGGTGTGTCGGGTGCGAGGGAGGTGATACGGCGGATGTCGTCGGGCAGGTGCAGGGGCAGGCCGGTGTGGGTGGTCCAGTCGGGGCCGTAGGCGCTGGTGGCGGCGCGGGCGAGGTCGGACGCGAAGGTGTGGGCGTCGGGGTGGCGGTCGGCGGGCTGTTTCGCCAGGGCGCGCAGCACGACCTGGGCGATCGGGTCGGGGACGCCGTCGAGGAGCGGGGGCGGGTCGGTCCGGTGCTGACGCCAGAGGGCCTGCACGGGCTGGTTCGGGTTGAAAGGCGGCCGGCCAGCAGCTGGTAGAGGACGACCCCGAGGGAGTACAGGTCGGTGGCGGGACTCAGACGTCCTGTATCGATCTGTTCGGGGGCCATGTACAGCGGGGTGCCGGCGATACCGCTGGCGGTGGCGGTGACGCCCTCGAACAGTTTCGCGATCCCGAAATCGCCGACTTTCACCGTGCTGTCGGCGGCGAACAAGATGTTGTCGGCCTTGATGTCACGGTGCAGCACCCCGCGGGAGTGGGCGTGGTGCAAGGCGGTGGCCACGGCCAGGCCCACCGCGCAGCCCTGCGGGGGGCTGAGGTCGCCGCGGCGGCGGGTCAACGTGCCGCCGGGCAGGAGTTCCAACACGACCAGGCACAGCCCGTCGACCTCGTCGTAGTCGTAGATCCGCACGATGTGGGGATGGTCGAGCCCGGCCAGGGTGCGCGCCTCGGCGGCGAACCCGGTCACGGTCACACCCTCGGCGCCGTCGACGGCCATCACTTTGATCGCGACCGGGCGGCCCATTCGCCGGTGCTGCCCGGCCAGCACCAGACCGAACGCGCCCCGGCCCAGCTGGGCGCCCACCGTGTAGCCGGGCAGCGCCGCGACGACCTGCTCCCGATCGATGATCATGATGTGGTGGGGCGGGTCCACCGCGTCCTGTATGTCCCCATCATGGTGCGCTCAGTGTAGCCGCGGCCACGGGTAGGGATGAGACGCGCGACACCCTCCAGCGCCCAGTCGCGCTCAAGGTCCACCGGTCCATAGCGCCAACCCGCACCCGACCGGCCCGGTGGCGGCGTCCAGCTGGGCGTTGCCTCTTTCTGTCATATCTCGGTGGCCCCCGTGGGGAGCCGGACCCGAACCCGGACCGGCTCCCGGCTCGGTCGCTGGACTGCTTGCATGACCATGATGATGTGTGTATAAGTTTTCATCCATGGGGATGACAGCGGCGGTGGCCGGGGCAAGTGGGTACGCGGGTGGGGAGCTGCTGCGTCTGCTGCTCGGGCATCCGGAGATCGAGGTCGGCCCGCTGGCGGCGGGGTCGTCGGCCGGGCGGGACGTCGTCGAGGTCCACCCGCACCTGCCCGACCTCGCGGGCCGGGCCTTCGTCGACACGTCGGCTCTCACCGAGGCCGACGCCGACATCGTCTTTCTCGCGTTCCCGCACGGCGCGTCCGCCGGCGTCGCGGCAACGCTGCCGGACAGCGTCCGCGTCGTCGACCTGGGCGCCGACCACCGGCTCGCCGACGCCGACGCCTGGCGCCGGGCCTATGGTGGCGAGCACGCGGGCACGTGGACGTACGGGATGCCGGAGCTGCCCGCGGCGCGGGATGCGATCCGGGTCAGCAGCCGGGTGGCGGCCCCCGGCTGCTATCCGACCGCGGTCACCCTCGCCCTCGCCCCGCTGCTGGCCGCGGGGCTGGTCGAGACCGAGGACATCGTTGTCGTGGCGGCCAGCGGCACCTCGGGCGCCGGCCGGTCGCCCAAGGTGAATCTGCTCGGCAGCGAGGTCATGAACGACCTGACCGCCTACAAGGTCGGCAACCACCAGCACCGCCCGGAGATCCTGCAAGCCCTTGGCGGGCTGGTCGACACGCCTGTGTCGATGTCGTTCACCACGGTCCTGGCGCCCATGCCGCGCGGCATCCTCGCCACCTGCACCGCCCGTCTCGAACCGGCGGTGACCACGGACGCGCTGCGCGGCGCGCTGCTCACGGCCTATGCGGGCGAGCCGTTCGTGCGGGTCCTGCCACCCGGACGCTGGCCCCACACCGCGGCGACCTTCGGCGGCAACGCCGTCCACCTGCAGGTCACGGCGGACGAGCAGGCGGGACGGGCGGTGGTTGTCGCTGCCATCGACAACCTGTGCAAGGGCGCCGCCGGGCAGGCGTTGCAGTGCGCGAACCTCATGCTCGGCCTGCCGGAGAGCACCGGCCTGACCGCGCAGGGAGTGGCCCCGTGACCCAACCCGCCACCGGCGGCGCACCACAGTCATCCAGTCATCCGCGGGCAGGAGGCGTGACCGTGAGGATCGAATCATGAGCGTCACGGCGCCGGCCGGTTTCCGGGCCGCGGGAGTGGCGGCCGGGCTCAAGCCCTCCGGGCGTCCGGATGTCGCCCTCGTCGTCAACGACGGCCCGCTCGACACGGCCGCGGGTGTGTTCACCCGTAACCGGGTGCAGGCCGCGCCGGTGCGATGGTCCCGGCAGGTGCTCGCCGACGGCCGGCTGCGTGCGGTCGTGCTGAACTCCGGCGGCGCCAACGCCTGCACGGGCCCGGCCGGCTTCGCCGACACGCACCACACCGCCGAGCACGCCGCGGCCCTGCTCGGGCTGGGGGCTGGTGAGATCGCCATCTGCTCGACCGGGCTGATCGGGATACGCCTGCCCATGGACCTGCTGCTGCCCGGCGTGGCCAAGGCGGTCACCGAGGTGTCGGCGACCGGTGGCGCCGCCGCCGCCGAGGCGATCCGCACCACCGACACCGTCAGCAAGCAGGCGGTGCGCGCGGCGGCGGGAGTCACGGTCGGCGGGATGGCCAAGGGTGCCGCCATGCTCGCGCCTGCGCTCGCCACGATGCTGGTGGTGGTGACCACGGACGCGGTCGTCGACCCGCCGACCGCCGACCAGCTGCTGCGGGACGCCTGCCGCACCACCTTCGAGCGGGTGGACTCCGACGGCTGCATGTCCACCAACGACACCGTGCTGCTGCTGGCCAGCGGCGCGTCCGGGGTGCGTGTCGACGCCGGGACGCTCGGCGGGCTGGTGGCCGACACCTGCGCCGACCTGGCCGGGCAGCTGGTCGCCGACGCCGAGGGCTCGACCAAGACGATCGCGGTCACCGTCACCGGCGCGGCCGGCGAGGACGACGCCCTCGAGGTCGGCCGGGCGGTGGCCCGGTGCAACCTGCTCAAGTGCGCGCTCTACGGCAACGACCCGAACTGGGGCCGGGTGCTCGCGGCGGTGGGGACCACCCGTGCCGCGTTCGAGCCCGACGCCGTCGACGTCGCGATCAACGGGGTGTGGGTGTGTCGCGACGGCGCACCGGGGGAGCCGCGTGAGCTCGTCGACCTGACCGGCCGGGAGGTCGCCATCCGCATCGACCTGCGCGCCGGCGGCAGCGAACTGACGGTCTGGACGAACGACCTCACCGACGGTTACGTCTACGAGAACTCGGCGTACTCGACGTGAGCGCCGCACCCGCCCCAGGCCGGCCGGCGACGCTCGTGCGGGGCCATGCCGCCCTGGCCAAGACCCAGGTGCTCATCGAGGCACTGCCCTGGCTGTCGCGCTTCCACGGCGCCACCATCGTGATCAAGTATGGCGGGCACGCGATGAAGGACCCGGCGCTGCGCGAGGCGTTCGCTGCCGACGTGGTCTTTCTGCGCTACGCGGGCCTGCGGGTGGTCGTCGTCCACGGCGGCGGGCCGCAGATCACCGCGCATCTCAACCGGCTGGGGGTCGAGTCGGTGTTCGCCGGCGGGCTGCGGGTGACCACCCCGGAGACGATGGAGATCGTTCGGATGGTGCTGGTCGGCCAGGTCAACCGGGACGTCGTCGGGCTGGTCAACAACCACGGCCCGTTCGCCGTCGGCCTCTCCGGTGAGGACGCCAACCTGTTCACCGCCCGGCGGCGCCCGGCGATCGTGGACGGCGAGGAGGTCGACATCGGCCTGGTCGGCGATGTCGTCGAGGTCGCCCCCGAGACGGTGACCGCCCTGCTCGACTCCGGCAAGGTCCCGGTGGTCGCCACGGTGGCCCGCGGGATCGACGGCGGGGTGTACAACGTCAACGCCGACACCGCCGCCGCGGCGCTCGCCGCCGCGCTCGGCGCGGCGAAGCTGGTCATCCTCACCGACGTCGAGGGACTGTACGCGGACTGGCCGCACAGCGACGAGGTGATCAGCGAGCTGACCGCCGGTGAGCTGGCAGGCCTGCTGCCCACACTGGCCAGCGGCATGATCCCGAAGATGGAGGCGTGTCTGCGGGCGGTGCACGGCGGTGTCCCGCAGGCGCACGTCCTCGACGGCCGGGTGGCGCACGCCGTCCTGCTGGAGGTCTTCACCGACGACGGCATCGGCACCCTGATCACACCGGACGCCGCCCCGGCGGCGGCCGCTCCCGCGCAGCCCGCCCGCCCCGCCGCGGGCGCCACCGCCACGGCCACCACTGCCGTGGACGGCGCTGCCGCGGCCGGCACCGTCCTGGCGGGATCCGTCCCGGGCCGGCTCGCCGTGCCCAACGGTGTTCCGGACGGTCCCGTCACGGGACCGAGCACGTCAACCTCTGCTGTAGGAGCAGACCCCGCCACGGGAGGAGCCCTGTGAACGACGACCTGCTCAACCGCCGGGACGCTGTGATCATGACGGCCTACGGCCGTCCGCCGATCGCGCTCGAGCGCGGGGCGGGGACCAGGGTGTGGGACGCCGACGGGCGTGCGTACCTGGACCTGATCGCCGGGGTGGCCGTGAGCGTCCTCGGGCACTGCCACCCGGCGGTACAGGAGGCCGTCCGCGACCAGATCGGCCGCCTGGGCCACGTGTCCAACCTGTACGTGAACGAGCCGCAGATCGTCCTGGCCGAACGTCTGCTGGGGCTGCTCGGCGGCGCCGACGGCCGGGTGTTCTTCTGCAACTCCGGCGCGGAGGCCAACGAGGCCGCCATCAAGATTTCCCGGCGGACGGGCCGCGAGGAGATCGTCGCGGCCGAGGGCTCGTTCCACGGGCGGACCCTGGGCGCTCTGTCGATCACTGGTCAGCCGTCCAAACGGGCGCCGTTCGAGCCGCTGCTGCCCGGCGCGCGTTTCGTCCCCTACGGTGACGCCGCGGCGCTGGCGGACGCGGTCGGCGAGCGCACCGCCGCGGTGTTCCTGGAACCGACGCTGGGCGAGGGCGGCGTGGTCGCCCCGCCGGCGGGCTATCTGAAGGCGGCCCGCGGGATCTGCGACCGCGCCGGCGCGCTGCTCGTCCTGGACGAGGTGCAGAGCGGTATCGGCCGGGCCGGCGCCTGGTTCCTGCACCAGGTCGAGGGCGTCGTCCCGGACGTTGTCACCCTCGCCAAGGGGCTCGGGGGCGGTCTGCCGATCGGGGCCTGCGTCGGCTTCGGCCCGGCGGGGAAGCTGCTGCGTCCCGGTGAGCACGGCAGCACCTTCGGCGGGGGGCCGGTCATCTGCGCGGCCGCGCTCGCCGTGCTGGACACCATCGAACGGGACGGTCTGATCGACAGCGCGGTGCGGGTGGGGGGCCTGCTCACCGACGGGATCCGCGGCGCAGGCGCCGCGGGCGTGACCGGGGTCCGCGGCCGTGGGCTGTGGCTGGCGATCGAGCTCGACGCGCCGTTCGCCGCCGCCTTCGAGACCGCGGCCCGTCAGGCGGGCTTCCTGGTCAACGCGGTGAGCGCGGACGCGGTTCGGCTGGCCCCACCGCTGGTGCTCTCGGCCGCGGACGCCGACGAGTTCGTCACCGCGCTGCCGGCCATCGCCGACCAGGCCGTGACCGCCGCCAGCGCCGACAGGACCGACGGCGCGGCCGGCACCGACGGCACCGGTGGCGGCGCGGCAGCCGGGTCGGCACGGCCCACCACCGGACGTTCTAAGGTCAGCGCATGACGGTGCACTCCGACAGCGTCCCGCGTGTGGGGACCCGGCGTGTCGCGAAGCGGCATGCCGGGGATATGGCCCCGCGCCCGCCGGCGCTCCCCACCATGTCCACCCTGGACGCCGTCTCATGACGATCCGGCACTTCCTCCTCGACACCGACCTGACCTCGGCCGAACAGGCCGCCATCCTGGACGCGGCGGACCGGCTGAAGGCGGCCCGCCGCACGGGCGACCGTACGGGCAGCGGCGGGCCCGGGCCGCTCGCCGGCCGGTCGGTGGTGCTGCTGTTCGAGAAGCCCTCCACCCGGACCAGGCTGTCCTTCGACGTCGCCGTGGCCGAGCTCGGCGGGCATCCGGTGATGGTGGACGCGGCGACCACCCAGCTCGGCCGGGGCGAGTCCATCGAGGACACGGCCGCCGTCTTCAGCCGGTACGTCGACATGGTCGTCATACGGACGTTCGCGCAGGAGCGGTTGGAACGGCTGGCCGCGGCCGCGTCGGTGCCGGTGGTCAACGCGCTGTCCGACCACGCCCACCCGTGTCAGGCGCTCGCCGACCTGCAGACGATCCGGGAGAAGAAAGGCGCCCTGGCCGGGCTGACCCTGGCCTATCTCGGGGACGGGAACAACGTCGCGCACTCGCTGGTCCTTGCCGGCGCGCTGGCCGGGATGCGGGTGCGGGTCGCCTCCCCGCCCGGGTACGAGCCGTTCGAGCAGGTGGTCCGGCAGGCCAACGAGATCGCCACCACCACCGGTGGGGAGATCGTGGTGACCCACGACCCGCTGCTGGCCGCCGCCGGCGCGGACGTGCTCTACACCGATGTCTGGGCGTCGATGGGCCAGGACGACCAGGACGAGAGCCGGTCGCTGGTCTTCCAGCGGTACCAGCTGGACGAGAAGGCGGTCGAGGCGGCCGACGACGACGTGATCGTCATGCACTGCCTGCCGGCACACCGCGATCTGGAGATCGCCGGTTCCGTGATCGACGGCCCTCGCTCGGTCGTCTTCGACCAGGCCGAGAACCGGCTGCACGCGCAGAAGGCGCTCCTGTCGTTCCTGCTGGATCCGTCCCTGCTGGACGAGCGTGACCGGGCCGCCGGCCGGCCGGGTCACGCGGCGGCGCACCCGCTCCCCGCCGCGCTGACCGGGCAGGCCACGCCATGACGGGCCGCCAGGGTCACGCCACCGCGACCACCACGCAGGCGGCCGGAGCCACCGCGACCACTCGGGCGGGCAGAGCCACCGCAACCACCCAGGTGGCCAAAGCCGCCACGGCCGCGCAGGTGGCCGGGCCGCAGGGGCACGAGAGCGCCGTGGCCGCGCAGCCGCCCGCGACGGTGCGGCACGCGGCCGCGCCGCTGACCAAGCACGCCCGCCAGGTCAGGCTCGCGGCCCTGATCGCCCGGCAGCCGGTGCGCTCGCAGACGGAGCTGGCCCGGCTGCTGGCGGCCGAAGGCGTCCAGGTCACGCAGGCGACGCTGTCACGCGACCTGGAGGATCTCGGCGCGACCAAGGTGCGCAGCCCACAGGGCGGGCTCGTCTACGCCGTCGACGTCAACCTGGCGCCGGCCGAGTCGGTGCGGCTGCCGCTGGGCCGGCTCTGCGAGGAACTGCTGGTCTCGGCCGAGGCCAACGGTGACCTGCTGGTCCTGCGGACCCCGCCGGGCGCCGCGCAGCTGTTCGCCTCGGCCCTGGACCGCGCGTCGCTGCCGGAGGTCATGGGCACCATCGCCGGGGACGACACGGTGCTGGTGGTGTGCCGGTCGGCCCGGGTGGCCGCCGGCAGCCCGCCCCCCGCCGGTGACGGTCCCACCGGGCCCGAGCTGGCCGCCCGGCTGCTCGGCCTAGCCGAGGGCCGCGCCCGCGACTCCTTCGTCGGCCTGGTCGACCCCGGCTCCGCCCCAGGCGGCTAGCCGACCGGTTGGCCCGACAGGTTCAGCCACGACGGCCAGCCACTCTTCAGCCGCCTGACCGGCGGGAGCGTCGGTCAGACGGCTTGGATGCGTTCCACAATCGATCAATGACCCGTGATCGAGCTTCGTCGAAGCATGAAGGTGAGGGACGGACGGTCGTCGCGGTAGCCGTTTCCGTACCCATTTTCTCGACCGAAGCGCTTTCCCGGCCAGAACAGGACGGGGACCACCCACCGATGCTCCAGGTACGGGCCCGGAAAAAGGTACGGGCCCGGAAAACACGGGCCCTGGCGACAGCCGTTGCCGGGGCCGGGCACAACGCCTGACAGGCACACCAAAGCCTGACGGGCACAACGGCACGACAGCCCAGGGGCACATCCCGGGCCACAGCCCGGGAACGCGGAAACGCAGAGAGGAAAGGTTGATCAGCGGTGACTGACCGCGTGGTACTGGCATATTCGGGTGGTCTGGACACGTCCGTGGCCATCGGGTGGATCGGCGCGGAGACCGGTGCGGAGGTCGTGGCTCTGGCCGTCGACGTCGGTCAGGGTGGTGAGGATCTCGAGGTGATCCGGCAGCGTGCCCTGACCTGCGGGGCGGTGGAGTCGGTCGTGGTCGACGCGCGGGAGGAGTTCGCCCGCGCGTTCGTCGCCCCCGCCATCCGGGCGAACGCCCTGTACATGGACCGCTATCCGCTGATCTCGTCACTGTCGCGGCCGGTGATCGTCCGTCACCTGGTGGAGGCGGCGCGCACCTTCGGCGCCGGGGCCATCGCCCACGGCTGTACCGGCAAGGGCAACGACCAGGTGCGTTTCGAGGTCGGCGTGATGGCGCTGGCACCGGAGCTGAAGGTGCTGGCGCCGGTACGCGACTCGGGGATGACCCGGGACAAGGCGATCGCCTTCGCCGACGAACGCGGCCTGCCCATCGACGTGACGGCACGTTCCCCCTACTCCATCGACCAGAACCTGTGGGGACGCACCGCCGAGTGCGGCGTGCTCGAGGATCCGTGGGCGCAGCCGCCGGAGGACGTCTTCGTCTACACCGCCGACCCGACGCTCGCGCGGGACCCGGACGAGGTGACGATCGGTTTCGTCGACGGCCTCCCGGTCTCCCTCGACGGCCGCGCCCTGCCGCTGCCGGAGCTGGTCGCGGAGCTGAACACCCGCGCGGGCGCGCAGGGCGTCGGGCGGATCGACCTGATCGAGGACCGGCTGGTGGGGATCAAGAGCCGGGAGATATACGAGTGCCCGGCGGCGATCACCCTGCTGACCGCCCACCGTGACCTGGAGGACCTCACCCTCGAGCGTGACCTCGCCCGGTTCAAGCGCGGGGTGGACCAGCGCTGGGCCGAGCTGGTCTACGACGGCCTGTGGTACTCGCCGTTGCGGGCCGCGCTGGACGCGTTCGTCGATGACGCCAGCGTCCGGGTCAGCGGCGACGTGCGGATCCGGCTCGCCGGCGGGGTCGCCCAGGTGGTGGGACGGCGCAGCGAGGCGAGCCTGTACGACCACGCGCTGGCGACCTACGACGCCGGCGACCAGTTCGACCAGCGCGACGCCCGCGGCTTCATCGACCTGTGGGGTCTGCCGAGCAAGGTGTGGGCCGCCCGGGAACAGCGGCTGGCGCGGTGAGCGTGTCGGCATCCCAGCCACCGACGGCCTCCGAGCCGGCCGCGTCCGAGCCGGCGGAGCCCGCCTCGTCGGCGTCACCTACGAGGTTGTGGGGTGGGCGTTTCGCCGGCGGCCCGGCGCAGGCGCTGGCCCGGCTGTCGGTCAGCGTCCAGTTCGACTGGCGGCTGGCCCCCTACGACCTGCGGGCCTCCGGCGCCCACGCCCGGGTGCTGCACCGCGCCGGCCTGCTCGACGACGGCGAGCTCGCCGCCGTCCTGGCCGCGCTCGACGACCTGTCGGAGGCGGTGCGTACCGGGAGCTTCCGCCCCACCGTGGACGACGAGGACGTGCACACCGCGCTGGAGCGGGGGCTGCTCGAACGCCTCGGCGCGCTGGGGGGCAAGCTGCGGGCCGGGCGCAGCCGCAACGACCAGGTCGCCACCGACCTGCGGATGTACCTGCGGGATCACGTCCGCCAGGTGGCCGCCCGCCTGATCGAGCTCCAGCAGGCCATCGTCGACCAGGCGGCGGCGCACGTGGACACCCCCGCCCCCGGGATGACCCACCTCCAGCACGCCCAGCCGATCTCGTTCGCCCACCAGCTGCTGGCGCACGTCCACGCGTTCGCCCGGGACGTCGACCGGCTGCGGGACTGGGACCGCCGGGCCGCCGTGTCCAGCCTCGGGGCGGGGGCGCTGGCCGGTTCCTCGCTGCCGCTGGATCCGCACGGCGTCGCCGTCGAGCTGGGTTTCGACTCGGCGTTCGAGAACTCCATCGACGCCGTCTCCGACCGTGACTTCGCCGCGGAGTTCCTGTTCGCGGCCGCGCTGATCGGCGTGCACCTGTCCCGGCTCGGCGAGGAGATCGTCCTGTGGACCAGCCGCGAGTTCGGCTGGGTCGAGCTGGACGACGCCTTCGCCACCGGCAGCTCGCTCATGCCGCAGAAGAAGAACCCGGACGTCGCCGAGCTCGCCCGGGGCAAGTCCGGCCGCCTGATCGGGGCGCTCACCGGGCTGCTCACCACGCTCAAGGGGCTTCCGCTGGCCTACGACCGTGACCTGCAGGAGGACAAGGAGCCGGTGTTCGACGCGGTCGACACCCTCCTGCTGGTGCTGCCGGCTACCGCCGGGACGGTGGCCACGATGCGGGTGCGCCGCCAGCGCCTCGCCGAGGCCGCTCCGGACGGGTTCGCGCTGGCCACGGACGTGGCCGAACACCTCGTCCGCGGCGGGGTGCCCTTCCGGGAGGCACACGAGGCGGTCGGGCAGCTCGTGGCCTGGTGCGTGGCGCACGACGTCGGCCTCGAGGACGTCGGCGCCGAGCAGCTGGCGGCCATCAACCCCCGGCTGACCCCGGGCGTGCGCTCGGTGCTGTCCGTCCAGGGAGCGTTGGAGGCCCGCTCGGCTCCGGGCGGGACGGCGCCGGCCCGGGTGCGCGAGCAGTTGGCCGCGGTCATCGAACGCCTGCACCGGGACCGCGAGTGGGCGGGGAGCATCTGAGCGTCGCGGACCGGCGGTTCTACGCGCGGCCGCCGCTGGATGTCGCCCGCGACCTGCTGGGTGCCCGGCTGTGCCGAGGCGGGGTCGTCGTCCGGCTGACCGAGGTCGAGGCCTACGGCGGCCGGGACGATCCCGCCTCGCACGCGTTCCGCGGCCCGACCCCGCGGTGCGCGGTGATGTTCGGGCCACCCGGGCACCTGTACGTCTACTTCGTGTACGGGATGCACTGGTGCGTGAACATCGTGTGCGGGCCGGCCGGCGCGGCGGCCGCTGTTCTGCTGCGCGCGGGTGAGGTGGTCGAGGGGGCGGCGGATGCCGTGCGCGGCCGTGCGCACCTGCGCCGGGCGGAACTGGCCCGGGGCCCGGGACGGCTCGCCCGGGCGCTGGCCGTCGACGGTTCCCTCAACGGCGCCGACCTCGTTCTCGGCGTCCCCGGCGCCCCTGATCCCCTCGACGTTTC